>NZ_JBQENJ010000002.1:0-612641 GCF_052044665.1 Chryseobacterium sp. 22532
TTGAAATAGATTCCCAGCAGTCCGAAGATGCAAAGGTGGACTGGAGAAAAGACGGGGTAAATCTGCTTACCAAATGGATAAGAACAGAACTTCCTTCAGATATTGAAGCTAAGCTTCTGGAACTTTTAGATGTTTACAATGTAGATTATGGTGCTATAGACATCATTGTTTCTCCCGAAGACGAATACTATTTCATCGAGATCAATGCTGCAGGAGAATTTTTCTGGTTAGATAATTTAACGGAAGAAAACCTGATTTCCAAAAGTATCGCAGACGTTCTCTGCGACAAAGCGCCAAGAAGAAATAATAGGATTTTGGTATAAATAAATCTAATTTTCAACAATTCCTAAAAAGTCATAAAATTTAAGCAACAGCCATGCAAAAATACTTTTATCATTAGCTAAAATACTACCTTTGTGAAATAAGCACATAAAGGAATGAAAAAAGGTATTAGTAGGAACATTCTGGTTATAATTATAGCTTTAATGTATGTTCCTGTAATGGTAACAGCACAAAAAAATATAGATTCAGCTGTTTACAAAATAATTAAAGTGAAACCAAGCAAGCTAGATCAATCTGTCCGGATGGCGGACGATCCCCATATTGTTTTTTATGATCCAAAAGTAAAAAATAATAAAATTTTGCTTTGGCTTACAGGAACAGGAGGAACAACAAAACATGTTCCCGAATTATTTATCAATACGGCTTTAGAAAGCGGGTATAGAGTAATTGCACTTTCGTTTATCTCTGAACCGGGAGTTTCTCAGGTTTGCATAGGGGATACTTTAAATTCAGATACAGATTGTGCTGCTGAATTTAGAAGGATGAGAATTTACGGAACACCCGCTTTTTCTTTAATTCCGGATAAGCCTCAGGATGCAATAGTACCCAGGCTGACAAAACTGTTACAAAGTCTTTCAAAATCTGATCTTCAGGGAGGCTGGTCTGTCTATCTGAAAAATGAAAATCCTGATTGGAACAAAATTGCCATTGCCGGACAGTCACAAGGCGGAGGTATGGCAGAATTTATTGCTCAGAATAATTCTGTAGACAGGGTCATTAGCTTTTCAGGCGGTTGGGATTATTCAGATTCTAAAGAGAAAAAAATTGCCGGCTGGTATTTTAATAAAAGCAAAACACCGGTAGAGAAATGGTATGCCGCCTATCATATTGATGAAGTAGCTGCTAAATCTTTAATAGAAATATGTACCGCATTAAAAATCCCAAAAGATCATATCTTTGCCTTAGATAAAAAAATAGACTTTTCATTAGAGAATCCCAATAAAGGAAATAAAAAGAATCCTTATCATACAGAAGGTATTAAAAATACGATATATAAACCTGTATGGCAGACAATGCTTGGGAGCGGAAAAATAAATTAAATCAGTAAATGATATTTGTAACAGGAGCAACGGGAATTTTGGGTAGAGTAATCGTTTTGGAACTTTTAAAAAGAGGAAGAGACGTACGTGCCTCCAAAAGACCGGGCAGCAATTTGAACGATGTAAAACATTCTTACGGCTTCTATACGGAGAATCCCGAAGATCTTTTTAATAAGATCGAGTGGGTAGACGTAGATTTTGATAATCTTGATTCCCTTCAAAATGCATTGAAAGGGGTAGATGAGGTTTATCACTGCGCCGCAAAAGTAAGTTTCCATCCTCATGATGCAAAAGAAATGTACCATACCAATGTAAAAGGTACAGAAAATCTGTTGTTTGCCTGCGAAGGTACAGAAGTGAAAAAATTTCTGCACGTAAGCACAATTGCTGTTTTGGATGTTTTTAATGAAAAAGGAGAACTGGACGAAACTTCAGAATTTAATCCCAAAGAAGAACATTCTGCTTATGCTGTTTCCAAACATCTTGCTGAAATGGAAGTCTGGAGAGCGTCTGCTGAAGGGCTGAACACCATAATTGTGAATCCGGGAATGATCATCGGAAGTGGAAACTGGGGACAGAGCAGTGGAGATATATTTCCTACGTTTGAAAAAAACGGCTTTACATTTTCAGGGGGAACCAGTTATATAGACGTTAGAGATGCTGCTCGGATTTCCATTGAGCTCATGGAAAAGAATGCTTTCGGAGAACGTTTTATTCTCATTTCCGAAAATAAAAGATATGCAGAGCTTGGAAAACAGATCAGATCACAGCTTGGTCTGAAAGAAGCGAAAATCCTTACAAAATCTCAATTGAGCCTGGGGAGATTTGCCAATATCCTTTTTGGATGGCTGATTCCGAAGCTGAGAATCATCACCAAATCAAATGTTGAATCCATATCATCGCTTAATACCATTTCCAACCAAAAAATTAAAAAAGAACTTGATTATCAATTTATTCCTGTGAAGGACAGTATTGATTTTCATCTTAAAAATTATATTAACGACAAAAAGCTGAATTCATGAATCTTGCAGCAGCAATTATCCTTAAAAATGTAGAAAAGCATCCGGTAAAATCAGCGATAGGCTTTAAAAAGAAAGATGAGGCGTGGAAAGAACTGAGCTGGAAAAAATTCGGTGAAATCGTTTTTAAAACAGCCAATGCACTAAAAAATGCAGGAATTCAGGAAAATGATAAAGTAGCCATTTATTCAGATAATTCCTCTGAATGGATGATTTTTGATCTGGCCTCAATGGCCATTGGTGCGGTTACCGTACCTGTTTACTCTACCAATAATGCAGAGCAGGCAGAATATATCATTAATGATTCCTCTGCAAAGGCTGTGCTTGTTGGCAGCCAGGAGCAGTATGATGCCTGTCTGGAGTTGTTGCAGAAAGAAGAAAATCAATTGGAAACCATTATTGTTTCCAAAAAATCTGTCTGGATCAAGAAAGAATTCAATAGTTTTTACCTCGAAGATTTCATTGCCAAATCTTCTCCTAAACTGGAGATCTGTAAAAAAGAATATGACGATACAGCAACCCTGATCTATACTTCTGGAACTACAGGAACTCCAAAAGGCGTAATGCTTACTCATGGCAATTTCATCAAAGCTTTCGATTCCCATTTTGAATTTTTTAAATTCAAAAATTTTGAAGAAGAATTGTCATTGGCATTTCTTCCATTAAGCCATGTTTTCGAAAGAAGCTGGAGCCTGCTTTGTTTGTATGGTGGTGCGAGAGTTTATTTCTTAGAAGATCCAAAAAATATTGCCAAAACTCTGGAAGAAGTGAAACCTACCATGATGTGTGCGGTGCCGAGGTTTTTCCAGAAAGTATATGCCGGTGTTCTCGAAAAAGCAGAAGAAGGTTCATCATTGAAGAAAAAAATCTTCGACTGGGCATTGGCAACAGGATGGCAGACTGCAGAACTGAGAAGAAACGAAAAACAGATTCCTCTCGGGTTAAAACTGAAAGAATCCGTGGCAGATATGTTGGTGTTCAGCAAAATTAAAGAAAAGATGGGCGGAAGGCTGTGGTTCCTACCTTGTGGAGGAGCATCCCTTTCACCGGAAGTTACAAAATTCTTCGACTCGGTGGGAATTCACGTAACAGTAGGCTATGGACTGACCGAAACAACGGCAACACTGACGCTTTTCCCATTAACACATTTCGAGCACGGAACAAGCGGAAAACCTTTGCCGGGTGTAGAAATCCGCATCGGAGAAAATGACGAGATCCAGGCTAAAGGAAACGGGATTATGAAAGGCTATTACAATAAACCCGAAGAAACACAGAAAGTTTTCACGGAAGACGGATGGTTCAAAACCGGGGATGCCGGAAAATTTGATGATAAAGGAAACCTGATTATCACAGACAGGATCAAAGATCTGATGAAAACGTCCAACGGAAAATACGTAGCCCCACAGCAGATCGAGAATCTTCTTACCAATAATAATTTTATCCAGCAGATTATGCTTGTAGCGGAAGGCAGGCAGTTTGTTTCAGCTCTTATCGTTCCTAACTTCGAGTTTCTGCAGGACTTTATGAAGAAAAACAATATTCCTTTTACCAACTGGGAAGAAGCGGTGGAAAATGAGAAAATCATTGCTTTATACAAAGAAAAAATTAAAGAACTGCAGGTTCACCTGGCGGATTTTGAAAAAGTGAAAAAATTCACATTAATGCCTGCTGAATTTGATATCAATACAGGCGAAATTACGCCTACATTGAAGGTCAAAAGAAATGTGGTTCTTAAAAAATATGCAGATATTATAGAAAAAATGTATTAAAATAAAACGATCTAAATCACAAAAGACACAAACGGCTTTTTCAATAAAAAGTCAGAGATTTTTGAAAACTTAAGTGGTCTAGAATAGACAGTTTTATCTAACTTTATCAATAACTCAAGTGTTAAGATTCTTTTGTGACTTTTGTGGTTAAATAAAAGCGTTTTACCATTTTAAATCAGACTATGACAACACAAGAATTCCTAGGAAAACAAAATTTCACTATCCATACTCAGACAGTTTCAGAAAGCTGTCCATCCAATATTGCCCTGATCAAATACTGGGGCAAATACGATAATCAGATTCCTGCAAACCCAAGCATCAGTTATACATTGAATCATTGTAAGACCAATACTTCTATAGAATTTCTGGCAGATGAACCTTTCTCTGTTCAGACTTTCCTGTCAGGAAATGAGGAGGTGAAATTTGCTGAAAAAATAGAAAAGTATTTTAAAAATATTGAACAGTATCTTCCATGGATTCTGAAAGGAAAATACATCATCAAAACAGAAAATACCTTTCCCCACAGTTCCGGGATTGCGAGCTCTGCTTCTGGGTTCGGAGCTATTGCCAAATGCCTGATGAAGCTGGATGCAGAATTTTCAGGAGATCAATCTGAAGAAGAATCATTAAGAAAAGCATCATTTTTAGCAAGATTAGGAAGCGGAAGCGCATGCAGAAGTCTATACAATGGATTGGTGGTCTGGGGAACATCAGATGAGGTAGCAGGAAGTTCAGATCTGTTTGCGGTAAAATATCCGGATACCGAAATTCATGATATATTTAAAAGCTTCAACGACTGGGTGCTGTTGATCCATGAAGGCCAGAAAAGTGTTTCCTCAACGGTAGGACACGGCTTGATGAATACCAATCCTTATGCTGAAAGAAGATTTCAGGAAGCAAGAGACAATTTTGTTCCGATGAAGGAAATTCTTAAAAGCGGAAATATGGAACAGTTCATCACATTGGTAGAACATGAAGCACTTACTCTTCACGCCATGATGATGATGAGTGATCCTGCTTTTATCCTGATGAAAACCGGAACACTGGAAGTGATCAATAAGATCTGGGATTTTAGAAGAGAAACGGCTCTTCCGCTATTCTTCACACTGGATGCAGGAGCTAATGTTCATCTTCTATTCCCTGACAATGGATCTGAAGATACAATCAAAGCATTTATCGAAACAGAATTACTGCAGCATACCCAGAAAAATGGAGTAGTGAAAGATGTAATGAAGTTTTAAGAATAAAGAATATCAATATCTGCTTGATCTGCTAAATCTGCGAGTGCAAAAAGTTTCTCGCAGATTTAGCAGATCAAGCAGATTCTTTTTAATACTAATCTTAATTAAAATGTATTGATTAAGGTATCATATCTCTGCTTCATCAAATCAATGCAATTGATTCCCTCTTTGCAGGTTTAAAATTACAAGGTTAAAAATTACCCTTTGCGTTAAAAAATATGTAGTACGCAAAGAAAATTAATCAAAATTTTATTGAAAGGGGGCATTCAGGAAATCATTAAAAGGCTTCATAAGCTTAAAGATCTTAGTGATGTTTTTTATGGCTTTTTTATCCAGAATTTCTTCGTCTTTTAAATAATAAATCACAATAAAATTCTTTAATTTCAGATATTCGCCCATTGGATCTTCTTTCTCAAATCCCTGAGGAATTTTTTTCAGTTTATCATCCTGATCCAGCTCTGGGAAGTGCTTTTTGAAGTCTTTTTGATTGATGATCTTAAGGAAATCGTCGCCATATAACGAAATTTCTTTCCTTACTTCTTTCAGGACAGACGATTCCGGCATATAGATACCGCCTGCAAGAAAAGACTTTCCTGGTTCCATATGAAGATAATAGCCTCCTTTCTGGCTTCCTTTGCCCATTCCCAGAGATGCTCCAAAATTGGTTTTGTATGGTGATTTGTCTTTTGAAAACCTTGTATCCCTGTAAATTCTAAAGAGTGATTTTTTACCATCAATTTTCCCTAATTCTTCATCAAAACCGGACATTTCTTTGATCAGTCCATCAAGGAAGGTAATAACATTTTCCTGTGCCTCGGTATAAGCGGCTTTATTTTCATTAAACCATTCACGGTTGTTGTTAACGGTTAGGTTTTTTAGAAATGTCAGTGTTTCCGGATTTATACTATTCATGTTTTTAATGTTTAATATGATGTGCTGTTGAATTTATTTAAACCAAGTTAAAAAATAAAGTTATGCTGACCAAACTTATATACTGCAGTCCATGCCTTAAAATAAAAGCAGGCAATTCCTGCAGTTTAAAAAAATAAATATAATACTTAAAATAACCGGACGTAAAGAAAATTATGCTTAACTATTGAGTGATCAATATCTAAAAACTGCGGCAGCTAAAGGAAATAACGCGGTTGGGAAAGAAAGGTAATTTTAAAGAAAAATTTACCATGAATAATGTTATTTTTGAAAATTCATAAATAATACCGAAAAAATCAATCCAATTTAATAAAAAAAAATAATGTTTAACATGTTTTTAATGCAGACCGTGTTTTTTTGGATTTAATTTTTTAAAAATTAAGAAATTATTAAAGGATTCTGAATTAAAGTTTACATATTTAAAACTTTATTCAAAAACAAATCAAATATTTGTTGTATCTTTGCAAAAATTTTAAAATATTTAATGAATTTATTTACGGAGTCCAATTTAAGTCCTGACATCCTTAAGGCAGTTGGCGAACTGGGTTATGAAAGCCCGACAGAAATCCAAAAACAGACTATCCCTTTCATTCTTTCAGATATTCGCGATTTGATCGCACTTGCGCAGACAGGGACAGGCAAAACAGCAGCGTTTTCGCTTCCGATTTTGGATATGATTGACGAAACGAGTCGCAAAATCCAATTTTTGGTCCTTTGTCCGACACGGGAATTATGTCTTCAGATTTCTAAAGACATAAAAAATTATTCCAAATACATGAAAGACATCAAAACCACAGCGGTTTACGGTGGAAGCAGTATTATGGATCAAATTCGCTCTTTAAAGGACAAGCCACAAATTATTGTAGGTACTCCTGGTAGAGTAATTGACCTTATCAACAGAAAAGCACTTGATTTTTCTGCCATTCATTGGTTAGTTTTAGACGAGGCTGATGAAATGCTTTCTATGGGTTTCAAAGATGAATTGGAAACAATTTTAAGCGAAACACCTGACACAAAGCAAACTTTCTTATTCTCGGCAACGATGAACAAAGAAGTAGAGAGAATTTCTAAAAATTATCTTACCAATCCTCACCGTATTTCTGTAGGTTCTATTAACGAGGTTAAAAAGAACATTAAGCATGAATACTATGTAGTGGGTTACCGTCAGAAAAAAGAAGCTCTTAAGAGATTAATTGATGCAAACCCTAACCAGTATTCTATTCTTTTCTGCAGAACAAGAATGGAAACTCAGGAAGTCGCAGATTTCTTGATGCAGAATGGTTATGCGGCAGATGCTCTTCACGGAGATCTTTCCCAGGCACAGAGAGATACGGTAATGAAGAAATTCAGACTGAAAAACATTGATATCCTTGTTGCAACTGACGTTGCTGCAAGAGGTTTGGATGTGAACTCTTTAACCCACGTGATCCATTATTCTTTACCTGATGATCCGGAAGTATTCGTTCACAGAAGCGGAAGAACCGGAAGAGCTGGAAAAGACGGTATTTCAATGGCATTAATAAAGCCGGAAGAAAGCAGAAAGCTGAAACAGATCAAATCTGCAACTAAGATTGATATTGTAGAAAAATTTATTCCAACGGGTGATGATATTATCAAAGCTCAGGTTGGAGGAGTTTTTGAAAAACTATTTACAGAACACGAAGAAGATATATTTGAATTCAACGACAGTTTGATTCCTGATCTGAGTGCTTTCACTAAAGAAGAACTTGTTCATAAATTGTTACAGTTCCAGTTGAAAGATCTTGCGTTGTACTACAAAGATAAGCATGACCTTGTTGAGCAGAAGTTCAGTACCAGAGATGATGATTATTCAAGAAGAGACAGAGGACGCGACAGGGACAGAGACAGAGGAAGAGAACGTGGAGATCGTGATACCAGAGGCAGCAGAGATAGCAGAGACCGTGGTGGAAAACCTAGAAGAAAGGACGAAAACATGGTAAGATTCTTCTTCAACCTTGGGAAAAAAGATCAGTTGAAAAAACTTGATGTATTAGATATCATCAATAAAGCAACAGCCGGGAAAAGCAAAAAAAGAGCGGAAATCGGTGATATTGAAATCCTGGAGAAATTCTCTTTCTTTGAAGTGGAAAAATCATTCCAGGAAAATGTAATGAGCAATATTCCTTCAATGAAATTTAAAGGAAAAGAAATGAGAGCTGAAGTAGCAAACTAAGGCATCTCAAGATATATAAAACCGGCTTTTGGCCGGTTTTTTTATTTGATAATCAAGTGTTAACCTAATGTTAACAAAACTTAATGTTATATTGTTTCAGGGCAAATCCTTTTTTAGGAAATTTGCACTCAAATTATAAATACATAAAAATGGGAATTGGTAATATTTTCCACGCTTTTCAACCAAAAGATAAAATCTTCTTTGTGCTTTTTGAAAAAGTAACGGAGAACCTAGTGGCAATGTCTGAAGACTTTAATAACGGTATCAAAGATTTCGATCTTAATGATGATACAATGTTAAAAAGAATGAGTGACTACGAGCACAAAAACGACGAACTTACCCATGAGATCTTTGTTGAATTAGGAAAAAACTTCATTACGCCGTTCGACCGTGAAGATATTCACACCCTGGCAACCGGCCTTGATGATATCGCTGATTACATCTACGCTTCCACAAAATACATCTTCCTATACAAATCGCCTGAAATGAAGGCTTATTCAGATTTTTCATTACTGATCCACAAAGCTTGTCTTGAGATCCAGAATGCAATGAAAAACCTAAAAGGATTCAAAAATATGGACCAGGTAAAAGAAGCATGTATCAAAGTGAACTCTATTGAAAACATTGCAGATGACCTGCTTTCCAACTCGATGGTAGATCTTTTTGAAACTAATGATGCCATTAACATTATCAAAGTTTCATCTGTACTTAATTATCTTGAAATAGTAACTGACAAAGCAGAAGATGTTGCCAACACGATTGAGAACATCATGATTAAATACGCTTAAACAATTATAACTTACAGAAATGGAATTTCCGATTTTACTTACGGTTATTATTGCTTTGGCATTAATTTTCGATTATATTAATGGTTTTCATGATGCGGCCAATTCAATTGCAACCATTGTTTCCACAAAAGTTTTAAGCCCTTTTCAGGCTGTACTTTGGGCAGCACTCTGGAACTTCGCAGCCTTCTTTTTAGCAGCCTATGTGATAGGTGAGTTCAGGATAGGGAATACAATTGCTAAAACAGTGAATGAGAATTTCATCACGCTTGAAGTAATATTTTCAGGTCTTTTAGCGGCAATCGCATGGAATCTTTTAACATGGTGGTTTGGTATCCCGTCTTCATCTTCCCATACCCTTATCGGAGGATTTTTAGGAGCGGCTCTGATGCATGCTTTTATGCTGGACTATCACGATGTAGTAGCGACACAACCTAACCTGGGATTGTTTGATACATTATCACAGGCTTTTCATCAGTTAACAACTCAGAGTGTTGTGAAATTTGATAAAGTAATTCCTATTTTCCTGTTCATTTTCATGGCTCCTGTGATAGGGATGGTAATCTCGATCATCATTACATTAATTATTGTTCACCTTTACAAAAGATCAAACCCGTATAAAGCAGACCAGTCTTTCAAGAGATTGCAGCTTGTTTCCTCAGCACTTTTCAGTGTAGGACACGGTCTGAATGATGCTCAGAAAGTAATGGGAATTATTGGAGCAGCCCTTATTTACTATCACGTGGAGATGCTTCATGATCCGGTATATCTTAACATTCCGTCTGCCGGTCGTTTTGACTACTTTGCACAGCATTATCTTTGGGTTCCTTTGGTGTCATTCCTTGCAATTGGTTTAGGAACTATGAGTGGCGGTTGGAAGATCATTAAAACAATGGGAACGAAAATTACAAAGGTGACTCCATTAGAAGGAGTAAGTGCTGAAACTGCAGGAGCGATCACGCTTTTTATTACAGATCAGCTTAGTATTCCTGTATCTACAACACATACCATCACCGGTTCTATCATTGGGGTAGGATTAACGAAGAGAATTTCTGCTGTAAGATGGGGGATTACGGTAAGCCTTCTTTGGGCCTGGATATTAACGATTCCAATTTCAGCAATTGTGGCTGCGGTTACTTATCTTGCAGTAACGTTTCTGTCTTAATTTAAATGTTCAAATACATCATATAAACTTTGTCCCTCTGGACAAAGTTTTTTGTTTTATAAAGCCTTGAAAAATTGTATTTTTGTTTAAACTATTAAATTTTATGGAATTTTTAGACAGATACCAGCAGATCGTTGCTGAAGCCATCACTAAGTATACTTTCAAAGACAAGCCTGCGGAACTCTACGATCCGATGAACTACATCATTTCCCATGGCGGGAAGCGTCTTCGTCCTATTATGGTGCTAATGGCCTGCGACCTTTTCGGGGGAGACCTTAAACAGGCTATAAAACCTGCGCTGGCCATTGAATTTTTCCATAACTTCACACTTATCCATGACGATATTATGGATGAGGCTCCTTTAAGAAGAAATAAACCTACCATCCATACCCTTCATGGGATCAACGTTGGGATCCTTTCCGGAGACGGGCTGATGCTGAAAGCTTATAAGTTTTTCGAAGACCTTGAGCCTGAAATTTTCAAAGCATGTATCAGGATCTTTACCCATACAGGACTTCTTCTGTGTGAAGGACAACAGTACGACATCAATTTTGAAACTCAGGAGAATGTAACGTATGATGACTACATCAGAATGATTACTTATAAAACAGGAGTTCTGAGTGCATCTTCCTTTGAAATAGGGGCACTTATTGCAAAAGCTAATTTTAAAGATGCCAAGGCTATATTCAACTTTGGAAAGCATATTGGTATTGCGTTCCAGATTATGGATGATTATCTTGATGTATTTGGAGACCAGGCTCAGTTTGGGAAGAAACATGCCGGGGATATTTATGAAAATAAAAAAACAGTGCTGTATCTTTTAGCCAGAGAACATGCAACAGATGAAGAAAGAAGAGAGCTGGACCATTGGTATGGTAAGAAAACTGATAATATTGATAAAGTATATGGTGTTGAAAAGATCTTCAGAAGAACCAAAGTGGATGAAAAAGCATTGCGTCTGATCGAAAAGCACAATGAAATAGGGCAGAGCTACCTTGAGAAGATCAATATTCCCGAAGAAAAGAAAAAACCTTTCATAGAGCTGGCTAATTATCTGTTAAGAAGAGAGAGTTAAATAAAGGTAGTAGGAATTAGGGTGTAGGGATTAGTTATTTATTGTAGCTTCCTAACCCCTGATTTCTAAGCCCTAATCCCTTATTAATGAAATTCAGAACTGAAGTTGACATTCCGGGGTCAGAAAAAAAGATTGATATTGAAGATAAAATATTTTCAATAGGCTCTTGCTTTGCTTCAGAAATGGCAGATTTGCTGGGTCAGGGGCAGCTTCAGACGGTCAACAATCCGTTCGGAACTATTTTTAATCCGTTTTCGATCAGTAACGCTGTTAAAAGACTCCATGATTCAGAGTTTTATACAGAAGATGAGCTGATTACTTTTAACGATGAATTTATCTCCCTGGACCATCACAGCAGCTTCGACAGAAGATATGTCCATCAGACTCTGGACAGGATTAATACGGGGATAGAAGTAGGAAACAGGTTTTTGCAGGATGCAGGGTGGGTGATCATTACGTACGGAACTTCATTTATTTATGAATTTATCCCGAAAAAAAAACTGGCTGCCAACTGCCACAAAATCCCACAGAAGTTTTTTGAAAAACGGTTGCTTTCCCATCAGGAACTTACAGATTCCATTTATAATACAGTTTTAAACCTGAAAGATATCTGCAGGGATGATATACAGATCCTTTTTACTGTGTCACCTGTACGTCATACCAAGGATGGAATGATTGAGAATCAGCTCAGCAAATCCAAACTGATCACCGCTGTTCATGAAGCACTTTTGCAGCTGGAAAACTGCCATTACCTGCCCATTTATGAAATACTGATGGATGATCTGCGTGATTACCGTTTTTATAAGGAAGATATGATCCATCCGACATCGCAGGCTGTCAATTACATTTTTGATAAATTCGGAGAAGCCTATTTCTCAGATGAGACAAAAAGTTTTATCAAAGAAAATTTTAAGATCAGTAAAGCACTGGAACATAGAACTGATGATGAAAAGGATCCGAAGTATATTGAATTTAGAGAAAAATTAAATCAAAGAATTGAAGTTCAGAGGGAAAAAGTAAGGCATAAAATTTTTATAAATGATTGATTTCACGAACCTCGATTATTTGAAATCCGGAAACGAAAGGCAAAAAAGGGCTTATGAAGTTCTTGAAAAATATCAGATATTTGAGAAATTAAAGCCCTATTCTCCAGTTCTTGCCGGAACTATTCCGATTGAAATTGATATTGAAAACAGTGATCTGGATATCATTTGTGAAGTTGATCTTGAATTTGAAGAAGATTTTCTGAATGACATCATGTCTAACCGATTAAGTCCTGCAGATATTGAAGTGAAAATCGAGAATATCATTGTTGACGGAGAAAAAAGCATTATTCTGAACTTTATGCTGGAAGAATTTCCAATAGAGATTTTCGGCCAGAACAAACCCTCACTTGAACAGAATGCTTACCGGCATATGCTGGCTGAATATAGAATATTAAAAGAAAAAGGAGCAGATTTTAAACATAAAATAATAGAACTTAAGAAACAGGGAATCAAGACTGAACCGGCTTTCGGTTTACTGATGGACTTGAAAAACCCGTATGAAGATCTGTTAAAATTTTAAGACAATGATTGATACCCATACGCATTTATACGCTGAAGAATTTGATGAAGACAGAAAAGAAGCTATTCAAAGAGCTGTAGATAAAGGAATCACAAAATTTTATCTTCCTGCCATTGATTCGGAATCCCATGAAAAGATGCTTCAGCTGGAAGCTGAATATCCAGGGCAGATCATTTCCATGATGGGGCTTCATCCTTGTTATGTAAAGCCTGAATCCTGGGAAAAAGAGCTTGATATCGTTAAAAATTATCTGGACGAAAAGAATTTCCCGGCAATAGGAGAGATCGGAATCGACCTTTACTGGGATAAAACAACACTGGATATCCAGATTAAAGCCTTTGAACAGCAAATCGACTGGGCTATAGAAAAGGATCTTCCTATTGTGATTCATACAAGAGAAAGTTTTGATGAAACATTCGAGGTTCTGGAAAGAAAAAAGCATCCGAAGCTTCGTGGAATTTTTCACTGCTTTTCGGGAGATCTCGAACAGGCGAAACATGCCATTGATCTGAATTTTATATTGGGAATAGGCGGAGTTGTGACGTTCAAGAATGGGAAGATTGATCAGTTTCTGAATGAAATTCCTCTGGACAAGATCGTTCTGGAAACAGATTCACCTTATCTGGCTCCTGTTCCGCACAGAGGAAAAAGAAATGAAAGCTCTTACCTGGACCTCGTAGCCGGAAAGCTGGTGAATATCTATGGTAAGGATTTTTCTGAAATTGATAAAATCACTACTGAAAACGCACGTCAACTATTTGGTGCAGAAGAATAAATGATTAATTGTAATGAAAAGACATTCTGCCATTTAGTTTGTTAAATATAAAAAAGCCCTTTCGTTGGAAAGGGCTTTCGTATTATTTTTTTCTGGTGAAATTTTTATTCTTCGGTTTTTTAAAACTCGTTGGGGTGCTGCCTGCAGGCTTATTGTTATTATTTTGTGGCTTTGGAGACCTCGGAGGTCTTCTGTCACCACCGGCTGCCATAGGCTTGTTATTAGAATCTCTTTTCTGGGCTACAAGATCATCCGTGTGGAAAGGATGGTCTTTTATAACTGGAATTTTCTTTCCGATAAGTTTCTCCGTATTCCTTAAATTTAAAAGGTCAAGACTGTCTACAAAAGAAATCGAAGAGCCTTCAGCTCCCGCTCTTCCTGTTCTTCCGATTCTGTGAACATACGTTTCAGAAACATCAGAAAGCTCAAAATTGATTACATATTTAAGTTCATCGATGTCAATACCTCTTGCAGCGATATCTGTGGCGACCAGAATTCTTGTTTTTCCGGACTTAAAATTACTGAGGGCATTTTGTCTTGCATTCTGGGATTTATTCCCGTGAATAGCCTCTGCTGAGATATTATCTTTTTGCAGTTTCCTTGCAATTTTGTCAGCACCGTGTTTTGTTCTCGAAAATACCAGTACAGAATCTGCAATGTCATTCTCTAGAATATGGGAAAGAAGATTAAGCTTATTGTCTTTTTCTACAAAATAAACTGATTGCTTAATCGTTTCTGCAGTGGAAGAAACCGGAGTCACTTCTACCTTCACAGGATTATTCAGGATAGAATCTGCCAGTTTCTGGATTTCAGAAGGCATTGTTGCTGAAAAGAATAAAGTCTGTCTTCTTGGTGGAAGAAGTTTGATCACTCTTTTTACATCATGTACAAAGCCCATATCCAGCATTCTGTCTGCCTCATCAAGAACAAAGATCTCAATGTTTTTTAAGCTGATAATACCTTGAGCGATAAAATCCAGAAGTCTGCCGGGAGTTGCCACCAGAATGTCGATACCTTTTCTTAAGGCGGCCTCCTGATTTCCCTGCTTTACACCTCCGAAAATCACGAGCTGTTTGAGCGGAAGGTATTTTCCGTATGCATTAATATTTTCCTCGATCTGTATGGCAAGTTCTCTTGTTGGCGTTAAGATCAGGGCTTTTATATGATTATTTTTGGTCTTATTTTTTGATAAATTCTGAAGAATAGGAATAGCAAACGCCGCTGTCTTTCCTGTTCCTGTCTGTGCGCATCCTAAAAAGTCGCTGCCTTTTAAGATTTCAGGGATAGATCTCTCCTGAATGGGCGTGGGATTCGTATATCCCTGTTCCTGAATTGCTTTTGCAATAGGTTCTATTAAGTTTAGGTCTGTAAAATTCAAATGAACTGTTTTTTTAATTTAAAATAAAATTCCCTCAATGTGAAGGAATGATACGATGCAAAGGTAGTCTAAATATTTTTAAACGGATTATTTTACTTTTGCCCACTCTTGGTTATGTCTCAGGTCTTCAATGAACATGTAGACTTCCCTCAGTTTTTCACTTCCTCTTTTGCCATAGTCTTCTACGTTTTTGGAGGTTCCGTCCGTAAAATTAATTCTCAGATATGAAGTTGAGAGGTCCGTGATATTTCTTGTTCCGTATTTATCTTTTAGATTTTTCACGTCAAGACCATTCAGTAGAGAAACCAATTTGTTATAATCTGCTTCCTTGATTACCCCTTTAAAAGTTCCTTCACGCGGTTTTGAAAATTCACCTTTTGAAAAATCTTTCGAGAAATTAAAATGCTCAGCTTCCAATATGGCTGTTCTGTCTGGATTAATGGTCATGGTGAAGATAGGGCAGGATCCGAAACATGCTCCTGCTTCATATTCGATTTTAGCGTATTTTGAATTGGTTTTCTGGGTTGTACAAGAAAATAAAAATAAAAATGCACAAAGACTTAATATATATTTCATAGCGATGGTTTCCTGTTTTCTTTCAATAATTATTCCAAATGCTGAACTGTCGTAGTATAGAAACTATTCCAGAGATGAAACACAACAACCTTTGGTAAATGATAATCTTAATAGTATAGAATCATTATTCATTGATTCATAGTACTTTGTTCTCTTCTTGGCAGTATTGTAATAAGAATAGCTTTTTATTTCGCCTTTGTCAAACATGATCTTATTTTTGAAGAACAAAGGTTCCATATCGTACAGGATATTATTGTTGAAATTCTGGTCATCGTTGGTTACATCCAGTTCAATAATTCCCAGATTCGTTTTTGCTTTATTATTACGGATAAGATTATACTTATAATGGATAAGATCATTTTCCGTTTTCTTTTCAACCAACTCTAATATCTGATCAGTTTTCAATTTTTTCCTTTTTCTGATGTCAGCAATTTCAGATTCCAAAGGAATGTCGCCGGTGAAATAATCAAAATTTCCGGGTTTGATCTCTTTACTTTGATCCTTGATCGAAACAGGAAGTACAGGATTGGTATCTTTGTTTAAATTATAGATAATCCCATTTCTGCTGTTGTTAAAATACAACACAGAAAAATCACTTTCATTGGTGTAATATTCTATAATATCGCTCACCTCATTATCTGTACCCTGACCCTCTGCCTTTTCGTAAGTAAATTTATATTTTAACCTCTTGTTGAATTCATACTTAAAGAACGCCTTATTATTTAAAGGAGCATGTTCATCCTGTTTGGATGTTTCCATGAATGAAAAGCTGTCCTGAGCATAAGTCAGGGCAGGCAGGAGAAATGAAACAAAAATAACAGCGGGTGCTGTTATTTTCTTCAATGAGTGTATCATCTTTTATCCGTGAAGTTTTTTCCAGATTGCGTCTTTCAGTTCTACAAGGCCTTCTCCCGTTACACCAGAGAAAAATAATGGCTTTCTGTTTTCAGGGAATTCAGCAGAAATTTCTTTTTTCAGCTCATCATCCAGAAGATCTGATTTTGAAATAGAAATGATGAAATCTTTATCTAAAAGCTCAGGATTGTACTCCGTTAATTCGTTTTCCAGAATTTTAAACTCCTGGAAATGACTTTCAGAATCAGCCGGAATTAAAAATAATAAGATAGAATTTCTTTCAATATGTCTTAAAAATCTGTGTCCCAAACCTTTCCCTTCAGCAGCACCTTCAATGATTCCCGGAATATCAGCCATTACAAATGATTTGTAATTTCTGTAGTCCACAATACCAAGATTGGGGGTCAGAGTTGTAAATGCATAATTCGCGATTTTAGGCTTTGCAGCAGATACGGATGCAAGAAGGGTAGATTTTCCGGCATTTGGAAAACCAACTAAACCTACATCGGCCAAAATTTTAAGCTCGAAAACAACAAAACCTTCCTCGCCATCCATTCCCGGCTGTGCATATCTTGGAGTCTGGTTAGTAGAAGATTTGAAATGCTCATTTCCTTTTCCTCCTTTTCCTCCCTGCATCAAGATAATTTCCTGCTTGTCTTCAAGGATTTCACCGATAATTTCTCCCTCTTCATTTTTAGCGATAGTCCCAATCGGAACATCGATATAAATATCATCACCGTCAGCACCGGTCAGCTGGTTTTTCGCTCCGTTTTCACCCCGGTCAGCTTTTATATGACGGGTGTATCGAAGCGGAAGTAAAGTCCATTCCTGAGCATTTCCTCTCATGATGACGTGTCCGCCACGGCCTCCGTCGCCTCCATCCGGACCACCTTTAGGAATATATTTTTCACGGCGAAGGTGGGCAGAACCAGCACCTCCGTGTCCGCTTTTACAATGGATCTTTACGTAATCTACAAAGTTAGACATATAGTTTGTGTTGCGGGTTGTAGGTTACAGAATCTGAATTTTTCAAATCCTGTAACTCATATCCCGATTATTTAATTTTTTCGACTTCAGCGAAAAGCTTTTGGGAAATTTCGTCAATTTCTCCTACGCCGTTTACTTCAACATATTTTCCCTGCTGCTTGTAAAGTTCGGCAACTTCTGCTGTTTTAGTATAATATTCTTTAATTCTGTTTTCAATGATCTCCACATTACTGTCGTCAGATCTTCCGCTGGTTTCCCCTCTTTTCAGAAGTCTTTCCACTAAAATTTTGTCTTCTACTACTAACGAAAGACAGATATCAATCTTATCGTTCAGTTCCTCTGCTACAATTTTTTCCAAAGCTTCCGTCTGGGCAGTAGTTCTTGGGTAACCGTCAAAGATAAATCCGTTGGTATCGGTAGGTTTTCTGAGCTCGTCGACCAGCATATCCGTTGTTACCTGATCCGGAACCAGTTCTCCCTTATCGATATAAGACTTAGCCAGTTTTCCAAGCTCCGTATCATTTTTCATGTTATATCTGAAAAGATCACCTGTTGAAATCTGTTTTAAATTGAATTTTTCGATCAGGTTTTGAGCTTGTGTTCCTTTTCCACTTCCTGGAGGGCCGAACAGAACAATGTTTATCATAATGTTGATTCGCTTGCAGCTTCCGGCACTAAGCTTTCAGCCTTTAGCTTTTTTAGTTAATATTTACTTTATTTCGATTTTAATATTTAAAGCTAATGGCTAATAGCCAAAAGCTAGTAGCAGTAATTAATGGTTGATCTGTCCCTCTTCCAGTTGATACAGGTTTGAAAGGTTTCTTCCCAATTCATCATAATCAAGACCATAACCAAGAACAAATTTATTTGGAATCTCTTTTCCGATATAATCCAGCTTGAAATCTTTTTTGTAAACATCCGGCTTTAGTAAGAATGAAGCCAGCTTTACAGATTTAGGACGCTGTGTTTCCGTAAAATATTTGAACAGACTCTCAACCGTGTTTCCGGTATCTACAATATCTTCTACAAGAATAATGTGACGGTCTTTCACATCTTTAGTCAGTTCCATTTTTTGGTAAACAATCCCTGTGGACTCTGTTCCTGCATACGAGCTCATCTGAATAAAAGCAATTTCGCATTCGCCCGGATAGTATTTTAAAAGATCTGAGAAGAACATGATCACCCCATTCAGAACCCCGATGAAAACAGGAACCTCGTCTTTGTAATCTTCATAAATCCTTAACGCTGTTTCTTTTACAATTTCCTGAATTTCGGCGTCCTTCAGATAAGGAACGAAAGTTTTGTCGTGAACTTTAATGCTTTCCATAAAAAATTTTAGTAGTCGGCAAAGTTACGGATTTTTGATTAAAATCTTTTCTACTTTTATTCCGGATTTAATAAACATATCATTTAAAACGAATATCTTGAAATAATTCACCTTTTAAAGCTTCAATTATCATAATCTATTCGAAAAAATCTTCGTTTTTACAAGTCCTTTACGTAAAAGAAATTCTGATCCAATGAATTTAATCATTGTAAAAATATTGCTTTTTTTGTGCTTTTACCTTTGTTTTTTATATGAAGATTTTATGTTTTTTGACTAAAAAAAATGAATAATTAATAATTTGCTATCTTTGTATTTCTAAAACCCAATTATAACATGTAGGATTCGATTTCTTTCCGATTTTATCAAACAGTAGCCCAGGTGCTGCTGATGTTTAACTATTACTAAGAAAGAAATAATGATTTTACTGCAAAATATATCTTACGGGTTTCCCGGAGGGGATCTCCTTTTTAATTCAATCAATTTAACCATACAACCTCACACCGTATCGGCATTAGCCGGAAGCAACGGTATTGGGAAATCTACACTCCTGAAGATTATGGGTCAGGAGATTCAACCTTTAGAAGGAAGTGTAACCGTTAAGGGTGATGTATACTATGTTCCGCAGATGTTCGGAAATTTTGATCATCTGACTGTGGCAGAATGTTTTAAAATTGACAAAAAACTGAATGCTCTTCAAAAGATCACAAGTGGGGAAGTAGATGAAGAATATTTTGAAATTTTAAATGATGACTGGGATATTGAGGAACGCTGTCAGAATGCATTAAGTTACTGGAAACTTGAAGACCTGGACTTAAGTCAAAAGCTGGAAAGCTTAAGCGGAGGACAGAAAACAAAAGTTTTTCTGGCTGGTATTCAGATTAGTCAGCCGGACATTATCATTCTGGATGAACCTACGAATCATCTCGATCTGGAAGGACGAAATCTGTTGTATGATTTTATTGAAAAAACAAATTCGACTGTTGTGATTGTGAGCCATGACCGTACTTTGCTGAATTTGGTCGATACCATTTTTGAATTAAGCAATCAGGGAATTTCTACTTATGGTGGAAATTATGACTTTTATGCTGAACAGAAAGAAATAGAGCAGGAAGCACTCCAGAATGATATTCATGCTAAGGAAAGGGCCCTGAAAAAAGCAAAAGAAAAGGAACGGGAAACTATAGAACGCAAACAGAAACTGGATGCAAGAGGAAAACAGAAGCAGGAGAAATCCGGTGTAGCGAGAATTATGATGAATACCTTACGGAATAGTGCTGAAAAAAATACTTCTAAATTAAAAGGCGTTCATGCTGAAAAAATCAGCGGTATTTCCGGCGATCTTCGCGATCTTCGTTCTTCACTGAAAAATTCTGATCAGATGAAAGTGAATTTCAACGATTCCAATCTGCATTCCGGAAAAATTCTGATCAGTGCGGAAGACATTAATTTCAAATATGGACATGAAAATCTCTGGAAGGAAAATCTCAGTCTTGAGATCAGGAGTGGTGACAGAATTTCTATCAAAGGCTCAAACGGATCAGGGAAAACAACTTTGATAAAACTGTTGTTGGGAGGTTTACAACAGAATGTTGGTAATATTTCGAGGTCAGAATTTAATACGATTTACATTGATCAGGAATATTCCCTGATCGGGCACGAAATAAGTGTGTATGATTTTGTGAAGCAGTTTAATGACGGAGCAATGCAGGAATCTGAAGTGAAAACTCTGTTGGCCAGATTTCTGTTTGGAAAAGAAACCTGGGATAAGAAATGTGGAGTACTGAGCGGAGGAGAGCGATTAAGACTCCTTCTCTGTGGGCTTTCTATAAGCAGTAAAGCTCCTGATATGATTGTCCTTGATGAACCGACGAATAATTTGGACCTCCAGAACGTAGAAATCTTAACAGCATCTATTAAAGATTATAAGGGAACATTGTTGGTGATTTCACATGATGAGCTTTTCCTGGAAGAAATTGGGGTGGAAAGGGAGATTGTTTTGGACTAAATGAGGTGCTACGTTCTGATTGTTGTACGCTTCCCGTGGATTTTGCTAATTAAGCAGATGTTTTTTTGTTTTTTGTCATTGCGAGGAGCGCAGCGACGAAGCAATCTCTTATCTAAATATAAAGGAGTAGTCTGCAGGAGATATCATGGTTGAAAATCTCCCGCAGATTTTGCAGATGGCACAGATGTTATGTTATAAATGCTTCGACATCCACTGGTATATTTCATTGAAGACATCTTCCCTGATTTCTTCATTTAATATTTCGTGGCGCATTTCGGGGTAGATTTTCGTATGTACATCATTAAATCCATCCTGCTTCAAATGATTGATTGTCTGTAGCACGCCTTTGCTGAAATCTCCGATAGGATCATTCTGTCCGCTAATGAAAAGGAAAGGGAAGGATTTTGGAATAGAAGCAGCCCAGCTTCTTGCCGTTGCTTTTTTGTAAATACTGAACAATGCATAAAAAGCATTATTGGTAAAAGGAAGCCCGCAAAGCTCATCTTCAGTAAAAGCTTTTCTGTTAGCTGGATTCAGGCTGAGCCAGCTTGTGTCACTGAAATCCGGATCTTTCTTGAAATGTTTGTTATTGACAATATTGAAAAGAGTATTGAGGTAAGTAAGATGATGAGGCGCTATTTTGTTCGCTAATGAAAGATAACCTTTTATCAGACTGATGCCGGCCAGGGAACCTCCTGTTCCTGTAATAACTGCTCCGGTAAACTGGCTGCTGGCTCTCTGAAGAAGACAGCGGGTAACAAATGGTCCCATAGAATGTCCAATAACGAAGTGGGGAACCTCCGGATAGTGTTGGTGAAGATATTCACTCATTGCTTCAGCATCTGAAACAAGTTTTTCATCGGGTTGGTTCAGCTGGAAAAATCCGATGTCTTTTTTATCTTTTACGGATTTTCCATGTCCCAGATGATCATAAGTGAGTACAGCCAGCCCCCGGTCTGCAAAATAACCGGCAATTTCAGCATATCTTCCGCTGTGTTCCTGCATGCCGTGGATAATGAGTAAAGTAGCTTTTACAGGAACTGTATCAGGAGTGAACAGGGTATGGAAGAGTTTTGTCTCGCTGGTAGGTGTTGGGGAGAAGTAAGATGATTTTTTTGATGTCATATAGGTTGCCTTATTATTTCAGTAGACAATCAAATATAGGAATTAATAATTTTCTTTTTTACATTAAATATTTTGGACCGTCTGTCATGATAAAGAAATTTTTATATAATAAACACATGATTTCCACCTCACCCATAAAATAAATTTCCCTCATAATTTGCCCACCCTATTTTTAAAAAGTAATTTTGCATGAATCTAAAATAAAAGTAAAATATGTCAACTTACGTAGTTGTAGGTCTTCAGTATGGAGATGAAGGTAAAGGAAAAATCACGGATGTTTTATCGGCTAAATCGGATTATGTTGTTCGTTTCCAAGGGGGAGACAACGCTGGTCACACGGTTTATGTAGGCGAAGAAAAATTTGTACTTCACCTTCTTCCTTCTGGTGTACTGCAGTGCAAAGGGAAGTGTATCATTGCTAATGGAGTAGTGGTAAACCCAAAATCTTTCATTAAAGAGGTTGGCCAGATCGAGAGCAAAGGCTTGAGAACTGACCACATTTTTATCAGCAGAAGAGCGCATGTGATCATGCCTTACCACATTCTTTTGGATACTTACCGTGAAGAGGAACATGGAGGAACTCAGATCGGAACTACTAAAAAAGGAATCGGGCCATGCTATGAAGATAAGATCGCAAGAATCGGGATCAGAATGGTAGACCTTTTAAATCCTGAAATCTTAAGAGACAAAATTGAGAAAAACCTAAAAGTTAAAAATTCTCTTTTTGAAAAATACTACGGAAAGCCAACACTGGATGTAGAGGAAATTTATAACGAATTTTTAGCCATCGGAAAGCAGCTTCAGGACAGAATCGTAGATACGGAAGTAGAGTTGAATGAAGCGATCAGAGACGGTAAAAATGTTTTATTCGAAGGTGCTCAGGCATTGATGCTGGATATCGACTTCGGAACATACCCATACGTAACTTCTTCTTCACCTTCTACAGGAGGAGTTTGTACAGGAGCCGGTGTTCCGCCGACTTCACTTCAAAACCTTATCGGGGTTGCCAAGGCATATTGTACAAGAGTAGGAAACGGACCTTTCCCTTCCGAGCTGGATAACGAATTAGGAGAAAAGATCAGACAGATCGGCGGTGAATTTGGTGCTACAACCGGTAGACCAAGAAGAACAGGCTGGTTGGACCTTGTTTCTTTAAAGCACGCTTGTATGATTAACGGAATCAACAACCTGGTTATTACAAAATTAGACGTACTTACAGGAATTGAAAATCTGAAAATCGTTACACATTATAAGACTGAAGATGATAAGATCATTGATTATTTCACTTCTTCAACGGAGAAATTATACAACTACGAACCAATCTATCACGATTTACCGGGATGGAACGAAGATCTTACCAAAGTAAGAAGCTATGACGAGCTTCCGGATAATGCTCAGAAATATATAGAGTTTATTGAGGAATACCTGGGAATCAATGTATATTTGGTTTCTGTAGGTCCTGAAAGAAGCCAGAATATTATCAGAAAAGAATTATTCTAAATTTTAGAATACAATATAATAAAAAAGAGACTGTCACCTGACAGTCTCTTTTTTATTATATAAATTATTGGTTTTTGTCAGACGTATTTATCCTTCAGTTACCACTTCATCGCGGTTACCGTCTTCTTCTTTTCCTTCCTGTATCATTTCTTCTGCTTCCGCTTTCTCTTCCGGAGTCGCTTCCTGAACCCGCTCTTCCTGTTCATCGTTGTGATGGTCTATGAAAAATTCACAATATACCGGAAGATGGTCTGAACCGAAATTTTCCAGGGTTTTAAGCTCTTTGATAAAAATATCTTCACTGTGGAACATCAGATCGATCGGAAATCTTAGCAGGCGGTATTTCGCATGAAAGGTAGACACAAAAGAACGTCCTATTCTGGGATCAATCAAATGACTCGTTTTTCTAAATAATATAGATGATTTCGACCATGCTACATTATTAAAATCTCCTACAACAATAACCGGTTCATGGATGTCTTTTACCCGTTTTGCCGTACTTAAAAGATCACCGTCTCTTTCTTTAGAGGTTTCTTCTTCAGTAGGGCTTGGCGGAGGCGGATGCACTCCGAAAAATACAAATGAAAATCCGTCTTCAGTCTTTAGGTGTATTTCAATACTCGGAATATCATCAGCCACAAAATAGTGAGTCTGTGCACTCTTGATCTCAAGTTTAGAGTAGAAATGCATTCCGTAGGTGTTTTCGAGAGTTACTTTATGCCGGAACGGATAATCTTTTTCAAGAACTTTCAAGGCCTGTTCCCAATCTCCATTACTTTCCATAGTCATAAAGACTTCAGGTTTGTATTTTTTAATAAGTTGAATAAATCTTTCGTATTCCTTATTAAACTGATAAACATTGGCAGAAATAAAATGCAGTTTTTGAGAAGATTTATGCTGCTGCTTATGTTTTTTGACCGGATAAAGCGGTGTATACTTCACGAGGGTAACTCCGTGGTGAATGAACAATAACAACAGAAGACTCTGTGAGTACCAGAGATGCTGAGACTGATCAAGTAAAAGCCCCAAAACAAAAGTGATCAAAACAGCATAAGTAATCTGAATCTTACCAAACTCCGGAACCCTGAATATCCAATGGGAATTCTGAATTTTAGGCAATAGTGTCAAAAGCACCAGCAATCCGATTAACGACAAATAAATACCCCACATAAAATTTAATCAACGGATAAAAATAGTTTATTTTTTATACAATTCAAATCAATTCGCTTTTTAGCTATGCTAATTTAATAGATTAGCATAATTTTCCCTATTTTTATTCTGTCAGATTAATAAAACCATATGAATAAACTTATTGCAGTTGTTCTGCTATTCGGTACTTTCTGTTTCGGACAGCATAATCAGGAAATAGAAAAACCGGTCCGTGATCTGTTTTTAGGAATGAAGAATGCAGATCCTGAACTGATGAAATCCGCTTTTGCAGAAGGAGCCATTCTCCAGAGCATTGCTAAAGACGGAACAGTGAAAAACGAAAATGTACAGGAATTTATAGCCTCTGTTTCCAAATTTTCAAAAGGTGATCTGGATGAAAGAATTGTCATTGATGCTGTGCATACAGATGGCGGACTTGCCAGTGTTTTTACGCCGTATTCTTTCTTCTTCAAAGGTAAATTCTCACATTGCGGAGCGAACAGTTTTCAATTGGTTAAGCAGCAAAATGACTGGAAAATTCAGTACATCATAGATACCAGAAGAAAAGAGAACTGCAGAGAAATAAAATAATGAGAATTACTGATTTCATTTTCAAATCTATAGAAATCTGACACACGAATTTAAAAACATTTTAAATGAAGATCCATCACATTGCCATTATATGTTCAGATTATAGAGTTTCAAAGAAATTCTACACTGAAGTTTTAGGCCTTACTATTATCCGCGAAGTTTACCGTGAAGAAAGACAGTCATATAAGCTTGATCTTGCTATCGGTGATCATTACGTTATTGAGCTGTTCTCATTTCCTGAGCCGCCGCCAAGACCTTCCCGCCCGGAGTCGTGTGGCTTAAGGCATTTGGCATTCTCTGTAGATAATGTCGGAATCAAAAGAAATGAGCTCATAGCAAAAGGGCTCACCTGTGAAGCCATCCGCATAGATGAATATACAGGAAAAGAATTTTTCTTTACCCAGGACCCGGATCAGCTTCCGCTGGAGTTTTATGAAATGTAAAAAAAATTAGTGGGCATAACCCGTAAAGAAGCTAACAGCCATAATGGCCAGCACGATTGAAGAAATGACTACATACACGTAGTCTTTTTCTTTTAAATACCCTACCAGGGCAAAAATAATCCTAACCAGAGGCGTAAAGATCAGCAGCAATATTCCCAGTTGGATGATGGCCATACCTTCTCCCTTGCATAAAGAATTCCAAAACATTCCCCATACCTTTTCAGAAGAGGAACCCATGTCCAGAGAAGTATATTTTTTAGGCATTTTAAAGCCTTCCATAAAAAGCTTAATAAAGCCGATCAATGATGTTGCCACAGACAAAATAACACCAAGCCTCAGAAGATTTCCTACCGAGCGGTTCAGATCCACATCTGTAAAATTCTTTCTCATTATCTGAAACTTTTATTGATACCGTTATACATCATATATATTGATAAAATGGTGATCACAATCGCAAAGAATACTTTTAATTTCTTCGTTTTGGATACCATCAGGGTTTTTGAACCTATGAAACTTCCTACTACGACACCAATAAGTACCGGAGCCACAATTACAGGAATGATCTCGCCTCTCTGGAAGTAGATCAGGGCACTGGCCACAGCCGTTACACCAATCATAAAGTTACTTGTCGTTGTAGAAACCTTAAACGGCAACTTCATCATATTGTCCATCGCCAAAACCTTTAATGCACCGGAACCGATTCCTAAAAGTCCGGACATGGCACCGGCAAACAGCATCATCAGAAATCCCGAAACCGTATTTCTTGCAGAATAACTTTTTAAAACTCCTTTATCGGGGAAAGTTCCGTATAATTTCAGTTTTTCTTCAAGGCTTCCTTTTATCAATGGTTCCTGGTGATCAGGCTTTCCCTTAAGATTGATAATAACTGTTAATAAAAGGATACTTGCGAAAATAATTCCAATGGTATTGGGATTAAGCATTCCGGAAACTAATGCTCCGATAATCGCTCCGGCAGTAGTCCCGATTTCCAGAAACATGCCTATCCGCATATTCGTAAAACCTTCCTTCACGAAAGCTACGGCAGCACCCGAAGAAGTACCGATCACAGAAATTAAAGAAGCACCAATAGCATAATGCATCGGAACGCCGAAACCCAGCGTCAATAAAGGAATAATAATAACTCCTCCTCCTAAACCTGTAAGTGAACCCAAAAGACCGGCGGAAACTGCGCCGAGAAACAGAATGATGATTTCTGACATGCTACAAATATAAAACTATTGTAGTACTCTGCCAAACGTTTAAAAAAGATAAATTTGACGTATTTTTGCAGTTATGAAAACTGAAATGAAATTATTTTATATCATTCTCGGTGCAACGCCCAAAGGCAGGAATATCGAGCAGCATGACGTTTTTTTCGGGATCGCAGAAAACCTTAAAGATCTTGTTCCCGATATGAAAGATTTCTGGAAAGAAGCAGAAGGAAAGATTCATGTGGACTGTTATCAGGAAGTGAGATTTGCAGACGGATATGAGGTGAAGATTGTTGAAAAAACAGATCTGCCATCCGAAGACCAGCTGTATTTCCTTAATTTAGGAGGGTACAAAAAAGGCTTTTTTGAAGAATTTCACGAACAACACCTGATGGTGGGGAAATCAATGGGAGAAATCATTAAAAGGGCAAAGGCAACAGAATTTTATGCGACAATGGGCTTTGAAGGAGCTGTAAGTCATATTGATGATAAGCACGGTGTTGATATTGATGATATCTTCAATGTCAATGATATTCTGCCGGAAAAAATGAAAGAAAAATATTCCATCATCCTTTCAAAATCTGAGGCAGAGAATCAGGAAAACCCAATAGGGCTTGGGTACTTAAAGATCGATAAAATTCAATAAAGCTTTCCATTAAAAAATCTAATAGAAAAAATAAAAGTAAGAATGAAAATAGGAATTTTAGGAGGCGGGCAGCTCGGAAGAATGCTGATACAAAGCGCACTGAAATACGATGACCAATTTTATACACTGGACCCAGCTTCCGATGCGCCGTGCAGCAGTATTTCCCATTTTACGCAGGGGAATTTCAACGATTATGATACGGTACTGAATTTCGGAAAAGATAAAGACGTGGTAACCATTGAAATAGAACACGTAAATGCAGATGCTTTAGCCGAGCTTGAACAACAGGGTGTGAAAGTAGTTCCCAATGCGGCCATTATTAAAACCATTCAGCAGAAGATCCTCCAGAAAGAATTCTATAAAACATACGATATTCCAAGCCCTGAATTTCAGGTCGTTTGGGACAGCGAAGAAAAGATCATGATGCCTTTGCCGTTTGTGCAGAAAATGAATACAGGAGGTTATGACGGTAAAGGAGTTCAGGTAATTAAAACCGAAGATGACTATCAACATTTATGGAAAGACGCTTCCGTGATCGAAAGTCTGGTCGATATAGACAAGGAACTTTCCGTAATCGTTGCCCGAAATGAAAACGGTGAAACCAAAACTTTTCCCGTAACAGAAATGGTAGCTGATCCAAAGTTGAATTTACTGGATTTTAATATCTGTCCCGTATTTCTAAATGACGATATCCAGAAGCAGATCGATTCCATTACTGAGAAATTTCTAAATGCTGTAAATTCTCCAGGTCTTTTTGCCATCGAATTATTCCTTGACAAAAATGGGAAAGTATGGGTGAATGAGACAGCTCCGAGGCTGCATAATTCAGGTCACCAAAGCCAGGAAGGAAATACCAATTCCCAGTTTGAGCAGATGTACCGGGTTGTAAAAAACCTGCCATTGGCAGACACAGATGCTTTCACTTACAGCGGAATGCTTAACCTTGTTGGCGCAGAAGGACATGCAGGAAAAGTGATCTATGAAGGAATGGATGATGTTCTTAAGTTACCGAAAACCTACATTCATCTCTACGGGAAAACCGAAACCAAACCCGGACGAAAAATGGGACATATCAATGTTCTGGCTGACTCCAGAGAAGAGCTGATGGAAAAGTTGGTGAAGGTGAAAAGCATGGTAAGGGTTATCGCTGAATAAAACTTAGATAAAAGAAAAAAGATAAAGAGCTGTAAAATCATTACAGCTCTTTTTATGTGATTCCAATCCGTCCGCTTCATCAAATCCAATTGTTAATCCCACCTTTACATTCCTTAAATTTACAATATAGTATTAGGCTTTTGCGTAGAAAAGATCTTTCTTATTGAGAAGTTTTTTATGGAATATTAAAGTTTTCTTATTTATTCAGAACCATTAACAATTTACAACGCCTTGTTATATTGTCAAATATTACATTAGATGGTGACTTGTGTCTCTTTATAATATTATTTTACTTTTTTATGTAATTTTAATAAAAAAATATATTGAAATTAAAATAAAACATGTATTTTCATGATACGAATCCTAAAGTATAAAAGGAGGAGAAACATCAAATATTATTTACTATGAAAAATTTAAAAAAAATTTCAAGAGAATCTTTAAAATCTGTAAAAGGAGGAATTACGCCGGAATGTGCACAATGGTGGGGCTCAGGGCAGCCATATTATACAAGTCAGACTGCCTGTCTTCAATCTCCAAATTATGACCCTGATATTAATTTGGGTTGTCATAATGCTTGTGGACGTTGGTACATACAATAAAGATACCCCTTTGGTAGCCTAAGGTCGGAAGATTTTTCTTCCGGCTTTTTTATTTATTCCTGTCATTTAAAAATCTTCTGGATCACATTTCCGATTTCCACAAAGTCTCCATGGTTCCCTACTGAGCGTATTTCCGGGCTGTTTTCATCAAATTCTGAGAACGGGAAGATTAACAGATAATTATTACCATTTAAGTATCTGTTCAGTAGTTCCGGGATAAGTCTCATCCGTGGAATATAGGACTTCATGCCGCGTTTGGCCATCAGGACAATCAGTGCTTCATCTTCTTTCAATTTAGCTGCTGTTTTTTCGCCGTCCTGCCAGGTACTCATAATGATAAACTCTGCTTCTATATTGGCTTTTTTAACAATCTTCTGAAGAATATCCAGAATATTTTCCGGAGCATAAAAAACTATGCTGGCACCGGAATTTCTGGCAATATTCCATACCCTCAGAAGCGCATGGAAAAATCCTGCTTCCTTATGGGCATTCTCCGGGACCATCACTGCATATTTCTTTATCGTGGATAGTGGCTGTGCGGCATGATATACCAGTACATTCACATCATCATTCTGAAGATAACCGCTGTAAAGGTTGTACACAAAAGAAGGGGAGAAGCCTTTCTCATCCTCCAGACCGATAATAAGATCGGTAATATTCTGCTCCTTAATGACATTTTTAACCCCATTGATCACATCATTGTCATACCTTTTAAGAGACTGCATTTTAACGTCAGCGGCGGCTGCTGCATCGGCTGCCTGATGGAGAAGTTTTTCAGCATTTTTCACTGAAGATTCATTTTTATCCTCATTAATCACATTCAAAGCGAACAGGTTTTCTGTATTAGAATGGACCTTGATTAAAATACCCAGATTCACCATTCTCTCCACGGTTTCCTCATGGTTAATAGCCAGAAGGATATTTTCCTCTTCATGGCTGTTGCCGGAAACTGTATCTTCATTGTCACTTTCTGCAATTTTTTGGGCACTGGCCATTGAAATAAATGAAGAGATGGTACAGGAAATAAGGATCAGAAGAATACTTCCGTTCAGTACATGCTCATTTAGTAATCTTACCGGTTCGCCAGTCTCAGTTTCAGAAAGAATAATATTGTATCCCACCATTACGGAGGCTAATGTTGCTGCTGCAGAAGCGGAGCTAAGTCCGAAAATAAGCTTTCCTTCATCCTTGGACAGCCGGAATGTCTTTTGGGTCATTACCGCTGAGATATACTTTCCTCCGATGGATGCAACGAGCATGATTCCTGCTACTTCCAGTGTTTCCCAACTTTTAAAGAAAACTTTAAAGTCGATCAGCATTCCTACACTGATCAGGAAGAATGGAATGAAGATCGCATTTCCTACAAATTCTACTCTGTTCATTAAAGATGAGGTATGCGGAATCAGCCTGTTTAGAGCAAGTCCGGCAAAGAACGCGCCGATAATAGCTTCCACTCCGGCAAGTTCAGCAAGCATTGCTGCCAGATAAATCATCACAAGGACAAAAATATACTGTGAAATCTTATCATCTACCTTTTTGAAGAACCATCGTCCTATTATAGGGAATACAATCAAAACAATGAGAGCAAAAACGATAAAGGAAACAGAGAGTTTAACCCAAAACTCCGTACCTACATCACCCTGCGACATTCCTACAATCACGGCAAGCACCAAAAGCGCCAGAATATCAGTAATCATGGTTCCGCCGACTGTAATATTTACTGCTTTATTTTTGGCAATTCCCAATTTGCTGACCAATGGGTAGGCGATCAGTGTGTGTGAAGAAAAAAGGCTTGCAAAAAGAATGGAAGTCAATATAGAGAAATGCAACAGATAGTAACCGCCCAGATAACCCAGAACGAACGGAACGGTAAATGTGTAGATTCCGAAAGTAAGGCTTTTCCATTTATTCTTTTTAAAATCACCCATATCAATTTCTAGTCCTGCAAGAAACATGATATAAAGAAGGCCTGTAGTTCCCGTTACAACAATGCTGCTGTCTCTTGCCAGCACATTAAAACCGTTTGGTCCTATTACAGCTCCTGCAATGATAAGGCCCAACAGATGCGGAACTTTAATTTTATTCAGAAGCAAGGGAGCGGCAAGGATGATAACCAGTACCAACAGGAATTTTAGAACCGGATCTTCTATAGGAAAACTCAGATTATGTATACTCAGTAAAATCATAGGTGTTTTTATTTTGTGGAACGTACTAATTCGACGGAAAATTTGGCTGTACAGCCATTGTCGGCAATAATAGTTCTTGTGCCTTTCAGTTTGGTATCCGAAATATCATTAATCAGAACGTTCATTTCTACTTTCTTTTGAGAAGTGGAATCTGTCCTGAAATTAAGCTTAATCTCATTATGCTCAAACTTTCCGGAATAAACCCTTACCAGGTTATTGTTATTGATGATTTTTGCTGACAGATGAATAGAGTCACTGTCGAATTCCCAGGTATCCGTACGCTGATCACCCACTACATAGTCACTGCAGTTAGATTCTGTACAGATGACTTTTCCGGTCCATGGTCCTGAGATTTCTTCCGGCCATAAAGCGATCCTAACGGAATCTTTTTTTGCAAAAATACTGTCTCTCATTTTTAAAAGAGACTGATATTCAGATTCTTTTTGAGCGAATGTTTTTTCTTTTTCGAGCAACTGTTTTTCCCTTTCTGTCAGATTTTTTTCTTTTTCCTTATAATCACAGCTGATCAGTAAAAATGAGCCGGTAAGAAGGATAAAAAATGTGTTTTTAAGCATATTGTCAGTGTTGGTGTAAACAATATAAGGAAAAATAAGGAAAATATAAAATCTCCCTGCCTCTATCCGCTCAAATTCGGGAAAAATTACGCCGTTGAAATCAATAGTTTTGACTTCAACGAATTGGAATATCCACCCATTGGACGGTCTAATTTCATTATTATTCTATTTTTTGTTTTTTGAACATTTGCGGATTATAATTAATGATGAATACACCAAGGATGATCAGTATGGCTGCAATGATAAATTTGATGCTGATTTCCTCATTAAGAATCAGCCAGCTTAAAAATATAGAGATGAGGGTATTGATGTAGGCAAGTATTGATATCTGCACCGGCGAAATCTTTGTTAAAGCATAATGAAAAGCAAAAAATGCTGCTACAGAGCCAAAAACGGCCAGATAAAGCATAGCAGATATGCTTTTTAAGCTCCAGTTCTCAAAATTATAATTTTCTGAAAGCAGAAATGCAAAAATAATCTGTACGATCCCGGCAAACAGAAACTGGTAAAACAGATTCAGAAAAATATTGCCACTCTGGATATTCATTTTTTTCGTAAAGATTGTTCCTGAAGCCCAGCCTGCAATGGCAATAAACAGAAACAGGATCCCTAAGGCATAGTCCGGATTTTTGAGATCATGAATACCATCCCAAAATATGAAAACAATCCCACTGAAAGACAGGATGATACCGATAAAAGCCCTTGCATGGAACTTCTGAAGTCCAAATGCCAGGCTTCCCAGAAAAACGAGAATGGGGGAGCAGGCACTGATCAGGGATGTAAGGCTGCTGGTAACCTCTTCTTCCGCTACCGTCGTCATTCCGTTTGCAATAATCAGCATTAATGACGAAAAAATAAGCTGGTATTTCAGCTTTTCCCAACCAATCCATTTAAATTCTTTCCTGTACAGAAGAATCAGAAACATAATAATAGCGGCCAGAAACTGACGTATCCCGGCGACAAACCATGCGGGAATGGTCTCGACTGCTACCCTGATCGACAAAAAGGTAGTTCCCCATACAATGGCAACGGTCAGTACTGCAAAAGTAAGTTTATAGTCTTTCAATATAAAAATTAAATAGGCCAAGCAAATATACAGGTTATGAAATTAAGCGGATGGGTACAGTTGCTGTGTTTTTTGAAGGCTCAGAAGAACGGGTAAAATATGTAACAATAAAAAAGAGTACACTTTTAATGTACTCTTTTGGCTTTTAAGGTTGGAATCCTCCGCATGTGTCAAAAGGAACACATTGCCATTTGCCGTTTCTAAAGCAAAGCTGGAATGAGCAGGCCTCCATACCTCCTAAAACTTTTTTTAGTTCTTCTTTTTTAAGCTTTTTTAAATTTTTCATTTTGAATAAATTTTATGTTGGTTAGTGAAACAAATATTGTAAAAAAATGATAACAGTGAATCAAGATTAACACAGTTTAACTTTTTTGATTTATAAAGCGAAATCTTTTTATCTTTTTTAGACTGGAAGGCAGGAAGAAATGTATACTTCAAAAAAGGTTATATTTTTTTATCTTTGACGATCTAATAAAAATTGAGATGGTAGGAATTATAATGGGCAGCCAGAGCGATCTGCCGATCATGGAACAGGCTGCAAATTTTTTGAAAAGCCTCGATATTCCATACGAACTGACGGTAGTTTCGGCGCACAGAACACCGGAAAGAATGTTTGATTATGCAAAAACGGCAAAGGAAAGAGGCCTTAAAGTGATCATTGCAGGAGCCGGCGGGGCAGCACACCTTCCGGGAATGGTAGCCAGTTGTACCACCTTACCTGTAATTGGAGTTCCCATTTTGTCCAGCAATTCTATTGACGGTTGGGATTCTGTACTGTCTATTCTTCAGATGCCGGGTGGAATTCCTGTGGCAACAGTAGCTTTAAACGGAGCTTTGAATGCAGGAATATTAGCAGTGAAAATCTTAGGAAGTGCGGATGAAGTGATTGCTGAAAACCTTCAGAAATATCAGGATTCTTTAAAAGACAAAGTATTGGGAACGGTGGATGATATCAAAGCCATTCACCCGAATCATTTTGATGTTTAAATAACACATACACCATTAAAAAATCGCCTTATCAGAAGATAAGGCGATTTTTGTTTTATTTCCTGATAAATTTAAAAGACCTGATTTTTTCTTTTGAAATAAGCTGCAGCATATAATTTCCCGGTAGTAAAGATTCTACATTGATGCTATCTCCTTTTATATGGTCTTTCATTAATATTCTGCCTGATGTATCCAGAATTATATAAGAAATGATTTCCGGCATATTCCTGATAAAAATGCTATGATGCACGGGGTTGGGATAGATAGATCCGCTTTCTTCCAAATGTGAGTTTGAAACAGATAATACACGGCAATCTCCAGGCAGATCATAAGTGAAAATCCAGCCTTTGGCAATCAGGATGTTTCTTTTATCAATAATATCCGAAGAATAGGAAAGGGGCTGCAGCGGGCCCAGATTAATATTATTTGCTGTATTGATATTCATGGCCCATCCGGAGAGGGTTTTGCTGTAATTTGTACAGTTAATCCCCGAATTATAAAAAGCCGTGTGCGCATCGGTAAGAAATGGAAGATTCCAGTTTTCCAGACTTTGATTAAAATGAACCGCTCCTGTAAACATCGTACTGATAGTAGTCACTTTGCTGGTATTCCATGAATCAAGAGGTTAGTTGAATGCGGTACAGCCATGAAACATATGGGAAATATCAGTGGCGTTGGAGATATTCCAATTGTTGAGCGGCTGATTAAAATTGGGGTTGAAATGGAAAAGGAAGGTCATATTGGTCACATTCGAAGTGTTCCAGTTGTTCAAGGGTTGATTAAAATTAAGTGTTTCAGCGAACATATACTGCATATTTGTAACATTTGATGTATTCCAGTTATTCAGATTCTGATTAAATTTTTTGTTATTGTAAAACATGTAACTGAAATTCCCGGCAGATGAAGTATCCCAAGAACCTATAGGTGCATCAAAATTATCCTGTGATAAAAAAGGAGGACAGGCAAACATATATTCAAAATTTATTATGGACGATGTATTCCAGGTGTCCATTGATGGGTTTCCCGCAAACTGTCTGATATTGTAAAACATATAGGATGCATCAGTAACCAGGGAAAGATCAGGTGCGTCGGATGCAGTCAGCTGGAGAGAAGGGCAGTTTGCAAATGCACTCTTCATAGATGTCCATTGGATATTTCCCCATTGAACTATTTCCATAATCTTATCAATATTTCCGTAATTAGTCCATGAGTTGCCTATGTTGCTGCTGAATTGAATCTGTTTGAAAAGACCGTTTCCGTTGCTTGCTTTTACTTTATAAGTGGCATTGGCAGGAATGGGGTTTAGAGGAGCTCCGAACTGAATCAGTACCTGTTTGTTCGAATTGACATTCACCATTGTACCATTATGCTGGGGGTAGTTTACTTCTTCCCAAGTAATGGTGTAGTTTTCACCAATTCCGGGAAACCATATTTCATTAACCCCTGCCTGCACAGGAGCATCTATAGTGACGGAGTTCAGTGGTTGGAGGTTGGGCTTCCAGATTGTAATAAATTCATCCTGGGCCTTGATAGGTTGAAATAATAATATTATTGAAATAAATAATAGAATTTTATTAATCATATATTAGTTTTTTGGAAAAAAATATATGTAAATTAATAAAATTCTGCAAATGGTGGAAAATCTATTCCTGTATTCTCATTATATTGCTTTTAATAAAAAAACGCTTCAAATATTGAAGCGTTTTTTTTATTATTCCTGGATCATATTGTCCCGTGTATTTTTCTGGACGGAGATGGCTCCGAAAAGGGCGAGGAGAAATGCAAATGCATAAAATCCTTTTTCACTTGGAAGTATGGTGGCATTCCAAAGCCCAACTGCCAACAGCACGATGGAAGAAAGGGTGGCAAACCAGCAGATCCCATAATAGATATCCGTTACCGGGATATTTTCCAAACGGTCACGGACGGCTTTCTGCAGAGAAACTACGGCAAATAGCCCATAAAGAAGTATGGTAAAATAATATCCTTTTTCATTCAGCAGCATTTCTGCTCTGGCAAGACCTACGATGAAGCCTATCATTCCTGCTCCCAATGCTACCCAAGATGCGGCTACAAACGCGTTTGATACCCTTTGTTTTTTCATTAATTAAATGTTTTTGTTTTAGGGGCTAAATATATTCATTTTTTCTAAACTTAACAGTCGTTGTACCCAAAATATGGGTAAAATACGGATACGGCAGTAATTGGGATTCCATTAGCCCCGATAGAAGCGGTTACCCCACAGCAGTGAGGCTTAAGTCTGGCGCGAGGAGTAGAAGCGGATAGCGGGAATAGCTTCAAAAAAGAAAAACTCTCCTAATGGAAAGTTTTCTGTAACTGTTACTGTGTAATATATTCGTAATTGTATTGCACGTAATTGTTTCCATTGGCTTCTTTTCCAACCACCTGAATGGGCAGTTGAGCGTTGTTGTACTGTATGGTATAGGTAATATTCTGATTTTGGGTCCAGCTTCCGTCACTGTTTTTGTAGCTTATTTTTTCTGCTGTATAATTGTTTTTGCTTAAAGAATAGGCTCTTTCCATCATAATTCTCATGTACTTGTTTGTATTGGTGAACGGACTTAATTTATCATCATACGACAACTCTCTTTTATAAGCAGAGCTTATTGTTCCTCCGATGGTGGAAGTTTCCACGGAAATGTTGTCTCCGTTATAAGCATATGTGGAAGTACTGGGATTGGAGCAGTCTTCTGACTGGCAAAGGGTGGAAGATACGAGTTTACCGTTTGAATTATATGTATAAGTGCTTTTTCTGTTGAAATCCGGGTTCGTATAGATAGCTTTGATATCAACTAATTGATCGCCATTATAATTAAATACAGCATAATACTCTAAAGTCTGAGTGGCTGTGTAGTAATTTACCTTTGTCGGTTTTCCGTTGCTATACTCGAAAACGGAAGATCTCCCTCCGGACAGCATTTTTATGAGCTCTCCCTGGCTGTTGTATTCGAATGTAGATACAGTGGTTTCAGGATTGGAAGGATTGTCGTAGTAAATGGTAGTGACTTTACTCAATAACAATTTTTTTTCTGAAGGATCATTTGTAATTTCGTTATCATCGCTGCTGCAGCTTGTAAAAATTGTCGCTGAGCCCATTAACCCCAGAAATAAATATTTTTTCATTCTCTTTTTTTATTTTTCAAAAATAAGGAATACTTGTCAGGTTGGAAATATAGCAAACAAAAAAAATCCCACTACATTGAATAATGGGATTGTATATAGATTAAAATAAATCTTAGTATCTGTAGTACTCAGGCTTGAATGGGCCTTTTACATCTACACCGATATATTCAGCTTGTTCCGGAGAAAGAGTTTCCAGTTCAACGCTTAATTTTTTAAGGTGTAAAGCAGCTACTTTTTCATCTAAATGCTTAGGAAGCATATACACTTCGTTTTTGTAAGCAGCAGAATTGTTCCACAATTCGATCTGAGCCAAAGTCTGGTTAGAGAAAGAGTTAGACATTACAAAACTTGGGTGGCCTGTTGCACAACCAAGGTTTACCAATCTCCCTTCAGCAAGAATAATTACTTCTTTCCCGCCTTCTAAGGTGTAGATGTCTACCTGAGGTTTAACTTCAGATTTTGTCTGACCGTAGTTTTTGTTTAACCAGGCCATATCGATTTCATTGTCGAAGTGACCGATGTTACAAACGATCGCTTTATCTTTCATTTTAAGGAAATGTTCTCCTCTTACAATATTGAAGTTACCTGTAGTAGTGATGATGATATCTGCATTGTCTACAACTGTATCCAGTCTTTTTACTTCATAACCGTCCATAGCAGCCTGAAGCGCACAGATTGGGTCAATTTCAGTAACTGTAACAATAGAACCAGCTCCTCTGAAAGAGGCAGCAGTCCCTTTACCAACGTCTCCGTATCCGCAAACTACCACTCTTTTTCCGGCAAGCATAACGTCTGTAGCTCTTCTTACAGCATCTACTGCAGATTCTTTACATCCGTATTTGTTGTCGAATTTAGATTTAGTTACCGAATCGTTTACGTTGATAGCAGGCATTACTAAAGTTCCATTCTTCATTCTTTCATAAAGTCTGTGTACACCTGTAGTGGTTTCTTCAGAAAGTCCTTTGATATCTTTTGTGAATTCAGGGTATCTATCGAAAACCATGTTCGTTAAATCTCCACCATCATCCAAAATCATATTCAATGGTTTTCTGTCTTCACCGAAGAATAAAGTCTGCTCAATACACCAGTCAAATTCCTCTTCGTTCAGACCTTTCCAGGCATAAACCGGAATTCCTGCAGCAGCAATAGCAGCAGCAGCGTGATCCTGTGTAGAGAAAATATTACAAGAAGACCAGGTAACTTCAGCTCCTAAAGCCACCAATGTCTCGATAAGAACAGCTGTCTGGATCGTCATGTGAAGACATCCGGCAATTCTTGCACCTTTTAAGGGTTGAGATGGTCCGTATTCTTCACGGATAGACATCAAACCTGGCATTTCTGCTTCGGCAAGGGTAATTTCTTTTCTTCCCCATTCTGCTAGGGATATGTCCTTCACTTTGTAAGGAACGTATTGTGTTGTAGTACTCATATGTAATGAATAAGTTTAAATTCAATTGATAACGAACTGCAAAATTACAATTAATAATTAAGATAAAAAAACGGGAGACAGGCTTAGAGTTTATGAGATTATACATGATTTAATATTATTTAGTCTTAATATAAATAACTATTTTTGTTCAGATAAATTTTATACTATGAACCATACGAATATCCATGGAGAGGCTAACAGAAAAGCAAAGCCGGTTGCTCCAAAAGTAAAGGAACTGATAGAACGTACCAAAAGTGTGATTTTGGCCACGGTAGATGCGGAAGGAACTCCTAATTCCAGCTATGCACCCTTTGTACAGGTAGGAAACACGTTATATGTTCTGGTATCTTTTATGGCAAGACACACTAAAAATCTTGCGGACGGAAGAAAAACTTCAGTGATGTTTATTGAAGACGAATCTGCAACCAAGCAGATCTATGCCCGTGAACGTCTCACCGTCGAGGCATCAGCTTCCCAGATAGAAAGAGATTCTGAAACCTGGAACACTGTTGTTACTAAGCTTAAAGAAAATCACGGAAAAGTGGTTGAAGTTATTTCAGAAATGGGAGATTTTATTCTTATTGCCCTGCAGCCTGTAAAGGGTTCTTATGTGAACGGATTTGGAAGCGCTTATTTTGTAGATGAGAATCTTGAAATTCTTGAGCATAGAAATGATGTGAACCATCAGCCGAAATAAATAGATAAGAATGGGAGAGGGGAGATGGAAGTTTATAATGATTAAGTAAAGAAGAATTCTTTTTTAATAGATTCTTTGTAATCAAAACTTTAAAGTTAATGGACAAACGAATAGTAACTTCCATCTTCGTGCTTCCTTCTCCCATCCTCTTTTATCTTCCACATCTTTTCACTACTTTTATCGAATAAAAAAACGATGCCCCTTTACCGAGATTTTTCAGATGACAATGCCACGATTCTTGTATGGAAATATGATGAAAGCGAAAAACTTGACATCAATGAGCTTCTGGAACCGGAAAATGCTGAAAAGGTAAAAGACTACCATCCGAAAAAACTTCTGGAGGTACTCATGGTCCGTAAACTTTTGAAAGGTTTAAAACCCAATTCCAAAATACTATATAAAGAAAGGGAACCCTTCCTTTCTCCTAAAGATGCGGAAATTTCTATCACTCATTCATTTCCTTTCGCAGCTATAGCAGTTTCTAAAAATAAAATAGGTATTGATATTGAAAAATTCAATCCAAAAATTTTAAGGGTTATTGATAAATTCACTTACGAGAATGAAAGAGGATTTATTCCTGAAGATAATGCCCCCGCTTTCTATACTATTATATGGAGTGTAAAGGAAAGCATGTACAAGATCCATCATTCCAAATACTGGTCTCTTAAGAAGAATTACGAAGTAAAGCCGTTTGAGCTCAAGCATCTTTATAAAATAAGCTGCAGGGTTTATGATGAACAGTTTTCGGACGAATTCAAGGCGAGAGTGGAATTTTTTGATGACTACTGCTTTACGATCGTGGAGGAATAGAATCAGCTTCGCTTCTGTATTTTTCAATTACTTTTCTCTGCTCTTTGGCTACGTCGTAGATCAGTTCCAGAATATCGTGGATGTTTTTAAGCTCTGTTAAATGTGAAATTTTATCAGGATCTCTTCTGTCAACCAGATCATTTTCCTCTATCTCCGTTTTTCTTTTCGAAATCAGATCTTCAATGGAAGAATCTTCCGGTTCCAGACGGCTTTCCATTTTTAAAGCTTCATTGATCTCGTTTCCATGTAATAAAACGGACGTTTGCTGCATTTCGGCTTCAATCTTTCTGCTCCAGCTTTCGGCATCTATTTCAGGATACTTTTCATTGTTTTTAGAGTATTGGGAAAGGGAAGCGGTATAGGCTGTGATCAGGTGTGAAGTTGCGACAAACTGGTGTACCACTTCCAGTTTTTTCTGTTGGTTCTTCGGTTCAGAGATCATTCTCTGGAAGTTGTCGGAAAGGTTGGCCAGCGAAATAATGGCATTTTTCCGCTTTACTTTATAATCTTCAATATCAAAATTTCCCTGTAAGAACTTGGAAATGACACTTTCAAAATAGATCAGATTATCTGCCGCAGATTTTTTCATCAGATCAAGATTCTGAGTATGCTCCCATACAGGCAGAACAATATAGGATACGGCAAAAGCAATAACTCCGGCTATAATGGTATCCAGAATTCTGTCCTTAAAGATCACGTTTACATTTCCGGGATTTAAAAAGTTAAAGCTCAGAAATACATAGATCGTCATAAACAGCACCGCCCAAAAATATCGGCCTTTCAGAAAGCTGAAACACATAATCATGCTCAAAAGCAGAATGGTAAATAAAAGACCATTGAAGTGTATAAAATGTAGAATCGTATAGGCAATAACTGCGCCTGCAATGGTTCCGTATAAACGGAGTAGATTTCTTTTTTTCGTAATGGAATAGGCGGGTTTTAATATTGCTGTAATCGTGATCAGGATCCAATAGGTATGACCCAGGCCCAGAAAATCGAACATAGAGAAAAGATAGCCCACAAGCAGGGCAGTTGTAATTCTTATTGCATGTCTGAAATGAGAGGAGGAAAGTGAAATATTATTCCTTAAAACTTTGAAGTTGAGCTTTTCTTCATTAGGCATGAATTTTTTTAAATCTAACCCTGTAGAAAGGCTTTTGGCCAGTTTCACATCCTGGGAAAATACTTTATAAATTTCATTGATCTCTTTTGTAATCTCATTGATGCGCATCAGGATCTGGCGGAGGATCATGAAATTTTCCAGATTATCCGGAGTCAGCTGCTTATTGCGTAAATCAAAATAATGAACGTTAAGGTTTTTCAGTTCATGTTCCAGATCAAAAATGGATTTTGCCCTTGTTCCGATCTGAAGCGAGATTCCGATATTGGTAATTTCTTCGGCGAGCAGGTTGAGGTAATCATGGATATTGACCAGGATCATACTGTCTTCAAAGCTCTGCTGCAGTTTCTGATAATCACTTTCAGAGGTCATCAGCTTTTCATGAAGGTCCATGGAATTCAAGAACATCAGCATCAGCAGACGGCTGGTTGTTGTTGATTCATTAACGATGGTTCTCGTCTTGAAAACGGTTTCCCTGGTTTCTTCCTGAAGGTTTTTGATCCCGACCTGCTTGGCAATAACCTGAGTGGTCAGTTTATCAAAATCAGGATTTTTCTGGTAATAATTAGCTTTGATTTTTAAAAATTCTGCGAGCTGCAGATAATTTTCCCCGATCATCTGTCCTGCCAGTTTATAAGGCTGGATGGTGGTAACCACAAGGAAAATCAGTAAAAACCAGATACAGCCGGATGCAAAGATCAGCAGGCTTTTAAAAATATTACCTCCTGTAAGATGCCCGTCAATAAATATCGCCAGTACAACAAGAGATAGCGAACCCACGGCGGCAAGTCTCTGTCCGTAAACCCCGATAAGGGAAAAAAACATTCCGAACACAATGATCTCCAGGATGACCAGGACTTTAAAATTCATGACCATGCTGGCAATAAATGCAACGAACACAAAACAAAAAATAGCAAAGGTCAATGCATTTCTCCTTCTGATAAAAGGTCCGGGCTGATCACAAAGTGCTACAAAGCTGGTTCCGAGAGGAAATAAAAAGTATTCTTTCAGGATTCCGAAGTGGGCGAGGACTAAACAAGGCAGAACGGTTGCCAGCGTAATTCTGATCGCAGAATATACATATTGGCTGGTAACAAATTTTTTGAGTTCTGCTGAATAGTTCATACTACAAAATTAATTATTGAAAACAAGAAATGCCTTATAAAAATGAGACTTTTGCAAACTTATATATTATATTTCTTTAATAATTTTTCAATTGGTAATAGATTGTGGTTGAGTCTAACACAAATTTAGTGCTGGGATTGTACTATTTGCCAAAGGAATGTGAATGATGAATAACCTGCGCTGTCAATTTGCTTTGCAGTGAATTTTCTTTATCCCTCAATTCACTATTCACTTGCGAAGCAAAATTCACCATTGACCGGTTGTCGATTCGGTGCATACAAAAAGCCCCATAAAAATGAGGCTTTTTGTATTTGGGTATTAAATATCTTAATAATCTACATTAGATGTTTCATCACCGATGTTCCAGGTAAGACCGAAACGAAGGGTATTATCTAAAGCAGTATTGATTTTTGACATATTGATCAGATAAGAAATATCAAGCCCGAAAGAACGGTATTTCAATCCGATACCTGCTGTAGCGAACTGTCTTGCTCCCTGCTCTTCACTTTCGTGGAAGTAACCTGTTCTTACGGCAAATGCATTGTCATAAGAATATTCTAGAGCACCACTCATCATGATAGAGTTTTTATTTTTGAACGACTTTCCGATCCCTGCCATTACTCCTACGTTAGGGACTTCATATCTTGGCTGTCTTGTGTTAGGATCTATTCCTACATATTCTGATCCCGGAACCAAAATCTTAGAGCCTTCTACACTAATGCCGATCTTGTTCATATCATCCAAATACATATCATATCCAAGTCCTAATCTTGCCATCGTAGGCAAATAAGATCTTGATTCTTCATTTCCTGTATAGTCTAATTTCGGACCTAGGTTCTGAATAGCAAAACCTGCATTGACTTTACCATCATATCCTCCGAAACTTGAAAATCTTGGAGAGGTATAGTATCCTGAAACGTCAACTGCAAAAGAGTTAGCAGCTTTAAGGGTAGTATCTGTGTTGAAACCTCCGGCTAAATCCGAACGGATGAATCTTCCGGTAACGGCCATTGAGTAAGAATCAGAAAGTTTCAGACCGTAAGCAACGTCAATGGAAAATTCATTAGGCTTTGACGTCCCCATAGAAGTGACTTCTGAACCTACCAGCTGAGTAAGGTCTACCTCACCCATGTTGAAATAATAGATACTTGCAGAAATAGTGGATCTTTCTTCCTGGCCTAAAAATTTATGGAATGCACCATATAGTAAAAATACATCATTGGTAAGTTTCCCCATATAAGGCGTATAGTTAAGACCTATGGAAGAACTTGTTCTGCTAAAAGGATATTTTGCCGCATTCCAGAATTGTGAAAATGCATCCGGTGAAGTTACCACCCCTTGGTCTCCCATACCTCCAGCTCTTGCATCTGGTGCAATTCTTAGAAAAGGAGCTCCGGTTAATACTGGATTTATTTTACTTAAATCTTGCGAATAGCCTAAAAAACCAGCACTTAAACCAAATCCCAAAAGCAGTTTAGTAGTTAAATTCATATGTTGTCTTTTATATATTATCAGTTTTTTATAACAATTATTGTCTATGTATTATTTAATTTATTTCAAAAGTACCATTTTTTCTACAGCTGTAGCACTTCCTTTGCATTTTTCTTGATTTTGACTTTTTGCAAATATCTTAAAAATATACGTACCTTTTGCAACAGTTGACCCAAAATCGTCTCTTCCATCCCATTCTATTGCCTGACGAGGCGTTCTAAAGCCCTGTAGGAACGGTTCTGCAACCACAGGCTGAGATAATGTTCTCACTAATTTTCCTGTTATTGTATAGATTTGAACATTTACATCTAAAATATCATCGCAGTTATGTTCAAACTGGATGTACGTTTTATTGGTAAACGGATTCGGCCAGTTCAGCGGTCTGTTAATGATCAAATGCTGATCGGTTTCATCCTTAACTTCAAAGTTTAACGTAGACGTTGTAGAATTATTGTTTATGTCCCAAACTTTAAATGTTAACTGGTGTTGTCCTATTGCTAAATTCCTGAAAGGGTAGGTTACATTTCCTTTCTGATAATCAGCAAGACTCGGGTTCAGACATCCGTTTCCTTCGCCTGATGCAAAGAAATCATTCAGAACAACCGTGTTGATGATCTGCCCGTCAAGATAAACGGTAATATCATGGCCCACACCGGATCCTGTAGAGTTGATTCCCGTGTCATCCGTAACACAAGCCAAAAGCATTGGATTCTGGTTCGTGATTCCGCCGTCAGCAAAATTTGTATTATTCATGTACAATTTTACTTTTGGAGGTTCGTTATCATTGATTCCGTTAGGGTTTATATCTCCCACCTGTACTGCCTGGTTATTGAATACGTCCGTTACTTTATTGTCTGCGTAGCCCAGTATTCTTCCTTGTCCCACAGCATAGTTGATATCCTTTGGTACATAGAATTCTACAGTGAATACTCCATTTACTGCGGTGCCTGAAGCTTTAACAATAGCACTTCCTTCTTCTGTGTAATCCATGACAGGCGCTAATGCTCCGTCATTATTCAAGGTTTTTTTGTTTAATCTTTTATCAAAAATATTGATAGAAACCCTTCCGTTGAAGGTTGTATTAACCGTTCCGTTAGGATTGTTGATATGGCCTTTTACTTTAATGAAATCCAGACCTCTGATCAATCCCGGAACCGGAGATTCAATATTGTCGATAACAAGTTGTCTTTGAGGTCTGCTCAGTTTCATTGCAGGATCCCCAAGTAAATTTACTTTCAGATGGTCGATATTGGCTCCTTTTTGTTTTTTAGCATTTAAATGAGCATATCCTAAAGTTTCAAAATCGTCGCTGGTCAGTTTGAAAATATTCTTCGTATAAAGATCTGTGAAGTTACGTCCGTAATCTACCCCAATGGCACGGCTTGATGTAATCATGGCAGCAGCACCTCCTTGCTTAAGCTTAATGAACTGCTCCCCTGCAGAAGAAGTGGCCGGTTCATCCCATAATGTAAATTCACAGGTAATGGTAGATACAAACGGAAATCTGCTGTATACATTGGAGAAGTTATTGGAATTTTGAATTTCAGTACTCGTCAGCACTCTTTCCTGTGCCCATCCGTTGATTCCTCCATGTCCGAAATAGAACAAATAAAGACTGTTCCCGATATCATTTGAAATGGCCTGAGTCACCTGAGGAAACCTTTGTCCGGCCGCTGTACTTTGGGCCGGGAAAGCATCCAGATATAATTTTCTCACATTATATTCTTTCAGATCCTGCTGGCCGGGAGCTTCAAAAACACTGGATAGCGTATTATTCATTACCTCATGGAAAGGACTTCCGCCATCTTTATCATCATCTACTACAAAATCAAGCTTCATACGCCATTCTCCGAAAGGAGAAGACTGGCCGGGAAGAGCATTGTAATAGGCAAGGGTTTTACTGATCATATTTCCTGCTTCAGTCACATTGGCTGCAGGAATTCTTCCTACAGGGATATCAGGCAGGTTATTTTCAATAGAAGAAGCCGTCTGCGGCTGTGTCATTACGATATAGTCATCGGTTATAAAAGAACCAACAAAATCTGCTGAATTTTCACCATGATAGCCGGAAACGATATTGGAATTGCCGGAGATCCTGTTTTTGTAGTCATAAGAAGCGTCTCCCAAAATAAATACATATTTAAGTCTTGCGCTGTTATTAAGTTTTGTTACAAAATCTCTTATTGCAGTAAGGTCTCTGCTTCCGCTTCCGAATTCATTATAAATCTTAGCCGCATCTACGATCTCTACCGTATAATTGTTTTTAGTCTGGTGGTAGCTGGCCAGTCTCTGTGCCTGGCCCATCATTTCAGGAACCGTGATGATCAGGTAATCCACATTCTGCAGCCCGGAAAGATTTTGATTGGCAACTCTTTCTACAAACTGAGGGTTATAGGCTGCATCAGCACGGAAAGCCACAAATTCATTATTGAAATTTGGGTCAGAAGTAAAATAGCCGAAATTAAAACTGCCGGCACCCGCTTTATTTACTCTTCTGTTGGCATTCGTAATATCAGTTACATCCCATACCTGTTCAAGGTTTGCTGCATTGGAAATGCCAAAGCCGTAATTAATATTGGTTCCGCTGGTAAGTGAGAAATCCCTGAAATTCATCTGAGATCCGTTGAAGGCAAGATTTTCTTTATACTGTACTTCCGCATAATCAAAATGGAAAACTCCGTTAGGGTTTACAGAAATATTGGGAGCGTAATTAAGAGTAATCTGATTTCCGCTCAGGTTGGATATCGTTCCGTCATATCTTAGCTGATAAAAATCAAATACATAATTATTGGTATTGGCAGGAACCGTCTGAGGGATAGGATTTTGGTTGTTGATTTTAAATTCAACAGTATTCTGCTGAGACCTATAGCCTATCACCTGTGTCCTGTATCTTATGACATCACCAGCCTGTATTGGTGAATTGGTTGTAAAAGTTACTGCTTTATCTGTGGTAAATGGTGCTTCTTCTACCCAGATTCGTCCTACTTTTAAAAGATTCTTCTGGTCATTGTTAATCACCTGGTAATTGTCATACCTTGTTATTAAATTACCGGCCGGAAGATTAACGTCGACAGGCTGAACTCTTTTACCTGCACCCTTGTCAAAATTGATAAAATAGTAAGAAAAATCTTCATATATATTTTTGACATTATTGCTTCTGTCCATTCTATTGTCCACTCTCTTAAAACCATTTCCGTTGGATGCGTCATAAAGATTATATCCGTTTGGCCCCTGAGCATAGAACAAAGCATAATCCCCGTCATTCCATACACCATCTTCTTCACCCACTACCTGAATAGCATTTTCCTGAAGTGCGCTGTATTTGGTGTCCAGGTTATATTCAGGAAGCATTACACCACCGTTTCCATAAATTCTGAAATTTTTCGGATTTACAGAAGCCGGATTAATGCCGTTATCTTTTAAAAACTGTGTTGTAATCTTAAATATTCCCGATTTGTCTACTTTAATCTTATAAAAGCCACCACTCGAAAGAGGATTTGCAGTGCTTCCCACTTTGTTTGCATTTCCGGATGTGAAATTGTTGGGAGCTGCTGTTTCAGAAATATTAAATGAAGAAAGTCTCTGGATACGTCCCTTTACATTCTTAAATAAGGACACACTGATGCTCGCATATCTTTCTCCTTCCAGCGTATAGTAGGCAACATCTGCAATGTCATAATCCGGCAGTCTGCCTTTGTCAAGATCATATAAATCCTTAGTGGAAACACTTTCCCAGGCCAGATCCGAAACTTTCAGCTGCTTTTCTCCTATTTTTTGTTTGGTGATGATAAAAACATTATTTTGGCTGAACGAAAAACCTTCATTTTTGAAATTTGGAAGATTTAATTTTGTGTCACCAAAATCTTGGATTTTAGAGCCTTCCCATTCTATGGCTTTTCTCTGGGCCCAAAGTGTTGACACAAAAGAGATTAGTAATAAAAAGGTGATTTTTTGTTTCATGTTTATTATTGAAATTTCTGAATTACAAATAAAATGAAAATTTTAGAATTAAATTGTGATACAATAAAATTAATTTGTTAACGTTTTTCAAAAAAATCAAATGTTTACTTGATTTATTGAATAATTTATTTTTTCTTTGTACTTTGAAAATATTTATATCGACTATGAAAAAACTAAAGTTGTTTTCATTAATAGCATTAAGTTCTACACTTGCATTAACCAGCTGTGGCGGATCCGGGACCAGCAAAGGAGGCGGTACTAAAAAATTTGTCAGCAAGACGGGTTGGAAACCAAACGAAAAACAAGGTTGGTTTTTTGCAGGAAAGCAACAAAAACAGAAGGGGTGGCCAGGAATGGTATATGTAGAAGGTGGAACTTTTACAATGGGATTAGTGAAAGATGATGTTATGCATGATTGGAATAACACACCGCGCAGAATGCAGGTAAGTTCATTCTTCATCGGAGAAACAGAAATTACTAACTACGAATACCGCGAATACCTTACATGGTTGAAGTATGTATTTCCACCAAGTGACCCTAGCTTCAAGGAGATCTATAACGGCGCTTTGCCAGATACTCTCTTATGGGACAACAAACTAGCTAGAAACGATTATAATGAAACGTATCTTCGTTCCCCGGAATTCGATTACTACCCGGTAGTAGGCGTTTCCTGGACTCAGGCGAACAGATACTGTGAATGGCTTACAGACAGAGCGAATGAAAAAGCTTTAATGCAAGCCGGAGTTATTGCTAAAGATTTGTATATCAACGAATCCAATAACCAGGGTGGAACTGCATTCAATATGGATAAATTCAAAGCGAATGATCCGGAAATGCAGGGATACATCAACGAGAAAAGAATGCAGCAAAAATCTGGTATGAAAACAACCAACCAGAGACTTCTTTCTGCAAACAGAGCCCCAAATGCTTCAATGGTTCAGAAATTCAGACTTCCTACAGAAGTGGAATGGGAATATGCTGCGCTTGGTATGGCTAAAAACAGAGAATACAATCAATACCTTGGTAAAAAGCCTGAAATCGAAAGATTAAGAGGTACCAAAGGAAGAGATAAAGGAATGTTCCTTGAAAACTTCAAAATGGGAAAAGGTGACTATTCCGGTATTGCAGGATGGAAAAATGACGGAGCTGCACAAACAGCAGACGTAAGACAATATCCTTCTAATGATCTTGGAATCTACGGTATGTATGGAAACGTTTCTGAATGGACGGCTGACGTGTACAGACCAATTATTGATGAAGACTTCAACGATTTCAACTACTATAGAGGAAATATGCCTCAGGCTATTGTAAGAAACGGTGACGGAACTTACAAAATGATCGACGAAGGTACAATCAAGTATGATACCTTATCAGATGGTAGATTAGTATACAGAGGTCTTCCGGGACAGTTTGAAAGAGAAACCGTTGCTGATCACAGAAACTACAGAGATGGTGACAGACAGTCTTCTTTAGAATATTACAGAGCTTCAGATTCGGCTTCTTCATTTGATATGTACAATGCTCCTCAGAGAAGGTTTGTTGTAGATGCAGGAGGAAGAGTGAAACTTCAGAAAGATACCAGAGACAGAACCTCTGCAGTGTCTAATGACGTAAGAGTGGTAAAAGGTGGTTCTTGGCAGGATACAGCATATTGGCTGGATCCGGGACAAAGAAGATATAAAAACGAAGGTAAGGCTTATGGATGGATTGGCTTCCGTGTTGCACAGGATGCCAGAGCTAACGATAAAGGCAGAACTAGAAGATAATATTATCAAAAAATACTTATAAAAAACCTTCCGGATTTCCGGAAGGTTTTTTTATTTTTGAACTATGAATATAGAACAGTTTTATCCTTTATTTTTACAGTCAGATAAAGTGACGATTGACAGTAGAAAAGTCAGCAAGAATGATATTTTCTTTGCCTTTTCCGGTGAAAATTTCAATGCTGCAACCCTGGCAGAAAAAGCTGCTGATGACGGAGCTCTGGCAGTGATTGTGGAGAAACAGGAATTTGAAAATAAGGATAGAAATATTTTCTATGTTCCTTCTACGCTGGAGTTTCTGCAGCAGCTTGCAGTTCACCATAGAAATCAGCTTAAAATCCCTGTTATCGGACTTACGGGAAGTAATGGAAAAACAACGACCAAGGAGATTATCCATGCAGTGCTTTCTGAGAAGTTCAATGTACAGTATACTTCCGGAAATTTAAATAACCACATTGGAGTTCCGTTAACGATTCTTTCCATTAAGCCTGAGCATGAGATGGCAGTGGTAGAAATGGGAGCCAATCACCAGAAAGAGATTGAGCTTTTATGTACCATTGCACAGCCGGATTTTGGATATATTACCAACTTTGGAAAAGCCCATCTGGAAGGCTTCGGTGGATTTGATGGCGTGATCAAAGGGAAATCTGAGCTGTATGATTATTTGAAAAATCATAATCAGACTATTGTTGTCAATGAAAATGATCCGATACAGGCAGAAAAAACAGAAAACTATACACCCAAAATTACCTTTGGGAAAGGTACTTCTGATTATCAGTTCGGGTTGTTTTCCGAAGAACACTTTGTAGGGCTAGACTATCAGGGTATGAAAGCTGTTTCTAAACTGACTGGAGAATATAATTTTACCAATTTATGTGCAGCAGCCAGTCTTGGTCTTTATTTTGAGATCAGCTTTGAAAGAATAAAACATGCTGTTGAAAACTATACTCCGACCAATATGCGTTCGCAGGTTGTAAAAAAAGAAAATACAACATTAGTTCTGGATACCTACAATGCCAATCCAAGCTCTATGACTGCCTCACTGCATAATTTTGTAACTTTTGAAGGCAGTAAGACCATCATTATTGGTGATATGCTTGAATTGGGTGAGGAGAGTGAAAAAGAACATCGAAATATCTTAAAGCTTGCCCAGGAATTAGCTTTTGACCAAATCATTACGGTAGGAAAGCATTTTAAAGCAGTCAATTCTTCATCGCTGTCTTTCGAAAATACGGCAGAATTGATAGAATACCTTAAACAGAATAAAATCCACGCTGAAAATATTCTGTTAAAAGGTTCAAGGGGAATTGCTCTTGAAAAGTCTATCGAATTTATTTAAGCTTTGAATTCCAGAATTCTTTTACGATCAGCTTAATATTTTGGAAAGTGCTTGGGAAAACTTCATTTTCGATCTGAGTGGTGTTTTTCCAGGCAACTTCTGTAATTCCTTCTTCTATCTGAGGTTTTGAGGTGTCTTCACCCTTGAAGTTCATTTCAAACCAATGCGTGCATTTAAGGATTTTTTCACCGTTTCTTTCAATATAGATGTGGTAAGTTGTATTGATGAATTTTACCAGCTCCACATCTTTTAGTCCGGTTTCTTCTTCAATCTCTCTTACCGCCGACTCTTCTCGGGATTCACCTTTTTCCATTTTACCCTTGGGTAGATCCCATTTACCTAACCTCTTAATAAAAAGTAGCTTTCCATCAGGGTTGCTGACCAGGCCACCTGCCGCTTCTATGATTCTGAAAAGCTTCTGGAATTCGCTCCAGATTTCTTCAATATTCTCACCGAAAACATTAAGTTCTTTCACAGAAGTATTTTCCAAAAGATCCAATGCAATCTCTAAAGTTGTGAAACTTTCGTACCTAAGTTCTTTTTCAAGAGGCTCGGGATGCTTAGACACTAATAATTTTTTTTCGTTCACAAAAACTTTATACATATATTTGTAAGAATTAAGAATTTAAATACAAAAATAAAAAATGAATTTAGAAGGACGAAAGATTATTGTCAATAAATCATCTAAAGACTTGTCTGAAATATTGAAATCGCCTGAAAACTATAAAGATTTTATGCCGGACGGTCTTCAGAAATTTGAAACCAGAGATAATGGATTCAAATTCGGTCTTCAGGGAATGCCTGAAATTGCTCTGAAAATAGATGAAGTGAATGAGCAGAAAGCCGTTTTAAAGTCTGCAAGCTCAAGTCTGGATTTTACCTTAACAGCGGCTTTAAACTCTATCAATGAAAGTCAAACTGAAGTTCAGATGCTTTTTGAAGGGAAATTTAATCCTTTTATAAAAATGATGGTAGAAAAACCGCTTCAAAACTTTATCAATACGCTGACAGATAAAATCGAAGCTTACAAATAATATGAAGACCTTCAGCAATGGAGGTTTTTTTATGCCCATACACCTGAGCTGTGATCTCTGGTACTGCCGGTTGCAGAAGAAAGGACATTGATTTCATTGTTCATCCTTAAAACACCCATAAAGGCAAAGATCAGCGCTTCTTTGTGATCAATGATCTGCCTTTCCGGAATGATAACCGTAAATTCTGTTTTTTCCCTGATCTTTTCGATAAGACAGATATTATAGCTGCCTCCACCGGTGCATAGGACGTTTTGTAAACGGTTTAAGTTAATAACATTTGAGATCTGCTGGGCCACATGCTCAGTGAAAGTAGCTATGGCATCTTCAGTTTTAATGCCTTCCAAAAGTGGGAAGATAGTCTCATTGCACCATTCAACTCCTAAAGATTTAGGATGATACAGCTTGTAAAAATCTAAGGAATTAAGCTTGGCTAAAAGATCATCGTGGAGCTTGCCTTTTCTTGCAAAATCACCATTTTCGTCAAAGTTTTTATTGAATTTCTGAGCAAGCCTGTTCAGGACAATATTGACAGGAGCAATATCAAAAGCTATTCTTTTGCCTTCCTGCTTTAGAGAAATATTGGAAAATCCGCCAAGATTCAGGCAGGCATCATATTCAGAGAAAAGAAGCTCGTCCCCGATGGGAACTAAAGGGGCTCCATTTCCTCCCATCAACACGTCCTGGCTTCTGAAATCATAAATAACAGGAAGCCCTGTTTCTATTTTGATGGCTCTTCCATCTCCAATCTGGAGGGTGAATTTCTTTTTAGGCTGGTGAAAAACAGTGTGGCCATGAGAGGCGATCAGATCAATATTTTCAAGATGATTACGGTCAATAAACTCCCTGACACTCTGTCCTAGATAAAAACCATATTCTGAATGAAGTTCCAGTAATTCTTCCGAAGATAAATGAATCGAATTTCTGAGTTTTTCTTCCCAGTTTTGAGAGTAGGGAAGGGTTTCAGCCTTTATGATCTGAAAATTCCAATCCTTCTTTTTTTCAAAAGCGGCAAAACAGATATCCAGACCATCCAGACTGGTTCCGGACATGAGTCCAATAGCCTGAACTTTCATATTACTGCGGTGTTTTTTTTTCTTCAAGTCTTTTTGTACTGAAATCCCCTGAATTGTTGAAGAAAGTATATTCGGAGAAATCATCTTTGGCTGTCATCCCATTGGCACCAACCAGGGTAGAGCCGTCTTCCATAGTGACATATACCGTATCTTTTGTATAGATCCTTTTCTTTTTCTGATCCCAATAAATACTCTGCATCGCAAATCGCTGCCCTTCATTGGTCGTAATCCTTACATCGCCTTTAGCTTCGTAAAATCTTTTATATTCAAAAATACGGGCATATTTAGCGGTAATTTTACCAGGTACCTTTGGCTTTTTTTTATCATAAAACTCTATGTTGATCCCTCTTTTAGCCACAACATATGGGCTGTCGATCAGCTCGTATTTTTCAATGATCGGAGCCTTGGCCTTTAAAGATATAAAACCTGAATCCCTCTGTATAATATTAGCATTATTGATGATCTGCGATGGGAAGTTCTTGCTTTTGTTTCCATTGGCTTTGGTGAGATCTTCTTCACAGGATGTCAGTATAAAAAATATAGCACAACTAAAAAGGCATGCTATATTTTTATATGATATTTTTATTGAAAAATTCATTTTAGTTGTACAGAGTCTTTCTGAACCATCTGTCAGCAAAGTTGAAGCCGACTTTTAAGTTGATGAAATTCTGGTTGATCAGGTTGTTATTAAGAGTTCCTCTTTTTCCAACTTCCAAGCCAAGTTCAAGACCGCTCATTCTTGTAATACTGCTGGTTTTGAATGGAAGCAATACTCCCGCAGATACTCCAAACTTATTGATGCTGGTACCGTTTATTTTAAGATTTCCTCTTTCATAGAACGCCCCGTATCTGTAGGTTACTCTTGAGAAATAGTTTCTGAAGTTGTTATAATTCGGCAGATACCATCCCCCGGCAGAAATTCTGTAGGTATCCTGGAAGTCAAAAGTTTTCCCAAAATAAGAAATGTCTTCTCCTTTTTTATAATCCAGTTGTCCTGAAAAGAACCAGTGGTTTTCACTCCCATATCCAACTCCTAAGGATGCCTGTAATGGAAGAAGATTTTTAGAGCTTGTGCTTTTCTGATCTATAATCGTTTCCAAAGCTTTAACCGTTTGTGCTGCATCAGCATATACATAAGTACTGTTGGTGTAATCAGTAGTCATATTGCTGGTATTGCCAAATGTAGCTGTAGCCCCTATGGTTAATTTTCTGTCTGTACGGGTATTCAGACTTTGATAGCTACCCCCAAGAGTGAAGTTAAAGTTTTTGATCTTGTTTTTGGTTTCATAACCGTTAATGTATTCAGCGTTGGAAGTTCCGTCTTTATCATAAGATCTAAGCTCGTTCAGATCATAAAGATTTCCAAAATAAAGATTAGCTCTCAAACCTACCGCAAAGTTTTGGTCGATTTTGTATGAAATCGCAGCCTGCGCAGTATTCAAGGTTCCACTACCTTTAAAACGGTTAGTATAATATCCGTTTAATACTTGAACTCCATCTACAGTTTCGTAGGTTTTAATAGTATTTACAATGTCATAGCTCTTAGAACTGTACGGCTGATAAGAAAATCCCATCTTTACCTTTGGAGACAATGGAAATGCCAATGCAATATTAGAAAGATACGTAGAGTGCTTGGTAGACTTCGTATCGTTATAATCGGTTTTGAAGTAATTGTTTTCGTTGGTAGCTTCCAGCCTGATGCTTGTAAGCTCGAAATTAGAGTTATTCGCAGGGTTTGCGAAATTGAAGCTGCTCGTGAAATCACTGATATAAGCAGTAGATATACCACCCATAGAGGCAGTTTCAATCGTATTATCATATTTTACATCTCCAATTCCATAAGCTGCATACGGAGAGTTACTGATACTCTGTGCATTTAGGAAGTATCCAACTGATATGAATGATACGGCAAAGATTTTTTTCATTCTTTATTTTTAAAACAATGCGCAAATATCTTAAATATTAATGAATTGTAAAAATTATATGTGGTTAAAGTTTGTTAAGGGGGATGAATAGCCATAATTATGATGAATTGTCAATTGTGAATCCGCTTTGTTCATGATTTTTATGTCTTATTTATAAATTATATTACTAAAATCCGCCATTCACTTGCGAAGCAAAATTCACATCTCACAAATCATCCGTTCCAAAAATTCTTTATCTTTGAGCCATGAATTGGGAGAACATCGCCGGACAGGAAAATCTGAAAAAACTTCTTCGTGAAAGCATTGCTGAAAACAGGGTAAGCCATGCCCAACTTTTTTTAGGAAAAGAAGGATATGGTACATTTCCTATGGTTTTGGCGTATGCCAAAGAGATCTTCAGCCAGGAAAATGAGCATGCTGCTTCGAAAGTGGAACACTTGAATCATCTTGATCTGCACTTTAGTTTCCCCGTTTTTACCGATAACAAAAATTCTTTAAGTAAAAATAAATTTGAGGATTTCAGGGAAATGATCATGGCTTCTCCCTATGCAAGCTATGACGACTGGACCGCTTTTCTGGAATCTGAAAACAAACAGCTTTTTATCTCTGCAGATGAAATTGATGACCAGAATCAGAAGTTCGCTTTAAAGAGTTTTGAAGGCGGAACCAAAATCCTGATCGTTTGGAGAGCTGATAAAATGAATATAGCTGCCGCGAATAAGTTTCTGAAATTTTTGGAAGAACCACCGGCAAAAACGCTCATTCTTCTTACTGCTGAAACGGCCAATGATATTCTTCCCACCATTCTTTCCAGGACACAGATTGTGGAAGTTCCAAGAATCAGTGATGAAGATCTTGAAAACTATTTTAAGAAGAATTTTCAAATTTCAGAAGAAAAGATTAGGGAAATTGTTCATGAAGCACAGGGAGATCTCAATGAAGCCCTGAAGATTTTAAATTCCGGACATAAAAGCGATGAATTTGAAAAGCTTTTTATACAATGGGTAAGAGATGCATTCATGGTAAAAAAGAAGCCTCAGTTTCTGAAAAGTATTATCCTCTGGGCCAGAGAAATTGCAGGCTGGAATCGTGAAAAGCAGAAAAACTTTCTGAACTACTGCTCCGAGATCTTCAGACTTGCCCTGCTTCAAAACTATCAGTCCGAAAATCTGGTGTATAAAAAGATTGATGCAGACGGCTTCAACTGGGCAGGATTCTCAAAATTCATCAGCGGGGCCAATATTGAAAGTATTCTGGAAGAGATCAGCACTGCGGATCTGCACCTCACCCGAAATGGAAATCCTAAAATTGTATGGACAGACCTTGGAATCAAACTATCACGTTACATTCACAAAAACTCATAATTAAGACAGATTCATTCTGAAATTTTAAATAACATGATAAAGTCCCGATCCTTTCCGGACTTTATAGTGTATGGAATTTTATAGCGGCCTAAGTTTCTTTAAAATATTTTTGTTTAAAAGCAATTAATATTCAGCTGTTTATATTAGCAAATATTAAATATTGATTAAAAAATCAATCAATCGTTTGATTTATTCGAAATGTTATGTAAATTTGCGCCCTGAAAAATAGAATTGCTATGGTTTCAAAAGAAGAAAATATATTATTTGCTGCAGAGAAGCTTTTTGCTGAAAAAGGCTTCGAAGGGACTTCCACGAGGGAGATTTCCAAAGCGGCGAATGTAAATATCTCTATGATTTCTTATTATTTCGGATCCAAGGAAAAGCTGTATGAGAAATTAGTGGAATACAGAATGAATGAAGGTCAGTTCTTTGCTAAAGATATTCTCGAAAGAACAGATATCAATGAATGGCAGAAGATAGAAAAGATCGTAGACCAGTTTTCCGGAAGAGTAAGACATCAAAAATGTTTTTACAGAATCATGCAGCGTGAGCAGCTTCACACGGAAAGCCCGCAGATCGTGGAATTTCTGAAGCAGACCAAGATGGGCTTTATCTCCATGTATTCGCAGGTCCTTGAAAGCGGACTGGAAAAAGGAATTTTCACTAAAAACCCTCCGATTTATTTACTTCATGCTACCGTAAGCGGGACTTTATTTTATGCATCCAATGCTAAAGAGATGTACAAAGAATTCCTCAACGATACGAATGATGAGGAAGTTTTTGATGAAAAGTACTACACAGAACTTAATAAACATATAAAATATTTACTAAAAGACCTTTTAGGTTATGAAGAGAATAAATAACTCGGTGTTGGCATTATCCCTGTTTATGGGAGTTGCAGCCATAAATGCTCAGGAGAAAAAACAGCTCACTCTCGATGAAGCCGTGCAGCTGGGAATCCAGAACAGTAAAAATCTTAAGATCGATGCCGCCAAGATCGAAGAAGCTACGGCAGATCTTTTGGAAGCCAAAAACAGGCAGCTTCCGGAACTGAAAGTTTCGGGGAGCTATATGTACCTACCCACTAAGCCCACTGTTGATCTAAAGCTTTCCAGTGCTTCGGAAGCAGGAGCAGGAGGCCCGGAAGTGCATCAGGTTGCTTATGGATCGGTTAACCTTAGTGTACCGATTTACAGTGGCGGAAGAATCAAATACGGTATCCAGTCTGCAAAATATTTGGTGGAAGCATCAAAGCTAAGCACCGAAAATGATAAAATAGCCATCGCTTATAATGTTGCCCAGGCTTATAATAATTTATTTAAAGCCAACCAATCCATCAAAGTTTTAGAAGAAAATCTTACAGCTTCTCAAAAAAGGGATGAGACCTTTCTTAAACTTGAAAATAATGGGGTTATTGCTAGAAATGACCGTTTAAAAGCAAATCTTCAGACCTCAAATATCGAGCTGCAGCTATTGGAAGCTAAAAACAACTACAATATTGCCAACATCAATATGGATCTGCTGCTGGGTATTCCGGAAACTACAGAAATTGAAGTAGACCAGAATTATATCGATGAAGGTTCTGAAGTAAAAGCAGTTGATTACTATGTAAATGAAGCTAAAGAAAACCGTAAAGATTTGCAGGCTTTGGCTCAGCAAAGAAAAGCGGCAGAACTGGGAACAAAATCCGCAAAAGCTGAAAACCTTCCTTCCATAGCATTTACCGGAGGATATGTAGCCGCAGACATTCCAAAATTCCTTACCATATACAATGCTGTAAACGTAGGAGTTGGAATTTCTTACAATTTATCCAATATCTGGAAAGAAAACTCTTCATTGAGACAGTCTCAGGCAAGAGAAAAGCAGTTAGCAGCAAACGATGAATTACTGAATGATAACATTAAGCTTGACGTTAACAGAGAATATCAGAATACGGATTACTCTAAAAAGAGAATCGCAGTATATGAAAAAGCTGCTGAACAGGCTAACGAGAACTACAGAATTACCAAAAACAAATACGACAACGGTCTTGCAACCATGACAGAGCTTCTGGATGCAGACGCAGCTCAGATATCAGCTAACGTAGGCGTGATCAATGCGAAAGCAGATGCCGCTTTAGCGTACAGAAAACTATTACAGACAACAGGAACTTTAACAATTAAATAATCAGACTGAAACCAAAATGGAAAATAATAATAAACCAACCGTTGAACTTGAACCTAAAAAGAAAAAAAGTTTCGTTTTTCCTATCATCTTAGCCGCTGTAGTAATCGGTGGAGGGGTCTATGGATACAGAGCCTTTACTTACGGACAGTATCACGAAGAAACAGATGATGCACAGATTACATCCAATATGGCGCCGGTAATTTCTAAAATTTCCGGATATGTAGCAGAGGTAAAAGTAAAAGACAATCAGTTCGTAAAAAAAGGAGATACTTTGGTGATTCTGGATAACAGAGATCAGAAGATGGCCCTTGAGCAGGCTCAGGCTGCTTTATCAACAGCTAAAAGTAACATTTCAAATGCGGAAGCAACTACTACAGCAACTTCAAAAAATATCAGTTCTTCTCAAGCAGCGGTAACAACGGCCAATGCCCAGATAGAAGCGGCAAAAGTAAACGTTTGGAAAACATCACAGGATCTGAAAAGATATGCCAACCTGGTAAAAGATCACTCTATTACAGAACAGCAGTACGAACAGGCTTTAGCGGCTAAACAGTCTGCAGACAGACAGCTTCAGGTTTTGGTGGATCAGAGAAACCAGATTGCACAGCAGACTACTATTGCATCTTCTCAGACTGCAGCGAGCTCCCAACAGATCAGTGTTGCCGGATCAGTAGCAAAACAGAGAGAAGTAGATGTGGAAAATGCTAAATTAAACTTATCATACACAGTGATTCTTGCTCCGGAAGACGGATATGTAGGAAAAGTTTCCACTCAGGCAGGTCAGTACTTGCAGGCCGGATCACAACTTTTTGCTTTGGTTAAAAACGACCAGAAATGGGTAGTAGCCAATTTCAAAGAAACACAGGTAGATAAAATGGTAGAAGGTCAGAAAGTGAAAATTGAGATTGATGCTTTCCCTGACCAGGAATTTGATGGAGTTGTAAGCTCATTCTCTCCGGCAACAGGAGCTACTTTTTCAATCCTGCCTCCGGATAATGCCAGCGGTAACTTTGTAAAAGTGGTTCAGAGACTTCCTGTAAAAATCGATTTTGTAAATCTTGATAAGAATATTGCAAAAAGACTGAGAACAGGAATGAACGTGAAGGCAGAAGTATCGCTTAAATAATATTAAAACTGTGAAATAAGTGAATTGTCAATTTTGCTGATGCAAGTCAATGAATGAGGATAATATGAAGCTGAAAATTGACAATGAAGATGATTAATTATTGACAATTCACCTTTTTACATCGTAAAAAACTATGCAAGATTCATTAGTAGAATATGGAGCCCGGAGAGTGATCATTACGATCACGGCAATCCTTTGTGCTCTGCTTGAAATTGTGGATTCCACGATTGTGAACGTTGCCCTGAATGAGATGAAGGGTAACCTTGGAGCCACACTTTCTGAAGTAGGCTGGGTGATTACAGCTTATGCAATTGGTAACGTAATTGTGGTGCCGATGACGAGCTGGCTGTCACAGCAGTTTGGACGTAGAAATTACTTCGCGGCTTCCATCATTATATTTACCATATTTTCGTTCTTATGCGGAAATGCCACCAATATCTGGGAGCTTGTATTTTTCAGGCTGATGCAGGGAATAGGCGGGGGAGCACTCTTGGTAACCTCACAGACGATTATTACAGAATCGTATCCTATTGAGAAAAGAAGTATGGCACAGGCGATTTATGGTTTGGGGGTAATTATTGGCCCAACTTTAGGTCCGCCTTTGGGAGGATATATCGTAGATAATTTCAGCTGGCCATATATTTTCTATATTAATATCCCGATTGGGATTGCAGCAACGCTGATGACTTTACAGTTTGTAAAAAGTCCGAAATATGCTGAAAAACGGAAGGCTTCGGATGTAGACTGGATCGGAATTGCCTTGCTGGCTGTCACCGTTGGATCTTTACAGTTTATCCTGGAAAGGGGACACGAAGAAGACTGGTTTGAAAGTGGAATGATTGTAACATTTACCGTATCGGCCATCTTAGGTTTCATCCTTTTCCTATGGCGGGAACTTACCTTCAAATATCCCATTGTGGAGCTCAGGGTACTGAAAAACGGGAACTTAAGAATCGGAACGGTGATGTCGTTCGTTTTAGGATTTGGACTGTATGGCTCTACATTTATTGTACCGCTGTATACGCAGAGTATTTTAGGATGGACCGCTTTGCAGTCGGGAGCTTTGATGATTCCTGCAGCCCTGACGACGGCCTTTATGATGCCAATTATCGGAAGGCTCCTTTCAAAAGGGGCAAAACAGCAGATCTTGGTATCTTTAGGACTCTTCATCTTCTTTGTCTATAGCTTCTGGGGATACAAGATCCTGACGCCAGATACGAGTAAAGACGCCTTTTTCTGGATGCTGATTGTAAGGGGAGCCGGGTTAGGACTTCTGTTTATCCCGATCACTTCACTGTCATTAAGTACACTGAAAGGACAGGAGATTGGCCAGGGAGCAGCATTTACAGGAATGATGAGACAGCTCGGAGGTTCATTCGGGATTGCGGCGATCACTACGTTTATTGCCAATGCAGGCCAGAAGTACAGGCTCAATCTGATTTCCCATCTGGATGAAAACAGTTTTGATGTACAGCAACGCCTGAACGCATTAAAAGCCAGTTTTGTTGCAAAAGGAATGACTCCCGACGCAGCCATGAATGCTGCTTATAAAATGCTGGATATGTCAGTCACAAAACAGGCTACCGTGCTTTCGTATATGGATGTCTTCCTTTATTTAGGAGTCATATTCCTCGTATGTATACCGTTTATCCTTTTCATTAAAGAAAGGAAAAGTAAAGAAAAAATAGATTTAAGTGAAGCTATGCATTAAATCGAATTCAATACAAAACCTCCGGACATTCCGGAGGTTTTTTGTGGAAATAATACAAATATTCTTACTAAAAATGCTTCGTGAACTACGTTCGTAAACCTTCAGTTTATGCTCAGCATGACATTTCAAATATGAATTTTTTTTAACAATCTCTTTTAACATTGTCATGCTGAGCAGAGTTCGAAGCATCTCACTTATTATTCTTAAAAACCCTTAATGGTTAAAAGTTATAATCCTCGCTGTCCACTCTATACCACTAATGTCGATCAGTTTTACTGTATGGATTTCTTCTTTTTCCACTAAAATATCATTAAGATTCAGGGTAAGATCAGCCTTTGAGCCAAGAGGAATAACCAGGCTGTGCTTTCCCGGCTTTACTTTAGCTACATAATGATTCCTGATGTTTTCTTTTGGGAATTTTGAAAGTTCTGCATGGTTTAAAGCTTTCACAATATTCCCGTTTTTATCCAGAATATGAATGCCGATCAGGAAAGAGCCGTAAACATCCACACCTTCTGTTCTGTAAATCTCAAAGGTTAAATCTCTGTTGACTAAAGAAATATTTGAAATCTCAATCTTAGGTTTTACAGATTTATTGTGCAGCGTTCCCCAGACCCCACCATGAAAATACTGGTTGGTATACAGCGTAAGTCCAAAAATGAACGCTGACCCTGCGAGTACAATTGTTTTTGGCTTCGATAGAGGAAGGATACCTGATCCCAGCCATGGAAACCACTTTTTGCGGGTGAAATTTTTATTATTCTTAATGAAATAATGATCGAGGGAAAAAGGCCCGCTCCCGGTAAGGAACAAAACAAATCCTCCTGCAATTCCCAGGATACCGATCTGCCATTCATCAAGACAGGTTGTTCCGATCCAGCCGGAGCCTAATAAGATGCCCATTGCAAGACCAAAAATCCCGATGCTCATTAATCTTGTAAATAATCCCAGAATAATAAAGAGCCCTACAACAGCTTCAACGATAGTAAAAATAACCATGGAAGTGTGCAGAGCATCCGGATGAGTAACCAGGTACTCTATAAGAGGTTTTATTCCTAAAGCATTTGGCAGGAAATGATTGAATTTCTCCCCGATATATCCGGCTTCATCCGGAATAAGTTTGTTTTCGAGAATGAGCCTTCGCCAGAAAGCTGAAAAATAGGTCCATCCGATAACGAGGCGGAGTGATAATGTATAGAGTCCGGCCAGGTCATAAGACCGGCTGTCTGAAATATGTTTCATTGAAATTGTATAGTATTAAAAGATTGTTAATTAAAATTTGATCCGGTTAAAACTTAAGCCAGATTTAATTTCAATCTTTTAAATAGAATATATTTCGGAGGACTATTCCCGGAAGCTTGTCCGGAATATTTGTTGAAAGTATTTTTTGTCCCTCTAAAACTGAGAACTGTATTTGAATTGAAAAGAGCCCCTTCCCATTTACGTTTTACACCAGCTTTTGAAAAGATGCTTCGGGCAGATGAAGCGCTTGCAGAAAGATCACATGCAGATACTGACCCGGCTGTTATTTTTATTTTATTTAAACCACTGATATGCTGGATATCAAAAATACCTAGAAAATCTCTTTTTACGGAACACGGTGATAATGAAAACACCAAAATAAGCATCATGATGAGTGCTTTGTAATTTTTCATATGGGTTCCTGGTATGGGCATTTTCACAAAACTACACTTTATTTTAGATGTAAGCTTATGAATTGCAGAAATTCATCCTGTTGGTCTACAAATAAGTAGTGCGAACAGTTGTCAATAACCTTAAAATGATTTTCTCCGGCAATCGTTTTCATATCGTTGAGCTGCTTCTCTGAAAATATGCCATCATCTTTTCCATAAATAGCAAAAATGGGAATTCCATGTTTTTTTATTCTTTTCAAAATGGCAGTATTGTCGAGATTGTTCTGAACTTCATTTTTATAAAATTTCAAAGGCGATTCCGGGTTTCTGAAATTGACTGCGTAAAACTCACCGGATTCATATTTCTTCCTTAATTGCTGACTTTCAGATGTAGGGAAAGGCATGGTGAAAAAATTCATATCACTTGCTAGATTGTAGCATCTTTTCCTGTAATCTGCAGAATTTTTACTCAAATGTTCAATCTCAGAGATCTCTTTCAGTTTAGAAGGATTGTTTTTAAATTTTTCCTTAGCCTGTTTTAAAATATGATCGTAGGTTTCCTGCTGGGAAAATAAAGCTCCGATTAACATCAATGAGCTTACCTTTTCAGGAAACTGTTTTGTAAAGAGTGTTCCAACAATTCCTCCGAAGCTGTGGGCGAGGATGTTTGCTTTTTTAATTCCATAGGTTTTATAAATCTGACTAAGATCTTCAAAACTTTCTTTAAAAGTCATAGAGGCATTCTCGTCTTTAGATCTGCCTTCTCCGTGTCTGTCGTATACGATAACATAAAAACCTTTCTCTGCCAGCTTTTGAGCTGTAGTTCCTTCAAATAAAGTGGCATTTCCACTCGGTCCGCCATGGATAAAAATAATGGGTGTGTTTTTTGAATTGCCGTAAGCCTTGGAATAGATTTTCTGGGCATTAAAGGAAAGGAAAAGCAGGGTAAAAAGCAGAGATAGAAGATATTTCATAGATTGTTTTTGGAGTCTCTAATTTATGATGTTTCTTTAAAATTTTATATCATTAATTTCAAAATTAAAATGCCACTGACAAACAGTTGTCACAAACCTGCCTTATCTTTATTGCCTGAATTGTTCAGAATCATCAATTTCAAGAAAACAAAACAATGGATCAAAATAATCTTGACGAAATCATCAAACGTTCTTTGGCTATCAGGGAGAAGTATCATGAGCTGGAACGTCAGCACCATGGCACAGAATGGACCTTAGAAGAAGATGCGCTTGCTTACCTTACGGATGCCGGACTGGTAGGAAGAGATATTATGTCGCATCAGAAAAGATGGTTGAAAAAAGATTCTGCTGCAGAGCTGGAACATAAACTAGGGGAAAATATCTGGTGGCTGATCGTGTTGGCAGATCGTACGGGAATTGATATTAAAGTAGCTTTAGAGCAATTTTTAACCAAGACAGAAAATTTATTTAAATGAGTTATTGTTTAGCCATAGAAGGAATGCAGCCCGAAAGCAGAAAAGAACTGCATAAAAACTACCACGACCATTATTATGGATTCCCGATTCATGATGACAACGAACTTTTCGGAAGACTGATCCTGGAGATCAATCAGGCAGGACTGAGCTGGGAGACCGTTTTAAAGAAAGAGGAGAGCTTTAGAAAAGCTTACAACAATTTTGATATTCAGGCTATTGCGGCCTATACCGAAAAGGACAGGGAAAGATTGCTGAATGACCCCGGAATAATCCGGAACCGGCTGAAAGTGAATGCTGCCATTGAAAATGCTAAAACCATTTTGACTTTACAGGAAGAATTTGGCTCATTTGAAAAATGGCTGGAACACCATCATCCGAAAACACTTCCGGAATGGATGAAGCTGTTCAAAAAAACATTCAAGTTTACGGGCGGAGAAATTGTTAATGAATTTTTAATGAGTACAGGATATCTGAAAGGTGCTCATACCGAAAACTGCCCTGTTTATCATCTGATACTGGAACAAAAGCCGCTTTGGAAGGAGTAGGGGTTAAAGGAGCTTGAGAGTTCCGGGATTTTATGAGGATTATCTCAGACTTCTTACTGAAACATCTGGTTTTTCGCCTTGTGGAACAATAAAAATAGCATTGTCACTGATGGTATCTCCCTGATCGAAATAATAGCTTCCTATTACGGGAATAGTGCTGGTTGCAAATTTTCCGGATTTGTCATATGCTGAGTAGGTCACGTTGATCATCTGCGCTTTCATTTTAAGCTCGATCTTTTTAGAGGTCAGTTTTGCACCGGTTGCATTGATACAGTCTAATTCTACAAGACCGGTATTGGTAACAATCTGAGGATAAGAAGCCAAACGGATGTTGTACGCTTTATCTGAGGTATTTTTTACAGATGCCGAAACCTTATAACGGTCATATGGCTTTCCGCCTGCTTCAACACTTTCTTTGTTTAAAATATTAAATGTGACACTCATTCCGTTGACCTCTATGGTCTGGCCATCGGAGATTTTCTGTCCTTTTACTGAAATTCCAAAAAGGAGTACCGCTAATAAGCTGATTAAAAAGGTTAAGTTTTTCATAGTTTAGTTTTTGGTGATTTAAGGCGGATTAAATTTAATAATTATTATCCCTGTATACTGAAATAAATGAGAAAATTATGTTCTTCACCTTCCTTATAAAAATAGTCGAAATCAATACCCTTCTCGTATTCATTAAGTCATCATTACATTTCTGAAAAGGGTAAATTTGTTTTCTCAATAGAAAAGGGCCTTAACCGTTTAATGAAAATTCAGAGGAATGACTTTGCTTAAAATTTAAATTCGTCAATGTCTATGCCTTTTCAGATTCAGAGACAGAATGCTTATCATTCATAATTTCCTTATGCTCTTTCCCCCATTTTTCAAATTCCAGGATGATCGGTTTCAGCTTATATCCGATCTCGGTCAGTTCATATTCTACCCGGGGAGGAACTTCGGCATAAACAGTTCTGGTGATAATACGGTCTTCCTCCAGTCTTCGGAGCTGCAGCGTGAGCATTCGTTCTGTAATATTGTTCAGCTTTTTTCTTAGCTCTCCGAATCTTAGTTTTCCGTTGATGAGGTAGCAGCAGATGGCAAGCGCCCACTGTCCGCCGATAGTATTGGACGCATAGATCTCGGGACATTCATCGGAAAGGGCTTTTTTATTGGCAAAATTGGTGGATGTTTCCTTTATTTTAGTCATTACTTACATTTTTTATAGTACCGTACAATTGGGCACTACTATTGAAAATGTAAGTTACGTATATTATTTTTGCTGAAGAAATTTAAATAGAAATGAAAACATTAATTATAGTCATTCACCCGGATATAGAAAAATCAGTGATCAATAAAAGATGGATAGAGGAATTGAAAAAACATCCGGAAAAATATACTGTTCGTTCACTGTATGGTGCTTATCCGGACGAAAAAATTGACGTAGCCAAAGAACAGCAGCTGATAGAATCTTATGACAGAATCGTTTTTCAGTTTCCGTTTTACTGGTTCAGCAGTCCGCCACTTCTGAAAAAATGGTTCGATGAGGTGCTTCTTTACGGTTGGGCCTACGGAAATAAAAGTGGTTTCAAAGCAGGAGGGAAGAAGATGACCCTGGCGGTTACGGCTGGAATTGATGAAGAAGGCTACAGCGCATCCGGAAATTATAAGTATACTATGAATGAGCTTTTCAGACCTTACGAACTGACTTTCGATTATATCAGAGCGGAATACAAAGAGCCTTTCGTCTATTATGGAATCGAAAATGATCCTTCAGAGGAATGGGTGGAAAGAAGTGTGCCGATGTATCTGGAGTTTTTGGATAACTTGTGATTTTTTACTAAAAAAGTAAGAGGTTGCCTCAAAAGTGAGACAACCTCTTTACTTATTGTTTAGTAAAAATCAAATCCTTTGTTTCTGGAAGATAAATTTTTGTGTCCAAATTAGGAGGGCATTTACTTGCTGTTGTAACGATATCATTAGGACGGTATTCCCATGAGATTTGAGTTGAACTAATCTTTTTTAAATTAATTTCGCCCCAACCCACACTACAATTAGTTCCACTATATAGAAAACCTATTGTATTTGGAGATGGTATATCAATACTGTAAAATTCAATATTATATATATTATTATTTTGTGTATCTTGTAGTGTAGCACCTAAAGAATTTTTAACTATATATTTTACAATTAATGCATCCATATAATAATTTTTATGAGCGCTTTTTTCTAATTTGTCTTCCTGCTTGGTAATAAACAAAGTAATTTCATTCCCATTGAAATTAGCTTTGTAAGTTCCTACAAAAAGAGTAAATTCATTATTTGTATCTTTCAAATGAGCGCCAGCGGGGATTTCACTTAAAGCAGTATTTATTGGCAAAGTTTGAGCGTTACAAGACATTAAGCTTATAATTAATGTCAACGCTAATAACATTTTTGATTGCATTATATTCATATTTCATCATTTGGGAAAAGCCTCCGAAGAGGCTTTGCTATTATTGCTTAGTAAAAATTAAATCTTTTGTCTCTGGAAGATAGATTTTTGTGTCCAATGTTGGAGGGCATTTAGCTGCTGTTGTAACAATATCATCCGGACGGTATTCCCAAGATAGTTGAGTTGAGTTGATTTTCTTTAAGAAAATATCTCCCCAACCCACACTACAATTAGTTCCACTATAATAAAATACTATGGTATTTTGTGTTGGTTTCGTTCCTATGCTATAAAATTCTATGTTTGGATTATTAACAGCATTTTTAGTGTCCTGTAAAACAGCTCCTGTAGAACTTTTTACAATATACTTTATTACTAAAGCATCCATATAATAAGTTTTCTGTCCCGTTTTTTCTAATTTTTGTTCTTGCTTAGTAATGTAAAGAGTGACCTCATTTCCATTAAAATTTGTTTTGTAAATTCCTATATAAGGCGTGAGTTCATTATCTAAATCTTTTAAATATGAATTTTGAGGAACTTCTTCATAGTCTGCATTTAATGGATAGACTTGTTGTGCTTTGCAAGAAATAAAATTTGTAATTAAAGTGAAAATTACTATTCTTAAATATATTGTTTTCATATTTTATTTATTATTTAATTAATATCTATGGGCACGGGTTAGCATTTATACTACCATTGCTATTTAAAGTTACATTATTTATCGTTCCATTACTCTCTATACGCTGTAAATTTACTTTTCCATCTATTCCTATATTTTTTAAAGTATCAAAGAATAATTTTTCTAATCCAACATTATTAAGAGTTGCTCCATTATTGTTCGAATTTAGAGGATCTTTTAATAATTTATTGACTTTTTTTCGATAATCTTTTTCAAATTGTTTCATTTGTGCTTCTGTATAAACATAGCCTCCCAATTCTGCAGCAGCTCCTGTATACTGTATTGCATAATGTATATACTGAACATTATTAGGGCAAGTATTACACCATTCTCCAGCTATCATACCAAGATATGCATTTCCTACGCCATCCTGTATGTTTTGTGCAGTAGCAAACCCAAATAATGCATCCACAATATCCGGCGGAGAAAACATATGCGTTCCTGTTGCTGTATGATTATGATAACCACCATAAGAATCTGTAACATCATTAAACACTACCTGATGCGCAGAGTTGACATCTGCCGGAGCCAAAGTACCATCTTTTTTTTCCTTAAAGCCAATTTCTCCAGCATTCACGTTACTAAGTGTTGCCAATGCTTGTGCTTTTATATTATTAATGCCTTGCTGCACATTAGGTTTGGTAAGCATACTCTTTGTTTTCTCACAGGGATTATTATTAAAGGCTATTGCTTCATCATAACTCAGCTTACAGTCATTGTTAGTATCCCCCGGGATATTACAGTTTTCACAATCAAGATTTTGCACACAATCAGCTGAGGAAAAATCATATTTGGGAGGGCCTCCGCCCCCTACAGGAGAAGTGCCGCTTCCACCGGCTGAATGCCCGCCGGAAGATCCATCCCCGCCTATTGTAGTGCCACCCCCGCCACTTCCTGTGTCGCCACATATGCCGTTTATTTTAAATAATTTTGGGGGCGTGCCTCCCTGAAGGTTATTCCAAAACTCGCACTGATATGCATTTCCTGTTTCAAAACTGTGCTGCCCTGAACTACATGTTTCATACACCACTTCCTCGCATACATCTCCGCTTTTACTTGCCATACCGGATTCTTTTGAATTGGGAGAAGTTGGAAGCTCTTTCCCATTGTCCCCTATCTTCACTTCCTTCAGAAGGTTTCCGTTGAGATCCGTTATATAAAAAAGTCTGTGATCTTCCGGATTGGGATAGGTTAATAGAACAGCTATGGAATTTCCGTTTCCAGATATAGATAGGAGCGATCTTTTGTAGCTGCCGAATGTTCTTACAGGCACATGAAAAACTTCTTTCCCGTTACCCGAATTCAGATGGGCTTTTTCCAGGTCCAGTCTTTCTACCAGTTCTTCTGCTGTGAGGGCAGAGGCCACGTTTTTAGAGCTGCTGCTTTTCAGGCCTGTTACAAACAGGCTGCCCATAAAGGCCTCTTTGGATATGCCATACTGCAAATTTCCGGCTTCACTGTTTTTGGGGTTCAGCTCCTCTTCTGTCCGGCAGGAGTACAGCAAAGTGCCGAGGGCTATTAATAGAAACAGCCGGAGAAATAAATTTTTTCTCATAAATTGGTTGTGTTTTTTAAGTTGCTAAATATAATAAAATAATTCTCACCTCATGGAGAACTTGAACAAAACTAAAACATATTTATTTTCTATATCATTAATATTTTAATATTTTTGATTAAAATATTAATAAAATGAGTTTAGGCACTAAAGTAAGACAATATCGTGAAGCAAAAAGCTGGTCACAGGACGATTTAGCTTTTCGATTAGATGTTACACAAAGCACTATTTCTAATATTGAATCTGATAAAAGCATTCCCAATTCGATGTTGCTTAGTAGAATTGCAAAGGAATTAGGAATTAGGAATAGATATGAATCAATTATTTGAAGAAAAGTTTACAAATTATAATCAAATAGAAAAGATTGAAGGAGGAATTAATCTAGTTAATGGTACTGTGAATATGCAATCACCAGAATTGATAGAGAGCATATTAAAAAACCAAGAACAAATTACAAAACTGATAGAATTACAAGGCAAGCTTATAGAAAATTTGCTTAAAAAATAGATAATAAAAGTCCCCTTTATACATAATATTTAAAGGGTTTTTATGAAGCGATCCAGTTATGTATAGATCGGTTAAGGTTCCGAAATCATCTCACGGGGTTATTCACTGCTCCCATGGAGTATTTTACCCTTATTTTTAGGTTCAGCAACCTAAATGACCCTTAAAATAACCTCACTAAAGCGGTACAGAACCCCGTTGTTTAGGTAAAGCAACCCCGTAAGATGGTTACGGAACCCCACCGGAGGATTTCACAACGTATATTTTGGGGTTCCGAACCCCAAAATATGCGTTAAAGCCCCCCAATTTCCTTACCCCACCGTCTTCGTATCCTCTTCCTTCAATATTTTTTCCTCCTTCATCGAAAGCATCATTCTTTCGTATTTGTATTTTTCCCAGTCGAATTGATTCAGAAAATCAAGTGCAGCTTGAAAACCTCTGTTGAAAAGATCCTCTTTTTCCTCTCTTTTCATGAAGAAATTCAGCCAGCTGCTTGTGCCACAATTAACGGACTGGATGCTGTAAAGACGGTAAAAACTGTGCTTGGTTAAAAATGATTTGTCGTTAAACCCTTTTAATGTGCTGATAATGTTTCCCGCATAAGAAAAAGGAGTTTTGAGGATTTCCTCACTGGTTTTTCCTTTTTCAGAAAGAAGATCAGAATCACTTGTAAGCTGTACCCCGAAAAGCGGCATTCTCGGATAAAATACATCACTGGCGTGGAAAATATCAATGGGAAAATTGGAAATGCTTCCCCCATCAATGAACAGCCCGGCAGGGTAGATGCCTTCCGGTTTCGTATTCATCCAGAATTTCCAGGCATATTTCACGGAATCATCATCCTTGTTGATTCTTTTCTGGAAGGGTTCGAAAAAGAACGGGACAGACATGGATGCCCGTACAAACTCAGCAGGACTTACATGCTTCAGCTCCTCTTCCGACCAGTATAAATTGGCCATTGTAGGAAGCTCTACTTTTATTTTTGCATTAATATCGGTAGTAATCACAACATATTCTGAGCGGAGCTGATAGAAGGGATTGTTCTTATAATAATCGTTGCTGACGGCACTTTCATAGAATATTCTGTAACGCGTCTGGTCAATATGTTCAAGATTTTTGTCTTTAATGGCTTCTATGCTTTTCAGCGCAATCGTATAATATTCCTGGCCATTTCCGTAACGGTACTTAAGATTGAGATCCAGTTCTTTTTGGATAAATTTTTCATTAAGATTAGCTACTGTTTTAATTCCGAAATCGTCCAGAACATTTTGCATGGTGTTTAAGAATGTATTGCCCGGATTAAATCCGCTGTTCTGCTTCCGGAAATCATTATAGAACTTTTTAATGCAAAAAAAAGTAATAATTACAGGAATCAAAGGAATCAGGAAAAGCAGTTTGGTATTAAGGGTTGTTGCAGGTTGAGCTGCAAAAGGGATGATTACAAGGATAATCATAACAACTGCTGCAATAATAGCATTGATCTTAAAAAAATCTTTGTTGTTCAGGATGGCATGAATGGTTGTTTTAACGTAGGTTTTTCCATCCATAAAATCTGCAAAATTCCAGCTGAAGAGAATATCTTTAATCATTTCACTTTTAGCCTCTTCTTTGGTTTTACAGGCGGCAATAAGCATGGTATTGATTGCTCCGGCACTGGTTCCTGCTACTTTCAGAAAACGGACCCCAAAAATTTCCAGACCATAAAGATAACCAACCAGAGCACTACCCCAGACACCACCTCCTTCCTGAACAAACTCTACATATTGGTTTCCCTGAGCATCCAGAAGGTCAGAAAATTCCCTGGAAGATATATTCTCATGCAGAGCAGAGAGCTTCTCTTTAGATTCCCGGGAAAGTACATTTTCCGCGAGGATTTTATTTAGAATTTCAGTTTTCATGGTGGTTTGGTGTTTATTGTGACTGAACAGTCATCTTGAAAAAGTTTCTTCTACAACGAAAAAACATTTCTTGATAAGCTTATAAACTATTTTTCAAAACAAAACTCTTGATTTACTTTGACAATATTTTCATCTGAATTAAAGTCCAGAAATCCAATATTTGTTAATTCATATAATATATTTTTTAAAGCTTTGCTTTTTTCTGTCCCTGACCAATAATATGATTTAAATTTGGGAAAATTGTCTTCAGGTATGAGCTCTAATTTCAATGCAATCTCATGCATTGCAATGTCAATATCCGTCCAATCTTTCATTTTTTCCTTGAGTGTTTTCATTTATTTGATTTTTTTTTAATGTCATTACCATTGTTTTCTCCTCGCATAAATAAATGTACAGATCACCACCAATGCCATAATCCCTATGGTTATAAAATACCCATACTTATGGTGCAGCTCAGGCATATTATCGAAATTCATCCCGTAAACACCGGCAATAAAGGTGATCGGCAAGAAATACACTGAATAAATAGCCAAGACTTTCATAACCTGATTAGCCTTCTGATCCGATAATGCAAGGAACATCGAAATAAGGTTGGTGATCTGGATATTCAAATGGTCGAAATCTGCCACTACATCTTTATGCTTGTCTTTTAAATCGACGATCTCGGAATCCTGAAGGTTTAATAATTTAAACTTATCTACAGCATCTGTGGAAATAGTCAGTACCCTTGAATTCAGTCCTGATTTTCTTTTCAGCTTATACAGTCTTCTGATCTGATTGGTATGGTTGGTGTTTTTAAGAAAAATTTCGTTTTCGATGTTGTCCATAGTTTCCAGGAGGCTTACCGATTCGTCATCGAAACTTTTCATGATCAGGAGGCTGATCATTAATGCTATTTTTGAAGGCGGGACTTCTGTCTGCATACCGGCAATCTGCTTCTTCGTCTCCGAAATACTTTTGGTCTTCATCCTGTGGATGGTGATAATAGTATTTTCCAGGAGAAAAATCCCAATCTTGGTGCTGATATCGCTTATGGTATTGAGATTTTTACGCTCCAGCTCTGTACTTTCCCGGAGGAGAAAGAATCTTATATTGCCATCCTCTTCATATTTCGGAAGGTGGTTAGGATCCATCGTATCTTCCAGGAGAAGATTGTTGATTTCATATCTTTCGTGAAGAAATTTCAGGTCTTCCGCAGTGGGAGCCTCTACATCTACCCATTCACATTGGGAGTCTCTGTATATCGTGTCGATTGGCATACAATAAAAATACTAATATTTTGAAAAACTATGTGTTAAATAATTTTATCTTTGCCAAAATTAAAAAAACTATATGATTAAAAGTACAATAAAAGGGATTGGATTTTATGTTCCAGATAATGTTGTTACGAATGATGATTTAGCAAAACTGATGACCACCAATGATGAATGGATTACAGAAAGAACAGGCATCAAAGAAAGAAGACACAGACAAAACAGAAATGATTCTCAGGAAACCACTGCTTATTTAGCTTTCAAAGCTTCTCAAAAAGCCCTTGAAAAAGCAAACCTCACTGCTCAGGATATAGATTATATTGTTTTTGCAACGCTTTCTCCGGACTATTATTTCCCGGGTTGTGGTGTTTTGCTTCAGGATATGCTGGGCTGTGACACCATAGGTGCTCTGGATGTAAGAAACCAATGTTCCGGATTCGTGTATGCGGTGAGTGTTGCCAATGCTTTTATTAAATCAGGAACCTATAAAAATATCCTTGTAGTAGGCGCGGAGATCCATTCTTTCGGACTTGATTTCTCTGATGAGGGAAGAGGTGTTTCGGTGATCTTTGGAGATGGGGCAGGAGCCATCATACTTTCAGCAACGGAAGATGAAAATGCAGGAGATATTTTAGCGGTAAATATGCATTCTGAAGGAAAATATGCCGATGAACTGTGTACACAGTTCCCGGGTTCCAAATTCGGATGGAGCGACAGAATGAGAAAAGAACCTGAAAATGTGACCGATAAGGAGGTTTATCCTATCATGAACGGTAATTTTGTATTCAAGCATGCGGTGACAAGATTCCCTGAAACTATGATGGAGGCTCTGAATAAAGCCGGAAAAACAATAGAGGATCTTGATATGTTCATTCCTCACCAGGCCAATCTTAGAATTGCACAGTTTGTACAGCAGAAATTCGGACTTCCGGATGAGAAAATTCATAATAATATTCAGAAATACGGAAATACAACGGCAGCTTCTATTCCTATTGCATTAAGTGAAGCAATTGAAGAAGGAAAAATCAAAAGAGGAGATCTTGTCCTTCTTTCAGCTTTCGGAAGCGGATTTACGTGGGGGAGTGTATTGTTTGAATATTAATGTTTTTCAATTATAAGTGAATAAAAGCAGGTGGTTTTCTACCTGCTTTCTGTTTTTAGTAATATAATATTGGTTTTGTTTGAAAAATAAGAAAAACTGATTTTTTTTTATTAGCTTTGAGATACTTAACTATAAACAAAAACAAATGAAAAAGTATTTATTATCTGGGGCTTTTCTACTGCCCTTATTCTATTATGCACAAGTGGGGATAAATACCCCAAATCCTGCTTCAACCCTCGATATAACAGCCAAAAATGCTACCGGTACCACTGCTGAAGTGGATGGATTACTGGTTCCAAGAGTTGACAGGCAAAGAGCGCAAAGTATGACGGGAACTCCTGTTTCCACGTTAATTTATGTGAACAGTATTGCAACGGGAACGCAAGCTGGAACCGCTGCAAATATTGATGCTGTAGGATATTATTATTACGATGGTACGGTCTGGACCAAACTAAATACCCCTGTTAATATTTATACTTCTAATGGTACCCTTGCAACAAGCAGAATCGTAACAACGGCAGGAAATCAACTTTCTTTCACTAACGGAACAAATAGTGTAATAATTGGCACTACTGGAACCATGGGGCTTGTATCGGCAACGGGCTCTTCAAGAGGAGCATTTCAGGCAAACGGCGGTTCAGCTGTTTTAAATATGTTTGTAGATAATGCTTCAGCTGCTCAGATTACCACATCCGGAAATAGTACAAGTATGAATCTGAATACTATTTTAGCAAATCCTATCAACTTATTGACCAATAATACCAACAGAATGACGGTGACCGGAACTGGTGATGTAGGAATAGGAACTCAAACGCCACAAAAAAAACTGCATGTTAACGGAGCATTACAGATCACAAACGAACTGAATGTGGGCGGGACTACAAACACAGCGGGAAGTGCAGGGACTACGGGACAGATTCTCACATCAAGCGGAGCCGGAGCGGCACCTACCTGGAAAACTCTTAATACATCAAGTGGAACTATTTCTTCTGCAAACTATGTACAGGGAACTACTGAAGCAACAATTACTGCGGGAAATACAGCAGATGTACCAGGAGTTACATTGACATTGACTGTTCCGGCAGGTATGACCCAGACTTTCTTATTTACGATTTTGGGGTATGCAACTAATTTTCCTAGTGGAGGAGTTAGTTCGCAAGGTGTATTTAGCTTATTACAAAATAATGTTAAAATATCATCGGCTTATACAACTAAAATAGGATCTGCAGGTGGCGGATTAAATGATCTCCCTGTCCCGGTAACTTTTTTAAAATCGGTGACGCTTCCAGCTGGGACATATACATTTAAAGTACAATATACAGCATGGGCTAATACTGCAAGAGTTAATGTTGACCCTACTACTTATGCAGGATATAACGGCGATACGGAAGCGATGCTTACCAAAATGCAGGTTTTAGTATACAATAACTAAATAGACAGTATAGGACAAAAAAAGAATCGTCAGTAAAAACTGGCGATTCTTTTTTGTATTAAAGGCTTTTCAATAACTTTTCAGTATCCGAAGAATCCTGTCCTGTACTTTTAGCCAGCTGAACAGATTTTTCAGCCCAGATTTTAGCATTTTTCTTATCTCCGATTTTGTTGTAAAGATTAGCTAAAGTATCTGTATTCGCATAATTTTCATCTTTCTTTACAGATTCCTGAGCCCAGGCTACCGCTTTTTCCAGAGAAGCTTTGTTGCTCACGTTTTCAAAAAAGTTCCATGCCAGGGAATTTAATTCTTCAGAACTGGCTGCAGAAGAATCCTTATACAGCTCGAGCATTAATTTTTCGTAGGTCGGAATGTCTTTATCCTTTAAAGCTCTGCTTGCTTTTGCTCTTTTTAATATTTTCTCAGCTTCATCTTTCATCATGAATTTTTGAGATTCAGCTAGAAAATAGTTGTCGTTCCAGGATTTTGTATCTGCATTGTAAGACTTCTTAAGAACGGTATTAAGTTTAATATTTTTGTCGAATTTTGCATACTTTTCTTCCGGGAAAATCTTGATAATTTCAGATTTTTTTGCCTGGAATATTTTATATAGTGGGCTTTCTGTGCTTTGTGTTCCTGAAAGAAGCATTTGTACATCTTCCTGGTCAAGTGTTGTTTTCTGCTGAAAATAACGGTCAAGTACCTTTCCTGCAAATTCAGAATCATTATAGATTGTCAATCCTGCAAGATTTTTTAAAAACTCAGGATCTTTTTCTCCATTTTCAAACTTTTGCTTCAATGCAGTAAGCCTTTTATTCGGATCTTCAGCGTCCTTAGCGAACTGGATAAAATCTTTTTCCTCTACATAGCCTAGTGTTCTGTGTACTTCCTCCCCGTCACCGTTGATGAAAAGATAAGTTGGGAATGCCTTTACATTGTATTTCTTGGCAAGACCTATTCCTTCACCTTTTTCCATATCTATTTTTGCATTCACGAAGTGGGAATTATAAAAATCTCCAACTGTCTGAAGCGGAAAAATATTCTTTACCATCAGTTTGCAAGGCCCACACCATGATGCATAAGCATCTACAAATACCAGTTTATTCTCTTTTTTTGCTTTTGCCAGGATAGCCGCAAAATTGCTGTCTTCAAATTTAATTCCCTGCGCCAACGCCAGAGCTCCTATAAATAAAGAAGAAAATAGTGCTAATTTTTTCATAAAACTTTTTATTGATTACAAATGTAATAATTATGCTAACAAATAAGTCGGCGTATAAAGAAAATAGTTACGGATATTTTATTTTAAAATGTAATAGTCTATTTAAAGTGAAAATCATTGATGAAATGTTATTAAAATAAATAGTTTTAAACTTTTTAGTTTAAAAAATTAAATAATAGAAGAATATTTTAATAAAATATAAAATATTAGTAGCTTTGTAAAAACAAAAAGACACCCCATGAGAATGATGAATTATTATAAAGTCAAAATAATAATTTATTTTTTTATGTCCAGGAGTCTGCTAAAACTTTTGTTTTTGTTCATTACCGCTGTCCCCATCTGGGCACAGAAAAAATACAATTTTGACCAGATCTGTGAAAGAACATCTGTTCAGGTGACACAAAAAGATATTCCCGAAGCTTTAAAAACAGCAGATTCCTTATACATGAAGGCGCAGAAACCTCTGGACAAAGTGAAAAGCCTTTTACTTTCTGCCGAACTTTATCACTCAGCAGGTGAATTCAAAAAGTCCATATGTTATGGTGAAAATGCTCACTCCCTGCTCAGGCAGATTGATGATGCAGAATGGCTTTGCCGTGTCAATGAGTTTTTGGCTAAAGAGTACCGGCTGGTTGGTCTCTTTGAAAGATCGAAAAAGTATACGCTGCTGGGTATGGAAGCAGCGAAAAGCATAAGCGATACTCAAAAAAGAGGAGAGGTAATGGGGCTGCTGAATCAGGAAATGGCCTATTATGAAATCGAACAGGGAAATTATTCCGATGCCATTAATTATATCGAATACTCATTACACTCTTTCGGAAAAGATAATATTCAGAATAATGAACGGGCTGTAGCAGCCTCATACCAAGTTCTTGGTGATATATATTTTAAGCTTAAAGATTACGTTACTTCTGAAAAGAATTACCGGAAAGCAGAATCAATCCTTAAAGATAAATGCTGTGTTCTGGGTTTGGTATATAATGGATTGGGCGGCATCCGCTTAAGGCAGAAAAACTGGAAAGATGCTGAAATATATCTAAAAAAAGCAGAAAATATAGCGGACAGTTCACGCAGTCTTAAGCTTAAGAAAGCCGTATATTCCAATATTAATGATTATTATGAAGGGACAGGCGATAACGTTAAAGCTTCCCTGTATGCCATAAAATATGTAAGAGCCTATGACAGCCTTACCGCAAAAAACCGTGAGTTTGCATTTAAAAGCTCAGAAATTCTAGTTAAGCCCAGTAAAAAAAGTGCCCGGATCAGTATTGTTAAAAATGCAGCAATTATTGTACTCTTTGCGGCTCTGATTGCCATTGTTGTTTTCTTCAGAACCAAACAGAAAAAGCAGCGTGCAAAATTCAGGAATATTATTAGGACCCAACTCCGGATGATCAGTGTACGCAGTGAGCCTTTACCTTTAAAAAGGGAATACTCTGATTTTCCAAATATTTCTGTGGAGGAGGTAGATGACAGGGCAGGGGAAAATGATAAACGAAGAAGTGACTCTCTGATGACTTCCGAAACCGAATCAAAGCTTCTGGAACTTCTGGAGGAATTTGAAAAAGGTGAGTTATACAACAACAAAAATATGTCTTTATCATTTTTGGCTGCGGAACTCAATACCAATACAAAGTATCTGTCCTATGTGATCAATAGACATAAATGTACGGATGTCAAAACATATGTTAACCGTTTAAGAATTAATTATATTGTAGACAAGCTCATCAATGATGATAAATACAGGCAGTATAAAATAAGTATTCTTGCTGAAGAATGCGGTTTTTCCTCACACAGCAAATTTGCTTCAGTATTTAAGGCGGTGACCGATTTTTCTCCTTCAGCCTATATTAAATATCTGGATGAAAATCAATCAGATAAAAATACCCATTTTCCTGAAAACAATTAAAAAGCAGATGTTTTTACGTATTCTGTCTTTTCATTTTCGTGAAAATGGCTAACCTATTGTTTTACGTAAGGCCTTCACATCTATATCTTTGCGCCAGCTTTATGGGAATAGACATACTGCGGTTTGTTTGTCACTCATATTTTAATCTTCATTCCGATAAAGCAGAACAGCGCTCAAATTTAAACACTAAAATTACTAGATGCGTAAATATCTCTGATTTTATGCTAACCATGAAAACTTTTAAGCTAGTAAGAATTAAACGGATGGCAACTTCAACGGCCGTATTGGAATTTATATTTTCTATCAACACCTTTAAAAGATAGGAATCCAATACAGCTGTGCCGGTTGCGGTCTCGGCATCATTTATAATAAACAACGGATCCAAAGCTGAGAGAGAGTTTCTTCAAGCTTTCTTGTAACAAATAGTAAATATTTTTTTATTGATCAGAATTAGTAATCTGACCTGGTGCAATAAATATTTATAATACAATCGGGGTTGATTGCCCGGTTTTTTTCAGTCAAGTTTTTTTAAGTACAAATCCGCAGTATGCTGCGGATTTGTTTTTTTATTTTGTTTTCAGACTGTCGGCTTTTACTTTGGCAGTATCTTTAGCTACCGGAGCCGGCTCAGAGTTGGCAACCGCTGAATCTCCCATATTGTTTCTCAGTGAATCTTTATTGTGCTCATCTTTAAACGCTTCTCTTTTCTCTTTATTCTGGGCGCAGCTTCCTAAAAATAATATTCCGAGAGCAGTTCCTATCCATAATTTTTTCATAGTAATTCTTTTAATTGTTTAGTATTAATCAAATATAAGAAATCCTAGTGCAATTTTAAAGAAACATATTTTTCGAAATAAAGAAATCCATAGTTCTATGAATTTCTGCATTCTTTTATTATTTTAAACTGTCTAATAGCTTTATCATGTCTGGATCTACAGCTTCCTTTCCGTATTGTTTAGTAGCTATCTCTATAGATTTCTCGGCCCAGATTTTAGCATTTTTTTTATCTCCAATTTTATTGTAAAGGTTTGCTAAAGTACCTGTATTCATAGGGTCTTCACCCTTGTTCACAGCTTCCTGAGCCCAAAGAGTTGCTCTTTCCAGAGAAAATTTATCTGTTGCCTTTTCATAGAAATTCCATGCTGCCATAGCCAGTTCTCCGGAATCTTCTTTTGAAGGATCTTTATATAAATCTAAAGAGATTTTTTCATAGGTAGCAAAATCTTTATTTTTTAGTGCTTTTTCTGCTTTTTCTTTTTGAAGATATTTTTCTGCCTCTGCGTTTCCAACTATTTTTCCAACTTCAGATAAAAAGTATTTTTCATCAAATAATTTGGTATCTTGATTATAGGATTTTTTAGAAATAGTGTTTAATTTGAAGCGGTTGTTTGATTTGTTGTATTCTTCTTCTGAAATATATTGAAGAATGTCATCTTTTCTTTCTTGAAAAATGATATAGGTAGGAGCATCCGTAGTTTTAGTATTAAACAAAACAAAATTAAAGTCTTTTTCTGTAAAATCTTTTCCTTGTTTAGCCTCAAAATATCTTCTTAATGCATTTACTGCGAGTTCTTTGTCACCATAAGAATCTGCAAGTGAAGCAAGATTGTTTAGAAATTCTGGACTTTTCTCACCCTTTTCAAATTTCTTCTTTAAAACAGCTAGCTTCTTATTGGGATCATCAGCATCTTTCGCGAGCTGGATAAAATCCTTTTCTTCAAAATAACCTAAACCTCTGTGAATAACTTCGCCATTTCCATCAATAAATAAATAAGTGGGATAGGAATTTACCTTATATTTTTTTGCTAACTGAATACCTTCACCTTTTTCCATGTCAATTTTTGCACTAATGAAATGGGTATTATAGTAATCACTAACAGATTGTAATGGAAAAATATTTTTAACCATAAGCTTGCAGGGAGCACACCAGGAAGTGTAGGCATCAATAAATACCAATTTGTTTTCTTTTTTTGCTTTAGCGAGTATTTCGGAAAATTTACCTTCTTCAAATTTGACACCCTGCCCAAATAGAAAGGAACCTGCTACAAGAGTAGCGGCATATAAAAGTTTTTTTATCATTGTTTTTGTTTTGTTTTTGCAAAGATAATGAAATGACATTGTGAAAAAAACAAAAAAATCCGCAGAGCTTTCATCTGCGGATTTTCCATTTTTGGATTAAACTTGTTTGTATCTATTTAGATGGAGGTACGGTTGCCGATGAATCTACTTTGATCTTGGCCGTATCAGTAGTCATCTTTGTTGAATCCTTTGCACTAGGCGTTACGGTTTGGGTATTGCTTACTGCAGTGGAATCCTTAATGTTGGATGACATAGAAGATTCTTTGGTTCCGCAGCTCACAACTATTATTCCTAAACCTATGGCTGCTAACAAAAACTTTTTCATAAATATTTTATTTTTGATGTTGTTATTTAAAGTTCAATAATTATTCCTAACCGGTCGTTCAAAATATTAAAACATAGATAAACTTTGTTAAACTTTGTTAGAAAAAAAACAATAGTAAAAGATTATAGATGATTAGAAGAAAGCTGTGAGTGATGAAATTAGATCTGATCATTAATAAAAAAGCCCCGAAATTATATTTCGGGGCTCTATGATTATTATTCATTGCTTATTACTGATTATTTATTATCTATAACTCACAATTTATAACTATAACTTTTATCCTAGATATGGGTATTTGTAATCTTTTGGAGAAACAAAAGTTTCTTTGATACTTCTTACGGAGGTCCATCTTAATAAGTTCATTTTAGAACCTGCTTTATCATTGGTACCGGAAGCTCTTCCTCCTCCGAAAGGCTGCTGGCCTACTACCGCACCTGTTGGTTTGTCATTGATATAGAAGTTACCTGATGCATTTTCCAACGCTTTGAAAGCTTCATTGATTGCATAACGGTCTTGTGAGAAAACAGAACCTGTCAATGAATATGGAGAAGTGGAATCTACCAATTTTAAAGTTTCTTTCCAGTCCTGATCTTCATATACATATACAGATAAGATAGGTCCGAAGATTTCTTCTACCATACTTTCGTAATGAGGATTCGTAGTTTCAATTACGGTAGGATGTACAAACCATCCTTTAGAATCATCAACTTTTCCACCAATTGCTATTTCAGCCTCACCGGAAGCAGTTGCTCTGTCGATATATCCCTTACACTTTTCGAAAGAATTTTTGTCAATAACTGCGTTAACGAAGTTTGACGGATCTTCAGGAGAACCTATTTTGATAGAATTCATCTGAGTTTCCATTACTTTTTTCACATCAGCCCAAAGAGATTTAGGAATATAAGCTCTTGAAGCTGCAGAACATTTTTGTCCCTGATATTCGAAAGATCCCCTTACCAAAGCAGTAGCCACGGCCTCAACATTGGAAGAAGGATGAGCGATCACAAAGTCTTTTCCACCGGTTTCCCCAACAATTCTTGGATATGTTCTGTAATTATGGATATTATCGCCGATCATTTTCCACATTCCCTGGAATACTTTCGTAGAACCTGTGAAATGAAGACCTGCAAAATCAGGATGTGCCAATACTTTCTCAGCAGTTTCTTTTCCGTCTGTGAAAACCATGTTGATAACCCCTGCAGGAAGACCCGCTTCAATTAATACATCCATGATTACTTTAGCAGAATAAACCTGCTTGTCAGAAGGCTTCCAAACGACAACGTTTCCAAGCATTGCCATACAAGTCGGTAAGTTTCCGGAAATCGCTGTAAAGTTGAAAGGAGTTACTGCAAAACAGAACCCTTCCAGTGGTCTGTATTCTACACGGTTCCAGATTCCGCTGTCGGAAACCGGCTGTTCAGAATACATTTCAGTCATGAATTCTACATTGAATCTTAAGAAATCGATGAATTCACAGGCAGAATCTATTTCAGCCTGGTGTACGTTCTTAGACTGCCCGATCATGGTTGCTGCGTTGATTACGTCTCTGTAAGGTCCGGCCAAAAGGTCAGCTGCCTTCAGGAAAATAGCTGCACGCTGTTCCCAGCCCAGTTCGTTCCATTCTTTTTTAGCTGCCAGTGCCGCGTTGATAGCGTCATCTACATGCTGCATCGTACCTTTATAGTAAAACCCGAAATCGTGAGCGTGATCCTGAGGAGACTGAAGCTGAACTTTCTCATCAGACTTTACTTCCTTGCCATTGATAATCATTGGAATTTCTGTCTTCTCAGCCCACATCTTTTTGTAAGTAGCGATAAGGCTTTTAACTTCTGGAGATCCCGGTACGTAAGAATTTACCGGCTCGTTTACTGCAAATGGTACTTGCGAAATTGCTTTTGACATATTATGTTATATTATTTTAAAATTGATAAATATGTTGGTATACAAATTTACAATAATTAACGCAAAGAAAAAAAGCAGCTCATCTTTATAAAATAAAATTTAATACTGTTTTAAATTTAAAAAATATCATTTTTTGATGATTCAAAATGAGTAGATATGGTGTTTTCTTGTTGATCTTTAAATTCTTATCGGCAACTTACATCTTTTCATTTTCCAGAATTTTCAGGACTAGCTTTTCTTCCTGAGTGAGGCCTGCTTTTCCGTCATTTTCTTCGATCTGTTCCAGTTCATCAAGATATTTTTTGATCGTATTATTCTCATAAAGATTGATCACCAGCGGATGCACATAGTATTTTCTGCAGACCGTACTGGTATTCCCCAGGTGTTCTGCAACCATATCCAAGGCTTCCTTTACTTTCTTTTTATATTGACTGTTATTTTCGGCGTAGCCTATCTCTTTAAAAGCAATTAAAGCACTGACTGTTCCCGACCATGTTCTGAAATCTTTGGCTGTAAAATCTTCCCCGCTGATCTCCTTAATATACTCATTTACCATCCCCGAATCTATGGAATGACGGTTCCCTTCATCATCAAAATACTGGAAAAGTTCTTTTCCTGGAATATCCTTGCATTTCTGCACAAGCCTTGATAATCTTCGGCTTTTGAGATCAATATTATGCATAATCCCTTTCTTCCCTTTAAACGAAAAGGAAATTTTCTGACCGTTAATTTTCACATGTTTGCCTTTCAGAGTCGTTAAACCAAAAGAGCCATATAGCTTTTCATAGGCATTATTGCCGATGCGGATGTTTGTATGCTGCATTAAACTTACAATTAATGCCAGGATTTTTCTCTTCTCAAAATTTCTTAAAGCGAGATCCTGTTCCACATGAAGCCGGATATTGGGCAATGCATACCCGAACTGAAGCATTCTGTAAAATTTTGTGTGATTTCTTAAAGCATTCCATAAGGGATGATACCGGTATTGTTTTCTTTTTTTTATATCAAAACCTGTGGCCTGAAGATGACCATTGTCCAATGCACAAATCCATACATTTTCCCAGGCAGGGGGTATCACCAGCTTATTGATTCTGGCAATCTCATCTTTATCTTTAAGCTTTTCTCCGTTTTTGTAATAAGAATACTTTTTCCCCGTTTTTTTACGGGTAATCCCGGCAGTTTCCGCATCGGTGGTATATACAAGATGTACCGCCTTTGCGGAGGCTTCGGGATCCTTCATGATCTTGATAATTTTTGAAGGCTTTAAGTGGGAAATAATTTCCAGATCCGTATTCTTCTCCATAAAAAATGGTTAAGAGTTCTTACCCCTCGAAAAGATTAGAAAAAGGATTACTACTACTGCAACGACCAGGATAATTCCCCACCACATTCCAGCCTTAAAAATAGTTTCAATTGCTTCACAGCTTGTTAACGTTAGCAATGTGAAAACGATCATACTGTATAAAGTTAACTTTCTCATGATATAATATTTTTGGTGTTAAATCAGATTCTCTGGCGATCGGCTCTCCAGCTCTTGATAGAACGCTTGATCTCGTCTCCTGATATATTTTCGTGAAGTGCCCGGTACAGAAGTTCCCTGAATTCATCATCATAGGCGAACCTTAACGCTGCAATTTGGTCAAATCTCAGCTTATCAGCCGTTTCATCAGATCTCTGTCCGAAAATTTCAAAATACCGCTGTTTAAATTCAAGCATTACCATACGGTTCTGAAGTCCCAGCGCATAATGCTGTCTTGTCATAAAAGCCAGGTAGAAAAGCAGAAATATCACGGTTGAAAATAATGTCCATATCAGCTTGTTTTCAGGATCGTCCCAGATTTTATAAATTCCAAGAATTTCCAGCACGATCAGTAGCGGAAGATAAATAAAATGATGGGGAGGATAAAATTTCCTGTGATTTTTATAATTCTGCTCTCTCATGCCAGAATAATAGCAATAATCTCTCCAAAACTTTATATGTTTAGCAATAATGTTGTTTTTGTGGTATGTAATTATAAATATTGTTGCCTTTAAGGATTAATGCATATGAAAGAAAAAATAACAGATTATTAACGAAAATACAGGATGGAATACACTTCTGAACCTCAATTTTTTTGTAACTTTCGGTGTTTAAAAAAGAAAAGAATGACTTCAAAGGAAAAAGTGGCTGCACTTCGTGAAGAAATGCAAAAGAATAATGTTGATGCATTTATAGTATATTCTGCAGATCCGCATATGAGCGAATATTTACCTGAAGAATGGCAGGAAAGAGCCTGGCTGTCAGGGTTTTTAGGTTCTGCAGGTTTTGTGGTAATTACAAAAGACAAAGCAGGGCTTTGGACAGACGGAAGATACTTTACTCAGGCTGCCATAGAGCTGGAAGGTTCAGGAATCGATCTTTTCAAAGACGGAATGGAAGGAACACCCAATTATATTGACTGGATTATCTCCCAGATTCCTGCAGGCGGAAAAGTAGCCGTTAATGCTGTTGCCACTTCCAATGCCAATTGGGAGCTGATTTCACAAAAATTGCAGTCAAAAAATATTACCTTAACAGATCTTCCGTTATTAAAAGAGATCTGGAAAGACAGAGGTACACCCTCAAAAAATCCTATTTTCGTACATCCTGTAGAGAGAGCCGGACAATCTGTTACAGATAAACTGGGAGCTATCCGTCAGAAAATGGAAGACCAGGAAGCTACTGTTCATATTATTTCCAGTCTTGATGATGTAGCATGGACACTGAATTTAAGGGGAAGCGATGTACAGAGCAATCCTGTGTTTTTAGGATATGTTGTCATTACCAAAAATGATGCAGTACTGTTCACAGATCTTGAAAAGCTGGAAGTGGAGGCAAGAAAACAAATGGATGACTCGTTTGTAAAAATGATGCCTTATGAAGAGTTTTACAATTATCTGAAAGCATTCAAAAATGAAAAAATCCTGGTTTCTCCAAACAGTAACCAGATGATCATTGAAACTTTAAAAGAAAACAACCAGTTTATAAAAGCTCCGGTTCCCGGTAACCTGATGAAAGCCCAGAAAAACGAAACCGAGCTGGAAGGGTTCAGAAAAGTAATGGTAAGGGATGGTGTTGCCATGGTGAAATTTCTTTACTGGCTAACCCATACTGCAGGAAAAGAAAGTATGAACGAATATTCTATCGGTGAAAAACTGAGAGGCTTCCGTGCAGAAGGAGAAAACTTCGTTGGGGAAAGCTTCGGCAGCATTGTAGGGTATAAGGATAATGGAGCTATCATGCACTATTCAGCAAAAAGTGAAGGAAGTAAAGAGGTTACCAACGATGCAAGTATCCTGGTAGATTCAGGGGGGCAGTACCTGGAAGGAACGACCGATATTACAAGAACCCTGGCATTAGGAGCTGTTTCCGATGAGTTCAAAAGAAACTCCACCTTAGTGCTTCAGGGTCTGATCCGTTTATCCATGGTGAAATTCCCGAAAGGAACAAAAGGGGTTCACCTTGATGCCATTGCAAGGCTTCCACTTTGGATGGAAGGAAAGGACTTCAATCACGGAACTGGCCATGGAGTAGGAAGCTTCATGAACGTTCATGAAGGTCCGCAGAGCATCAGAAAAGATATGAATCCACAAGATCTTCTACCGGGAATGGTATGTTCCAATGAGCCCGGATATTATCTTGAAGGAGAATATGGAATCCGACACGAAAACCTGATTGCTGTAAAAGAAGCGGAAAAAACAATTCACGGAACTTTCTATGAGTTTGAAACCCTTACGTTCTGCCCGTTCTTTAAGGATACTATTGTAAAAGAAATTCTTTCAGAAGAAGAAATTAAATGGCTGAATGACTATCACAGAACATGTGAAGAAAAAATTGGACCTTACCTTGAGGGAGACATTAAAACATGGTTCCTTGATTTGGTAAGTCCGCTTTAATAGATAAATGTGAATAGTCAATGGTCAATTTTAGACTTTGAACATTAATAATTGTTAGATAAATTCTGAAGCCCTGCAGAGAAATCCGCAGGGCTTTTTTATATCTACAACCGTATTTTTACGGATATAATTTTAGGGATTCCCCTGACAGAACATCTTACGGGACCATCTATCTTTGTGTCAATAAAAACATCATTCATATCTTCATATACTTATTAAATTCAAAGCAGGTAAAACCATTTCGTTCTGAAATGGTTTTATTTTTCATCATCGGATAAGATTTCTAACAGGTAGTTGAGTACATTCAAATTTTGAATATAATCATACTTAAAAAACTAAAGTTAAAATAAGCATCAAAGAAAAGGCTTGCAGCCGCTTTTGTATTTGTTTAATTTTGTAAAAAAACAAAGCTGAAGAAAAACTTTCAGGGTTTTAAGTACAATTTGAAAAATATGATAGAAAACTATTTCCGGAGCTTTGATATATTCTCAGACCATGAGATTAAAGATTTCTTACAGCTTTTTGAAGCCAGAAAAGTGTATAAAAATGACTTTTTTGTGCAGGAAGGCGACAAATGCAGGGAAATAGCATTTATTATATCGGGAATTTTCCGATCCTATTATATTGCGGATAATGGAAAGGATATGACCTACTGCTTCAGGTTTCCCAATCAGCTTATGGCCAGTTATTCCTCATTTATTTCAGATTGTCCCAGCAGGGAAAATATGCAGGCCATTACCGATGCCGATTTGCTGGTTTTAAAAAAAGATGCAATAGATGATCTGATAAAAGATGATCTCAACTGGACGAAATTTTTAAAGATGATAGCTGAACAGGAATATCTTGAGCTCGAGAAAAGATTTTTTCAGCTCCAAAGAGACAGTGCAGCACAGCGGTATGAAACGCTGCTTGGCAATCAGCCCGATTATGTTCAGAAAATTCCTCTGCAGTACTTGGCCTCTTATTTAGGAATTACACAGAGACATCTCAGCCGAATCAGAAAAGAAACGGTCATATAATTTTTAGACATTTGTCCTACGCCACGGCATTACAGCTCTATAATTTTGTAAAAAAAATATTATGGAGCACAATATTCTGGTCGTTGGAGGAAACGGCCTTGTAGGTAAAACAATTATCCGGATTTTAAAGTCTAGAAACCCACATGTCAATGTTTTCATTGGCGGAAGAAAGGGAGGAGCAGGCAATCATCTTAAAATTGATGTTACTGATCCCGGGACTTTTCAGGTGATTCTGGAAAAGAAAATAGATCTGGTCATTCTTTCTGTGAATGATAAAGAGGATCATATTCTTCGTTTTGCCATCGAAAATAAAATAGATTATCTGGATATCACCAAACCGACTCCCGATCTTGTCAAAGCCTATGCAATTGCTAAAAACAGAGATGTCCATAGCAGGATTGTCTTCAGTTCCGGATGGATGGGAGGTATTGTCAACGGATTGGTAAAAACACTTTCAGGTAATACAGACGATATTCAGGAAGTGAAACTTTTTGTATACTATTCCGTGAAAGACCTTGCAGGAGAAAGTTCAGCGCATTTTATGGCTGAAAATGTAGCTAAGCCTTTTATCAGGTATGAAAATAACCGCCAGGTTCCCATAAAACATTTTTTAGATTCCGAAGATTTTAACTTTTCGTTTGGAATAGGGAAAAGAGAAGCTTACAACTTTGATGTACCGGATTTATATATTCTCAATCAGATAGAAAACATACCTAACGTGAGTGTGAAGATGACTTATAATTCGAAGTTCATCACATGGCTTTTAGGGGCATTTCAAAAGGTGAGGATTTTTAATATTTTATCACTTAAAGAACGGAGAATGATTTTCGGGTCAAGTGGAAATGGCGATCAGAGCGTATTTGAGATGATTATAAAAACTAAATCCGGGAATGAAAAACTAAGCCTGCAAAGCACAAAGGGACAGGCAGAATTAACGGCGCTTTCTGCGGTGCTTCATACGGAAGAGCTATTGAATAAGTTCCATGAAAATAATACGTATTTCAGCCACCAGCTGCATCAGCCATCCTTACTTCTGGAGAAGCTTAAAGCTTATGAATCCATACATATAAAAACATCAAGATGAAGAAAATAGCCATTATTAACGGGCATCCCAACAAGGATTCCTTCAATTTTGGAATGGCAGAAGCTTACAAGAGAGGAGCCGAGCAATCAGGAGCTGAAGTCAGAGAAATCACAATAGCAGAATTGGAATTTGATCCTGTTCTTCACTTTGGGTACCAGAAAAGAATGGAACTGGAGCCCGATCTGTTGAAAGCCTGGGAAATTATCCAGTGGGCAGATCATCTGGTCTGGATCCATCCAGTCTGGTGGGGCGGTTTGCCTGCCCTGATGAAGGGGTTTATTGACAGACTTTTTCTTCCGGGATTTGCCTACCGGTACAGAGAAAATTCAGTTTGGTGGGATAAGCTGCTGAAAGGGAAAACCGCCCACATCATTACAACACTGGATCAGCCGGGATGGTATTACCTGCTTTTTTATGGAAGGCCGAGCATTAATCAGCTAAAAAAATCAACGCTGGAATTCTGTGGTGTAAAACCGGTGAAGGTCACTTATATAGGTGTCATACGAAATTCTACCGAGATACAGCGTAACGGATGGCTTCAGAAAGTAAGAGAATTAGGAAAACGGCAGAAATAACTGTCATTGCAAGGAACAAGTGGCGGAGTAGCCTTATTTTAAAAAGGGAATGTTTTAATCTCCCAGAGACTTGGGATTACAGGAGCTTTTGTTTTTACAGAATTATTGATATCTTAACACAAATAGTGTAAATGTTTAGCACGAATGATCACGAATTGAGATTGCTTCGTCACTTTGTTCCTCGCAATGACTTGAAAACTCCAATAATTCCAATCAAAGTCATAGACAATCTGTATAAAATACTCCATCAGAAATTAGCCTGAAAAAACGTAAATTTGCACCATGAATAACGATACGATTTGCGCACTGGCCACAGCCAATGGAGTAGGAGCTTTAGGGATTATCAGAGTTTCAGGAAACGATGCTTTAACGGTTGTCCAGAAGAGTTTTCCGGGCAAAAAACTGGAAAAGCAGAAGTCTCATACCATCCATTACGGGTATTTTATGGATGGTGAGGAAGCTATTGATGAAGTGATGCTTTCTATTTTTCTGGCTCCGAAAAGTTTTACTACAGAAAATTCTGTGGAAATAGCTTTTCACGGCTCACCGCATATCGGAAAACGTATTTTGGAAACTCTGACTAAGAACGGGGCAAGAATGGCAAAGGCAGGAGAATTTACCCTTCGTGCCTTTATCAACGGAAGAATAGATCTTTCGCAGGCGGAAGCCATTGCAGATGTGATTGCGTCTGAAAATGAAGCTTCCCGAAAAGTAGCGATCAATCAGCTGAAAGGAGGAATTACCAATGAAATATCGATCCTGAGAACAGATCTTCTGAATTTTGTTTCCCTGATTGAGCTCGAACTGGATTTTGCTGAAGAGGATGTAGAATTTGCTGACCGATCGGCTCTTAACGGACTGCTGGATAAGATCGAATTAAAATTGGATTCTTTGATTGAAAGTTTCCAATATGGAAATGCCATCAAAAACGGAACAGCGGTTGCCATCATCGGAAAACCGAACGCTGGAAAATCAACCTTATTAAATGCTTTATTGAAAGAAGAAAGGGCGATCGTCAGTAATATTGCCGGAACCACAAGGGATACCATCGAAGAAGTGCTGCATATCAAAGGTCATGCATTTCGCTTGATCGATACGGCCGGACTTCGTGAAACCCAGGATGAAATTGAAGCAATCGGAGTGAAAAAAGCGAAGGAAAAAGTGGAGAATGCCAATATTCTGGTTTATCTTGCAGATGCTGCTACAGAAGATTATTCTGAGGATATTGAAATGATAAAATCTTTACAGAGAGACGATCTGAAGCTGATTATCTGTGCCACAAAAATTGATGAAGTACTGCCACCGAAATATGAAGCTGTAGAAGACATTTTCAGAAATGAAATTACCCAAGAATTTGATTTTATCAGAATATCCGCCGTAGAAAACCAAAATATCCAGGACCTTAAAAATGAACTGTCTTCCTACGTTGAGCAGTTAAAGTCTCAGGAAAATAATGTGGTCATTACCAACCAAAGACATTTTGAAGCCCTTCGGAAATCTTTGGAGGCCACCCATAAAGTAAAAGAAGCCATTTCTTTCCAGATTTCTACAGAGCTGCTGGCCTATGAACTGAGAAATGCTTTAGAACATCTTGGTGAAATTTCCGGTGAGGTGACGAATGATGAGGTGCTGGGGAATATTTTTTCCAAGTTCTGTATCGGGAAGTAATCGCCATTTTATAAGTACCATAATACAACTATACAACCCGCATTAATAAAGGAAAATCAGAAAGTGTTAATTGACATTTTCTGACATTTGTTGACATATTTTATACCACTAAATGTGATACTCCGTTGTTTTTAATCTCTAAAAAAATGAATTTTAGGATACTCTAAGAGAAATTTAAACGGTAAATAATCGTAGATACACGTAAATACCACTAAATACTGAGAGAGATTATTAATATATAGAAAATCGGAAAGTATCAAATGAGCAGTAACATTAGGATTGAGAAGATTTGTATCTTCTGTAAAGAGAAATTCATCGCTAAAACATTCTCTACAAAGTATTGTACTCACAGATGTAATCAAAAGGATTATAAGAAGAAAGTTAAGGAGGAAAAACTCCGAAAATCAAAAGAAGAATTTCAAACAGATGTAAAACTTAAAGAACTGAAAGTTATTTCTATTGAAGATGTTCAGAAGAAAACATATCTCACAATAAAGGAAGTTTGTTTGTTAATGAATATTTCTGAATCAACAATCAGAAAACTGATTAAAAATGGAGAACTAAAAACAATCCGTGTAGGGAAGAAACATTTTCTTTTGAAATCAGAATTAAATAATATCAGTTGAGATAATTCTCCAAACATTCAAAATTTACAATGTTATAAACTCATAAATCGTTTTAAATCTATTTTTAATGGAATTATACAGATAAACTGATTTAAAATGTTGTAACTTCTTTAAAAACCGTAAATGGTGTTTTGACTGTTGTTTTCTTAATAGTTGGATGTTCCTTAATTATTCTTTGTTAAATTTTTACTGCTATATGTATATATTATATACCATTGAATATGAATATATTATATAAGTATATATATTATATATAATATAAGAAATATTATAAAGAGGATATTTTATAAGTAGTAGTAGTAGTAGTAGTAGTAGTAGTAGTAGTAGTAGTAGTAGTAGTAGTAGTAGGGAATTTATTATAGTAAAATAACAATAAATACAACAAATAACATAAACAAAAAAGGATTCCACCGAAAACCACCGATTTTTGGAGAGGTAAAAGAAAATTAAGTGGTAGATTTTAAACCACAGAGGAGTTTACTACTGTGAGGTTTAAAATTTAGTAGTTGATTTTTAATTTTACCAACAATGAAAGTATCAAATGAAAGTATCAAATGATGCTATAGAGCAAAAAATTAGTTGTGTTCTCAATGATGAAAATACAAATACGATGAAATTTATATTGAAGATTATTTAATATGGTGAATTAAATGAAAAATAAGTTTATAGGATTGTTGTGATTTAAAAATAAAAGTAAGGACTTTAAACCACCTTACAATTGATGTGGTCGAAAGTTTATTTAGCAGTGTAAAGAGAATCCAAACGAAAAGTTTGGATTTTTTGTTTTTAAAAATTAGGTGGTTAATCAATACAGACCACCACCTAAACAGCTGTTAGAATGTGATTAGTTTCACTAATAGAAAGTGAACTAATGATTTACAAATCTATGTAATTAGGTTAATACCACATATTTATTGTTGTTTCCGAACCGACTTAGGGGGAATGTTACATCACAATTAGTAACAAAACCTAAGAAAAATGAAAGTTTATTTAAAAATCAGAGAAGGGAAACTTAGTAAAAAAAGTATTGAAAAAGGACGTATAAAAATGAATAGTTTATTTTTGATGTTCCACAATAGCTTAACTCAAAAAAGGAGCTATGAATTCCTGAAACTTTATATCTACGATAAACCAAAAACAATAATTGAGAAAGACCACAACAGGGAAATATTGCAACTTGCAGAATCTATAAAAGCTCAAAAAGTTTTGGAATTCAATTCTAAAAAACATGGATTTGTAAGTAGTTCGAGTGGTAAGATTGGGTTTCTGAATTACTTTAATGAATTGGCAGAGAAGAGATATGAGACAGAGGGAACGTACGGGAATTGGTTCAGTACGTTAAAACATCTAACAATTTTTTGTAAAGGAGTGGATATTCAGATTTCCAAAATAGATGAAACATTCTTGGAGAATTTTAAGGAGTATCTTTTGAAAGAAAAAATATCTAATAACGGAGGGAGATTATCACAGAATACTGCTTTATCGTACTTCAATAAGGTTAGAACCGCATTGAAAGAAGCTCATAGGAATAAAATGATTTCTGAGAATCCTATATTGAGGGTTAAAACGATAAAAGAGAAAGAAACGAACAGAGAATACCTCACCTTGGAAGAATTACAAAAGTTAGTGAAAACAGATTGTGAAGTACCAATATTGAAAGATGCTTTTATTTTTAGTTGTTTAACAGGGTTGAGATTTTCCGATGTGAAATCTTTGAAGTGGAAAAATCTTTACTACGATTCTGAAAATGGTTGGATTTTAAGATACACACAACAAAAAACCAAAGGAGTTGAAAATCTTCCAATAAGTGAACAGGCTGTAAAACTTCTTGGAGAAAGGAAAGGTGATGATGTATTGTTGTTTGAGAATTTAACATACAGCGCCTACCATAATAAAAAATTACACAAATGGATAAAGGAAGCTGGAATTGATAAACACATTACTTATCACAGTTCACGACATACCTTCGCTACCCTCCAGTTAACAATGGATACCGATATTTATACTGTAAGTAAGTTATTAGGACATAAAAATGTTAAAACCACACAAATTTATGGGAAAATAATTGATAGAAAAAAAATAGAAGCTGTATCTAAAATTCCTGATTTATATTTGTAGTTCTAGAAAATATAAATAACAATGGATTATTATGATGAAACTGGTAAATTGATTGATGATGAAGATTTACTTTTTCAAATGTTAATACCGTCTTCTTATGATGCTCAGGAGGTAGATGATGGTATTATAGATTTTCATAATGTAAAAAATATTTACGATTTGTTAATCGAAGATGAGAGGAATTTAGATAAAGATTCAATATTGAAAATTAATGATGAATTGTACGGAGTAAAAACTACTTATACGCAAAAATTAGAAGTTTGGAAAAAATATAAACAATCTCCTTTGACAGAGCACCTGATTTCGTTTGAGGATAGAACTACTCAAGCTCGTGTTAATGTATTTCCTGAAAGAACTCAAATTGGAAAATATTTAAAAGATTCTTCAAAATGGGTATATGAAAAATTAAAGAATATGAGGGAAGAAATTTCTATATATACTTATGAAGACTATAAATTAGATTATGAAAGGAAATTTCCTAATTTGGAAAACATCAACAAAGAAATTGAACGTGTAGAGGAAAACATAAAAAGTACTGTTGCAAACTATGGTTTAAATAGAAAACTAAATGATTATTCAAATTATTTTGAAGACTTAACTGTTGATGTAAGTTTTTTTAAATTAAATAATAAGGATAAGATTGAACATATATGGGCTATCGTAATAGGAATCGGTTTGTTATATGGAAGTTATCAATATCTATCCTTTTTGAATTCTAAAAAAAGAGATTTAGATGAAATCCCGAGATATAAGTTAAAGAGTAATCTAAGTTATTGGAGTGATTATTCAGATATAGAATTAGAAAGGATTTACAATGATTTAGTAAAAGGAGAATTTATTGATGAAATGGATTCTACTAAATTCATCAATATTTTCAGAGAAATAAAGTTTAAAGATGTTACACCGATTCTCTGGAAGAAAACCAGTAGTAGATGGTTATCAATTTTAACTTTAATAGAACTATTGGTAAAACCAGATTATACCGATGAAAAACAGTTTAGAGCTACATTGGGTAATTGTTTTTGTTTCAAAAAGGATAGTAATATTGTTGAGGATGTTGGGAAATCATTAAAAAATCCGTTGGAAAAAATAAAAGATAAACATCAATTAAATTTGAAAATAAAAAAAATAGTAGAATCTAATAAATAGTTATTGTATAATTTGACCCGAGATATATCTCGGGTTTTTCAATTTACATCCGAGAGAGAGATACCGAGTATTGCACTATAATATTTAATACAAATAATTATGGTAAAAAATTCAAACAAAGAAATTTTAGATTTCTTTAAAAAGAGAATGCTTAACACAAGAGAAGCAGCACTATACTTGGGATTGAGTGTGATTACGGTTAGAAGAAAAGCAGGGAAAGGTGAGATCTCTTCTTTTCGACCAAACGGGAAAAATCTGTATTTCAAAGTTTCAGATTTGGACAATTATCTGTTATCAAAACATAGAAGTAATTTAGAGCAGTCCGAAGAGGTTGCAGCAATGTTAAACTTTAAAATTTCTAAGAGATGGAAGATATAAGGTTTAATATTTATGAGGGTTTTAATAAATTCAATAGATACACTAATTTAGATGAAATTGTACACGATATCAAAATTGGTACTTATCAAAAAGTTGTTATATCATATATAAAAAAGTTTGCTGAGGAGGGAAAGACCGAAAAAACAAAGAAATTAAAGTATAAGATTCCTGCTTTTACAATTAGCGGGAAGTTTTCCAAATACGGTAGAAAAACTGAGTATTTAATAACTTATCATGGCTGGATGGTTCTTGATATTGATGGAATTAAGGATGAAGAAACGTATCAAATAATTTTTAACAAAGTTAAAGATATACCATATACAAAAGTTGCGTTTTGTTCACCTTCGGGGAAAGGGATGAAAATAATTGTTGCAACTAACAATAGAGATGTAAACAGACACTCAGAATTATATAAAAAATTGGTTAGTTATTATGAGATGAAACTTAACGTGAAATTTGACACATCCACATGTGATGTTTCGCGTTTATGTTTTTACTCTTACGATCAAGATATTTTTTACAACAAAGAATCTGAAATTTTCAACTTTAAAGCAGAAAACAGCAACGGTAGTGAAAATATTAATCAGGATGACGATGTTTTTATCTTAGAAATGGAAGAAATGATAGAGTTTACAGAGAAGAAACAAAAATACGAAGTTGGAAATAGAAATAATTTTATCAAGCTATTGAGTATAAACTGCTGTAATCATGGAATAAATAAATCCCAAGCATTAGAATTTTGTTTGGGAAAATTTGTTGAAGATGATTTTGATGAGCATGAAATCATGATTACGATTGAAAATTCATATAAAAAGTACGATGTGAACTTTGGGAGCTGGAAAAATCGTCTCAATAAGATAGTTAAACAGAAGTTAGAGCTACAAAATACAACAAAAAGTGAACCTGAACCACCCCAACTGATAACAAAGGATATTTCGTTTAAAGATGAAGTTTTTCAACAGTACTATGATGACTTATGTAAAACATTTCCTAAAAAGTACACAGATTTTATAGGTAGCCTAAAAACAGAAAGAGAAAAAGAAATTGTGATTTTAACAATGATGACAGTGTTAAATTCAATATACCAAATAGATTAATTTATAAAGATAAAGTTTCTTTCAGTGTCTTTTTTTTAGGAGGAAGGCACTCAAAGAAACGTGGGTTTGTTTGCGGATCCATAACTTAAGAACAAGCAAACTTAAAAAGAAATACGACATAACCTCCTGTTAAATTTAGGCTTGCAAACCAAATGAATATTCAACAGGACGAAGAGCACCATTATTTTTTAATTTTAAAACAATGAATTACTATTTATGCATTTTTTTATCATAGAATTTTAGCTATATTGCAGAAACAACAATTGAGTATATTGTTGTAGATAAAAAACTACCATGAATTACATTTTACAACAATTAAACAAAAAGGTTGATTTACTGTCTTCTTTAGGAAAAAATCACGAACTAAAAGTTCATTTACAGTCTAAGCTTGAGTATTACTTAATATTTATTTTGGGATATTTATGGAATAAAAATATAGATAAAATATCTGAAGAGAAAAGAGAAGAAATATTAAAAACTATCCTAAAACCTTCAATAGGTAGTATTGTTGCTTTATCAAGAACTCTTGATACTGATGCAGAAATATTTGGAAATAGAAAACTAAATAAACTTAGAGAGTCAATTGATAAATATCCAAGTTTAAGGAATGAACAAATTGGTCATGGGTACACATTTGAAGATCAAATAGAGAATACAATAAAAATTTTCCAAGATATTTTAATTTTATTTGATGGTTCCGAATGTGAAATTTTTTTGGAACATGATCTAATTCTTGTAACGAATAAAGAAAAAGATTTTTATAAAGGTATTAATTATAAGGCGAATGGTTCTGATTATACATTGTGGACTTGTCCAATACAAGTTGGAGAATTTGAAATTAATTCCGTGTATATAAAATATAATAATGGCACATATTTTAAGTTATCTCCCTTTGTAATCGTTCAAAATGATAGTGAATTTTTTACTTTTTCATCTATTGAGGAAAAGCTAACGGGTAGAGCTAAATTTAATCAATTATTAAAAACTGGAAAACTTATCTTAGAATTTCCGGAACTGACAACTATAAACGTCTCTGAAGATAAATATAAAATAAAAACATCAAATGGAACTATAATAAATAAATTTTCAAAAGATTGGAAGAAATATATAGATGTAGGGGTAAGTAATCAAATAATTAGTTTTTTGACAAAGAATAATTCTTCTGTTTTTGCAACTTTATGGGGACATGGAGGTATTGGTAAAACTTCAGCGATACAACATGTATGTGAACAATTAGCTAACACAGAATTTAAAAAGTTTGATTATATAATATTTCTTTCAGCAAAAGATAGATATTATAATTATTACAAAGGTGTTATAGAGGTCGTTAATGGGAATTTTAATTCTTTTAATGAAGTTATAGAGTTTATAAATAAAATAGTTTTTGATAAAGTTGGTGAAACTAATGAGGTAGATATATTAAAATACGAAGGACGAATACTGATTGTAGTTGACGATTTTGAAACATTCAGTAAGGAAAATAAAAATAAAATAACTGAGTTTATTCAAAAACTAAACATAAATTATCATAAAGTAATACTTACAACTCGTTCAGCTACTTTAATTACAGGAATAGAAATTGAGACAAATGAATTAACTGAGTCCAAAACAATTGATTTTCTAGTACGGGCTGCTAGTAATGAGTTTCCAGAAATTAACTTTGAGAAAGACATAAAATTATTTAAGAAATATTCCAAACAAATATTTGATATAACTTCTGGACGGCCACTTTTTATTTTACAATTTTTGATATTATACATGCAAAGTGGTTCAATTGATGAAACTTTATTAATTGATATAAAGTCGCTTGAAGAAGCAAGAAGTTTTTTATATGATAGAATTTATGATTACCTTTCTTCAGATGCAAAAAATATGTTTCTCGGAATAAACTTGTTAGTTAACAATGATGACTTAACAGGATTAATTGCTAATTTAAAGTTTATTCTTAATAAAGAAGATAATGACGTTAATTTTGATAATTCCATGAATGAGTTAATAAAATTAAGGATTATCGAACGATTAGACGAAGATTTTTTTAAAGTATATTCTCCTGAAATTTTAAAATTAATGAGAGTGTATTATGAAAAAAAAGGCAAAGAATATGATGGAGATATTACAAGTAGGTATAATTTAATAAAGAGTGGTGAAAAGTTAGAAACTGACTATGCTCTATTGAAAATTGCAGACTCAAAAAGATTAGAAGCCTCTGAACTAGAAGTTGAAAATCAATATAGAAGAATAATAAAAAGAGAATCTGCTAAATTTGAGGTTCGTCTTAAAGCTCTTTTTAATTATGCCAACTATCTTTTTTCTCAAAAAGGAAGAGCTGATAAAGCAATAAAATTATTTTCTGATTATTGGCATTGGTTTAAATCAGATCCAGATTTTATTTTAAATAATGCTAAATTTCATTGGGCGGAAGGATCTTCAGTATATAGATATAAGTCTATTGATATTTTAGAAAATTATTTAACAACCAGACCTAAAATTAGTGAAGAAACGTATTTAGAGATTTTAGGGACTCAAATGACATATTCTGCTATAATGTTAGTTTCAGAAAGAAATGATATAAAGGATAGAAAGCGATTTAAAGAAATAACTGAAAGACAATTTAATTTTGATTACAGAGAACAGAAAGCAAGATTTAATAAACTATTTATTTACCCTGGGAGTAAACTATATAATATAGTAAAAGACAAAAACCTAATGGAATTGAGTTCAAAATGTAGAAATTTTGTTCTTGATGGATTAACTCATTATACGGAGGTAGCTATTAGACTAAATAAGCATGAACAAGCAAAGGAGGTTTGCAATAAAATTATTACAGAACTTCCAACAGACTACCATAAACCATTTTTATATAAATTATCAAAAATTGAACATATAAATGGGGAAGAGGATGAAAATTTTAATGCTGACTTAAAAGCATCTAAAGAAAAAGAGACAGTAATGTCAATAAAACTAAATGAGGCTTTAAAAAAAATAAAATAAAATTATACGTCAAGTTTTGTCGCTTTAAAAAAATATTTTTGTAGAGTAATAAATAACTCTAACTATAAAAACAAGCCTATGGGAAATTAAAAATGAGAAATTATAAAAATTATATTTAAAATTATAATTTTAATTGATTAAAAAACGGTAAATATTTAATTTTACCACTGAATTTAAATTGTATAAAGAAGGATAAAATTATCCTTCTTTATTATTTTGTACAAAAATTAAAAATATCAAATCAAAACGTTGTAAGAATTGGATAAATGTTTTAGATTTACTACACAAAACAATTATTATTCGATAGAAATAAGATAATTACATATTAAAAAAAATACATTTAGCGAACTGAAATCTGTTTTTGAAAGGTCGAAAATTCAGAATATCCACAGGAAGAAGTTTAGCAAAATGTTCAGGCTATGGCTTGAGCGTTGCTTTACTTTGTGGATAGGTATTCGACCACCTCAAAAACAGGTAGAGATAATGTCTCAAGCCTGTTTTTTTTGTTTTTATATCAAATTACGGTTTTCAGTAAGAAATACTAAATAAAAGTCTCTAAAATTGAAAATCAAAAAATAAATGAAAACAAAATTATTCTTTTTAGGAATCTGTATTTTATCAAATACAATATTAATGAAGTCACAAACTTTAAGTAAAGAAGTTAGAAATGATTTCTGTATTAATGCGAAGTATAATTATTTTTATGGAACAAATAGTTTTTATGGATTGATGAATCTTACTTTGAAAAAAATTGGAATTAGTGATCCTTATAAAATGGATGAAGCTGTAAAAAATATTTGTATTAACGAATCATTACAAAATTCTTTTTTTGAAAGTGTTCACAATGTTAGTAGAGGTTTAGATAAACAACAATATTTGAGTATGGGAATGAAATATAGTAATGTGGAAAAACTAATTGACTATATAATTTCGAAGGACAACTTAAAAAAACAAATTGATTTACCAAGAAATAATGTATTTGAAGATGATTTAGTGAATGAATCTAATATTATAAATAAGAAACAGTTACTACAATCTATATATCCTAAATCAATACTTCTTAATGATAGTACAGTTTTAAGAAAAGAAATCTTTGATGTAATAGGAGGTGGAGATAAAGAAGTTGAATTTAAAACGACTATTGCAAAAGAATACTCTTATACCGATGAAAAAAAAGATGAAGACAGGGTTAAAATAATTTTGTATTCCACCAATGAAAAAGAAATAGTATTCTTTGATATTCTTATTATGTTGGATTTAGGAGAAAAAGGATTTCAAAGTGTTGAAAATATGAGTTTTCTACACAGAAGACTACATGTTGATAAATCTAAGAGAAATATTAATGGATTTAAAACCGTAAAAGAAAACGGAAGAACATTTTTTGTTATAAACTACACAGATGAAAACAATAAAAGAAAATCTGACTTCTATACCATTGATTTGAAATTCATAAAAACTTTGATAAAGGATGAATATGTTCAGAATATTGAAAATCAAGATGATGAAATTGTAAAATTGATTTCTAATGAAGATTTGAAGAAAACATTTTTACAAAAAAAAATTACTGATTCTAAACATTTATTTAATGTTCCCAATTTTAAATATCGGATGATTAATTTGGTAGGTAATGCAAATTATGATTTCATAGAGAAAATATGTATAAATGAAGTTAATATCACTAATGATAGTAATTATCTTACGTTAAGTGGATTTAGGGAAAAGGGATTTGACACTAAAAATAAAGACAATTATATTATTGCAATAGATCCAATAACACAAATACTTTTTGTAGGAATAAGGAAAGATAATAAAATAGTGTTGTATGGAGAAGAAAAAGTTTTTCCAAATGAAATTTATCAATGGAAACTAGTTGAGCAAAACATTAAATAATGTTATTAAAAAGAGAAATCTCCTAAACGTATTTTTATCTTAAAAATAAGTTTATCTATCATCGGAGAAAATAAATTTTAGAATCTATTGATTTCATGATAATTGTGGAAAAGTCTTCTTTTGAAAAGAGGACTTTTTTAGTTAAATTTGTAAGAATGCCATTAAATATGAAAAGAAATTTATTTTTTAATTTTTTTAAAAAGAAAAAAGATATTGGGGAAAAAGATACTTTAATAAGCTCCCTTGCTCCGAAGATTTTAACGAAAAGAGAGGATATTGAACGAATTCAAACTTACTTAGAAAAACTTAATCAAACAATAGATACACCCGGGATTAGTAATATTGCTTTAACGGGCGGGTATGGTTCGGGGAAGAGTACAATAATAGGAACATTCAAAAAGTTGAATCCTCAGTACGAATACCTCAATATATCGTTAGCTTCTTTTAACAAAAAAGAAGAGGATAAAGAAATTAGTCCGACAGACAGAAAAATACAAAAGGAAGAATTAGAGAGGTTATTAGAAGTAAGTATTTTACAACAGATATTTTATCACGTTAAACCACAACAAATTCCAGAATCTCGATTTAAAAGAATAGATAATATTTCAGGTTGGAGAATATTCGGGATATCTGTGGGTTTTGTTTTATGGGTTGTTTGTACAACTTTACTTCTGAAATATAATTATTTAGATAAAATTAATCCAAACAATTGGAATACAAATAAAAGTTTTGATTGGTGGAGTTTACCAATTTTTCTGATTTCACTTAGTGGATTGGGGATACTATCGAAGCTCGTTATCAACTTATTTAGTAATTCAAAAATCAATAAAGTAAATATCAAGGGAGAATTAGAATTAGGAGATAATATTAATAAGTCTGTATTTAACGAGCATCTGGAAGAAATCTTATATTTTTTTGAGCGTACTAAATATAATGTTGTAATAATTGAAGATTTAGATAGATTTGATAGTACAGATATATTTACAAAACTCAGAGAAATAAATATTCTTTTGAATAACTCTTTACTAATAAACAGAGAGATTAATTTTGTTTATGCTGTGGGAGATGATTTGTTTGGTGATAAAAAAGAAAGAGTGAAATTCTTTGAGTATATAATTCCTGTTATTCCATTTATAAATTCCTCAAATGCGGATGAACAATTACAAACTTTGATAAAAGAGTCAGGTTTAGATGAAAATATTTTAACTAAAGAATTTATATCAGATGTAACTACTTTCATTGATGATATAGATATGAGATTATTAACGAATATTTTTCACGAATTTGTAATTTATAGAAAAACACTAAATCCAGAGTTTATAAAAAAATATGACGAGTTATTTGCTATGATAACTTATAAAAATATCGATCCCAAAGATTTTAACAATCTCAATAAAAAGGAGGGGAAATTATACAATTTGATAAATAACAAAAAAACTTACATTGAAAAGTTTATTCAGAAAATTGATAATGAGATTGAGTCTAAAGATAAAGAAATTAAGAACATTGAAAAGGAAGCAATATCCAATATTAAAGAATTAAGATCTATATATATTAATAATTTAGTTTCAAAACTTAGTGAAAATTCTACATTAACTATTAATATTTCAGAATTATTAGATGATGAAAATTTTGGTAATATTATTAATAATGAGTTAGAATATGAGAAATATTCCTACAATAGTTACTATGGTAGATATGAAAAAACTTCCAGTAAGTTGGACTTTAATTTTGAGGATATAGAAAATGAAATTAATCCTGATTTCAATTATAATAAAAGAGTTGAATTAATAGAATTAAAACACAACAATAAGATTAATTCATTAAAAAATGAGATAGATAAATTAAAGAGCGAAAAATCACAAATTGAGAACTGGGATTTAAAACAAATATTTAATGAAATTGAAGTTAATGAATATTTAGAGGATTTCTCGAACAATAAACTATTGAGAAACTTAATTTTAAACGGCTATATCAACGAAAATTATAATGATTACATGTCATTATTCCATGAAGTATCAATAACAAAAGAGGATTTTGCCTTTGAAAGAAATGTTAAAAGTGGATATAACACAGAATTCAATTATAAACTAAATAAAATTGAAAATTTAATAGAAAAAATAGATCTAAGATATTTTAGTAGAGAAACAATTCTAAATTTTGATTTAGTAGATTTTTTGAGCAATAACTATAGTAGTTACCCCAAAAAAAATGATGCTATTATAAGTTTATTAAGTAATGAGAAACCAAATTCTATTAAATTCATTGATGAATTCATTGATGAAAACAGGGGTTCGATTGATGTTTTTTTTACAAAATTAATAGAAGAATGGAAAGGTTTTTGGGAGTATATTTATTGGAATAGTGGACCGGAAAAAATAAATAAATATTTAGGTTTAATTATTCGTTATATAGATGTATCTACTTTTATAAATAATCAAAATAATAATATTCTTAAAGCACATATCGAAAGCGATTCTCAGTTTTTGAATTCAACCCAAATATTTGTAAATAGTGAATTTGATGAGTTTAATGAAATTTATGGATTGGTGAAAAGACAAATGAAAAATTATATTAAAGAATTAGATATAAAATTTGAACTAATAGACAACTATGAATTTATAGATAGTGATTTACGTGAATATGTTTATCTAAATAGCCACTACGAAATTAATGAAACTAATATTTCTCAAATACTTTCGAAATTTGGGGAAAATTACAATGAAAATGATTTCAATCAATCTAATTACTCAATGATTTTAAATTCAGAGTGTTCTCCATTGATTGAGTATATTAACTCAAATATTAATTCTTATGTGGAAAATATATATCTGAAATTAGAAGATAATAAATTCGACACTGAACAATATTTGCTAAAATTATTGAATGATAACAACTTAAAGGATAGTTTAAAAGCTAAAATAATTCAAAAAGTAGAAACGAAAATTTCAGAACTGAAGGATATTAGTGATTTGGGTATTAAATCACTAATACTTATAAATAATAAAGTAGTTCCTAAATGGAGTAATGTAATTGAATATTATTTATTGAATGAAAGCAAGATAAATGACATTCTTATCAATTTCATAAATTTTGAAAACATTTATTCTGAATTATCTAAATTTAGATTAAAAGAAGAGGATAAAGAGTTTGAAAAGAGTTTGATTAAATGTAATGATATATCAGACGAAGCGTATAATGAAATATTAAATAGCACATATTTTAATTGGAATAGTCTTGGTTTTGAAAGCTTAAATTTAGAAAAAGTAAAGAACTTATTAGTCAAAAAACTCAACACTACTAAAGATAATTATGAACGTCTAAAAGAACATTTTCCAAATAATCATATTAGATTAATCGAGAAAAATTTCTCAAAATTTATTGAAAATATAAACGATTTTGAAACAGATGAAAATGATATTTTATTAATATTGAAATCTGATAAAATTAATATTGATAATAAATTCAATTACATTAAAAAATTAAATGAAAATTTCATCGAAAAAAACAGAGAAATATCAAAAATAATTGGTGAAATGATTTTACAAAAAAAGGAAATTATCGAATTTTCTTTTGGTACTTTAAAATTTATCGCATTAAATTTATTTTATGATGATAAGAGGATTAGATTTACAAATTTATATTTGGAAAAATTTACTAACAATGAGCTTACTCAAATATTAAATAGTTTTATAAATTATAGTAACCTATTTAAAAAAGGTAAACCTACATTTAAAAAAACTGATTTTAACAGAACTCTTTTAGAAAATTTAAAATCAAAACAATTAATTAAAAACTTTTACGATGATAGTTGGAGTGATGATAAATATAGAGTAACAACTAATTATTAGTCATTAAATTACAAACAAAATAATCTAAAAATTATATTTTATTTACGAATTGGACACTAAATATTTATAACAACCCATAAACAGTGAGAAGAAACTTTCTGTATCGGGAAATAAATACGATAGGTAAAACAAACTCAAACAAACCAAATATCTAATAATTAACTAATTACGAAACTTTCAGTTTTGTATTGGTTATTGTTATTTTGGTTTGTTTTTTTATTTGTTGTCCCCCATTTGTCCCTCAAACTGATAATAATTTATTTTTTGAAACGAGGGAGAGATTACTTCGCTTAACGTATCTTATTGTACCTTAATGTACCTTATTGCATCTAAAGTGAAGTTTGAACTCCTCTAAAATAAATATTATGAGTTCAAATATTAAAATCAAAAAGATCTGCCAACACTGCGGGCAAGAATTTATTGCAAGAACCACCGTTACTAAATATTGTGGGGATAACTGTGCTAAAAAAGCCTATAAAGTAAAAGTTAGAAATGAAAAGATCAAATCAAGTGAGAAGCAGTTCGCACTTCAAAAAGAGTCAATAAAACCTAAATCTGACCTTAATTCATATTTTGCTTTAAAAACTTTAGACTATTTAACAGTTAAAGAGGCCGCATTACTGTTAAAATGCGACTGTCGAACCATTTATCTGATGGTCAAGTCCAAAAGACTCCCTTCAATTAATCTGTCACAACGAAAAACAAGGATTTTAAAGAAAGATATAGATGCTCTTTTTGAAACTTCTCAGCCCGATAAAGAATCCTTTACAAGAACTTACAGTTCATGAATCGATTGAAGAAACGCCTTTAAAGGACTGTTTTACTATCGGCCAGATCCAATCGGAATATAACATATCAGAAACAAGTTTACAAAGTTTAATCCGACGTCACGAGGTTCCCAAATTTCAGAAGGGAAAATTCGTATATGTTCCAAGACGCTTTATTCAACCGATCCTGAATAAAAATGTCAATTGGATTGATTTAGCTTGGGAAATAAGTGAAGATATTCTATTTCCTTTAGCGGTAATTACGATGACAAGTATATTTGATTTACATGTTTGTTGCCAAGAATATTGTGAATTGAATTTCTATGATGAGAATGAAGAATGGGAGACTATTTTTCTGGATTGTGGACTTGAAGAAGATGATAGCATAGGATTTCATATTAGACCTCTTAGGTAAAGTACATTCAATAACTTATTCATTGAAATACCTTTAGACAAGTGATTTAGTAGATCTGTTCTATTTCATTATCAAATGATTATGTAATGAAAATATTGAACATTGTAGGTGTTAGAGAGGAAGGGATTCGAACTTATTTTGTTTTTAACCCTGTTAGCGCTGTTTTCCGACTGTTGTTTAATCGCTTTGCCACGATTCTGCCACAATCTTTGTTTATGCGCTCAAAACTGCGTTTTTTATGTCTCGGCGGAAAGGGAGGGATTCGAACCCTCGAACCCTTTTTTAAAATCAAATGAAGGCATAGAAAACACAGTTTCGAATTTATTGCTATATATTGCAGTAAATTTTATAAATATCTGAAAAACAACATTAAATGGGTTTGGTGTGAAGGTGTTGAATCCCACGTTCTCTGCTGAAGAAAGTAAGAAGAGTACTTCTGTATTGTAGAAGGGCCAGAATAGATGTATTTTGTAAGGCTAATTTATCAGGAAAATTTCTGTGACTAAAGGAAGCAGACCAGTAGCCATTGCAAAAAACTACAGAATTGGATAAAAGAAATTCTGAATACCTAACAACTTCCGAAAAATTCACCATATAAATATCAATTCCAATGTTGATTTTTGTATAATAACATTTAGATAAATATAGAATGGCGGTACATGATGTAAAAGGTAAAGTTATTTTGATCGTTGGTGGGGGTAAAAACCTTGGTCGATTATTAAGCAGAAGAGCAAAACTGGTAGTGCATTACAATAGCGAAAGCTCAAAGGCGGAAAGCGAAAAAACGTTGGCAGAAGTTCAAGCCTTAGGTGTCGAAGCATTTTTGTATCAGAGCGATCTGACAAAAGTTAAAAATGTAAGCAGGTTAACTGAGGGGTGGTGGATCACGGGACAAACTATTTTTGCCAACGGCGGGTTATACAACCAGATAATTGATTAAAAACCAGCTATTCAAAAAATAACAGCTGGTTTTTTCATTTTCAAAATACAATTCACCCGTAAGAGGATAATTTTGGACAACGATATTAAACTCCTGAAATGATTTGCACCACAGATGAGATGATGATAAGGTAATAGGCAGAATAACAAGGAATAAGTATATATAGAATAATCAGTAAAATATTGATAATTTGAACTTAAATAAATTCCGGGATATATTTTATTTCAGATTCTAAAAAATGATTATGGATGCATTTTCTCATATTAGAGTTATTATAAGTATGATTTTGGGCTTTGGAGTAGCTCAATTATTGAAAAATGTAGTAAAATTGATAGATCATCCCAGGAAAAGGAAATCTATTTATTGGTTACATTTATGCTGGGTATTTTATATTTTTATTCTGATTGTTCTTTTTTGGTGGTGGGAACATCGGCTTGAAACTGTTCAACATTGGAATTTTTTGAGCTATTTGTTTTTAATTATCTATACCACATTATACTATATACTATGTGTACTGATTTTCCGGATAATATAGATGAATACAAAGGCTATAAGGACTACTTTTTTTCCAGAAAAAATTGGTTTTTCTTATTTCAGATACTTCTTTTTGTGATAGATTTCGGGGATTCTCTTTTAAAAGGTAAGGCCTATTTTCAATCACTTCACTGGACCTATCCGGTAAGAAATATACTGCATATTGCTCTTTGCTGTTTCGGAATCAAATCATCAAATGAAAAAGTACAAACCGGTCTTTTCTTTATTTTGTTTGCTTTTGATATTTTATTCATAGCGCAAAATTATTTATACTGAATTCTGAATTTTATGAGAGAAACTTATAGTAAATACAAAACAACACACTTATGAACAAATACCAATCACTTTTCGACACACAAAAAGAATTCTTCTACACCGATGTTTCCAAAACCTACCAATGGCGGATGGATCAGCTCAACAGGTTGGAGAAAATGCTTCTTGAAAATCAGGAAACATTTTGCCAGGCTCTAAAAACGGATTTCAACAAACCGCCTTTTGAACAGTTGTTTGAAATTACAGTGCCATTGGGAAATATCAAATATTATAAAGAAAACCTTAAACAATTAATGGTTCCCGAGGCTGTTGCCATACCAAAAGGATTGGAGGAAACCGGAAACAAAGGCATTATTTACAAAGAACCTTTTGGCGTAACCTTGGTTATAGGCCCGTTTAATGCTCCTATCTTATTACTCCTTGATCCTGCCATTGCAGCTTTGGCAGCCGGGAATCCCGTTATTCTGAAACCCGCTAATACAACACCTACAGTTGCTGCACTCTTTCAGGAGCTTATCCCAAAATATTTTGAACCTGAAGCTGTAAATATTGTTACCGGGGGACGAGAAGAAATTACGGCGTTATTGGAGCTGCCTTTCGACTTTATTTTCTTTACAGGAAGTTCTGCGGTAGGAAAAGTCGTTATGAGAGCTGCTGCTGAAAACCTTACACCCATAGTTTTGGAATTGGGTGGTCAAAATCCGACTGTGGTAGATGAAACTGCAAATCTTGACATTGCGGTTGACCGTATTGTTTGGGGACATATGGCGATTTCCGGACAGTGGTGCATTGCTCCCGGTTATGTATATGTTCATGAGAGTATTGCCGATGAATTTCTTGATAAGCTGAAAGCCTCTGTTGTAAAAATGTATGGTGAAGACCCAAGTTTAAGCCCCGACTTTGCAAGAATGATAAGTGAACATGATACCGAAAGGGTAGCCTCTTATATCATCCCCGAAAAAGTAATTTTAGGGGGAAGATTTGATGTAAAATCAAGATATGTAGAACCGACCATTTTATACCCGAGCACCTGGGAAGATCCTGCAATGCAGCAGGAGATTTTCGGGCCTGTATTCCCTATTTTAGTATATAAGGATTTAAAGGAAATTGTAGAAATCATCAAACGCAAACCAAAATCTCTGGCAGCTTATTTCTTTAGTAAAAATCAACAGAACATAGATTATTTCTTAAATTCGGTTTCTTTCGGCGGTGGCTGTATCAACCAGACCAATTTGCATTGCTGGATAGACAGTCTGCCTTTCGGTGGCGTTGGTTATGCCGGGATGGGCAAGTATTATGGCAAAGCAGGTTTCGATGCATTGAGCAATACAAAAGCCATGCTGATAGGAAATCCTGATTTGGAACTGGATGTTTTTCCACCATATGAAGGGAAAGATATTGCAAAAAATTTAAGCATATTTGAGTAAAAATGAAACAAAAGGAAGCTATCCATTTGATTGAAAAGTCAATTCTAAATTCTAATAAACCTCAGGTTTGGGCAGATTTAGGTTGTGGCAGTGGTACTTTTACCAGCGCCTTGGCTCATTTGTTACCAAATGGAAGCCATATTTACGCAGTGGATAATCAATCGCAGAACTTTCCCAAATCATTAGGCAATAATGTTTCTGTTGATTTTATAAAAGCTGATTTTGGAGACTCTGATTTTAACTTTTCAAATCTCAATGGGATTTTAATGGCAAACTCACTGCATTATATAAAAGATAAAGTGCTGCTAATTAATCGTTTGGAGAAATATCTGTCAGCAGATAAAAAATTTGTTATCATAGAATATGATACCGCCATTGCCAATCAATGGGTTCCTTATCCAATTCATTTTTTAAAACTGAAAGAACTGTTTACTAACCTGGGGTATTTAAAAATTATTAAATTAGGTGAACAGCAATCAATATTCGGACAAGGCAGCCTGTATTCTGCGACCATCGGTATAAACCATTAAAAAATGAAATATGATCCTAAAAATTATTAATTCCGTATTAATGCTTGTCGCCATATTTATGGGCCTGAAACAAGGATGGGCAATGCTTTCGGGCAAACAGGAGATGATAGCAATGTTTAGCAAATGGAATATCAGTAAAACAGGTTTAATGATTATTGGAGTAATAACGATGCTAAGTGCTTTGCTCATTATTTTTCCGAAAACTTTTGTTTGGGGAAACTTCTTGATGGCAGCCGGTATTTTATTGATCATCAGCTTTCATTTGCTTGATCGAGATTTGAAAGGCGTGGCAATAGAATTACCTTTTCTATTGCTGAACCTGGCCATTATCTATTTTCAACACCCACTGAAAGGCGGGTTATTATAAACAGTCAATTTTCAATAATGAAAGCATTAGTTATTACAACCTTTGCGGTTTGCTTTTCACTCACAGCGTGTGGACAGTCAAAAACTCAGAAGATAGAAACAACAACAATTAAAAAAGCACAAAAAATGGACACAAACAAACTTACAAATGAAACTGTAAGAACAGCTTTTGATGCCTGGCAAACCGGCGACACCAAAACCTTTCTTTCTTTTTTCACTCCTGATGCCACGATGACCGATGATGGAAATCCACGGAATTTCCAAAGCTTTGTAAAAGAGGCTTGCGGAAAAGAAATTTTTCTGACAATTGATACCGTTGAAAATGAAGGGAAAAATATCAAAGGAAATTTTAAAGCAGGGAATTGGGGTACTTTTCCTGTGTTTTTTAAATTCCATCAGAATATTGAAGGAAAGTTTGACAGGCTGGACATCGGACAGGAAAAGTAAAACGTTATTGCCACGTTCACAATAAAAAATATCTGTTGCATTGATGAAAAAGCTCTTAAAAACTAATGGATGAAGTAAATAAAACCATTGCTGCTTTGCAAAAATACAAGTACGAGTTTTTGCTCTTTGCACTTGCACAGCACCTGTTTATAGGCATTTTTTTAACCGACCTTGATTTTTATACTCGGGTTGTCTGGCCGCTAAATATGCTGATACTGGGAGTAGGAAGTATTTTTATGTTTACAGGCAAACATAGTTGGAGGCATTGGTTTAGAAATATCCATTTCGTAGTTGTTTTACTGTTGCCCATTGGGATTCCGTTTTGCAAAGATATATCCTGGTATTTCACTTTTCTCAATATCAATTATGTGATTTTCTTTGCGTTCCTGTTTTCAGAATTGCTAAAGTTCTTAATAAAACCAGGGTACATTAATAGCGATATTATTTCAGCATCGGTGTGCGGCTATTTTTTATTAATTGAAATCTCAGTTTTTTTATTACAATCGTTTGAGTATTATAACCCATTGTCTTTTAAGGGTGTAGATACTTCATCATCAGCAAGTATTTTTATTGATCTGGTATATTTTTGCTCTATAACCTTTACCAGCATCGGCTTTGGCGATATTACACCAGGTACACATACTACCAAATTAATTGCTGCTTTTATTGGCATTCTAGGACAGTTTTATACAGTAGTTCTGGTTGGTATTCTTATCAGCAAATTTTCCTCAAAAAATTAAATCAATATGAATATAAGTTCGCATTACAAACTCAGGCATTTTATTCCCTGGACAAGGGTCAAAATTTATAAAATGTTAATATTAAGTATAATTCCGACGATACTGTTTTATTTTCTTGATTGGAAGTGGCTGGCGATTCCGTGGGTTCCGGTGGCTTTGTTGGGAACAGCGACAGCATTCATTTCCGGATTCAAAAATACCCAGACCTATAACCGTACCTGGGAAGCACGACAGATTTATGGTGCTATTATCAATAACAGCCGTGCTTTTGGGATTATGATAAAAGATTTTATCCGTTCAGAGGACAAAGTTCTTGAAAAACAACTGCATCAGGAGATTATTTACCGTCATTTTGCGTGGCTTACAGCATTACGTTTTCAGCTTAGAGAAATTAAAAGCTGGGAAAACATAAAAATAAAAAGCTACAACCGCGAATATCTTCAATATTACAAAGTTCCGGAATGGGAAAGTAGTCTGGATGAAGAACTGACGGGACTTCTCAGTGAAGAAGAGCGCCAACACATTTTATCAACAAAAAACCGGGCAACGCAAATTGTAGCCTTACAATCTTCTCAGTTAAAAAAACTGAATGAAGAAGATAAAATATCGGCCTACAATTATGTTGCTCTGGAAAATCAGCTAAAAGAACTTTATGACCAACAGGGGAAATGTGAGCGTATTAAAAACTTTCCCTATCCAAGACAGTTTTCGAGCATCAATTTGTATTTTACCAATGCCTTATGCCTGTTAATGCCTTTAGGTTTCATAGGCGAATTCTCCAAGTTGACGGAAAAATTCGGGGAAAACATCATTTGGCTTGTTATTCCCTTTAGTGTATTGCTGGGATGGGTATTTTTAGTTCTGGAGCAGATCGGAGAAAGTACGGAAAACCCATTTGAAGGAAATGCCAACGATATTCCTATAACACAGATAAGCAGGAATATAGAAATTGACCTTCGTGAAATGTTGGGCGAAAAAGATTTGCCACCGGCAATTGTCGCACAGAATAATATTTTAATGTAAATAAAAATACAAGCAAATTATGGAACATTTAGAAACCGTTAGAAAATGGTATCCCAAGGCGTTAACTTCTATTGATACTGTTAACCGGCTATTAGACACAATTGAAAAGCATATTGGCTTAAAACCAAACCAATTAATGCACGCAGACAGTATGTGCTGTGACGATGTAAATGCTATACAATATCCACCAAGAGCCTATGAAATGCTGGGACCGTTCCATTTGGGAGGGCTTGACGGTTTTCCTTTTGCCGGAATTACCGGAATGAATGCCTTTGCACATCATGTTCCGGAAGATGGTGCGGTAATCATATTTTATGCACCACATATCGGCGTTACAAAAGATGGTACTATCGGGGAAATAGGCAGAATAGGGCAGAGTGGTAACTCGGCGTGTTGTGGTGCTGCTAAAGGAGCATTGGGAAAACTCTCTGCGGGACGGATCATTGAAGGAAATGTTACTTCACTGGACTTTCAGATGAATACCATTGAGCAGATTTTCCTTCATCAGAAAGACCGGATCCTGAATGCAAAAAATCAAATATTTGAGGCTACGGAGGTTATGTATGAAGCTATTGATGAAAGAATAGAGGTGTTGGTGAAAGAAACCAATTATCCTTGTAAATATGTTGTTTTGGTGGGTGCTGTTTTTATCAATGGAGATAAGGATATGGGATCTTTCTGTCAGTATAAGAAATTCGATTATATTGATCTGGAAACACAGGAACGGAAAAGCCTTATGGAAGAGTATTATCAATAAATAAAGGGAGAATTTAATTTTTTAAATCAGCCCTTTCATCTCAAATATGTATAAAATAATCCTGGCATAAGCTGGGATTCTCTGTTTGTAAAGTATACCATTACGATGTGGATACTAGTTTTTAGTTATTATTTAAGGTACTTAAAATATCCTTTAAATTATTTTTTATTAATTAATTGATAATCAGTTATTCTTTAAAAATTGCCCATAGATTTTTTTGATAATATTATTGTGTCTTTTTCCGTAATTCTCACTTATCTTCTTTTCTTTTCCAAATTTTAAGCTATAAATTTTACAATATTTTGTGGACTTACAAATGTATTCTCTCCCCAAAAAAAAGATTATTTAATAAAAAATGGATTGGTCTTTCAGAACAGAGCATACGAAAGAAAAACTCTCATAGTGGTTCAGCGTAGCTCATCTCCAAATCATAAATAATAATCAATTAAGAATGTTGGATAAAGGATAAAAACTAAAAACTAAAAATATGCTGAATCTTAATCAATTAAAGCAAAAAGGAAATACCTTTTGCAAGCATCTTATGATGCTGATAGCTTTAGCAGGAAGTATAACCGTATTTTCTCAAGATGCTGCGGTAACTCCTACTAATGATGACACCAAAGTTGCCTGGCGTACAGGCGGTGGCGGTGGAACCACTATTTTTGGGACAGTAACTGCTGTGGCAGTTGTTGGTAATTGGGGGACTACGCTTTCTCAAATTACTGATTCAAACACAAGCAATTCTGGCTTTTCATCACATTCTGTTGCTTCAACTTTGGGTACAGACATAACGTCAACAGTAAAACTAAGCGATGGTAAAACTTATGGAACAAGTCCATTTACAGGGTATAGAATTGGTGTAGTGGCAAACAGAGCTATTACAGGAGGTTTTACCCCGACAATTGGTCTTACTGGTATCAACAATGTCATTATTACAACATACCTTGGAGGTGTTGTGCAAGAAACTTCTCCTGCTCAGAATTGGACACTGGGAGCTTCTTCTATGGATGCTGGTTTTTATGTACATAAACCTTTTGATGAAGTGCGTATAATACAAAATGGGGGGGTAACCAATGTAGGTGGTACCGCCACGGCAACTCTTGGTGTTAATTATGTGTATTTGCAGCGTTACACCCGTACAGGTGGTGGTTTTGATACAACAGGAGAAAAAGTTGTCACTTGTAATGCCCAGATACCGCTTACAGGTAAAGGGGTAACAGGTTCTGGGGCGGCTGTTGTATTTGTACCGCCTTCTCCTGTTCCTATTGTTGTTCCGGCAACTTTATGGCCGGGGTTGGCCCCTGCCCTGGAAGATGAGAAACCCAATACACATGGTACAATTCCTTTTATTAGTGCAGGTCTGGCTGTGTATTCCGGTAGATTAAAAGATGAAGGTGTGGTATATCCTGCAGGTACTTTTGGCGGTGGTGTTTACCAGTTGAATGCCATATCCGGAGGGTTGAATGTAACAAAAACACTCAGGTTTTATTTGAATGGTTCCCAACAAGGGCCGGATGTGGTGAGTCAAGAGTTTCTAAGTGCCTCGGCCAGCGGAAGTCTCTTGACTGTGGGTGCTGTATCTTCGCTTCCTTTCGATTCCATTGAATTTGAAATCTCTTTGAACTTATCTGCAGCTTTAGGCCTGCTCGAAATCTATTATCCAATAGTGCAGCGTTTTTGTGATGCAAACATTACCTGTGGTGCGCCGGTAAGCCTTATTTCAGGAGAGCTTACCCCGGGGGGTGCACAAAACCACCCTGTCTATGCAAAAGCAATTGGTACTAGTATACTTACAGCTTCTCTCGGAAATCCAGGCATCAATAACGTACAAAATGTGTTAGATACTGATTTGAATAATTATGCAGAAATAGGTGCTGCCACAGGAGCGTCGTTATATTCCAATTATGGTATCTCAGTTATTTCGCGACAGGTGTTGGATGCCAGTGATCCTGGGCATATTAAATATGGTTATCCTAAAGGTACTTTTGCTGGTTTTGAGATTCAGGACGATAGCTTTGCGACAGCAAGTGCAGCTAAAAATTTTATCATCAGTACTTATAAAGAAGGAGTCATTCAGGATACTTACAATACTCTTAATGTAGCATCGGGAAGCCTATTCACCCCCAATAATGGGAAGTACATTATTGGGATGAGAACCACTAAAGATTTTGATGAGATAAGAATTACAGTAGAATTACTGGCAGGTGCTTCGGCAGGCTCCAGCACAAAAGTCTACCGTGCGGTGATAGAAAAGTTTTGTCCTTCAGCAGCCCAGGTTTGTAATGTGTCTACAGATCTCAAAAGACCAGCTTATCCTGTATTTATAGATGCAGCAAACACTGGCGTTGAAGGTCTTGCAACAGGAAATACTTATTTTGAAGATTTAAACAATATTGTTGCCAACACTAGCCAGCCAGCTAAATTATATACTGCGGCAGGAGCTGTAACCAACGCTTCTGTAGCTGTACAAGACGGTAGTAAAGGTATTGGAGTTCCGGGAGATGCCACTTATGAACTGTATCCTGCCGGCACTTTTGCTGGTTTTGATGTAGCATTTCCTACACTTGCAGCAGCAGAATTGGCGGGAAGCACGATTACGATTATGACATTAAAAGCAGATGGAAGTGTTGCGGACTCTGCGGTAATGAATTCCAGTTTCTTTGGTTTGCATACTTCTATTCTTAATGGGACCAGTAATCGTCAGATATTGGGTTTTGCTTCCAGCCAACCATTCACCGGGGTTAAACTTACCATAAACAAAGCTTTAAGTGCTAATGCAGGTGTTTTAGAAATTTACTCGGCAGTAATTCAGAGATTCTGTACTACACCTGTCATCAAATGTGATGAAATTGAAAACATAAGCGTTCCTAAGTATCCGTTGTATGTGAACGGCGCAAGAACAGGAGTAACTGCTTTTGTGGATGGAAATAGTTCTATCAGTCTTTCTCAGAATGCCATAGATGCGGATCCAAACAGTTATGCAACAATGCAACTTGGTGCGAGTGCAGGCTCAGGATTAGGTTTCAGTGTAGCTAATGGTTTTGGTGATTTCCCTAAAGATACATATATTGGATTTGACATTGCAACATTAGATATAGCGCAGGCTAGTGCTTTTGAAACAAATAATATAGAATTGTACAAGGATGGTATTCTGGTACAAACCAGTACAGGTACCCAGCTTGCCGGTGGATTAAGTACTGCTGCGGTTTCAGGAGGTTTTCAGCGTTTGATAATAGGAACAGTAGCTCATGTTCCATTTGATGAAGTACGTTATGTGATAACCCGTTTTGCCGGTGCTTCCGCTGGTGAGATCAGAATCTTCAATGTAGTAGCAAGAGACTTCAGTCCAACTTCTAGCACAACGTGTCCGTTGGTTTTACAATGTGATGGCACGTATGTGCTTACCAACGGACCTACGACTATTACTTCTCCAACAATTCCTGCGGTAATAGAATATGCTAATACAGGATATGAAGGTTTAGCAACAGCAGGATATGGTATTGACAATGTTTGGAATGCTGTAAGCCAGGATCCATTGGATTATGCAACGATACATTTACCTGCATCCGCTGGTGTTACAGGCTCTATCTCTGTAGCGATACCTAAAGTGACTTTGCCGCCGGGCACATTTGCAGGGTTTACGGTGGACAAACAGAACTTTCCTTTTTCCGGTGGTTTTTTACCCAATGTTATGGTAAGTACATATTTAAATGGTGTACTCAGAGAGCAGAGAAGTGGTGGAGCTTTGATAGATTTTTCTTTCTTCACACAATGGTTTGGTACCAATCCAAACATATATACACCGGGCTTCCAAACAACATTATCGTTTGATGAAGTGAAGATTTCTATTGGAAGTGTCGCTTCATTAGGAGACCAGACATTGAGGGTATATTCTGCCTATATTGATACAAGAACATCAGTAGTAACGATACCTGGTGACGGTTACACTCCTATTGTTTGTAGCAATGGTGCCTGCTATAAACCCGGAGCTATTGCTACAGCTGGAAATCCTGCTCTGATCAGTAAGGTAGGAATGACTTCATTACTAAGAGCCGGAACACAAAATTCAGACAATTGGCCGGCAGCTCGTACTGGCGCCTGGTTAGTTTTAGAGGCAAGAACAAAAGGTTTTGTTGTTAATAGAATGGCGTTTAATTCCTCTGGAAATCCTGTTGGAATTCCGGTTGCTGATTTTGTTGAAGGAATGATTGTTTATGATACGACTAACAAATGTTTAAAGATATATACTACTCAAAATGGGGGAAGTACATTTGCATGGTTCTGTATCAGCACACAAGCATGTCCTGATTAATAATACTTTTTGAGAACCTGAATAGCAATATTTTGATTTTCAGGTTCTTAATTTTCACTAAAAATTAAGATTAAAATGTTTAAAAATATAATAATAATAGTTGGGTTTCTAACTGGTGCATTTTTACAAGCACAAATAGGAATAAGTAGAGAAAGCGTAACCAATGGCTCTGTTTCATTGCAGTTCGGAGATAACGAAAATAAGGGACTTCTTCTCCCTTATGTAACAGATAAAACAGGGATTACTGAGAATGGGACTATACTTTTTGACACTTCAGATAATAAAGTAAAATATTTAAAAGATGTAAATACATGGTTTGATCTGAGCGTTGATACAACAGGGATTGCAGATTTGAGTATTCAAGCAATTGATAGAGTAGAGCAACCGGGAGCAAAGGTTTGTATCAGTCCGACCTTAGGAGGAACAGATACCACACAAGGAATATTGGTTCTGGCTGATAGTAATAAAGCTATGGTTTTGCCTAAAGTGGCCAGCCCGCATTTGAATATCATCAGTCCTTCTGCAGGAATGATAGTATATGATACCATAAAAAAACAATTAGCTGTTTATAATGGTACTGTCTGGAGCTTCTGGAAACCTTAGAATGGGCGAGATTATATCCTCAACAAAGTAGTTGATAATAAATAAAACAGCTTATCCCATAAAGAGATAAGCTGTTTTTTGTAATAAAGAATAATTACTACAGTTAAATGGAAAGCATTTGCTTACTGTTTCCGAAGTTGTATATTTATTTTTTTATAATCTTAAAAGTTTTAATAGTACCATCATTCAAGGTTGCACTACCAAGATAGACACCCGTATTCAGTACAGATACATCAATTTTAGCATTTATTTTATTAATTGCCTGGTCTTTTATCAGCATTTTGCCGTTTACATCGTATATGGATATTATTTTTATTATTTTTTCGCTTGAAATATTGAGAATATCCTGTACGGGATTTGGATAAATATTAAATTTGAGACTATTATTCTTTATATCACTTGCAGAAAGTATCGAATTGTCTAATTTAACGATCCATCCTGCAGCAAATATAGGAGGGATAGTATTATCAAATCCGCAAATGTACTTACCGTCCGGCGATATTCCCATTCCGGTGCCAAGCTTTGTATCGAACGTAGTAATAGGAACATTTTGAGAAGTTAAAAAATCAGTAAGTAATATAGGACTTGCACCTAAAGAAGGGTGATAAATAATTACTTCCCTATCTCCGATCATTCCACAATACCCTATAGCAGTACCATTTTCTGATACTGATACAAATACAGCGTCGTTATATCCTGCCGGAGCATCAAAGGCCTGATATACATTGTCGTTAATATTATAAATAAAAGCTTTACTCCCTTTGTAACCAACTACTTGTCCGGCATTATTCACATCATTGGCTTCTCCGTATTCCGGATTGCTGAAATCTATATAATGTGCACCTCCATTCTGATCAAAATAAGCAGGCACCCGAAAAGTTCCGGCGCCGAAAAGGTCTTCCCGGTCTATCCAGCCGGCTACGACTCCGTTATCATTGACATCAGCCCCGCGGCCGTTAGTGTACAGTAGGTCACCCGTAAGTTTGGTAAGTATATTAGTTTCGGTATTATAAATAAATGGATAACTGTTCCCCGCATTACCTGAAGTCATTTGTCCGGTTACATACACGCTGTTTGCTGAAATTCCTTTTGCTTCTCCAAACCAGCTGTTTCCCGGTGTGTCTCCGGAGAAATAGCCAATAGCTGTCCAGCTTCCGTTTTTACGGTAAGCAGCCTGGCTCAAATCGGAACCATCCGCAGCTGTAAAAGGCATACTCCCAGCTATGTTTTCTGTATTATTCAGCCGGTTTGTTGCATCGGCAACAGGCTCTATAGGGGTACTTGTACCTGTAGAGTAGCTGTAATAGCCTCCGGAATGCACAGCGTTTCCATTGTTGTTGATATCATAAAGCCTTGTTCCCCAACCGGTGAGAACCCTCAGATTAGTTTGAGCATTCAGACTGCTTAAAAACAAGAAGGCTGAAAGCATGTAAATTTTTTTCATAGTAAGAAAATTTTATTAACTCAAAATTGCTTAGTTTACATCGTTTTATGAAACTTAAGGTGTGAGAAATTAAGAATTTCTTTTTCGAATTTAGCTAAATTTAGAAATCTGTTTCATCTTTTTCGTTGCTAAGTTTACAATAAAACAAAGTGTACATTTAAGTATATCACTACCTTTTAAATTCAAGTATACCATCACCTTAAGTTTTTATAATATTCAGAAGGGGTTTTACCGATTATGTCCTTAAAATAACGGTTAAATGAAGATTTTGATTTAAATCCAGCTTCATAAGCAAACGATAAAAAATTTATATTTTTATTTTCCTGGATGGCTTTTTCAATCATATTTTTAAAATATTCAATTCGGTATTCGTTGATGTAGCGATAAAAAGGCTTGTGCTTGTACCCATTCAGCATTTCGCTTATTTGGTACTTGTTGATCTCGGTTTTTAACGCCAGTTGATCCAGATTCAGGTCACAGTCTCTGTACAACTGTTTTTGCCTCACAGACTGATCCATTTTCTGCCAAAGTTCACTGAATTTTATTTCATAATCAACTGTATTTAATGATGGCTTTTCTTCATCAGAATGTTGATTAACAGGGATTTTAAAATTATGTTGAAAACTGATTTCCTGAAAATGGCTGATTTCAGTTGTAAGGCTTTTTCTCACAATTATAAGACAGATCACCAGTAATAGAAAGTAAGCTACTGTTCTTATCGAAATATTAATAAGCTGAGATTCTTCAGGATAAAGATAAAGCAATGTTTTTGAAATTATCACTCCGCATTCCATAAAAAGAATACAGTGAGAAATTCGTGTAATTACATTGTATTCAGTCTTTCCAGTGGTTTTAAATTGATTTTTATTAATGATGATAATGCTTTTTAAAGGATAGTATAAATTAACCGTAAAAAGAACGATCAAACTGAAATCATTGTAAAGGTCAAGCAGTTTCTGATCAACATGATTGAGGACAAAAAATACACAGGAAACCGTCAAATAACCGATCATCAAAATAAATAGTGGAATAAAAGCATACCATTTACTCGTAACGGAAAATTCTTTTTTTGTTTTACTTAAAGCATACAGATAGATCAACGGGCCGTAAGACGCACCAATAAAAGTATTCATCTGCTGTCTGATACTTTTGTCAGGAATAAAATTAAAAATAACAAACTTGATAATGAGATGAACAGCAATCGCAGAAAGCAGGCAGATAAACAAGTAATTTGAAGGTGATTTTCTCTCTCTGAACTGTAAAAGCCAAAGCGCCACCAACGCCTGAAAAGCCCCAATGATAACTATATATTGCATCCTTCCTTATGTTTCCACAAAATAAATGCAAAATCTTCATTGTATCATTCAGGAGTCTATTATTTATCTATTAAAAATTGAATTTCCGATTTAATATTGGGTTCATAAATAAATAACAAATAATTTAATTATTTTAAGTTGCTGAAAATTAATGGTTTAATAGTACCGATCTAACGAGTGACACGTTGTCTGAATATGGTTTTTTCTTCTGGACGAATGTGGGTTTCGATTCGCCCAATTTTGTCACAAAAAAATTCCTATGAATAATTCTATTGGTTTTTCAAAACAAAAATCTCGGATCATACAGATTTCTGCATTTTTCCTGATGGCTTCTTTGGGAACCATTCATGCACAGACTATTAAAGGTACTGTGGTCGGCAAAACAAACGGAGCGCTTCCGGGAGCTAACATTTCGATTGTAGATGCCGAGGCTAAAGCTGTTTCGTCATTAGACGGAGATTTTAATCTTCTTTCACCCAAATTAGGAGAAATAAATATTAAAGTTGAGTATATCGGCTATGAAACAAAAATCTTCCCGGTTACGATAAAAGAAGGAACAAACGATATCGGTTATATTACCATTGCTCCCGAAGAAAAGAAAAACAAGGATGAAGTAAAAGATATTGAGCAGGTCGTAATTTCAAGACCAAACGCTTTGACCCAGGCAAAAGCTTATGAAATCAAGAAAAATAACAATGCCATCATGGAAGTTATTGCTGCCGATGCGATTGGAAAACTTCCGGATAGAAATGCAGCGGAAGCTGTACAAAGAGTTCAGGGAGTGGCTGTTGCAAGGTATCACGGTGAAGCAGATCAGGCGACCGTTCGCGGGACTCCTTTTGCGTGGACTTCTGCATTGTTCAACGGAAATCGTCTTCCAAGTGCGAATGTTTTAGGAAACAGATCTTTCGTTCTGGATGTTATTCCTTCCGAACTGATTCAGTTTGTACAGGTTTCAAAAGCCGTTACACCCGATATGGACGGTGATGCGATCGGCGGAAGTATTAATTTTATTACGAGAACTGCTCCTGCAAAGAAAACATTAAGTGTAAGCGGAGCGGGAGGGTATAATACTTTCTCTCAAAACGCAACGTATAATGGCTCAATTGTTTACGGAGACCGTTTTTTCAAAAATAAATTGGGAGTGATTTTGTCGGGTGCTATTTGGGACAGACAATGGGGAGCAGATTCATTTGATGTGACTTACAATACAGGTTCAGCAAATGATGTTCAAAAAAAATCCATCAGCACGATTATGATGAAACGATACATGGGAACGAGAAGAACGATCGGTCTGAATGGTGGACTGGAATATAAATTTAATGCCAATAATAAAATTTATTTCCGTGGAATGTTCAATAAGTTTGATGATATTCGTCCGGTTTACGAATCTTATGTAGATTATACCAACAGCCGTTATCAGTACAATTTCAGATATTCTCATTATCAGACAGAATTATACGGAATGGAGTTGGGCGGTGAGCACAGCATTTCTTCAAAATTAAATATCGACTGGATGCTAAGCGATTATCAGGCAAAATATTTTCTTGATACTCCGCCGACAAATGATATTAAAGGACTTCCGATTGCGACCTTCAGACAAAAAATAACGGGAGGATTTACCAATCTTTCTAGCGACGGAAAACGGTATTGGAGCTTCGATTCACCCAACGGAATAGGAGGGGAGTATCTGGATTACAGCTCTGACACAGCCAATCCGAATGAAGTAATGCGCCCTGATAAATTATTGCTTTCTCAATTGGTTATTTCAAAACTGGATAATAATGAAAGAGATAAAATCGCCAGAGTTAATTTAAAATATGATATAAATCCGAATATCTCATTAAAAATTGGTGCAAAATATCGTGAAAAGGACAGAAATAGTAGCTATGGATATAATGCTGTCTTTGTACCGACAACGACATCTCTTCTTACTCTTTCTCAGCTTACCACGACCGATGCTCCAAAAGGAACCGCTTTTCTCAACGGAATGAACGGAGATTACAGCCAGTACATCATGAATCCGCCGACAAAAGATCAGCTTTTCCAGATGTATTCTCCAGAATTTTTGCAGCAGAATGGTTTTAAAGATTTTTCAAATGCAGAAGCCAATGCAACAAGTGTTTACACAGGAGAAGAAAGTGTCTTTGCAGCGTACGCAATGGCTGAAATCAAAGCAAGTGATAAGTTCAAAATCATCGGAGGTTTCAGAAATGAAGCCACAAGATTAACTCTAAACGGAGCAAAGGCAACTAAAGAAGGTACTCCTGTCACAACAGTAATCAGTGAATCAATTGTGGAAAGTAACTATAATGCTTTTCTTCCGATGCTTCATTTACGTTATAGTTTTTCACCAAAGGCAAGTCTGAGGTTTGCTTACACCAGATCATTTATCAGACCGAATTTCGGAGATATGTCTCCGGGATCGAGCATTGACAATACTTCAAACCCGAACAGAATTACAAGAGGAAATCCAGATCTGCAGCCGACTTTCAGTCATAATTTTGACTTGATGGGTGAATATTATTTCAACAATATAGGTATTCTTTCAGGAGGTGTCTTTTACAAAAAAATCTCAGATATTGTATTTTCAGACACCTCTATTATGAATCTTAACGGAACTGATTATATGGTCACTCAGGCAAAAAATCTTCAGGATTCCAATTTGTTAGGATTTGAGATGGGAATCAATAAACGTCTTGATTTTTTACCGGGATTCTGGAGCGGTTTTGGAGTTGAATTTAATTATACATTCATCGATTCAAGCGTTGATGTTCCGAGAACGGCAAATGGAGTTCAGTATTTTGATAAAACCACGCTTCCGAATCAGTCTAAAAACCTTTTCAATGCAATTCTTTATTATGAAAGCAATAAAATAATGGTCCGGCTTGCAGGAAATTACAGAGGAAAATCCGTTGAAACGATCAATCAAAATTTAGGTCCTAATTATTATATCTGGTCTGATAAAAATTTTACCATTGATTTTTCCGCGAGTTATGACATCAGTAAAAAAGTGAAGTTATTCATTGAATTAAATAATCTGAGCAACGAAAGCTTAAGGCTTTACATGGGCGACAACAAAAAAAGAGTAACATCAAACGAATGGTACGGAAGCAGAGGACAATTGGGAGTTCGCTGGCAAATATTTTAAAAATTTTATTTATGAAAAAAATAGTATTAACATTGGCGATTGCAACTTTTGGAGCAACAGCAAACGCACAAATTAAAGACAGTCTTCGCAGAGTGGTAAAGATGGAGAGAGCATATAATTTCAGAGATACAGGAGGTTACAAAACAACCGATGGAAAAGAAGTAGTTTTGGGGAAAGTTTTCAGAAGTGATGCCATCGACAAACTTACCGATAAAGATTTAAAAACTTTTAAGGCTAAAAAAATAGTTACTGTTGTGGATTTCAGGGGTGTTGAAGAAGCTAAAAAAGCACAGGACAGGCTTCCTGAAAATACAAGTTATATTCTTTGTCCGGCAGGTAGTAATAATCTTCCGACTGCTCAGGATATGGCAAAATTCCTGAAAGATAAAAACTTCCTTTTTGATATGTATGGCGATGGCGGCATTCCATATTTCGGGGAAAGATACAGAGCTTTATTTGTTCAATTATTAACATTAAAACCAGATGAAGCATTGCTTTTTCATTGTACAGGCGGTCGAGATAGAACAGGAATGGCTTCAGCGTTATTTTTGAAAATTCTGGGTGTTCCGCAAGATATAATTGAAAACGATTACGTCGCTTCTAATTTTTATTTAGCCAAAAATCCGACCATGAAAACCATGTATTCCGGACTATCCAAAATGTCGGGAATGACAGAAACAGAAATCAAACAGCAAATGGAACTGAGACCTGAATTAATAAGAAACTTTTTCGCAGCTATTAACAAAAAATACGGAAGTGTTGAAAATTTTTTTCAGGTCGAAATGGGAATCGGACCAAGAGAGATTACAGTTTTGAAAGAAAAATATTTGAAATAATAAATAGACAATTTATCCAAAAAAAACTTAGTTAGATTCATAAAATATGCCGTGCAGAATTTTTTCTCACGGCTTATTAGTGTAGCTCCGGTATAATATTTCACAATTGAATCTACTCTATCCTGCTTTATCAATATATCCAAGATCTTCCTATCTGTTATACATACTGCTCCAACGGGCTACGGCATTGTTAAGCAATGTGAGATTGACGGTGCTCATCTTAGAAAATTCTGCGTGGAAAGCCTTTTGCAGGTCAGAATTCAAGGTTACAAAACCGTTGAAAAGATTCTTCTTCTCAAGATCAAGGTCTCTTAACTTGGATTTAAAGGTTGCTACGGCAATCTTCGCCTCGCTGGTAAGATGGGTGATAACGGTCCTTATCTCACTTGGCAGGGTATGAAAATTGGCATCGTTCATAACTTTATAGGCCACGTTGATCACCTGTCTCCTTGCATACATCGTGGCGCCCGCACCAAACCTCGTAAGGAAGAAGAAGACCATGCCCATGTTCTTTGCCAGACCTGCTATCGCTTCATTATCATCATGCATTGGTCTTTTTATATAAATCATCGATGCCTATAAAACCATACAATATCAATAGTATCTAAGATGATAAGAAGTAATAACATCTATAAAAGGATCCGAATCATATTAATTTCAATATCATCACCTAAAAAATTTCCATAATGTATGATCAGATTATCCTGCTAACCTTTCAAAGTGCTCACTTAGCGAAATCACCTGTTGTTGGTAATTGATATAATTGAGAAACATTTGTTCTGTTGCATGGCCTGTTGCGCGCATTAATAAGGGAGTTGGAATCTTTCCATAAAAATTGGTCGCAAAGCTTCTTCTTCCAATATGGCTCGTCAAAACCTCCCATTTTTCTGCATTTTCAATCTGACTTCTAAATCCCCGTCTTTTTCTTGTTCTCAGAACCTCATTGAGACCGGAAAGTTTTGCAATTTCCTTTATCTGGCTATTATAAAGGTGAGGTGACAAATATTTGGGAAAATTGTCCTGATATTGTTCCATCACTTTTCTGATATTCGGATGAAGTGGGAGTAGTATATGCTTTTTTGTTTTTTTTTGAAAAAATGATAAGCATAGCTTTCCATCGATAAACTGAAGTTGTTCCCTGGAAAAATTCATGAAATCTGAAATTCTTTGTCCGGTATAGCAGCTGATAATTAGCCATCCTTTGGCATCCTGGAGTTCCTCTGGTACTTCCATTTCCTCTATTTTATTAAGTTCCTGTTCAGAAAGAGTCATTATCGTTCCCTGTGGGGCAAATTTTTTCACTACTAATTCTTCGGTATATGTTCGTATACCTTTTCTTGCCGCGAAGTTGAGAATCGTTCTGACAAAGTATACGGTCCTGTGAAGTGTACTTTCGCAATACTCTTCTTTTTTTCCGAATTGTAGAAAATCTTTTACAAACTCAGAATTCACATTCTCAATCAGGATTCTTTGAGTGGTGTAGCCTTCAAAGCGTTCCAGAAGACGCAGAAAAACCTTATACCGCTTCATGGTTGAATGGCAGATCAGTCCGTTCTTTTTCCCGATATATTCTTTCACATAGAACAATAAATTGTTTTCCTGATGCTCTGTTTCTTTTTGATAGCAGTACTTTTTGATCTGTGATGCCAGGATCTTTTGGGTAAGGATCTTCTTTTTCTTTATTCTTTCCTTAATGCTTTCAGTTATAAGAATTTTTATCCTGTCTAGCTTAGCATTCAATAACTTATATTTTTTCAGATAGATATTTTTAGGGCGCTGCTTTTCTATATCCCATTCTTCACTGCCAATTCGTAAAGAAAGATGAAAGAGATAATTGATTTTCAGGGTTTCATCTGTGAGCCTAAGGTCTATACCACAAAATTGAGATGTTGTACAAGGAGAAAGAAAGTAGTAATAATCCATCGTTGAAAATAAATTTAATGTTAATGTTCAACGAAATTACGATAAAAAGGAGTCTTATCTAGACTACTTATTGAACATGAATTTTGTGTTAATAAAGCATGTTTTAATGTCAGCAAATCTACGTACGTATTTGGTGCGGAAGCATTATTAGTTGTAATGAATTCAGAAATAATAATCCTTTATTCCTAATAATTTGATCAATAAATATTTACATAAAATATTGTTTATTAATTAATTAAATGATATTAATTCCTAATTAATTACACCATTAAATTGAAATTTGATCAAGCTGAATTCATTTTACTTATGTTCAAATTCTTTATCAATAGAATTGATTAAAAGATCTCGAAACCCTGAAATGTGAAAATGATCTTTTAGATATTCATTTTATTGATCTTTTTTATAAGGTGTCCTATTTTAAATGAGTTGATGAGAAAAGTAGTCTAGATAAGACTCCTTTTTCCACTAACCAAATGATGAAAGCAACACAAATAAAATGGAGTAAATACCAAAAGCTCCTTATAGAGAGAAAATTGTTTACAGTTTTACTGTGGTTTTTTTGTTGCAATAATATTTTTGGACAGATCTACATAGGAGAGGGAACAACAATCATTGTAGAAAACAGAACTTTCATTTGTCAAAAGGCAGAAGCCAGGACAGCTGAGAATTTTTCAGAAGTTCTCACTGCAAATGACACATTACATCTGGCAGCACAAATTGAAGTGCCTGCACCCAAATCCACTAGCTCAAATATTAAAACAGAGAAAAAACATTCTCCTGAACCGGAAGTTAAAAAAAATAAAATAGCCGAAGTTCCTTCATGTAATTTTTCTACCGGGCCGGATCAGCATTTTACATCTTTCAAAAAGGGGAGTTGCCTTATTTCGGTTCCTGTTCACAATCCTACTTTGTTGGTTTACTTCCAAACAGGAGTTCAACAGGATAAAGATTTTACTTTTTCCTGCAAATTATCACCCGAAAAACTATCGGAACAATACAAGAACAGGATATTATATTCTTTTTCTGTAATACGGCCACCTCCATCGAGCCATATTTCAGGCATGCAGAAGTCTTGATTGCCTTACCATTTTCACAGGATTCTCAAAAAACAAATAAGAACATCAGGTGCATTATTCTTAATTGTAGCTGAGAATTTGGCATAACACAATTCTATGTCTTTTAAAATCTTGAAAGCGGTCATTTCTCTGAAATAGAACCGGAAATAAGCTCAGACCTGTAAAAAGGTTTTAGCTAGAAATGGCTTGCAACAGTAATAGCAAGCAAGCACTATGGCTGCTGGTACTAAGTAAAAGATTATAGAAATAAATACTCAACAAAATAACAAAAACATAAAAAAATGAAAAAAATATACCTATCCATTGCTTATATGGCTTTTGGTATGGTCTCAGGGCAAGTGGGTATCCATACTGAGAATCCGAAAACAACACTGGATGTAAGTGCCAAGAGAGATAGCTCCGGGAATATCACAGACAATACCCAATCAATAGGTTTACAGGCTCCACGCCTTACGAGAGCGGAACTTACAGCCAGTACAGCAGTATACGGAACAGACCAGACAGCTGCTCTTATCTATATTACTGATATTGCGGGTGGAGATACCAATACTCCCAGAACCTATATTGACTCCCCGGGTTATTATTACTTCGATGGTACATTATGGCAGAAAGTCAAAGGAGCAGGTAGTGGAAGTACAACAGAACCCTGGATGGTTCGGGCAAGCAGTACCGAGGCCACACTCAACACCCAAGATATTTACCAGAAAGGAAATGTGGCCGTAGGAACCAATCAGGGCATCGGGACCTTTCACATTGATGCTGTAAAAGATAATCCCGTGGGAGCTGCTCCAAATGCAGTTCAGGTATTGGATGATCTCATTATCACTCCAAAAGGTAGAATCGGGATCGGATATTCTCCCAGTGATATAGTGATTGGTGCGAATCAGCTTGATGATAAGATCACTTTTCAGGCTAACACCGATCTGGATGTTAACTATAGTTTAGCCACGACCAACAATGCACAGGCAATTGTGCACCGCAATATCATCTCTGGCGGGAGTATCGGAGCCAGGACGGCAAGACCAAACGGAACTTCAATCACTGCCTTTGAAGGACATACCTCAACGTCAAGCAGTGCTTATGGTGGTGGAAGCTTAATTACCCAACAACGTGCCGGGATAGTTCTAAGAACAGGAAAGTATACCTCTGTAGGAGGAGAGATATGGCTGGGAACTTCAGGAGCCAACAGTGATGGCAGTGCAGCCTCAAATGCAGGAAATGCTTACCGTGCTATTATGGATGAAAAAGGGAACTGGGCTCTTGGTGCAGATCCTAATGGAGATTCATTTTACAGGAATCCCACCCAAAGATTAGATCTGATATTAGGAGGGGTCCGTATAGATGCATTAGGGTATGGTCCACTCGCAGCATGGCAAACTCTGCAGGCTTCCCAGCGCCCGGACTATATCAGTACCAATCCAAATGATAGGGTTGTGGTTGCGGATGCCAATGGTGTATTGAAAACCATAGACCGCTCGGAGTTCACCGGTAAACCAGCTTTTGCAGAGCTTCATATAATTAAAAAGGCTGCTGATATTACCCCTGCCATTATAGAAGGCTGTCCTGTGTATGACAGTGAATTACTGGCACAGACAGACAAGACATTACCGGAAGGAGGCCTATACCGTATCTCGGGAAAGGGAGTACTGATGATTAAATATTAAAAAATGAACTTCATAAGCTTAAGATCCCTGTGAAACAATAAATTATTAATACTAACAATTAAAAGCACATTAAAGAATGAAGAAAAATGAAATCTAGTTGGGCAACTTACAATGTCAAGAGTTGTTAATATTAGCGTAACTCTTTCATTAAAAGCAATTTAAGCTTTAAAATATTATCTATTAATACTAATTTTTATGAAACCAAAAATCAATTTTTTCCAGAAGCATAATCTCAGGTTGGCATGGTTTGTTTTGATGACATTAGGTGGTTTTACCACCATAAAGTCACAAAATCTGCTGACCGAGAGTTTTAATTATACTTCCGGGACAATACTTACAACGGCCAACTGGATTCAATTGGCAGCTGGCTCACCCAGTGCTACCGTATCTGCCGGGAATTTGGCTTATCCGGGAACCATTGCCAATAATTTTGGGAATAAGGTATCTTTAACAGCAACAGGACAAGATGTTTACCGTACATTTACAAGTGCGGTATTAAATGCAACTACTCCTGCGATTTATACCAGTGCTGTTGTTAATGTTACGGCAGCACAAAGTACAGGAGATTTTTTCCTTTCACTCGGAAATACTACGACTTCTATAGCAAGACTTTATATCCGTAGCAACGGGGCCGGATTTAGCTTTGGAGTATTGAGAACTACTTCCGCAGGAACTGGGACCGTAGAATATGAATCTACTGAAAGACCTTTCAATACCAATATCAGAATTGTTCTGAAATACGAACAGGTAACAGGAACTACCAACGATATTGTTAAACTGTATGTAAACCCATCTACAGCTTCAGAACCGGGAAGTGCAGATATTTTGCATACCGGAACCCTGGCAGATACCGCTTCATTCTCAGCAGTGCAGCTTTATCAGGGTATTGCGGCCAATGCACCTGCTTTAGATATTGATGGAATTACGGTTGCCACAAGCTGGTCGGGCCTTGCTTCAGCAATCTATGACTATGGGGATGTACCGATAAGTTATGACAATACAAAAGATGGGGTATATGTACCTGCTACACACACACTATTATCGGGTTTAGCCCTGGGAAGTATTGTTCCTGATCTGGAACTTGCTCCCAGCAGTGTTTCTTCGGGAGCCGATAACAACGGAAGCAATGGAGACGGTTCTGATGAAGATGCAATTACTGTTTCAGCAAACCAAATCAGAAAGGGAGTACCATATACTTTAAGTGTTCCGGTAACCAATCCGTCCGGAACAAAATATTTATATGGCTGGATCGATTTCAATAATGATGGTCTTTTTCAGGCAGGTGAATTATCTGATGCATTTATAACATTCACGGCTACAGGCTCTACGACACAAACACTTACATGGTCTGCTGCTAAAACAGCAACCTTGGTAACCGGCGTAACAAAGCTGTATATGAGACTGAGACTTTCAGACCGCTCGCTGGCTGATTTTACTACAGCAGCTTCTGGAGGAGCGCTCGTTGATGAAAGAAGTATCGGAAATGGGGCTGCAAGCACAGTGAATGCAGCTGATTATCCTACCGTAGCAAATGGCGAAGTTGAAGATTATCAGATTGAAGTAGTTGACACTTTTGATTACGGAGATGCGCCATCCACTTATGAAAATGACAAAGACGGAAATCCTTTGCCAGCAATGCATGCTCCACTTTCAGGATTTAGCATAGGAACAATTTGGGATATAGAAAATGCTCCGAACAGCATTGCTGCAGGAGCAGACAACAACGGAACAAATGGAGATGGTACAGATGAAGATGGTATTACAACTTTAACAAGTGTAAGCCGTGGGGTGGCATACAGTATTACAGTACCCGTAAGCATTCCTTCTACCTTAACAGGGACTAAATATTTATATGGCTGGCTGGATCTTAACGGAGACGGACATTTCCAGTTAAATGAGATTGCATCTGCAACTCCGACAAGCATAACAGCAGTAAGTGCAACTAATGTAACCCTTACATGGAGCGCTGCTCAAACTGCAGCCGCTGCATCAGGAGCTACGAAGATCTATTTAAGGTTGAGGCTTTCTAATTTAAATTTATTAGATTTTACTACAGCTGCAAGTGGAGGGGCATTGATTGATGAAAGAAGTGTTGGGAATGGAGCAACATCAGCTACTGTATCTACTAATTCCTCATTAATAGCATTTGGAGAGGTTGAAGATTATCAACTCCCGGTAGATCTGTATGATTTTGGAGATGCTCCGGCTTCTTATGAGATCAATAATGCGGGGGTGGCATATCCTGCAAGACAGATTACTACCTCTCAATATACGATTGGTTCTGTTATAGATAACGAGCAGACTGCGCAGAGTGTTACAGCTGGTAATGATAATAATGGAACCAATGGAGATGGCATTGATGAAGATGGCCTTTCCGGAGCCCTTCCTGTCATTACAAAGGCGGCTCCATTTAGTTTTTCAGTACCGGTTACAGCTCAGACTGCTTCGTCTGTTATTGCATGGATCGATTTTAACAACAACGGAAAATTTGAAGCCAATGAAGTTGCTTATACACTGGCAACAGGTACGGTTACAGGTTATCAGTCTGTCGCTGTAGGTACTTCTATAAAAACATTTTGGTTTAGAGGAACACAGACGAATACAGTTCCGAACGGGATCAATAATCTGTATGTAAGGATCAGGCTGACGCAGACTGCAGGTACAGATAATACTGCTACAACAGCTGTAGATGAACGTTCAATTGCTGACGCTGCTAATACAGGTATTTATACTACTCCAGCCAATGGAGAAGTAGAAGACTATCGTTTTGCGGTAATTAGAGATTTGGATTTTGGAGACGCTCCGGAAAGCTATGAAATGGATAAAGATGGGTTGGGAAATCCTGCTAATTTTAAACCTGCAAGAAATTCTGCAACAGATGCATTGTTTTTAGGAATGTTTTACACGCTGGAACAAGGCCCAGCTTCTGTAGCTTCTGGAACAGATAACAATGCCCCAAATGGTGATGGAGCTTCTGACGATGGCCTTTCTCAGGATCAGTTGCGTATCCGCACAAATGCTGTAAATACATACACCGTAGGAGTAAATAATACAACAGGTGCTGCAGCTACTTTATACGCCTGGATTGATTTCAATAACAATGAGAGATTTGAAGGAAGTGAGTTTGCTACAGCATCAGTTGCCAATAATGCTGTATCAGCGAATATAAGCTTTACGGCGGCTCAAGTTAACACCATTGCGGCTTCGACTGGAAAAGTGTATATGAGATTGAGATTGATACAACCAAATGCAGAAGTAACGATTTCAGATCTTACCACAGGCACTAATGCAGCTGTAGTGGATGAAAGAGCTATTGCAGACGGATTGAGCACAGGGGTATATGCTTCTGCATCTTTAGGAGAAACAGAAGATTATCAATTGACAATAACAAGAGATTATGGTGATGTACCGGGAAGTTATGAAAATGGAATTCCTGCATCTCACACCAACAGCATAATACCTGAGCTTACTATTGGTTCGACAATTGACTATGAGCTTACTAATAATGCAGTAGCTCCGGGAGCTGATAATAACGGGACTAATGGAGACGGTGCAGATGAAGATGGGATAGTTACCCCTCAAACTATTACAAGCGGTGCTCCTTTTACATTAACCGTACCTATCAATACCACAGTTACTGGTACGAAGAACCTATATGCATGGATTGACATTAACGGAGACGGTATATTTAACGGAAATGAAGCAGCAACAGTTTCTGCATCTGTAACAGCGGGTACAACAAGTAACTTTACTCTGACCTGGAATTCCACTAATGCATCTGCTTCTGTAGTATCAGCAGGAAAAACTTATGTAAGATTACGTCTTTCGGGTACTGCTCTTACAAATAGTAACAGTGCTAATGCTGTATTGATAGATACACGAAGTTTTGGACAGGGTGTTGATGAAGGAGAAATTGAAGATTATCAGTTTCTGGTGAGTAACTTATATGATTATGGTGATGTACCTGCTAGTTTGTACGAATATACAAGGGATGCAGTACCTGTATACCAGCCCGCACGTCAGGCTTCGTCTTCTACCTTAAGATTGGGTAATACAGTAGATATTGAATCTGTTCCAAACTCTGTAGCTGCTTATGCTGATAATAACGGAACCAACGGTGACGGTACGGATGAAGATGGTATTGCTTCAGTAATGCCTGTTTATAAGGGAATTAACTACTATTCCAAAGTGAGTATACTGAATAATACAGGTGCTGCCAAAACGCTATATGGATGGATTGATATTAATAATAATGGAAGATTTGAATCTTCTGAGTTAGCTTCAGTTTCAATGCCAACTTCTGCGTCTCAACAAACAGCAACACTTTTATGGACAGGAACTAATACCAATACTATTCCTGTGGGAGTTACTAAGGTATATATGCGTCTGCGTGTATCTGAAAATCTTTCTATGAGTGATTTCATTACAGGGGTACCAGGTGCATTGGTAGATGAACGTTCTATAGGAGATGGCTTAAGTACAGGCCTTTATGGTATAGCCTATGGTGGTGAGGTGGAAGATTATCTTTTACCAGTAATTACTGATTTAGATTATGGAGATGCTGCTCCGGTTTCTTATGAAACAAGCCGAACCAGTGTTGTGGCTCCTGCAAGACAGGCTTCCAGCCAGGGACTGTATCTTGGTAATAATCCTGCAGATTATGAGTCTGTAAAACAAATACAGGCAGGTAATGCTTTGGGAGATGACACCAATGGACAGGACGATGAAGACGGAGCTGTACCGGGACCTATAGTATCTGGTGGCGGTTATAGTTTAAATATTACAGCAACAAACAGTACAAGCGCTGCAAAAACTTTATTTGGCTGGATAGATTTTAACAACAATGGAAGCTTTGAAGCCTCAGAAGCTGCTACAGTATCTGTTCCTGCTGGAACCAATCAGGGAAGTGTAGTTTTGAACTGGGTAACAACAGCTACTAATATTGTTGGAAATCCAAGCCAATTATATATGCGCTTACGTATATCAGAAGGAACCCTTACCGATTTTGTTACAGGTGCTCCCGGTCTATTGGTAGATGAAAGAGCACTTGCTGATGGCCTTATTACAGGAGAATATGCAGCCAGTCCTGTGATATATAATGGTGAGATTGAGGACTATACCATTTCGGTAACTACCGATTTGGATTATGGGGATGTTCCTGTGAGTTATGAAAAACCGGGTGCGGTTTTGATCCCTGCAAGACAAATTTCAAGTATAGCACTGCAGATAGGAACAACTCCGGACATAGAACCTTCTGCACAAAGTGTAACGGCAGATACTGATAACAACACAACTAACGGTGACGGACTGGACGAAGATGGAATAGATCCTAGTGCACATGAAGTAATAAGAGGAACAGCATTTTCTTTACCAGTAAAAGTAACGAACGTTATAGGAACAGCAAAAGTATTATATGGCTGGATCGATATCAATAATAATAGTGTGTTTGAAAGCAAGGAAGTTGCATCTGTTTCAGTTCCTACTAATACTGTAAATGGAACTGCTATCCTTACATGGGCAGGAACTAATACTGCTAATATAGCAGCTTCAGATGTATATTTACGCCTGAGGTTATCAGATGGTATTCTTGCTGACAATACAGTTACCACTGCTTATGATGAAAGAGCTGTTGGAGACGGCCTGACTACAGGTGCCTATGCAGTAAATGCATATCGTGGTGAGATTGAAGATTACAGGCTTCATGTTACTTTTCCAATTACATGTTCAGGTACTGCCAATATACCTCCTAATGGAGTGATAACTGTAAACGGAGTGCAGGTAACTACAGTATCTTCTGGTTCAGTAACAACCTATGGCCCTAGTTATAGCAGCTGTTATGGAGCCATCAATGTTAATGCCGGATCTTTATGGGTTGGTAGCGGCTCATATGGTGCTGCTACAGCAGCTTCGGCATGGTCTGTAACCTTTAATTTTAATAAACCTGTTAATGATTTGATTTTGGTATTATCTGCTACAGGTGGACTGGGGAATGAAAACTTTATTTTCAATTCCAATGGCGGAGCGGTATCGGTTTTTTCTGATAACTCTTGTTATTCTACTATTACGGGTAATACAATAAACTCTGGGTCTGCGGCTCCTGTTGAAGCAGGAGGCGGTGGAGGAATCTTTAAAATAAGTGCACCGAACGCTTTTACGACCTTAACTATAAATGGAGCGGGTGGATATAACGGTACCTTAATAGCGATGTGTACGGCAAGTATTACTCCTCAGCCGCCTGTTATTAAATATCTCACTCCTGATAGCCAAACGGTATGTACAAATGCAGCACCTGCAGACATTGCAGTTTCAGCAACAGGTACAGGTACACTTACTTACCAATGGTACAGTAATGCAACTAACAGTAATGTTGGAGGGACAATGATTGCTGGAGCCACATCTGAAAGTTATACGCCGCCGGCATCTTCTGTTCCGGTAACCAATTATTATTATGTGATTGTAACAGACAGCAACGGAAGCAGAACATCTCCTCCTGTCAGCGTTGTTGTTAACGACTGTAGTACATCATATTGTTATAAACCTGGAATTACTTCCGGTGCAGCTCTGGACAGCAAGGCGGGAATTACATCTCTAAGCAGAGCTGGGGCAAATGATCCTGACAACTGGCCGATGGTTCGTAAAGGAGCATGGTTGGTTTTGGAATCTAAAACTAAAGGGTTTGTAATAAACAGAGTACCATTTGACGGTTCAGGAAATCCTGTAGGAATTGCTCCGGCAGATTTTGTAGAAGGAATGATGGTATATGACACAACAAATAATTGCCTGAAAGTTTATACTTCAATTGATGGCGGAATCAATTTTAGCTGGCAATGCATGAGTACACAAACTTGTCCCGATTAAACTATAATTATTCATTCCAAGGCTGTTTTTCATTAAACAGCCTTCAGGAATGGATTTTAAATAACAAAAAATAAGAAATGAAAAACACATACAAATATCCAGTGCTTTTAGCAGCTATGTTTTTAACAGGTTTTATATCCCAAACATTTGGGCAGACCAATTCTCGAATAGGGACCTCTAAAGATCTTGTTTTAAATTTTGAAGGAAATGGTTTTAATGCGGGAACAAAAAAGTTAATGAACTTTTCAAATTCCTTGTCAAAAAGTACACACAATGAAAGTTCCCTTAAGGACAATGAGATTACGATTGGTAAAAATGGATTATATCAAGTAAATATTTCCGGTAATATTCATGAAAATGATCAATTTGAGCAAAAAGAAGAATATGTCATTTATATAAATGGGACTGAATCACTCAGAGGTTATGAAGTAGCCGGGTCACCCACTGGTATTTTCTCATTCGAGAAAGAGCTAAAGAAAGGTGATGTGCTGAGTATCGGAACTACTATGAATAACGAGCAGCTAAAGAAGAGTACAGGAACCAATATTCTCACCATTCGTTTACTGCAAAATTAATTCTTGTTTATTCTATTTATAACAATGAAAATAAAAGAGCAATGAAAAAAATAATAACAGCAATAATAATTTTTTCTGTCATTGGCATAAAATCTCAAGTGGCAATAGGAAAAGAGAATATCACTAATACTTCTGTCTCTCTAGAATTTTCGGATACCGAAAATAAAGGATTGGTTCTGCCTTATGTGGAAAACAAAAGCGGGATTTCCCAAAATGGATCTATTATATTCGATACGGTAGATAATAAAGTAAAATATCTTAAAAGTGGAAGCTGGTTTGATTTAAGTGTAGATACTACTGGTAACGCGGATCTTTCTATTCAGGGGGCTGACAAGACAGAGAAGCTTACTGCCAAAACCGCAATAGGAGCCAGCGCTGCTACGGATACTACACAAGGTATTCTTGTATTAACAGATCCTGATAAAGCAATGATTCTGCCTAAAGTTGCCAGTCCGCACCTCAATATCATTAGTCCAAGTGCAGGGATGATGGTGTATGACACTACAGCACGTCAGCTGGCTGTATACAATGGTACTGTATGGTCTTTCTGGAAGCCATAGATTTTACTATTTGAAATGATAATATCTTCAACCAGGTAACCAGTTTACTAGTTTTTCATAAGTTCTAGTTGTAATAGTTTACTATGGTTGAAGATTTATTTAGTTCTTCTGATTAAGGAGTTTTAGTCTAAAACAGAATACCCGCTATTTATATGATAAAGAAAGTTGCATACGGCCAGTCTTTTCTTGGGATGACCAAAAAAGAAGTGCTGAAAGAATTGGGAGACAGTTTTAACTTCTATCCTGATGATATTTGGCAATATGAGCTGAATAAAACATGGTGGGGACTGAAAACCATTATGTTTCTTGAATTTGAAAACAATATAGTAAGTTCTAAATATACCAAAAATGTATTTGGAAGCATCAATGTAGGTAAACGAGAATAAAAAGTTGAAAAATGAGTAGCCATTTTAAAAATATCCACATAGGCTCATTAGTCAGACAAAGAGTCCTGGAACTTGAAGTTGAAACATCACGTATTTGTAATTTTTTCAAATGTAACAATAAAGAAATAGAAGAAATGTTTTTACAAAAGGAACTAACCACTGGCATTCTGTTAAAATGGAGCAAATTGCTTGAATATGATTTTTTCAGGGTCTATTCTCAGCACCTGATATTATATGCTCCACAAAGAAGTACTAATCACAATAGTTCGTCAAACGAAAAAGGATCTAAGCTTCCGCAGTTCAGGAAAAATATATATACCAAAGAAGTAATAGATTTTATTTTGGAATTAGTGGAAAGTGAGGAAAAAACGAGGCAGCAGATTATTGATGAATATAAAATTCCCAAAACAACTCTATACAAATGGATAAGCAAATATGCTTTAAGAAATAAGATATAAATAGCAAGTTCTACGGAAATAATTGAATTCATATTGGGAAAGCCCCGATTCTAAAAAACATTCATTCTAAAAAAAACATTATGGAAAAATCAACTCCGGATTATCACCGCATCTATAACGATATAATAAATAAGAAATATCCTGACAGAAAAGAAGAATGTAAAGTTTTGTTAAATAAACAAAAACTATCAGTATTAGATATCATAGAGCTTAACCGTAAGATCTTCGGTAAATCTGATCAACCGACAGAAGTATTTAACCAAAACCACCGATCTTACAATAAATCTTCTATACTTGAGATTTTGGATTATCAGGAAAAAAACAGGTTGAATAATCTACAGCTTGCCCAACATTTTAAACTGAGCAGGAATACTATAGCCAAATGGAGGAGATTATTTTGGGTTACACCTAATCATAATGCTGAAAAAAAATAAACGGTTTTAGCTGTAACACATTTGAAAGTAGAATTTCTAATTGTTGTATTTTAAATACAACAATTAGAAATTTTTTATACCTTTACCCAGAATTTAAACACAATAAAATGACTTCTGAACAAAAAGAATTAATCAAGGACACTATTCCGGTCCTAAAAACAAATGGTATTGACCTTACAAAACACTTTTACAAAAGAATGTTTTTTCATAATCCGGAGCTCAGGGATATTTTTAATATGGGAAATCAGGCCAATGGAAATCAGCAGAATGCATTAGCAGGTGCTGTACTTGCTTATGCAGAGCATATTGACAACCCTAGTTTATTAATTAACACTTTGGAGACCATTGGTAACAAACATGTAAGCCTTAATATAACGCCTAATCAGTATGATATAGTGGGACTGCATCTTTTAGCATCAATAAAAGAGGTATTGGCGGATAAGGCTACAGATGACATTATTGAAGCATGGACACAAGCCTATAATCAACTTGCTGCCATTATGATTTCCATTGAAGAAAAATTATACCAGAATAACCTGACAAAAAAGGGAGGATGGAAAGGTTGGAGAGCATTTATTATCTCAAGCATAGTGGATGAAAGTACAGAAGTAAAATCATTCTATCTTGAACCTAAAGATAAGAAAGATATACCGGAGTATTTTCCGGGACAATATATTACCGTTAAAATGTTTATTCCGATATTAGGATATGAGCAGCCCAGACAGTACAGTTTGTCTTCGGTATTTATCCCAAATCACTATAGAATATCAGTAAAAAAAGAAACAGGGAATGAAAGAATTCCGGATGGTGCAGTGTCCAATCATCTGCATGAAAAGAAAATTGGTGATGAAATCTGGGTAAGTTCACCTTCAGGTACTTTTTATGCGGATATTGCTCCTGATGATTCTTTAGTGCTAATTAGCGGTGGAGTAGGTGTTACCCCAATGATGAGTATTTTGGAAGCCTTTGGCACCTCCCGTATAGGGAACAATGTTGTATGGTTACATGGCTGCAGAAATGAAGAATCACATGCTTTTAAATCTGAAGTAGAAGTTATGCAGCAAAATCATGATTGGCTTTCCTCTTTTATTTTTTATGAAGAAACAGCAATAGAAAATGAAAGGATAAGAAAAGGAAGAATTGATCTGTATGCACTCCAAGCTAAAATTCTTATCGAAGATGCAAAGTATTATATTTGTGGGCCGGAACCATTTATAAAAGTACAATACAGTTCTTTGATTACACTTGGAGTCAATAAACAAAATATTTTTTATGAAGAGTTTGGTCCCCAATTATTGCAAATTAATTAATAACTATAACAGCTAGAAAATGAAATTGAACCATTTTACTGATTTTAGTATGCGTGTTCTGATGTATTTAAATAAAAAAGATGATGCAGATTCAAGCTCATTGGATGAATTGGCAGAACGTTTCAGTATTTCACGGAATCATCTGGTTAAGGTGGTTCAGTTTTTATCTAATAACGGATTGGTTTTAACAAAAAGAGGTAAGAATGGGGGTATTTTAATATCAGAAAAAGCTACTCAAATGGGACTTGGAGATCTTATAAACTTATTAGAGCAGGACGAATCACCTGTGATAAACTGCAATGCAAAACCCTGTGTGTTTTCATCTCACAGCTGTAAATTAAAATCCTTCTTAGATATTGCTTATCAGGCATTTTTAGACAGCCTGAACAAAAATAGCCTCTTAGATTTAAAATTCGAAGATTGGAATTCTATTTTCAATGTGTAAATATTATGCTTAAATTACTATTAAAGAATTTAATTGTTACAGGAATTATTACTTTTATACTTTCCTTGATAAATAGGGGAGATCATAACATTATTATATTAAACTGGTTACGTTCATGGTTTGTCGCATGGATTATTTCTTTGTTTTTCAATGTTATATTGTTTTCTAATTATAAAAAATAATACAAATTCTAAAATTTTTATGTGCTATAACAATAGATTCGCTGTAAAATAAGAGAGTTTTTTTTAGCCATAGAAGATAGCCTCATCTTTAATGGCAACAGTTTAAAACATCCAAAAAAATGAATTATTTTTGCATAGATTATCAAAAACTAAGTTGATAAGAATCAGTAATAAAATAAGAAGTACAATGATAGTAAAGTCAAAAAAAAATAGCGATTGGGTTTTGCCATTAAAACAAAAGTATCCCATCGTTACAGATGAGGAATGGCAATTATTAGAGAAAATGACAAGCATGAAAACGATTAAAAAGGGAGAGCACTTTTTAGATTATGGCAGATTGGCTAAAAAAGGTGCGTTTATAATCTCAGGACAATTTTCTTTCAATATTCTTAATGAAGATGGAGACGAGAACATTGTCAGATTTGCATTTGCAGATGATTTTCTTGCAAATTGCGAAAGTTATTACCGCAACGCATCTTCAGGAGTGAAAATTACCGCACTTGAAGATTCCGTAATACGAATAATCAACATCAAAAAGCTACAACCTCTCTATGATCTGCATATGTGTATTGCCAACATCAATCTAAAAATCTATCAAGAAATTACGGAAAACAATTCTGAACACCAGTATCTACTGTCTTTGAAAAGTCCTGTTAAACGCTACAAATTCTTACTAGAGAAACGTCCAGAGATCATACGCCGAATTTCAATCAAAAATATAGCGAAGTACCTGTATGTTAGCAGAGAAGCAATCAGCAGGGCAAGATTGCTTTTGTCAAAGTCGTAGTACGATTGTGATTACAATCACGCATATTTTTAAACTTGCAGGTTACTTTTGCTAAAAAAAATGAAACTTACACTGATTTTATTGCATGGGCTGATGGGAAGTTTAAGTAATTGGGAATATGTTGTACAAGACTTTCAAGATGAATACGAAGTCCATGTTCCTTTATTACCAGTATTGGATGAAAATAAAGGGAACAAGCTAGATTATTTAGTTGATTTCATCCATCAGTATATCCAGCAGAACAAAATTTTTGATTGTGTATTGATCGGTAATTCTTTAGGTGGGCATCTCGCCGTCCTTTATTCGTACAGATATTCTGCTTTTGTAAAAGGATTAGTGCTTACCGGCAGTTCTGGATTGTATGAAAACAGTATGATTGACAGGTTTCCCCGACGCCACGATTACAGTTACATTAAAGAAAGGGTTGAATATACTTTTTACAATTCTGCGATAGCTAATGAATCTTTAGTAAAAGATGTTTTCGAGATTGTAAACGATAATAGAAAATGCTTCCAAATTATCAAAGCTGCTAAAACTGCACAGCGAAATTACGTAACAGAAGAACTTAAAGATATACAAATTCCTGTTTTATTAATTTGGGGTCTTCAGGATAAAATAACTCCTCCTGCTGTGGCAAAAGAATTTAGTTCACTGCTTCAGAATGCAGATCTGAAGTTTATAGACAATTGTGGCCACGTTCCAATGATGGAAGAGCCTGAAATATTTAACGATCTTCTATCTATGTATCTTGACAAATTGGAAAATAACCAAATCAGTTAATTTAATTCCTTCAGTGATGATGTTAATATCGTATTTTAGTATTGACATATCTTAATAAGTTTCTAAATTGGAATCTTTATTACAAGATTCTTTGTTTTTGGTCATTATAAACACTAAATGAAACAATTCTTACCCTTAATACCTGTGTTCCTCACTCTCATCATTCTGCAGGTTTTAAATTTCATATCATGGTTCGCACAAAAAAGGTTGCTGTAATCCCTGCCTCAAATTTACTGGACTATAGTTTTTATGTTTTATCAGATTGATTCAAACTATTGCTTTTCACTTGAATTGTTAAATGAACAACGGCCATAGCATGAGATAAGCTAATTTCTCTCAAAAGTGTAGAGATATATGGGACTCGTTTGAAAGTTTCCTGAAGCTGCTACATTCTCTAAAGATTCTGATTCGAAAATCCTTTTCGATCAATGCTTGACTCAACAAACAACTTTATTTATGGAATTGGAGGTAGGCTTTCTCTTGAAAGTTATTTAACAGAGCATTTAGTTTTTATAGTTCATGGGCAGCTACGTTTTCTGCTAAACAATCATATTGGTGTTTCGCACGCTTTGTTAGGTTTCGGAATTCGGTTTAATTTTTAAAATATTTAAGATGAACAATGTAAATAAGTATAAGATTTCTAACCTCGTTAAACATTCATTTATCCTGTTTTTAATGAGTGTTTTATTTAATTCCTGTCAGGACAACCATTTGGAAATAGAGCAAGACTTCCCATTTGAGGTACAGGTAATGCCTATTCCCGGTAAGGTAAAGAAGAATGAAACTGTGGAAATTAGAATTTCTTTAGAAACGGTTTCGAACTTTAGTGATACAAAATATAGTATACGATATTTTCAATTTGGAGGAGGTGGAAAACTTCAGCATTCCGATGATAAACCATATTTCCCTAATGATGTATATACATTGCCACAAAAAACAGTTCAGGCTGTATTATACTTCTCAGTCATCTGAATCTCATAAATTCAGTATTTGGATAAAAGATAGTTTTGGAAATGAGAAAAGAATAGATTTTGAATTTGACAATGCCTCATAATAATCAGATTAAAATATTGGCTTGGTTTTAAAGACCAAGCTTTTTTATGAGGATAAATAGTGCAAAGTCTAGATGTATAGGGCATAAATTATTACGTGCGATTGCAGATAAAGAATGAATTGTTTGAGATCTTTAGTAAAAAAATAGTCTAATTTATAAGTAAATAGCTAACCTATATCATTTAATTAGGTATTAAATGACTTAAAAACCAAAACTTTTTTGAATACTAGAAATGCTTTTGGAAATTCAAAAGTGTTGGTTCCTACAAAAAATGCGAAAAAACTTTTCCGAATAAAAAGAGGAATAGTCTTTTTGCAAAAAATTACCAACCCGCTACTGAACTTGGAACTACATTGTTAAATTTGAATGATTCAGTAACTAGAGATACATTTCTATTTTTGTTTTGATGCAGCATATATATCATTCTAGACTCACCGATTGTTTCGTACACAAAGGTTTAAAAGAAATGACGACAATGAGATTTGTTTATTGAGATGAAATAAGTAGTTGACATTTTGTATGTTTGGATAAAGGAAAATAGATACGATAGGTAAAACAAACTCAAACAAACCAAATATCTAATAATTAACTAATTACGAAACTTTCAGTTTTGTATTGGTTATTGTTATTTTGGTTTGTTTTTTTATTTGTTGTCCCCCATTCTTCCCTCAAACTGATAATAATTTATTTTTTAAAACGAGGGAGAGATTACTTCGCTTAACGTATCTTATTGTACCTTAATGTATCTTAATGTACCTTATTGCATCTAAAGTGAAGTTTGAACTCCTCTAAAATAAATATTATAACATTTCATATCAGAATTGAATATTAAACTGTAATAAGGTTTGTTGGAATTGTTATATGTTTTATTTATACCTACTCCGGCTTCGGCATTATGCTTAAGCATAAAATCTTTGCCATCGTAAAAGCCGGCTGAAGCTTTTTGTTTTTCAAAAATAAAACGTTTCATCTAAGTTATTTCATATTCTAAATCGTTAGCATTGAACTTCTTGCTTGGAGATCTGTAATTCTGAAATTATAACCTAATTTGGTGTATCATTTTTCTGAAAATTCAAATTCAAACATATAGATTTCTTCAATTTTTTTGTAATTAGTTGATAATGATATAGATATTATTTTTTTATATGTAAGTATTTCCGAATTCACAACCTTCATTATTTTTAATAATTTTTAAAAAGTCTTAATATTACTATGGTTCAATAAAATTATTGAGCTTAGTCTTTTATTTTATATACTTAAAGTTTTATAAAAGACAGGTAAAGTTTAAATAATCGGAGGGTACTGCTTTTGAAAAACAAATAGTATTTATTTCAATGAGTCTTTTAAAAAACTGAAAATGGAAAGCTTTTATTATTATTATTATTATTATTTTGATTTTATGCCCAAGTTGGTATTTCTATAAGCTTTACAACAGTCAATAGCAGCAGACCTTGATCTTAGATAAAGTAGTCTATAATATTGATGTAAATGAAACGGAAAAATCAAGTTTTGATCTAAATATAGTCTCTTATCAAATGAAATTCAAACTCAATTAAAAAATATATTGATGATAATAAAATATATTTCTGCCTATATATCAGAAAAAAGGCAATTGGCAAAGGATGAAATAGAATACGAAAAAAGCATTTTGTTTGACGTTTATACACTTGTTCTTGTGTTTATTTTAGGCTGTAATTTTTTATTAAATATGGTTTTCCTTGAACAGCCTATTTATGCAGTCGTCTTTTTGGGGATGGGGCTGTTTATGCTTTGCACGATCTTATGGCCGGACAGAATACGGTTCAACAAACACTTACTGATGCTGCTTTTTATGTTTTTGGGAACAGTTATTTTCTATTGCGACATAATAAGCGGAAAAAATGTGATGAACTATTTAAGCTATATATCATTAACAGTAGCTGTAGCATTTTTTTTTGATTATGATAAAGACAGATACATTGTTCTTACACTTGTCAGCATTTATGTAGCATTTTTCTTCATAAATATTATTACAGATTATTCCCTGATGCCTTCTTTTCATCAGCATCTTTCACCGGTAAAGGAATGGTATATAAGAGTGTATAAAGTAATGGAAATAGCTTTCTGCACTTTTGTAGGGATGTATTTTATCCACAGAAAAGAAAAAATGATCATTAAATATTACGTAGAAAAAGAAAGATTGAATGATTTCATAAACAAAACAGATAAAATAAATTTCTCCGATGGATTATATGAACTTGCAATGAGCAAAAACTCATTATTTATAACTTATTTTAAATCTCAATTTCCGGATTATTTTGATAAAATCTTAGAATCCTGCCCCAACCTTGTTTCTTCGGAATTGGAGATATGTGCATTGTTGAAATTAAACCTCAGTACTAAGGAAATAGCCACGGCAACCAATACTACAGTTCGGGCTGTTGAGAATAAAAAATTCAGGATACGCAGAAAATTTAATCTGCCTTCTGAAACAGATTTAAACTTATATATGATAAATTCATTTTAAATAAAAGGTTGATTAATAGTACAATATACGCTTTGAGTAGATGTAAGTAGGTGGTAAAGTATATCTGAAATGCTTTTTTTTAGTCCCCCTTTAAGATTTGTATTTAATATTGCAGAGCTATTAGAAACTCAATGTACCCTATTGATGAGTTTCTAAGAAATACTTATTACACAAATGTCTTTATATAATAGGAATGCTGGGATTTTTCCCAGCTCTCTTATGAGGAAAGAATTGAATTATAATTTGATGTTTTTAAAACACATTTATAAATACATAACTCTCCTGAATCATTAACCTTTAATATAAAAAATGAAAAAAATTAATTTAATTGTGGTTTTATTATCCATAACCGTTTCGGGTCAAGTTGGGATTAAAACTAGCGTTCCCACTGAAGTACTTGACGTTAATGGCACTGAACGAGTGAGAGAGCTTCCTAAAAATGGAGCTGTTAATGCCATCTTTACAAAACCCGACGGTACAAAATCGGATAATAAAGATCAGACCTTCAATGCTTCCAGAATAGTAGTTGCAGATGCCAATGGCGTTTTAGGATACGTGGATGGGCTTCCGAATACAACACCTTCTACATCCAAAAGAGTTACAATAGGATATTGGGCCGGATTATGGGATGGAAATCTCTATGCACTTGGGGGTACAGGATTCCCAACATTTAATTCTCAGCTTCAAAGTAAGCTTAATTATGGAACGCACGGAATTTATAATAAAGTAGAGGGGATCGACTTTTTACAGTTTGAGACAGCTCAGCTGGATAATTACTCCGGAGCCCAGCTGAAAAGCATTGTGGATGTATTTTGTATTGGTCTCCAGGTAGGTGTAGATTTAAGCGCATCTACAATTGCAAAAATAAAAGACTTTACAGATCTCGGAGGAGTAGTTATTGTTGTGCTTGATGCTAACAGAAATACCACGGCACTCCAAGGTTTTGGAGGAACAGGAAATGTGATATCCGGAACCGGAGTTTCTTATTCAGTTGCAGGAACTACTGGTTCCGATGGCGTGTTTGGTAGTGTATCCGGAAATTCACCTATTACCGGGGCGCAAACGGCAGGAAGAGTGTCAAATTCTCAACTGGCTCCAGGTTCTGAAATTTTGGCCAAAGAAGGGGGAACAGCATCAACCCAGGCCGGTATCTGGCTTACGGGAGGCGGCGGAAGAGTAATCTTTTTCTGGGATGAAGGGGTATTTAGACATCCCAGCATTTCAAGTACCTATATAGATACTGACCAGGAAAAATATCTTCATAATATAATGGCATACGCATTAGATAAATTGAACCTGTAGTTATAGGGAAATAGAAATTTTCCAAACCGAAGAAGTAAATATTTTTAGTTTGTAAGATTCATTTAACGCAGAAGGTTACATAAATATTTTATCACTCCAAAAGGTTTAGATAAGCAAATAATAAATGTCCTATATAAAAGCTGGAAAACTCGTCCCAGCACTCTTATGAAGAGAAATAAAGAATCATATCAGAGGGTTGGGGAGTTTTGCAGTAAGCTTTTGTACAACTTCAAATTTTCAGGCATAAAATATTCAGTAAAATCAATAATAGACATCTAAATTAAATAATGAAAAAAATTAAACTATTTCTTATAGTCTTAATTATTGGCTCTTTCTCAGCATACGGACAATCTCCGGGCGGAGTAGGTACAGATTTAGGGTTATGGGTAAAGGCAGATGATGGCTTTACGCCCTCATTATGGTCAGATAAATCGGGTAATGGTTATCATCTTACCCAAGGTACAGTAGGCTTACAGCCTGTTTTAGTAAATCCCACGGATAAATTTAATTTTAACCCGGCTGTCAATTTCGACAATAAAGCAATGGGTAATAACCAGGTGGCAAACCGTGGAGTCAATAACAGCTTATCACTGTATTCAGTGGCCTCTCTTGAAACGAATTCGGGAGCCAATACTTTGATAGGAATTGGGGCAAACGGAGATAATCCGCATTTTGGAGCCTATCCAAATGCTACTTTCATGATGTATACCAGTTTATACGGAAGTGCTGATAATCCTGCCATCACTATGTCCAAACCTTATCTGATGTCAGGGCATTGGCAGCATGCAACGGCAGGTACAGCCCGTATTGAGCTTAACGGATTTGCTGCCCGGACAGGAGGAAATCAAAGTTCTGCAGCAGGAAATTTTGTTGTAGGTAATGATTTTGTTAACTCTGTTAATCAGCCATGGAGAGGCCTGGTTCCTGAGATTATTGTTTATACAAACCCAAAATCAGGCAACGAAAATCAAAGAATCAGCAGTTATTTGGGAATTAAATACGGTCTTACGCTTCGTACAGGCGGGGTTGATTCCGGTACATTTGATTATCTCTCATCAACAAGTGTCAATGTCTGGAATGGTACGGCGAATAGTACATATCACAACAATGTCTTTGGAATTGGTCGTGATGATGCAGGCTCCTTATATCAAAAACAATCAAAAAGTGTTAATGACAATCAGAAATTAATTATCGGAGCTGGGAATTCATTATCCAATATGAATTCAACTAATACAAATACTTTAAATAACGGACAATTTCTTATTGTAGGAGATAACGGGCTAAAACAGTCTTTATCTGTTTCTTTATCTTACACTTCTGCACCAGGAGGTGAAATTAACTATAGATTTGCTTCTGTCTGGAAAGTCCAGAATACTGGAAGTCCAGGGACTGTAATTGTTGCCTGGCCGAAAAGAATTGCTAATTTACATTTGATTCGTTCTACAAATGAAACTTTCGATACATCTGATGACTTTATTCCGATGACTTCGGAGGTGACGATTAACGGAGTAGTTTATAATACAGCAACGATTACTTTCAGTAGTGGAGACTATTTTACACTTGCAGGATATGCTCAAGCCCCTGGTGGAGTTGTTAATGGTTTAAGTTACTGGTACAGGGCAGATAAAGAAGCGATAAATTCAGGAGATGGTACGGATGTTACATCGTGGACGGATCAGACTTCGGGTATTTCATCTTCAAGAATATCTACAGCCCCTTTGCCTAAATATAAAGTTGGGGCTACTAATTATTTCAACTTTAATCCCGGTGTAAACTTTACAGCAATTCAGCAGATGATAGGGAATATTTCCGTTCAAACATTGAGTAGTCTTAACTATGATATCTTCACCCTTACCAAAGAAGGAATGACAGGCGAAGGAACGAGCAGATATTTAAATATAGGTCGAAACAATACTATTCTGGATGGAGCAAACTGGGATTCACCGGGATTATACTATGATGGTCGTATTGCAAGACGGAATAATGCAGGTGGGTTGTCTTATTTGGCTAATCCAGGAGCTTTAGCGTTTGACCCTAATATTCCGAGCATTATGTATTATAACTTTACAGATACCTCTCTAAACAAAGGTATGAATGGAACAAGCAATGCATTAACTGCCACTCATGGTGCTATTGGATCAGTAACTGGTGGACATATTTTCGGAGCTAACGGTGGTGTCAATCCACCTAATGGTGATGATTGGGGATTTATTGGAAATATTGGGGAAACAATTATTTACGGATCAGGAAGTATTACAGCAGCAGAACGAAGAAGAGTAGATTCTTATCTAGCAATTAAATACGGGATTACTTTAGAGCGTACAGCTGCAGAACATTATCTTGCTTCAAAAAGTAATATTGTTTGGAATGGTACTATTAATAGTGCTTACAATAATAATATTGCAGGGATTGCCCATGATATTGCTTCAGCTCTAGATCAAAAACAATCCATCAGTGTTAATCTAGGTCAAAAGTTAATTATCGGAACGACTGGATTAGCAAATACGAATTTGTTGAACTCAGTCTCTCTTGCAAATGACCAATATTTAATTTGGGGAGACAACGGATTACGACAAAATCTTTCAGTTGCAATCAGTGGAATAACCAATATTAATTATCGTTTTGAGTCGATCTGGAAAGTCCAGAATACTAATTCTACAGGAACAGTACGAATTGCATGGCCAAAAGGTCTGCAAAATTTAAAACTACTGCAGAGTGATGACGAAACTTTTGATGCAACCGATCCATCCACAGATATGAGTGCAAACACTATTACTGTTAATGGTGTTGTTTATAACTATGCAGATGTTACTTTATCAAATGGGCAATTTTTTACTTTTGGCGCTTTTGGTCATGCTCCAGGTGGAGTTGTTAAGGGGCTAAACTATTGGTATAGAGCGGATATAGACGCTGTAAATACGGGAAATAATACAGATGTTACTTCTTGGAAAGATTATGCTTCAGGAGTAGTTTCTACTCAGTTAGGGACAAATCCGCTTCCAAAATATGTAGTTGGAGCTGCTAATTATTTTAATTTTAATCCGGGAATTAATTTTACAAATGCTAAACAGTCTCTAGGCAATGTTAACGTCCGTACAGTATCAGAATTAAACTATGATATTTTTACTTTCACAAAAGAAGGACTTCTTCCTGGAAACGGTAATAACTGTAGAATTTTCAGCTCACTGGTAAATAATGCCAATCAATCAGGAAATATAGGATATTGGGATGGAATTGGTATTAATAAAAGATTTGCTAATACAAATGATGAAATTGAAAGAGTGGATGTTAATTACGCAGGAAGATATATTAACAACACCGGAGGTATTAGCTTTTCAACCACTATTCCAAGTATTATGTATCATAGATATAATGATACTTCAGTATCTAAGGGGCTTAATGGTAATATGAATGGTGCCATCGGTACGCATCATGCAATGGGGTATTTAAATGGGGGGCATGCTTTTGGTTCTACAATATTTTCGGGGAATGGAAGTGATAATGACAGTTTTTTAGGAAATATTGGTGAAACTATTATTTATGGTACAGGTGGCAATCTTACAGAAACAGAAAGAAGAAGGGTAGATTCATATATGGCCATTAAATATGGTATTACTTTAGGACGTGTAGCTATCAACCCTTACTTATCATCAACAGAAGCGATTGTTTGGGATGGTACATTAAATACAATATTTAACAACAATATTTTCGGGATCGGACGTGATGATATTTCGGCCTTGCATCAAAAAGTATCCAATAGTGTAAATGCTGGAACTATCCTTACAATGGCCACTAATAATGATTTTATTTCGGAAAACCTTGCGGTATCCAGACCAACTATTTCTGATGATCAGGAATTTATGATTGCGGGAGATAATAATATTTCAGCTGTTCCAATGCAGTCTATTAATTTTGGAAATGGCAATGCGAAAATTATTCAGAGAAAATGGCTTTTGCAAAGAACCGGAACCTCCGATGATGTATACTTCCAGGCTGATCTGTCAACCTACGAAAGCCAGTTTTATAACCCTAACTCAACGTATATGGTTATAGCTGATGATGCTAATTTTACAGTTAACAGAATATTGGTTCAGGGCACAAAAATATCAGGTAAATGGGTTTTTGATCATAATTTTAACACAGAAAACTCAAAACGTTACATCACATTCGCCACACTTGAAAATACGGTTTGCTACAAACCGGGAGCAATTTCTACAACAGAAAATCCTGCATTAGTCAGTAAAGTAGGAATCACTTCATTAACAAGAGCTGGAATTCAGAATGCTGATAACTGGCCGGCAGTACGTAAAGGAGCATGGCTGGTACTGGAAGCCAGAACAAAAGGTTTTGTTGTCAACAGAATGTCTTTTAATGCTTCAGGAAACCCTGTTAGCATTCCGCCTGCAGATTTTGTTGAGGGAATGCTGGTGTATGATACAACAAATAAATGTTTAAAAATGTATACTTCACAGGACAATGGAAGTACATTTGGATGGTTCTGCATCAGTACACAGACCTGTCCGGAGTAATAACAATTTTTGAGAACATGAATATTGAATCATCCATTCATTCATTCATGTTCTCAGTATTCATAAAACATTAATAGAAATGATTAAAAATACAGTAATAATAGGCGGCTTTTTGATGGCTAATCTAATGTCCGCACAAATAGGAATAAGTCGGGAAAGCGTAAGCAATGGATCAGTATCTCTACAGTTTGGAGACACAGAAAACAAAGGTCTGTTGCTGCCGTATGTCACAGATAAAACAGGAATTACAGAAAACGGAACTGTTCTTTTTGATACTTCGGATAATAAAGTGAAATATTTAAAAGACACAAACACATGGTTTGATTTGAGTGTGGATACAACAGGAACCGCAGATCTCAGCATTCAGGCAAGCGATAGGGCAGAGCAGCCGGGAGCTAAAGTTTCTATCAGTACAACAATAGCAGGTGCTACAAATACAACAAAAGGAATATTAGTTCTTGCAGATGATAATAAGGCGATGGTTTTACCCAAAGTAGTAAGTCCACACTTAAATATTATCGAGCCAAGTGCTGGCATGCTGGTGTATGATACGGTTAAAAAACAATTAGCTGTTTATAACGGAAAGTTCTGGACCTTCTGGAAACCTTAATTCTATAATGGTTTTGAAAGAGATTCTCTATCTTATTTCACACATCTTTAAACACAATAAACAATAAGTTTATTGTGTTTTTTTATGTAAAAAATTGATGTATAAACTTAATTTTTTCTTAGAACAATAATATTTTCTTTTAGCAATAAACCTTAAGTTTAGTACCTTTTATTGTGAATCAGCTTAACGTACCTTAGGAACCTTGGTCACTAAGTTGGGCTATAATGAAAGAGAATATTTGTAAATGATGGACAAACTTTAAAGCTGATAATGAAGGATCAATTTTGATAAAGAGTGTGACTGATTAATAAGGTATTCAAAACCGGCCAGTTCAGATCGTTATGAGCATCATATGCAAAAAGAGTTTTTTTAATGATTACATATTCTATATCAGGGGAAGATTACTAGAATTGGTTTAAAACGATGAATTGCCTTTGTAGTGGTATTACCCAATAAACTTTGGTCAAAGCTTTTTACGCCCATACCCATTACCACTAAATCGATCTCGTTATCTGTGATAGATTTTTGAGCTTCTTCAAAAAAGCTTCCTGAAGCTAAATGATATTCTACATTAATCTGATATTCTCCGGCCAATGCAGTAGCTTCAACAATCAGTTGTCTTTTTTGATGAGTATCTGATCATAAAAATATTCGCCGGACAACTGTGCATTTTGTACGTGTATTTTGTAATGAGAACAGCAAAACATCTGAGCCTTTTTCTTTAGCTAAAGCAGCCCCATAATGCATTTCATTTTTTGCTTCGGGAGAAAAATCTATACATATCATTATTTTTTTCATAACTACTAGAATTTAAAATCCTCGCAAAATAAAGATGAACTATGCTTAGTAGTTGAAGAATCTAAGTCACACGGGAAAATAGGCGGTTGAATTGTGGGATTGTAGTGTTAAAATGTAAAGTGTCGGAGAAATCGTTTCATATACAATAAAATACATTTCACACTTTAATTTTGTTAGTTCGTAAAAAATTCAATGTCTACATTATAAAGCAATGTTTATCTTTACAAATTATAAAGAAAAAAAATTCACTTATAGAAATTTCATTAACAGTTTATATTTTAATTTAGCATCATTGTCTTCTGGCTCTTTTTCAAGGTATAACTTTAGATATTCAATCGCTTGTTTTTTTTGACCTGAAACCCTATATGCCTCACTTATATGATAATAGCCATAGGTTGAGTTTGGGAAAAGGTGAGTATTTAACTTAAATAAATCTATTGCCTGATTGGTCTTTTTTTCGAACAATAACCTGTAACCATATCTTTCAATAAGCTTTTCTCTTAATGAATATTTCTTTGAATTTTGTTCTATTTCCTTAATTCCAGCTTCGTAACCTTTATTGCATACGGTCTTAATTATATCTTTAGTATAAAAGAAATTGTCAATTGATGGTGCTGAACCCACTAATTGTTTTTTAATCAAATTACTCACTTCCCAATAATTTTCGACTTCTCCATTGGTTAGGATAACAACAGTATAGCCCAAATCCGGATAAATCATTATTTCACAAGCAATACCATCGTGTCCACCGGTGTGTCCAAAGATGCGGTGTCCGTTGATTGTGTTTTCTTCAAACCCGTAGCCGTACATTCCTTCTCTATACTTAACTTTGCCTGATGTACAAAGAGTTAGACTCTCTTTGCTAAGTAAAATATTGTTTTGTAGAGCATTGGCGAAATTCAACAAATCGTCAGCTGTGGAATAGCCTCCGCCAGCAGGAGTTCCTTTTGCTAAATTCGATAAAATATTATTTTTCCATTGTCCCGGTTCTTCCAACGACATTGTATAACCAGTCGCTAAATTTGGAATCACATTATCCAATTCGTAAGCATCAGTATTAATCATTTTTGCAGGTTGATATAGATGTTCTTTTACGAAATCAAAATAATTTTGACCTGACACCTTTTCAATAATTAATCCTAAAACCATATATCCGGAGTTGCTGTACAAGAAGTCACTACCCGGATCAAAGGCTAGTTTTTTATCAACAAACAATGGAAGGTAATCAGAAACTGTTTTGAATTTTTCTTTTGCAAGCTTATCGTATTCCTCCCAAAAACTGTTCATTCCTGAAGTGTGCGTTAATAGTTGGTAGATTGTCACAGAGTCCGCAACAGTTTTATTAGGATAATCTAAAAGATGTTGGCCCACTTTATCTTGAAGCGAAATTTTCCCGGATTCCACCAATTGCATAATAGCTATTGCGGTGAACATCTTGTTGATAGAAGCTAAATTGAACTTCGTGTTCGGTTTATTTTTAACACGGTCCTGCAAATTGGCAAAACCAAAGGCTTCTCTATAGATTGGCGTGCCGTCTTTTGCAATGAGAACTACCCCGCTTAAGTTATTTTCTTTTTCAAGATTTTTTAAGTGAGACCTTATCGGAGCAACAATATTTTTCGAATTTTGTGATTGGACCACAATAGGTTGCAAAAGAGCTATCAAAAAGACAACTGGAATAAAATTGATTTGACGGATGGTCATAGGGGTTTCATTTATGATTAAACGACAAAACTACTTTAAGCAGAAAAGGAAAAATTGTACAATTGTAAACCTATCTATAAAAACAGCCAATGAATTTGTTTTTTTTCCAGCGCAGTCGTTTTATTAAAAAAAACTTTGGGAGAGAACCCTGTAACTGATTTGAATTCTTTTATCATATGAGACTGGTCAAAGTAATCAACACCATATGCAATATCCGTTAAGTTATTTCTTGCCTTATTTGATGAGTATTTGTTAACCGCATTTCTAAATCTTAATATCTTTTTGAATTGAGATGGTGTTTTGCAGATATGTCGGTCAAAGTGTTTGTTCAATGTTGTACGCGAAATAGCATTTTTTTTGCATAGTTCTGTAATGGTTAAAGCATCATTTTCTTCACACATCATTTCAGACAAAACAGTTTCAAGGAAATGATGCTGAAACCCACCTAATTTTGATAACCAATACCTTTCAACAGTTTCAATTTTTTCGGTATCATTTTGCAAAGAAAGAATTTCGATCATAGCTTTTCTATAATCTTTAAAAGGTGAAAATTCAGAAAAGCTTGAACTGTTGTAATGGTTTAATTCGTGCTCCAAAAATGAATTAATAGCCAACGGTTTAAAATAGATCGTAATTTCGTTTATTTTCCCTTCGTACTGGACATACACTGGCTTATTGAAATCAGATACCAAATTGGTCGCCACCTCATTGTCATCGCATTGACCGATGATCAATTGATTTTCTTTATTGATCGATTTTGATCTTTCACTGCTTGAAACAATGGTGAAAATAGATGGGAAGGTGATGTATTTGGCGGGTTTTTCTTCAGAGGTATGTGTGAGTATATAAATACACTCTATATATTTTTTAAGTAAAGGATTGGAAGGGGAATAAACTTTTATTTTCATAGGCTGTCATTGAACGTTAGGGCCCAACTAACTGTTTGGGTAACTATATATTTGTGTGTACCAACTATAACAAAATGAACTTTTAATTTACGAAATACTAAGTAACATTTATTAAGTATAATTCTTGATTTTAATCCGTTCTAACTATGATACATTCAAGTATATTAGCACCAAAGTATTTATCAAGGTCAAGAATTACAAATTTATAAAAAGAAGTAATGTTAAAACTAATAAATTTTCAATTTTCATCTTTTAATACATAATTAGGTCAGGCTTAATTTTGGATCAATTTCTCCTCATCATCATATTTTTGTATCTCCAAAAGTAAATTCGAAGCTTCTGGAAAAAATTCAGGATCAATTAGATGATGAAAATATATTGGTTACTTTAGAAGATGGAGATAATGAGACATTGTAGAAAAATAGAAATCTCAATTTGATAGTTTTACCATATTTTAGGAGCTTAAGAAATTGTAAATATATCGAATAATCCAAACCCCAGAAATCCGCAGACTCTGTTTATTTGATATGGCCTGTCTAAGGTTTGGATTTTATCAATTGGAGATAATGGTTTTTATTCTAATTATACTTAGAATGTTAAATTCTAAATATTTGTATAAAAAAACTAATATTTCCCAAAAGCAATTCCTAATATTAAATTAAAGTATTATGGAAATCCTTTTTTACTCATAACTAGATAATAATATTATTTGGTGGGCTCTTCTTTTGCCATACTGCAAATTCCAGTGATATTGGCCACTTAATTCCTGATTAAATTGACCACTAAGAATGAAGTCAAAAAGGTGTCTAAAAGATGATTTAAAAATATAAAATAAATCTTTACTCTGAGCTGATTTTCTGATCAGCTTTTTTCTTCTCATAGATTTCCCCTTTAAGGTCTATTCTCAAGGAATTGTGTACCATTCTGCCAAGGATTGCATCGGCTATTCGCAACGTTTTTAATTTCGTTCGGAATGTTTTCTTATTGATATTTTTGAACAAAATCGTACCTTAGTTTTATAAGTTATTAGTTTGTGAGAGATTGGTACCGTCTTGTCCTCCAAAAGAAATAATAGCCTTTAAATAGGTTATGTCAATTTTTTGTATCGGAAAGTAAACATACAAAAGGTTGTTTTCATTGTAAAACAACCTTTTTTTCAATTTATGGATTTAGATATTCTTATTCTTTAACCCATTTTACGGATTTCTCCATATTCTTAGTTTTAATCTTAATCACGTAATCTCCTGTCATTAAGTGAGCTAAATTGAACGTACTGATTTTATCAACCGTTAACATATTATTCAGTTTACTAAATGCCAATCTTCCGCTTACATCATATACCATGATATCATAATTTTCATTAAAATTAGTAAATTTAATATTCAGAAGTCCTTTACTTGGATTAGGATATACTATAAATACATCTTTACTTCCAGTTACTTCACCAACACCTAACGTCTGGGTAATGGTAAAATTAACAGGATTAATATTAAAAAATACATTATCCTGCCCTGAAACCATAATTCTTGCTTGTGATGTATTTACGTTAGGAACCGTAATAGTCTCGGAACCATCATTTGGAGTAGAGGCGATAATAGTGGTAGGATAAGTAAAACCTCCATCTGTTGACAGTAAAATACTTACATTGGCACAGCTTACAGGAGCAGCATTTGTATTGGCTACATTCCATGTTATGGTTTGAGTAGTATTGCTTGTCCAACTTACTGCTGTAGTAGGTGCTGTTACCGTAAATGGTCCAGAATTGGCATCCACAGTAATTTTTGCATCATCATTTGCAACTCCTGCACAGCCTGCATTGTTATCTCTTACCGTCAATCTAAACTCCATTGCTCTTCCGTATGATGGCAAAATCTCGCCTGTGGTTGTCGTATTATTAATAACATCTGTGATCTTTGGAAAATATCTGTAAGGAACTGTTACCGGTACAAATGACCTGAATAGAGGGGCATTTCCAGTCGGTGCATTCCAGTTTCCTGCAGGTCCTACATCATTTTGTTCCCATGAATAGGTAAGTGCATTATTTTGTGCATCTGTTGCAGAACCGGTTAACTTAAATGGGGTGCCTTTAGGAATAATATAATCATTTCCTGCATTTACAACGGGAGCGGTATTAGCAACTGGAGTTGTCACCTGACATGTTGTTGACTGAACCGTTGTGGTTATCGTTTGAAATGATTTGGTGTGAAAAACAGGAATACTATGAAAATCTAGGTCATTTGTGGCTTCACAAATGCCAGCGTAAGCCATGATGGTAATTCCGCTTCCTGGTTCTACAGCATTGTTAGAGTCACGATTGGGTGGATTACCCCCACAGTCACCAGTAAGAGCATTAAAAGTATGTGGACCACCAAACTGATGTCCCACTTCATGGGCAACATAGTCTATATCATAAGGATCTCCGACTGGGTCACCCGAGCCAGTAACTCCACTTCCTTTTTGACCATTCATGCAAATAACTCCTAGACCAGCTAGTCCACCAACGCCAGTACTAAAAGTATGTCCTACATCATAATTGGCATTTCCTATCAATAAATCAATCTGAGTCTGACTTTCATCAATTAATATATCGGCATCATTATTTCCGTTAAATGGATCTGTAGAAGCATTTGTAAAGACTACATTTACTTCACTATCCACTAATACTAATCTTGAAGCTATTTCCTGCTCATACACTCCATTCACCCTGTTCACAGAAGTTACAATTGCTGAAAGCGTCTGCGCAACAGTAGGAGTAGTTGTACCCGTTGCTGCTACCGCATATTCTCCTGTACACGCAACAGCAAGCCTGAAAACTCTAATTTGAGTTCCTACGCTTGGAGATGTGGTTTTTTGAGCGTTTTTTTTTCCTAATGGAGTATCGTCTTCATCTTTTACTCCACAAGACCTCGTTTTTTTATCAATTAAATCACTTTTTTTGTAAATGATATAATTGTTGACATCCAGTTTTGCATAAGGATCAATGTATGTATCACCAGCTACCACAGATTTTATCTGCGCATGGAAACCCAATTCTGTAAAATCCAGTTTTATAGTGGCAAACTTATCATCTATCCCCTGCCCTGTAAAGGTAATGATCTGAGGGAACTGACTGGCTAATCCCGGAGCCATTACTGAAGATTTCCAGATTCTGAATTTTGCTTTCGTACCATCAGGCATTGGCAAAACAATAATCGGAGCGTTATCTTTACGATCACTGTCTTTCAATTCCGGAACAGAATTAAAATAATTTTTCATTCCTACCACATCCAATGTGTAGGTCAATGACTTTTCCGGCTGTACTGTCCTGTTTTTAGGATCTGCTTTGATGGACCTTTCACTGATTACTGTAAAAAAGTCCTGGGCTTTCCCTGAGGAAATGGATATCACAAATATCCCCCAATAAAATAATTGTTTAATTTTCATAATTCGTTATTTAATTATTATACAGTATTTTGTTAAGTTATAAGATAAATGGATTTTAACAATATACTCCGAAAGTTACTTTTTCTATAAAGGTTTAGTGCTTAACAACTATGCCCTTTCTTATTATTTTGTCTACCAATGCTGGTTTCTATTTTAGAGAAGTCCAATCTGAAATATTTAAACCTTTCCATCATCTTCAACTAATTCTTATCCACTTATATGTCTATACATTAAAGCGAGAACCTCTTCAGAATTACTTTTTAAATTTCACAGTACCAGTACAAACATCTCCTTCTTCAATTCCGATAAGCCACAATCTTAAATGCTTTGTGCGTCAAAACTACTACAGAGGCTTATCAAACTGCTGTAATGTTAGAATACCTTTCCCCCAGTTATAATTTTCCCCAACTGCTTTATTCATATTAAATCTTGCAAAAGAACCACTTGGGAAATTAGTGTCTGCTCTTATCTCTAAATAACCATGAAGCGAGAATACTATAGCAATTTGACTGGAAGTAGGGTTATCAATAGTTTCCGAATAAATTCCGGCCACACAAGAAACTCCGGTTTGACGAAATTTTCTTGATCCGCTGGGTTCTTCCACTCCTGCTTTTAAAAATCTTATACCCTGGTAAATAGTACCACTTGTATTTACACTAAGGCCATCTCCAGTAGAATCAGTTAATCCATTGGGTATTGAGTAATTAAAAAGGATCAATGAAGATGTATTTGCGGGAATATATACAGTAAAGGTATTATAACCAATATCAATGTTATTGATGATAGTTGTGGTTGGGTATGATGTATTCAATGCATATAAAGCAGGATTAGGAGCCTGATAACGAAATATTCCTCTTGGAGTATAAGTATTAGGCGGTTGAAGGCTAGTTAAAGGAACTTTTTTACCGGTACCGTCACTTTGTAATACCATTATTCTATCAGTATTATCTACAGATGAAGCATTAGGTACCGCATTGAATTTTACATTTCCATTTACTTCCAGCTTTTGGGCTGGTGTTGAAGTACCCACGCCAACATTTCCGGCATCCTTTATAACAAATTCGGATCCTGCCGCTCTGGCTGAACCCGAAGAGGTTGCTCCAAGCTTAACCATTGCATTGGCGCTATCATCCACAAACGCATCGGGAGTAGGATCCCCGACAGGCGTAATAAGTTTGCTCCATTTACTTGTTGTCTCATCAAAATAGTAGAACCCTATACTATCTATATTTGATCCCTGTCCTGTAGCGCTGCCAGTGGCAATACTATTTACATAAATAAGAGTAGAGGGCTCAACTGAAGTCATATTCACCGCCCTTTGCCTGTCTACACGCGGTATTAGCAATCCGTCTGCTAAAGTGGAAGTTCCGCTCGAATTTTTTGCCATAATGTCAAAAGTCGCTTTTGGAGTTGAAGTGTTAATACCAACTTGTCCATGCATTATGGTGCCAAAAAATATCGCAGCCATAGGTAATAATATTTTTTTCATTTTATAAGAATTTCTGTTACAAAGGAAAATAAACTGGAAATCTCATAAAAAAAAACAGATACGTAAAAAGGATTAATTGTATAAATGGCTTATAATCAGGATATTAAATGTGCTATATTTTGAAAAAAGCAGAAATACTTAATGCTTACGTACTACATAAGTATATCTTTATGTCTTTCTTTTTAACCATAAATAGAGATCTTGATTGGTCTCCAGATTAAGCTTCTTCCGCAACATATATTTTCTGCTTTGCACTGTTCGGTATGATCTAAAAGTATATGATGCTATTTCCTTAGATGAAAAATTAAGGTAAACATATGCCAAAAGTATCAATTCATTGGTGGTAAGGCTACCATTGATCTCTAACAACTTTATACTGAAATCCGGATGTAAAGATTGAAATTTTTCAAAAAAAACAGGACTGTTTTTTTTTGCAGCTTCTATAACTTCATGTAAGGATATTTTTAATTTCTGCTCCAGTTCATTAGTATAAGCTGCCTTTTTAGCTATCTCAAGTTCTTTGATGTCCAGCTTCAAGTCGTTTTGCTTCTTTGATTTCTGAAAAGCATAAATAATTATCAATAATAAAATAATTACACCTACCAGCAGCTCTATTTCATAATTAACTTTCCTATTTTCATTTTCGTAAATTTCTTTTTCTCCCTCCAAGATTTCATTGACAATGAAATTGCGATCACGATCCATATTTACATTGATACTATCCTCAAACCGCAGTCCTAAAATTGAATATTTCCTGGCTTTTTCGATGTCATTGCATTTAAAATAGAAATCCCCCAGTTTTTTATATATTATTCCAAGCGAACGCAAATTATCATTACTTGCTTTACTCAATGCTTCCTGGTAGTATTGAATAGCTTTATCATTCCTTTTCCTATACACGTAAAGATCTCCCATTCCAATTAAAGCTTCAATTTCGTACGGATGTTCTTTATTGTTTAGAATTGATAGTGACTTTTGAAGATAATACTCTGCTGAATCTAAATTTTTTTTAAAAAAATAATAGTTTCCCAGTGAGCTATAAGAGCTTCCCACTTCCCTATATGCAATATGCAGAGGAATTCTTCTTAATATCTTTCTTTCTTTTAGCAAATAGGAATATGCAGAATCCTGGAAATTCTGTATATTATACAAATTCGCCATGGTATTATATGTTGTGCTTTGAGTTAAAAGATCATTATAATTTTTGGTCTTAATTTTTTCAATTTCGCTAACAGCTTTATGGTAGTTTTGAGCTGCTGCAGTATAAAGCCCGAGATCTGTTAAATTATCTCCTATTAATCCATAATTACGGGAACTTTGCATGAAATCACTTTTTAGATATGAAGTATAGGATTGTGATTTTTTAATATATATGTTACTTTTAAGGTGTTTTCCGGCAAATGATAAACAGGAAGCAATATAAAAATGACCATAGCATAAGCCTCTTTCATAATTATTTTTTTTTGATTCTGGTATTATTTTTTTCTCTACGATTAAAATAAGTTCTCTATCCTTTCCATTCATGTATAAATCATCAGCAACAACAATTAGAGAATCTATTTTACCGATCGCTTTTTTGTCATTTTTTTGTCCCTTGGCATGTAAACAAGTAACTAATAGTAACAACAAAATTATATGTTTAAAAAATGGAAAAGAACTTGATGAACGCCATTTTTTAGAATAAGAAGAATACTGAAATCCTTTTGGTTTTGTCATAGAAATATTCGAAATTTTTTACTTGTTTTGTATTATAATGCGAGTATCTTAAATTGTATTTTGATTACAGGAGAAATTATTCCTGGGCCTGCTACAATTGCTGTTCGCTACAAATAAAAATTCACCATCTCATTTAAAAATATAAGCTAAAAATCATACATCTCACATACTATGTAAACGGCCCTGTTAAAACCAGATAAGCTGATATTCTATAAATTAGTCGTTTATTGGTATACAGGGATTACATATAAAAAAGATTTTATACAAAGAATCATGCAGCAATATATTACCCAGCAAAATATCCGGATAAAAACGATAATAACCGGATCTCATGAGCCGAAGTTTTTAATAAAGAATATATTGGTAAGCAGAGCAGCAAGTCTGTTTTAGATTACAATTTATTGTATAGTCTCTTCCATTTTGTAAGAGTATTCCTGCTTAATTTAAAATGGGATGCTACAGTGGTATTACTAAGCTTATTAATTTTCTGATATTGAAGAATTTCCAAAATGGCAGATTCATCATAAGAGCGTAGCTTTTGATTAAAATGATGCAATCCGTTGCTGAAAAGCAAATTGTTTAATTTAATTACATCTAACGAAGATAAAACATCCTTTTTTAAGAGAGCTTTACAGCTTACTTCTCTGTCTGGATATTTTTGTTCAATAAGATCCTCATAAATCTTATTATAATTGGGATACTGTTTCATTTTTGAAATTTTTTTATCCATTTATATAATGTTGTTTTAGGAATTCTATATTCCTCAATGATCTGTGATTTTGTCTTTCTGCCTGATGAAATTTGCTCCAGAATAAAGTCAATCAATTCCTTCGAATAAATTGCTTTTCTAAAAACCGGCAGATGGGTCTTACCCTGTTTAATATTCAGTCCCTTAGGAGGGGAATACAAAATCAGATGCTGAGAGTAGGTACGAAAAAAATCGTATTCAGTTAACTTAGAAAACCTTAGTAACATATCACAATCAATATTTGCAGATTTATATATTTGCTGTAAATCAGCATCCATAATATTCAAAAAATTACAAACCCGGGATATTTCTATTCCGTTTTCTTTAATTTTTTGTTCTATCATCTGCCCAATGTGGATATTTTTAAAATTCATAAACATATTATAAGGGTATATAGGCAATAAAAATTCTAGATCCGGTGCTGTTTTGTATTGCTTCCCAACCGGATTACATCGTGCTTCTATCAATATGTGCACTTCCAGACTTAAATTACCATAGCCGCTTACATCTAGTTTTTGAATAGAGGAAACAGTATCAACTAGGCAATAAACTAAGGTAGTTAAATGTCTTTTTCATACACAAAGATTTTTGTATGTTAGAGAAATTATATGCCGGAAACTTGAGAATCTGTCTCAAATCTTCGCTCTATCAGAAACTCCGGACTTTGTGAGGGAAAATGACTGAAAAATCTAAATAGAGCAAAGCGTTGGTTGTGTTTTTAGAATCTTTTAATTGTAACTTTTCCGATTTTATTTGCACCTAAAACTCTGGAAGACAAATTTATTCGATTAGATCCAAAAAATCCTTACTGCATTTATACCGCATACCATAAAACACTGATTTTCTGACTGTATAATTGATAAAAAATTAAAAATTCTGAATCCATTTATACAGATCAATATCTCTGGAAAGTTTTAGCTTCTTCCGGAGTCTGTATTTTTTCGATTCAGCAGTTCTAATTGATATATGATCGTAATCAGAAATCTGTTTGTTGGATAAGTCCAGCTTAAGAAATGCACATAATCTCAGATCATTTGGATTAAGATCCGGGTATTTTGAAATAAGGCAATCATAAAAATCAGAATGTGAATCTCTAAACTTAATCATAAAGGAGGGGTCTGATCGTTTAGCGAGCATGATCAGTTCTTCATATGTAGTAGTTAATTTCCGTTTAAGGTTTTCTGATTCTTTTACTTTCTCATTGATCATGGCATCTTTAATCCTTTCCCGGCTTCTGGAAAATTTAAAAACAAAATATACTATAATACTGCCTAAGAAAACAATACTGAGTATGACATACAATAAAACAGAACTGTATCTTTTTTCCTTATCTGCCTGCTCCTTATGCATTCGTTTAATGACCATGTTAATTCCGACATTTTCCTCTCGCTGTAAGCTATCATTTAGAGCAGAGTATTTTGCGAGATATTCACTCTCTTGTTCGGGAAAATTCAGGCCGTTGTACGCCTCAGCAATCAATTTGTAAGATTCCAGTGTGCCTTTACCTAGTTGAGCTTTTGAAGTAATATTTAAAGAACTGAATAAATAGTTTAAAGCTTTATTGTAATTCTTCTTTTCAATATTCAGCTTTCCAAAAGCCCTGAGTACATTGGCCTTACCCTCAATAGGAATTTGCCGGGTAGTGAGAAGCTCATTTGCTTTATTAATGTAAAATTCAGCAGAGTCTATATTATTTAGCTTAAAATGCCTCTCGGCTATGGTAATGAATAGCATAGGCGTTGGAGATTTCATACATTTCCGTTCATTGCTGTAAACAGAGTCCATTAATCCTAAATATTCAAAACTATTTCTTTTCCAATCATAAATACTGTAGAGCCTTTTTTCTTTTTCCTTTTGATCTTTAATCTTATGAGCGAGTACAAAAGCAGTATCAAAGCATTTAATTGCCTGCTCATGCAAGCCCAGAGAATTGTAGTTTTTACCATACACAAAGTACATATATGCTTCGAGAGCATATTCTTTCTTACCTTTCAACTCTTTCTCAGCCATCTCAAGCATTTGAAGGCTTTCCTTATCTTTCTTCATCAGAATCAGCACATTCGCTAAATTAAGACATCCCCGTATCTCGCCGTTTTCATAATTTAACTGCTGACATTCTTTTCGCAGTTTCGTTTCCAGCAAGACGATCTTGTACAACTCCCCATTCTTTAAAAGTTTGCTAAATACGGTGGTTTGCAAACTATCAATTTTCGCAGTAGTAATTTGAGATTTGAAATTACAGATCAGCAAAAGTAGCAGAACAATAAAAATATTTTTAAAAAGGGTCATAGGTACTAGAAGAAAAATTAAGGTAATATTCAAATGATTCGGAAAATGTCATTTTATTCACAGTTACTTCATCGTAAACTGTTATTTTTACAGCACTACAATTTAAAATAGTGAAAGCTTATATCGCTGTTGGTTTTTCGAATTATAAAAAGCTTCCTAAAGAAATTGAGGCCATCCAGGCTTCTTTAACAAAAACTATTGGAATCGGAACCGAAGCTCGATATGCGAAAGGCTTGGGAAAGAATCTAATTTATATCAGACATATGAATGCTGATTTTGGGCCTGAGTGATCATAACGTCCTTTGTTGCAGCCCTGAAGCCCTTTCAGCAAAATTAGATGCCATTGTATCCCAACTTAGTTCTTTCCTGAATTTAAAAGATAATATTTAAAATAGTGTATAGAGATTTAACGTTTTTAATTCAGCTTGTATTTTCAAAGTGGTCGTAAAAAAAATTAGCCATAGATATGTATTACAGATTATTGTTCAGATTTGGATTTTGTATTGGTGGTTTTGCCAGAATGCCATTTGTGAATTATTAAAGTCTATGCACCACCCGCATGAATCTTTGACCTGCTATCTTACCTGCCACAAATTTGATAAAATTCTCAAATATGATAAAGGAAAAATCTTACATATTTTGGTACTTTTCTGACATTTTAATTAGTATTAAATTCATTTTGATTCCTATTTATTATCAAATCAATAAAATAAGCAATTAAGGTTGAACGGTTATTTTAAAAGGCGATTGTAAAATCGCCTTTTCTGTTAAGTATACTTCATGCCTGCCTGATAGAAAACACGATACATCAATACAATTACATAGCCATTTTCAATTTGTCAGGACTATGTACTTCCCACTATTGCTTATAAATTTAACAGTAATAATATATCTTCATGATAACATTTACAATGCAGTATATATAATATGCATAAATGCATTGCTATGATTATAGTTAGGTGTGCCAATACCTGCTTTGGTCTCACAATAAATAACCTCTCCTGCATTAAGCAACTTTACATAGGTCCCGGATAATATAAAAATATTTCCTGCCTGGGGAGCCCCACTGAAAGTCCAAACACCATTACCTGCATGAATATAAAGTCCATAATTTGGAGCGCCGGGAGCATTTTCCAGTTGTACTCCGGCTACAATATGATATATTCCTGTTTTAGCAACTGTATAGCTACTATTAGTAGAGTTCCAGGTACCTGCCCCTGCAGAATTGATATTGACTGTTCCCAGTATAACTCTGTTAGCAACCCCATTTCCAGGCAAAGTTGCACTACTGGCAAATTGCTCAGCATTGAAAACATTATTGGGAGTTTTTAAGGTGTTAATAAAGTCGTTACTGGTAATCTGTGAAACAACCCCAGTTCCATTAGAAAGCAATATATTAGAACTTCCGAGCGTAGTTTGTGTCGGTAACGAGCGAAACCGAGCATTGCCGTTTACATCCAATGTATTGGTTGGAGCATTGGTTCCTATACCAAGCTTTCCCAAGTTGTCTAATGACATTTTAGGACCGGTCACATTTCCGCTGGTGTAGAAATCCATTTGCGAGCCCAAAGTCGTTGGAGAATCTGCTTTTGCTACCACAATAGCTCCTAATGTCCAACTACTATTATTAACATAACCATTGAAATTGAGATATCCTGCAAGTTGCCCAACAGGAATATTAGTATTGCCATTATATCTAGTCAAATCAATACTTGCTGGATTAGTACCTGTAGAATTGGCCATAATTTGAGCGAAATTAGACTCAAATTTTCCATTTCCTCTTACATCAAGCTTTTCAGTTGGTGCTGAAGTGCCCAATCCAACTCTACTATTGGCTGCGTCTACCGAAAAAGTACTTCCGGCTACAGAGAATGCATTAGGCTGATTGGCTGTAAATGCCAGGGTATTGGCTCCCTGTGTTACAATTCTGTTACTGCTAAGTGCACCATTTGCGGTATAAATATTGACAGGAGCTGCGCCTACAGTTCCTCCGTCGGTAGCTCTCCACCCTGCATTACTGTATACAAATTCCAGTGCTTTTCCATTCGGTATGGTAACCCCGTTTAGTGCTGCACCAAACCCACCAGTAGTGTTATTAAAAATTACCAGCCTTTGACCGGCATTGGGAGCAGCCGGAACGGAAATCGAAACTGTTGCGGTAGCACTTCCTGTAAGCTGTGCCTGGCTTGTATTAGCCGGGATATTAGCCGTATTACCTGCAACACTTATAGCTGTTTCACGGTTGGTAATAGCTCCATTCACATCAAGGGTTGTACCTGGAGTTGTTGTATTAATTCCTACATTGCCTGTTTGTGCAAAAAAAGCCACACTTACTACCGACAATGCGATTGAAAATAAATTTTTTGTGTTCATTTTTTATATTTTTTGTTAAAGGGTACTGTATATTACTGCAGCGGGAAACATCAAAACTGAAATAGATTGAATGTAAGCTTAAGACGAAAATATGATATACATTCCCGCATTGCATCTATATTTTCCTGAGTTCTGCTTAGATTACCTATTATATAAAGGATATTTTGTTCAATATATCCTGCTTTTGTTCTTTATATCTGTAGCTAACAGTATGGAGTTTATTCATAAATTACCCCTCTTTAATTTTTTTTATTCTTTGATTTGAGAAAGTACCGCAGCTTTCACCTCTTGGTTTATCTGTAGTTCCACTACACTGAAAGTAGTGAAGTGGGGATCTATCGCCATTCTTCTGCTTGTATGAGTTGATAATCAATAAATATCGGCTTAGGATTGGGCATAACAGAGTAATCCTTATGTTACCTCCCTGAGGATAAAAAGCCTCATACATAACAATCTATAAAAGAGTGATTATTATTTTCAGGAACATTTCGAAATCGCCTATTTCCATTCACATCCGGGGCTAATGTTGATGAAATAGTATTTATTCCTATTTATGTTAAAAGATAATCTGCTAAAAAAGAATTGCTAGAAGTAATCATTTTTTTCCATCATTTGTGTTAGTGTTTTTGTTAACTTGTTTTTAATAAATTTTAAAATACCAGGGAATCAGACTTAAAATTTGTATAGCAAAATTACAGCAATAATGTAAAAAGCTTATACTGCATTTATACTGCAATAAACAATACATTGATTTACAATTTGTTGATTTTTTATTTTTAAATTGAAAAAATAAACTTATTAATATCCCATAATACATTTGTTAAATTCTATATCTCCAGAAAGGTAAAGTTTTTTAGCAATCTGTAATGAAATGGGTCATATTAGAATCAGCTCACGAAAAGTAAAAAAAAGTCAGGTTAAGGATAAAATCTGCCAAGCTATTTATTTGATAGTTAAAAAACTTGTCGTACTAAAATTTCCGTTTCGTAGGCTGACCCTTTAAAAATTGCATACCAATATTTTGAACTTTTGTCAGGAAAAATAGTGATAAGCAGTATGGTTTATTTATGATATTACCTATTGTGCCTTTGCAAATACCTGGGCTGTCATTGTTCCATAACCCCAGTTAAAGTTGGGATTACCAATATTGTCCCACATATTGAAAACAATATTTGTAGAAGTGAAGCTACCTCCTCCTCCTAGTTCTATATAACCATTCAAATCATAAGTAATCGTTTTAACGGTACTAGTAGCATTTGTTTCTATCGCGATATAGGTAGCTCCTGAACTTACCATGCCTGAAGAAGCACCGCCACCAGCAGGAAGAATTGTATATTTCCGAGAACCTGCAGGATCTTCAGCTCCATTTCTCAAAAACCGTACGCCATAATACCCAAAACCACTGGCATTAGTTGGCACCACATTATATGTCCCTACTGGAACAGAATAAGTAACAATCACCCGGCAAGCACTGTGCGGAGGGATGTCAACAGTCAATGATAATCCCAAAGGCACATTATTAATAGTCGTAGTAGGTCCAAGCCCGGTCCTTCTTACAGGAGCGGTAGCCACAGTATTGTAAGTATTATGAAGTACATATTGTGCAGGTGACCATTGCTGGTAAGTTCTCCATAATGGGGAAGCAGGAGTACCATAATTTACATAGAAACCATCGCCTGTTGTGATAGTGCCTCCATTGCTGTACACCATAAGCCCTGTGGCAGGAGAGACAATGGTAGTTCCGTCTGTCTCACTTCCCAAGGAGGCTTTGGGAATCAGCACTCCTCCCTTTTTACTAGCAGTAGATTCCACATCCAATATAGCTGAAGGATCAGGGTTTGTTGTATTGATGCCTACTTGAGCAAATGACATGGTTGACAATGTTACAGTTGTCAAAAGTGTAAAAAATGTTTTTTTCATTTGTTTAATGTTTTTGTTATTAACTTATTGTTTAATAAATTTTATAAATATGAGGGAATTATGCTTTGAAATTTCTACTACAAGAGTACACCTATTATTTAAAAAAATCTATACTGCATTTATACTGCATTGTGTATTTTGCTGGTTTACAATATGTTAAATCAATCACATTGGTCTGTAATATCAAGTTTATTTTAATTAAAGAAGTGGTATTTCACAAATTAAAAACGGCATTGGAGAATCGCAGTTATAAAGACTATTTTAAACAAAAGGAGGAAATATTCATTAAAAATAGGGGGCAAACCAAAATGGGGGAACATGTCATTTTGATATATAATTAATTTGCTTTCAACAAGTTAATTCTAATCATGTCAAAAAGTGGTTTTTTATATTTTTCTTTATGCATATTAACATGCTGTATAGCTACAGCTGTTTATCCCGCTCTGAAATCAAAATCTCCGGAGGCGGATTCCTGGGAAAATACTAATCATCATTCTGAGCCAGATGCTTATCATTTAGCTTTCGCTTCTTCTTATACATTTTAAGCATTATTGGTCTTGTATTAGCCATTACCCAACTACTATAAAACAAGATCTCTATCATCCATCATCCCTTTTATAACCAAATTTGGGAGGCAGTTAATTGCAATAGGGAAAAGTTCTAAATATTCTGGAACTTTTCTGACATTTTATTTCTATAGTCAAGCGGAGTTAATTTTTCTTTTTTTCTGAATTGCCTTGAAAAGTATGATAAATCCGCAAAACCAAGATGTTCCGATATTTTGCAAATGTTCCAGTCAGTATGAACTAACAATCTTTTGGTCTCCATTAATACACGTTCCCGAATAATATCACCAGCGGTCTTTCCAGTTATATGCTTGGTAACTTCATTCAGACGATGCGGGGTTAAACCGAGCTGCTGGGCATAAAACTCAATTTTTTTTTCATTCAGATAATGGCAGTCAACCAATTCCCGGAACTTTCGAAACCTTAGACTATTTACATTGTCATAAATATAATCGTGGGTATTGATAATAATACGCTGAATCCTGTTGAGTAAAACAAAAAGTAAATGACTGATAATCATTGCTGATTTTTCAGATAATCCTATTTCATATTCCAACATTTCTATGAGGCGTTTTATCTCATTCACCCTATCATCTGTTAATTTAACGAATGGCTGTATACTACTGTTATGAAGAAAACTGAGGGAAAGAAGTTTATCCTTATTATTTGAGGTCAGCAACAAAAACTCTTCGGTAAAAGTAATACTGTAACCCTTCACATTTTTTGTCGTTGACATCTGATGAAGCTGGCCAGGTGAAATAAAAAATAAAGTATTGGGCCCAATTTCTGTTTGGTGATAATCAACCCTATTGACAGCACTGCCTGAAGTAAGCCACAGTATCTCATAAAAACTATGCTTATGAGGCCATTGTAGATCAGGAGGGCGATTAAGATCCTCAAATCTTTCAAACATGAATTCATTATCTATAGATTTCTCAGACTTAAAATCTTCAATATTATAAATTTTAAACATAGGATGTTGATCAAATAATGAGTTCGATAACTTACAATTTTTGCAAGACACCTCAAAATATTCAAATCAAAAAAGCAAAATTTTGCATTGAAATTTTTAGAAGGTTAAATACCATCGATGTTGAGCTTCATGTTTTATATAAACTCAATTGGGTTCAGGTTCATGAAATAAATTATCTTTGTTATAGACCTAAATTTTGTCTATCATGAAGTTAGAATTATATCAAATAGATGCTTTTACAGAAGAGATCTTCCATGGGAACCCTGCCTGTGTTGTCCCATTAAAAAACTGGTTACCTGATGAGATACTTTTAAAAATAGCCAGTGAAAATGCTGTGGCAGAAACAGCTTTCTTTATTGATAACGGCAATACCATTCACCTGAGATGGTTTACCCCTGAAATAGAAATGGACCTGTGCGGGCATGCCACTCTTGCCACGGCTCATTGCTTAGTTTCCATCTTAAACCATCAGAGTAACAGAATGGTTTTTCAAACTAAAAGCGGTGAATTAACAGTCGAAGTAAAAGATGGATTTTATTATATGGATTTCCCGTCAAGAATGCCTAAAGAATCTGCTCTTCCGGATATTATCACCCAATCTCTCAATATCCAGCCTAAGGAAGTCTTCAAATCAAGAGACTATGTTCTGGTATACGAATCTGAGGAAGACATAAAAAAAATCAAAATTGAAAGATCTGTTTTTGACCTTATCAATCTGGACCCGGGAGGCGTTATTGTAACAGCAGCAGGTACTGACAGTGATTTTGTTTCAAGATATTTTACGCCGCAGTCGTCTATTCTTGAAGACCCCGTAACCGGCTCTGCACACTGCTCGCTTATTCCTTTCTGGTCATCAAGATTAGGAAAAGATAAGCTTTTCGCCCGCCAGCTATCGGAAAGAGGCGGCCAGCTCTATTGTGAAAACAAAAATGAAAGAGTGGTTGTGGCAGGTAAAGCCAGAACCTATTCTGTGGGACATTTATGGATAGAATAATGTTATTCTGATCAGGCTGTATAGTATAACAACTCAAACATAAGGGCGAGAAAGGACTTAGTCATTCACTTTTAATTTGACTCAAACGAGCCCGGTCTTATAAGAAGTGCTTAGATAAGCCCTATCTTGTTGGCCAAAAACAAATGGCGCCGCTTTTAGATAAGCGGCGCCATTTTTAATAGTAATCAAATTAGGCCCGGTTAACGATCCTACAGGGTTGTCAGGGGCATTAGATTTGGGAAACGTAAATGTAACATATGAATTAGAATGAACTTACAATGACCATTGTTTTTAAGGATCAATAGCATGCTTAGTAAATAAAAAAGCAGTAAGAATTTTTCAAATCCATACTGCTTTAACTTTATATTGATCAATATATTTAGTTTTGATTTTATGAGCTATTCTTTACTAGGGATACTATCTATTTCTACCGTTGCGGTTCCGTATTTTTCGATCTGCGTCCGATGGTTTGATTAACTTTTCGGAGCTGTTTGTTTAGTGTCTGCATTTAAATAGGGCTGTTCTTCTTAAATGTGAATCCACCTACAGCAGCTTCAGTTACAATTGGATGCGCAAGTGATTCCAGTTGCTTTGGGATACTAATCTATTCTTGTAAGAATTATTTTATACGATCTCGCTACATTACCATTATTAGTCACATTTATAGTTCCAGCTGAAGGCATAGTTAAGGTATAGTTTAATGCTGAAGAATCCCCACCATCCTGACAGGTTGGCTTACCGCTCCAGGTAGTGACAGTAGTTGTCTGGTTGGTCTCGGCAAATGTCGGCCCTTTGGTAGCACTAGGGCTTAAAAGACCAGTTATTCCCCGAATAGCAAAACTATTATTAAAAGAAAAATTATTCACAAAATAATCAGCTGTAGCTACATACACGCAGCCATCGCTAGCTATGACCACAGCTTTGTAAACGCCCTGAATAATTCCGGTAATTAACGGCGCTGTAGCACCACTTGCAACGCTGACTGAATTTGAAGTAGTTCCACCATAAACAGCAGACGGAGATGCTTTTACCAATACACCATTAGCATCGGAATATACTGGTGTTACAACATTGGTACCTGCAACGGCTGTAATACTTCTCACTCTTGTAGTTCCGTTTACGTCCAAAGTATTAGTTGGCGTTGTTATACCAACTCCCATGTTTCCGTTAGACAACATTGTGGCGACTGTAGTTAAGGTTTGCCCGTCCCCATAAGTACCCACGGCGTTACTCCCTACATTAAACTGCAATCCTGCTTCTGCACCCGATACATTGATTGAAGGAATGCTCGGTGTAACATTAAACCAGATATTATCCCAACTTCCACTGCCTGGAGAGTTTTTTATTCCGAAAGTTGTTCCTACCATGTCTAATTTTACAATGGGTGCTACAGTGCCTAAACCTACGTTTCCGATGGGAGTTACTGTGATATCGTTGGCCTGTTGGGTAACACTAGGTACTCCTGTGGCAGGATTATCCTTAGCTCCATCAACATGTAAAGCTCCCTGAGGGTTAGGAGTATTAATGCCAACTTGCGCGTATCCTAGTATGGACACGATCAATAGAAATAACGTAACAAGTTCTTTTTTCATTAGAATAAATTTTTAATTTTTTTGTTGTTTTTAGAATCATATATAAAAAGTATTTCAAGCGAAAAGGGTGATTTTGCAGATTGTATTTATAAAAATTATATACCTAAGAGAAATAAAATTTACCTTGATTAAAGAAATTTAATGATCATCATAAAATGTATTTGCTGTATAGTTGTATTAACTTCAATTATTTATTTACACTTAGTTTGAATAGAAAATAATTCATTTATAAAGATTTATGTTGAAGTAAATTTAATAAAAATTCTTAATATGGTGAATAATTTTCGTAAAATATTTCACTATATTTTGTTTTATTCAATGGGTGTAAGCTTCTGCCGACAATAAAATCGTTGTGTTAGGTATTATTTTTTGATAATTGGTTTTCAGCCATTAACGAGGAGCAGAGGGAGATTTTTCAAAGAATATGGATATTTTCCAACTATCCGATTAATGCACTTTTTTATTGTTGATCTCGATAATTTTTTGGAATGACGTGATTGAAAATTAATCTGTGTATAGTTATTTGTTTCAAGGAGGAAATGTGAGTAGGGGGAATTAAATTTTAATTAACTACATCACTAACAGTGCAATTCAATAGAAGTGGTACACTTATTATAAATGATCAGGATAGGGAATCTGCAAATTGTTTTTAGAACCAATGTATTGGTGGCAAGATAATCCTTATCTCTGCTTTTATGACCTGAGCTTTTTTACAAAATTAATTTGAGCTTTTCTACAAAGTTCAAGTTAAGTCATCATTCTAAATTTGTATCATTAAAATCAACAAAATGAAAATAGTAAATAAAATTTACATCAACGGTATGTTTGTTACTCCACACGGGGCAGAAATTTTTGATGTGATCAATCCATCTAATAATCAAAAGATCGGAGAAGTCACATTAGCTGATGAAGTAGATGCGAAAAATGCAATCGCAGCGGCAAAAGTTGCATTCAAAAGCTTTTCTAAATCTACAGTTGCTACACGCATTGATTATTTGAGAAAATTAAGAACTGCAGTCGAAAAAAGACAACAGGATTTTATTGATATCATGATTGAAGAATATGGTGGTACACGCCAATTCGTTACGATGAGCAGTAGGCATATCGGAGCCTGGTTCGACAGTATGATAGAAGTGCTTCAGACGTACAAATTTGAAGAAACCATCAATTCTTCATTCGTGAAATTACAACCTGTTGGTGTAGTCGGAATCATTACGCCCTGGAATTCCAGCAACAGCTCCATCTGCAGCAAAGTTGCTACAGCGATTGCAGCAGGATGTACCGTTGTAATCAAACCTAGCGAGATGAGCAGTCTGCAGACTCAGGTTTTGATGGAAGCATTTCATGATGCCGGCTTGCCGGAGGGGATCATCAACTTCGTGACAGGCCTGGGAAATGTGGTTGGCACAGAATTGACCAGTAACCCGGACGTTTCTAAAATTTCATTCACAGGTTCTACAGCAGTCGGGAAACTAATTGCAAAAATTGCTGTCGATACAATGAAACGTGTCACTTTGGAATTGGGTGGAAAGTCTCCGAACATTATTCTTGAGGATGCAGATTTGGAAAAAACCATTCCAATGGCAGTTTATGGAGCTTATATGAACAGTGGGCAAGCTTGTATTGCACCGACAAGACTTTTGGTACCCGAAAATAAACTGGATAAAGTAAATGCCATTGCAAAAGCTACTGTTGACAAAATCATTGTTAATTTACCTCAGAATGAGGATACTCATATTGGCCCGATGGTCAGTGTGAAACAGTTTGACAGAGTTCAAAGTTATATTAAATTAGGTTTGGAGGAAGGCGCCGTATTACTTGCCGGCGGCGAAGGAAAACCTGAAGGGCTAGAAGAGGGAAACTTTGTAAAAGCTACAATTTTCACCAACGTCAACAACAAAATGAGAATCGCTCAGGAAGAGATTTTTGGTCCGGTTTTATCCATCATCCCTTATAAAACAGAAGATGAAGCAATTGAAATTGCAAATGATTCACCTTACGGATTGGCTGCTTATATTAGTTTAGCAGATCCAGAAAGAGCAATGCATGTTGCTTCTCAAATTGATGCTGGAAGAATTTGTATTAATGGTTTCAATCATGATCCATTGGTTCCTTTTGGTGGTTTTAAACAATCAGGAATCGGAAGAGAATACGGTACCTATGGTTTGGAAGCTTACCTTGAACCAAAAGCAATTCTGAAATAATAATTTGTAAATTTGATAAAGCATTACGCAATAGTAATGCTTTTATTTTTCGATATGAACAACAGATTACAAACTAAGGATATTGTTTATTCCTGTTATCACAAACTGAATAGGAAAGGCGAAAATTTTGTTCCGAAACATACTCTTTCGTATCAGATTTCGGGTAGTTTTATGTTGTCAGATAGTAATGGCAGTTATGGTGCAAATCCAGGAGATTTTAATCTTATCAGAAAAAATCAGTTAGTAAAGTTTGTTAAAATTCCACCTGAAAACGGTGTTTTTGAAAGTATGAATATCTATTTGAATGATGAGGATTTAATAAACTTTTCGAAAGAATATAATCTTCATACTGAACATGCGGTTACGGCAAAGTCTCTTATTCCTATCGAAGTCAATGCTGTACTTCAGAATTTTATGATCTCTTTACAGACACTTCTGGAAAGTAACCTGAAAAATCCGTCTCTGATTGACCTGAAAATAAAAGAACTTCTTTTAATTTTATTGCAAGCCCAGCCTGAACTGAAAAATATCCTTTTTGATTTTTCCGAACCTTTTAAAATTGATCTGGAAGCCTTTATGAATCAAAACTATAGATACAATGTTAATCTCAAACGCTTTGCTTATCTCACAGGAAGAAGCCTTGCTACATTTAAACGTGATTTTGAAAAAATATTTCAGGCTTCACCGCATAAATGGATTCTGCAAAAACGTCTGAATGAAGCTCATTTTTTGATAAAAGAAGAGGGCAAATCCGCGTCTGATATTTTTGTTGATCTGGGTTTTGAGGATCTTTCACATTTTTCTTATACATTTAAAAAACAGTTTGGGTACAGTCCTACAAAAATTGAGAGAGGTATCAGTACTTAAACTCCTTATTTTTTTCTGATGTTATTGGTAATATTCACTTGTTTTGCATTATGATTTCTATTTAAAATTGATTCACCTCACTATTGATCGGAAGTAAAGATTCAATTTTCTTACCAGCTCGTTGGCTAGTTGATATTTTCTAGATCGCAAAGATAGTAACTGAAATCTTGATACTTATGAAGTTTTCCTCGAACGACAAATCAGTTGAATTTGTCCCAGTTAAGTATGGAAATAAAGATCATAAGGGGGAAAATGTATCTTAATTTTCTACCAATTAGAGAAACATATTAACTTTTTAAATATTTAAAGAGAAAATTTTATTTCTTCAATTCGCATATTTACCTTTTTTATACGTTTTTTTATCGAAATGATTTCATTTTGAGGAATTATTTTTGTAGCAGTACTCAAAAAGAGTTGTATAGGTTTAAAATAATTGAGGACTTAAGAGATTCTAGATATTTTTTTATCATTTGTGTTTAAACTGCATCGGTATAGGTGCAGTTTTTTTTGAATACACATTGTAGTTGTGGCAGGAATTTTTATTACAAATATTCCTTCATAATACATTAGTTTGGCAGGTATCCGATTAAGTTTTTAAATATGAATATAAAAAACTGTAATATACCAGCATTAATCATTTCTTTAAATAAAATATGAATTATGGAAGAATTTCTAATCGAGCCCTTTCTCAATGCTGATAATGGTGTTTCTTATATCAACACCAAAAGCATATCGGAGTTGCTATTACTACGGTCTTCCGAGCTATTCCAGCCACATAGAACGGAATTTAATGTCATCTATCTTTTCGACGAAGGCGAGGGGAAGCATACCATAGATTTTACTACCATTGATATAGAACAAAAGTATATGCTTTTTGTTACTCAAAATCAAGTGACTCAATTTCATGAGCCTGCCAATTACAAGGGGAGGGTGTTAATTTTTACTGAAGACTTTTTTTGTACAAATAATTTATGCCAGACCCAGTTTTTTGGACAATCAGATTTATTTAATGATCCATTAAATTTACCGTATTTTGATGTAAGGGAAAGATTTGATGAGATTTCCGCCTTATTCAGCTTTATAAATGATGAGCTTAAGAGACCCTATCATGAAGCTCAGTCTGCTATTTTAAATAATTACTTATTCAATATCCTTTTAATTGCAGAAAACTTATCAGAGTATAAAGATAGAAAGCTCGATGTTTCCAAGAACAAGCTGTTACTGTCAAAATTCAAGTCTATGGTTAATAAAAATATCCACCAGAGGCATACATTAGAATTTTATGTTGAAAATTTAAATGTGAGTTTGCGAACACTTCAAATTGCTTTTCTAGAGGAAGAAAAACAAACCCCAAAACAATGGCTGATCAACAGAATGATTCTGGAAATCAAAAGAAATCTCTGTTACCAGGATAAAAGTATAAGTGAAATCGCCTATAAGCTGGGCTTTAAAGAGGTAACCAATTTTATTAAGTTTTTTAAATCCAAAACAGACTTAACTCCATCTCAATTTAGATCCCTTTCAGTAAAAAAGTAATTCCTTTATAAGCTTAATATGGTCAGATCATAAGGCCTGATTTCTTAAACGAATTAGATTTTAATGAAATAAAAACCACACCTTTTATTATATTAGGTGTGGTAACAACACAAATGATGAAAAAAAAAATTATTTCTAAAAAGTCAAATCAACCAGCCAAAGCTTAAGCTGAATTATATTTTTTCATGAATACAAATTAAAATCTTTTTTATCCAAAACTATTGATATATAAGCGCATAAAAATGATCAAATTAATTAGTTGGATGGTGATATTCTGAAAAAGGATAGCTATTATATTTTAGCAAGACAAAACGGCAAAGTTTGGACTCCTTATTCAAGGCTTATAGTTTTTAAACGATAATTACTTCAGAGGAATAATCTTTTTATTTCTTTATCCATAGCGATATCAACGTCATTATTACTTTAAAAAGATGTAGCTGTTTTCGGAAATTTCATCAATTAGATTTCCGAAAATGGGTAGATATTCGTTTGTATGCCTGTGATTTTGTGTTGACTTTTACATTGTTAATGCTAGAGCATTTTTTAGGCTCTGTGAGCATTAATAACTAGTAATTTTTACAACCAAATCTAATATATATCATGAAAAAAAACTCATTATTAGCATTCACTATAGGCATAACATCAGTATTTTATGCACAGGTGGGGGTGAATACTGCAAATCCTTCTGCAACGATGGATATTGTAGGAAATCCAACTATAACTACTTCAATTGATGGACTGTTACCTCCTAGAATTACAGGAGATCAATTAAAAGCAAAAGATTCTGTGTACGGTAATGTTCAAAATGGAGCTATAGTGTATGTTACAGCGCCCGTTGGGACGTCAACACCCAAAACAGTGCAAGTCACAGCATCAGGCTATTACTATTATGATGCTCCTAACAATGTCTGGGCAGCCTTGAATGGTAATAAAGAGGCAGGCGGAACGGGAACAACACTTTTTGCAAGTAAAAATGGTGCTTGGTCGCTAATAAATTTAGGCATTTCCGGGACAAGCTGGAATAAAATAAGCCTTACATCAACAGACACTAAAACAGGAGTTTCTACGCTTCTCAACAATGGAGTTTATACAGCTCCAAAAACAGGACTTTATGATGTGAAGTATGAAGTTCAGTTGGCGGGTGGTGTTGATTTAAGTGTGTTAGGGGGTAAAAGGTTAGGTATCCTGAAAAATGGCAATACTGTATTTGAACAGAAAATTATTGATGCTGTCCGTGTATCTATTCTTAGTGTCACACTTGCTTCGGTACCTGTTACTTCCACTACTCTTGAAGCTATTGTTCCGCTGAACGCTGGTGAGACAATCACATTTGCTGTTGAAACTGGAAACGTTAATTTATCATTACTCACCGATAGTAAAGTGTCAGTATCTGTATATAAAGTTTCTGACTAGTATCCATCATTGAACTTAAAAGACTTTGCCTGATGATTGGCAATAGGGCATGAATTATAAGAAAATACATATCGGGAAATTAATTGATTTAAAAGTCATGGAAGCAGGACTTAAAACAGGCCATATCTGCAGGTTTTTCAAATGTGACATGAACGAAATCAACAAAATGTATGAAGCTGAAACCTTGGATGCAGAGATCCTTCTCAGCTGGTGCAAGCTTTTAAAATACGATTTTTTCAGGGTTTACACTCAGCACCTGATATTATATTCTCCTAAAGCAAAGGCTCGTCTCAGCAGTGAAGATGACGAGGTGAAAAAGCCAGCAAGGACAGAATTGCATAAAAATTTGTATACAGTGGAAATAATAGCCTTTATCATGGAGAAGATTTCTTCCGGAGAAATGACAAAATTACAAATTATAAATAGGTACGGAATCCCAAAGACAACCCTGTATAAATGGATATCTAAATATGAAAGTACAGAAGCTTAAATCAATAAAGATAATGATATGGAGAAGAATCTTACACCAAACTATAAGCTGATCTTTTTAGATATACTTGAACAAAAATTTCCGGACAGGAAAGATGCCTGTATGCCGATTTTAAGTAAAAATGAGCTATCTCAATTCGATATAATTGAGCTGAATCAAAAAATTTTTGGAGGTATTGATAAGGACACATTCACTTTGAATCAAAAACACAAAGCATATAATAAACACAGTATTTCAAAGATTTTAAATTACCAAATTAAAAACGATTTAAGTAATATGCGAACTGCTTCAATCTTTAGATTAAGCAGGAATACGATAACCAAGTGGAAAAAAAAATATACCCACTTGATTTCAGTTACTGAAAGCTGCAATTAGTTTATTATTCGGAAACCGATTTATCATATTTATTTTCAAAGTATAAGGATGGAGGGAGGCCTGTAATTTCTTTAAAAGTTTTGGTGAACGAAGAAGCCGTGGCAAAGCCGGTAACTTCTGCAAGATAGCTTATCTTATATTTTTTATAAGAAATATCACTGTCCATCTTGCCGATTATATAATTTATCCTGAGAGTATTAATATAAGTCTTAAAGCTGTCAGATTTATATTTTTTAATAATTGCAGATAAATATTTTACATTCGTTCCAAACTCTGTAGCAAGATTGCCAAGGGTAACCCCCTTTTTTGTAAACATGTTATTATCTTCAAAATTATTTAGCTTTTCCAGAATCAACAGTTCGGTACTGCTACTAATTGAATTTGGTAATTTGGCATCGGATATTTCTGTGGGGCTTATTTCTGTGCTTTTTTCAGGCAAATAAATGTCTGAATTGTTATTTGTATTTGGTTTTATTCTGATGAATATGATTAAACCAATAATTATCGTTATTGAAGCGGCTAAGCATAAAATCAAAATTTTAATCTGCGTTGGATTCCCAATTGGCCTGAGGCATCCTTTGCAATCCTTAACCATTAAATTGAGCTCCTTCATCTTTTGGCTGCATATGCAAGCTATATCACTTCCTTCTGTTTTTGATTTATTGCTCCCTAACACTAGAAACATAGGGTTAACAGTAAATATCTTTAAAAATTCTTGAAGCTTTGGATGTGACCATGATTTTGTTTGGTTATTTACATGTGTACAATTGTAAATTTCAGAAGAGACATTTAAATTTTTTTTCTTTTCAACCTCCATTGTACAGGAAATGAAGATATAAGATATGAGATAAAAAACGGAACTCATAATGATTGTGGGAATACCTATCAATATATTTTTTTTAAAACGATGTTATCATGAAAGCACAATAATATGGCAAATAATCTCGCGTCAGTTATCAATTTCCGAAAAAAAATGATAATTATTTTCAATAAAGAAAACCTTTTGCCTTCAGGCGAGAAGCGAAGATAAAATGGAATAAGAGATGATCCGGAGATACAAAAAATGTTAATCATATCATACTTAATAAATACCAATTCTCTAACTGATCAAAAGCAGCATCCTTTCAACAGGAGCTCTGTGAACGCAAGGCAAAACCTTTCCAATATTTTACAGCTTAGTTGAGAAGGATGTTAAGCTTTATTCTTTATTAAGGGTTATTAGTCGTAATAACAAACATAATCAAAGGTTCATCTCCGATGTTTTCAATAGAATGATAGCCTATGGAACTGATGGCTGTAATATCTCCTTTTTGAAGTATTTTTTTTCGCTCCGGTCCCTGAGTTCCGGTTCTTTCACGATATTCTCCGGCTCCATGCACAACAATATATAGTTCTTCTTCATTTTTTTCATTGTGGGTATGAAACCCGGATTCATCACCTGTATTTAATAGAACCATATAAGCACCCAGACGATTATTGGTCAGCTCATTCTGATCGAACATTTGGATCATGTATACAGTTCCGTTTCCGCCATACATTTTTTCACGTTTATCTATGCGTATAATGCTTCGCTCTTCCTTTTCAAAGGCCATTACATAAAGGTGGATGTATTTTGAAACCTCCTGTATAACGTAATCGAATTCCGCTCCTTCAGATAATATAACTGTATCAGCCATGTGAGTTAGATATTGATTTAAAATAATGTACATCAATTTACCAAAAATTATACAGCAATGCAAGCAAAACAGCTTTTATTGAAAAATCAACCATTTAGCAAATCAGCAGCAGCCTATACTCACCATCCCTTTCAACAGGAGCCCTATGAATACAAGGCAGGACTTGCTGCCCCGGATGATCTACTGCCAGTTTCCAAAGATGCCCTGATCCTAAATTTATGGGTTGGGCATTGGACTTGGGCTGGTAATGCAGATCGAAAAAACAGTCTTTCAGGAAGATTTCGAATTCTCCTTCCGGACCGTCATGTAATTCTTTAAGCTTTTCCCGGATTTCCGGAATCAGGATTTTTTGTGTAGCCTGATCATTAGGTAAGATATCACTTGCAGCACCATGGTAGGTACATAAAAAAGTTTGGGTACCAACAGGCGAGCGGTCCACATGATACGAATATACATCGGTTGAAATAAAATCGAGCTCCTCATCTCGCTCGTAACTTTTGAGTAAATTAAGGGAAGGGGAGGCTCCGAAATCAGCTAATTGCTTTAAATCACTCAAGATAATTTCCCTTGCAGCATTCCCTTCTTCTGATAGCTGCAGTGCTAAAAGATCTTCAATGGAAACTTCCGTAATATTCTCTTTTAATTGAAGTTGAGATACAATTTCTTTAAAATCACCGTCTAAATTTCTGTCCCAGCAAACTGCATTCATCGCTCCCTTAAAATTGGTATTTATAAGCTCAGAAAAAGTAGAAACTACTCCAATTTGATTGTGGTCAGAAAATTTTAGATTCATAATAAGTTGCTTAATGTTCTGCAAAAATAAGGATTAGGCTATAAGATAATGAAGACCAATACCAGATATTATTTGGATTTTATGAGGAGATTATTTTATATCAGTTTCCTGCGGATACGGCTCAGGCTTTCAGGCTTCATTCCCAGGAAAGAAGCAATATAGGTAATAGGCACATTATGCAGGATTCCCGGATAATTTTCAATAAGTTTCCTGTAGCGTTTTTCTCCGGAAAGAGTGGCGAGCTCAGTGGATCGGGTTTCATTATAGACAATAGATTTTTGAAAAACTTCTATGCTGAAATCTTTCATAGCTTCACTTTTTGAAGTTAAAGAATCAAGATCCGTCCTGGTGATTCGTAGGAGCTCACATTCAGTGATGCATTCAACATTTTCATTAGATTTTGTTGCATTTATGAAATTAAAATAAGAGGTAAAAAATCCCGGAGGACAATTGATATGCGTTGTTACCTCATCTCCATTTTCGTTATAATGGAACAGGCGTAGATAGCCTGATATGATATAATAAAGGTATTCCGGTACTTTTCCCGCTTCTTCAATAATACGGTTTTTAGGAAAAAGTACCGGTTCAAAATATTGAAAAATTAAATCCTTATCCATTTGGGAAAGAGGATGTCCGGACTGGATAAAATCAATTAATTTCTGCTGCATCGTACCTTACAAATGGTTATAAATTCAAATTTACAATAACTATTTCAATAGCTCTTTATGCTCCATTAAATAAAGTAGTGCTTCCTTTACTGCCTGTTCCGGACTTTTGGGGTTGAATCCCAATTCTTTTCTGGATTTTGTAATGTCAAAATCTTGCTGCAAACCCGAAAACATCGCAATATCCTTGCGGGTAAGAACAGGTGGCTTTTTCTGTATTTTAGCAGTAAGCTCCATAATTCCGGCAATAATAAATAAAATAGCTTTAGGCACTGAACCGGGAATTTTGATCTTTAGCTCAGGAAATAATGTATTGGCTAAGATAGTAGTGTCTGTAATGGTCATACACTTCTCATTGGCAAGGATATAGCGCTCTCCATTCCTGCCGTTCTGTGCAGCCAGATAGCAGCCTTCCGCTACATCTTTTACATCAATCCAGTTCAGGGTTATTTTAGTATCTACCGGGATTTCTTTATTGAGAATGAGCTTTAAAACTCCATAAGAAACATTCAATGGTAAAAAAGCCTCACTTCCGATCATTGCTGAAGGCATCACGGATACTATTTCTATTCCCAGTTTTCTGGCCAGTTCAAATGCCAGCTTTTCGCCGTCATTTTTAGAATTGTAATACATATCCCTGCGGTCAGGATTGTAGCCGTAACTTTCTTTGGTAGGGAGTTTTGTATAATCTAATGCCGCTATAGAACTTACATAAACAATACGTTTTACGCCTGCTTCTGCTGCGGCTTCAATAGTATTTTTTGTTCCCTGAATATTCACATCATAAATTTCTGTTTTAGGATCCTGTGCCCACAGCTTGAAAGATGCTCCCACTGCATAGAATGTTTCCACTCCCTGTAAGGCTTTGATAAAAGACGATTTGTCGGTGATATCTGCCTGTACCACCTCGCAGTCCAATCCTGTAAATGGTGCTTTATTATTAATATTTCTTACGCTGGCTCTTACAGGAACTCCTTTATTGATCAGGAATCTTACCAGATTATTTCCTAAATGTCCGTTGGCCCCGGAAACTAAAGCCAGATTTTTCTGTATCATAATTGCTTATTTTAATGACACAAAGTTCCTATTACCATTTGCCAATGCACTTGACTTTTGTTAGATAATGTTCAGACGGTTTCTGCGATAAAAATATAAAGCCATCTCAATAATGAGACAGCTTCATCTGTTTTGTATATGATGTCATTAAATGAATAGCTGACAGCTTAATACCATGAGCCAATTGTTTTTATCCTGCTTTGCACATAGCATCCCAGGTTGTCCAGAAATGGGCATTAATAGCTCCGGGAGCAGGGTTGGTGCTGTCAGCAACAATACCTACCATAGAAGCGCAGTTCGAATTGCAGCCTATTTCATTATAACTTCCTGCCTGAGGCGGAATTTGGCGCCATGTACCGGTAGAACCGCTTAATAATTCTACTTTAATTTCAAAAATACCCGAAAGATTTGGGGTCTGAATTTGTTTCGTCGGAGCTTCGCTGGAAATCGAATCGCTCCAGTTACCCTGTGAGAATGTAACGCGCCAAGTGGAAATCATTTTGGATGTATCATTCTGAGGTGAAAGATAAACCCAGAATTGTGCGCCTCCACCCAATTGAAGCTGGCCGGCAGAGTTGGCATTGATGTTTGTAGTGTCCATATTGAATTTATTTTGTTGGTTATTTTTTTATTAACTGTTCTGTATTCCAAAGTAACAAAGAAGAATACAGCTGTTTTAGAGTACAAATGACCAATTATGGCTTTGGGTAGAAATACTTAGGTTAGGAAAACAAAACTGAGAACTGATATTTTCCTGTAGATTTGCTGGCAGAGGAGGAAATGCTTTATCTTTGTTTTTAAAGGTTGATGATAAGTTGTTGGCCGAAAATACCTTTATGAATAATAGTTTTTTACTTTCTGCAAAAAGAATCTGTATTGCAGCTTTTCTTTCCTTAAACACAGTGATGTATGCCCAGAAAGCAGATATTTCCACAATTTCGGAAAAAACCTTAAACAGCATCCTGGAAAAAAACAGAAACTATTATACGGAGGGGAAAGTGGCTGATTATATTCCTGAACTAGGTAAAATGGATGCCAGAGCAATCGCTTTTTCAGTGGTTGGTAAAAACGGTAAAATCTTTAATACTGGCGATGTTCACAAGAAATTCACTATGCAGAGTATCTCCAAAATCATTGCATTAATGATTGCTGTCAATGAGAAAGGGGAGGCAAATGTTTTTGATAAAATGGGGTATTTTGGAACCGATAAACCTTTCAATCACTTTTCCAACCTTGAAACTACTGGTAAACCATTGAATCCGATGATGAATGCGGGAGCTATTCTTACCACTTCACTAATTTCAGGAGAAGGTGAAAAACCGTTTCTTAAAATTTTGGATCTGGTAAGGTATATAACCAAAAATAATACAATTGATTACAATACATCCGTTTACGAATCCGAAAAATCTACAGGCCACCGTAACCGTGGCATATTTTACCTGATGAAAAACAACGGACTGATCTCGGGAAATGAAGATCAGCTGGACAATTATTTCAAACAATGTTCTATTGAGCTTACGGCTGAAGATTTGGCTAAAATTGGATATTTCTTTGCCAATGAATGTGTTCGTTTTGACGGAGATACCAAGTATAAAAATGCAGAAATGTCGAAACTGATCCAATCTCAGATGCTCATAGCCGGGATGTACGAATTCAGTGGAGAATATGCCAGAACTGTAGGTCTTCCTAGCAAATCCGGTGTTGGAGGCGGAATTGCCGTGAGTGTTCCCGGGAAAATGGGAATCGGTGTTTTCAGTCCCGCATTAGATCAGCATGGAAATTCCTCGGCCGGTTATCATATGATTTTAGACCTGGTGAAACAGTATGACCTGAGTCTGTTTTAAGAATAGTCTTCACATGTCGAATTCAGACATCAGACCATTTTATTTTTCAGGTCTTTATACTTCGAACGTCCTACAGGCAATACTTCACCTGTTTTAAGCAAGGCTCCATACCGTGTGCCGGGATTGATGATAATTTTTTCGATCTGCTGAAAATTAACAAGATAAGACTTATGAATGCGTTCAAACCTCTCAGGAAGAAGTTGCTGCAAATATTCAAGGGATTTATCATGAAGCTCATTCTGTCCGTTACTGAGATGCAGCTCAGTATAAATTCCGGCCCCTTTGATGTAGATCACCTCAGAAATATTGATCACACGAACCTGTCCGGCTCTTTTTACAGCGAGGTATTTAATGCCTTCATCCGGTTTTATGGCAGGGCTGACGAATCTTGTTAAAGCCTTAAAAAGTCTGTCCTGGTCAAAGGGTTTGGGAACAAAATCAAGAACCCCGTACGCAAAAGCGGTAATCGCCTTATCTGTATTGGCAGAAACAATTATGGTATGAAAAGAAGCGGCTACCATATGTTCCAATAGTTCAAAACCATTATCCCCATTGAGATTAAGATCGAGTAGGAGCAGATCGGGAATTCGGGTTGAAACCTGATCAAGTCCCTTTTGCAGGGAATCACAGATAATGATTTCATGGGGTCTGTCCGTAAAGAATTCGGACGTCATACGCTGTAAACGTCGTGCAATTCTGGCCTCATCCTCTATAATTACTATATTCATCACCTTACAATTTGAATGGTAGACATCCAGCCGGTTTCCGTAGAGCCCGATTCGAGTTTCCAGTTTTGGCCATAACTTTCAGTCAGTCTTGCTTTGATATACTTAAAGCCGTTTCCGCCCGCGCGGTCCGTCATGATTGGCCGGTTCTTCGCGATAGTTTCAAAAGTATATTGGTGAGCCTCTTTTGATAAAGAATAATGGAGTACAAATTGAATTGTATTTCCGGACAGTGGCTCGCTGTGTGTAATACCATTCTCCAGCAGGGTATGAATGATTGCCGGAGGTATCAGCTGTGTTTCATCGATTCCTTTTTGTTCCCAGATATAATTTATTTCCTTCCGAAAACCCATAACTGACAGGTGTTGGCGGCATAACTCCAGTTCTTTCGTAACAGGGATCAGGGTCTGTTCAGAGATCTCGTTCATAATATCAAATTCTGTGGCCAATGCCTGGATAAAGCGGGCTCCGTCCTTGGGGGATTCTTCTACCCAGTCCATCATCGAAGTCAGCGTATTCCTTAAAAAGTGAGGCTGAATATTCTTTTTAAGCAATTCCAGTTGCAGCCTCGACGAAAGTAAAACAGCATTCTGATGCTCTGCCTCAATGACACTGGTACGGATAGAGTGCAGATAAAGCATAGAGAGTACAATGATGGTAAAACTAATGAATAGCCCATAATCATAAACCACAAGCCTGTTGACCAATGCACTTGCCAAAAGAGCAGTCAGAGCAATAAAACCTCCTTTTTCCTTTTGAAGAATACCATTCAGAACCACAATGAAGGCAGTTATCAGCATGGCCAGGCTATAGAGCCGGGCAGTCAGGTCATAGTGCCCGTAATTGAACCAATAAAGTCCAAGCAGTGTCAGCAGCAGGGCGAGCATCAGCCATTTCCCATACCTGAAGTTAAACTGAATAATAAAATACCAAGGAACCAGCAGCGCATTGGTAAACGTCAGCCATCCGATGATTTCAAGACGTAAGAAGAACTCAGAATAGGGGAGCTTCACATGGAATTTCAGATATTCCATGATCAGTAAAGTGAAAAAAAGAAGGCATATGGTCGCAAATATAAGGATGTCTTTCTGTTTTCTTTTGCTGTTCAGATAGAGGAAGAAATAATAAACGGCAGCGATCAGAAAAGCTCCGGCCATCAGGTTCATATAGGCCGTTGTGACCAGTGGGTATGTCAGTAATGTTTCGTAATTATTGATTGTGAATCCAATACTCCGCTGGACATCAGGATACAGGGATTGGGAGCTGCGCATGGCAATCGTATGAAGCCCGGGCGAAATCAGATGATTCGGAATCCTGTAATAACTGCATTCAGTTCCCGGTATTTCCGGATTTCCATTTTTCGGAAGCTGTCCGTTTCTGCCGATCAGTACACCATCCCAGTACACTTCAAAAGCACCGAAAGAATTGATCTGAAGACCGAGAGGTATCAGCTCGTTTTCCACTGGACGTAGATCAACATGGGTACGTGACCAGAATATTTTATCCGAAGTATTACCCCTGGTCTCAGACCAGTCTTTATCATTATAATTTTTACTTATCCAGGCCATATTGTCTCCGGTTTTATAAACCGGTACTGGATCTTCATTGCGGATAACAGGTATAGCCAGCAGGTCAAGCAGCGTTAATAAAAATATTAAATAATACATAATGTAAATATACAAGCTAATTTGAAAAATCGGATGTCGTTTGAAAGCTTGTGGAGCTGTTCAGATGTTTCTTCTGTGAATGGCTGTTTCTACGATTTAAATTTACATCATGAAACAAGTAGCCATCATTTTTTTTATCATCTTGTCTGTTCAGTATTCATTTGCACAGAAAGGTCAGATTACTGGAGTCATTCAGGAAAAACAGGATATACCCATATCTTATGTAACGGTAACATTAAAGGATAACGGAGATCGGGCGATTGCCGCCGGTATTTCGGATGCCAAAGGAATATTCAGGCTGGAAAGCATTACGGCTGGAAACTATACCATCAGTTATGCTCTTGCGGGTTTTCAGACGATCAGCAGGCCTGTGGAGGTTAAGACTGATGAGACAGTCAATGTGGGAACAGTTATTTTAGAGCCTGATACAAAACTGTTGCAGGAAGTGTCTGTAACAGGACAACGTTCATCGGTCAGTTTAAAACTGGACAAAAAAGTCTTTGAAGTAGGTAAGGATGTCCTCTCGCAGTCAGGTGCGGTGACGGATCTTCTCAACGTTGTTCCTTCTGTTAGTGTGAGTCCGGGTGGAGAAATCAGTTTACGGGGGAATTCTAATGTATTGGTATTAATTGACGGCCGCCGGACCGGACTGACTCAGAGCAATGCTTTGGAACAGGTGCCCGCCGATCAGGTAGAGCGCGTGGAGGTGATCACCAATCCTTCTTCCAGATTCGATGCAGCCGGTTCTGCTGGGATTATCAATATCATACTTAAAAAGAATAAAAAGGCAGGATTCAATGGTCAGTTGCGTCTGGTAGGCGGCATACCCAACGAAACCCGTATCAGTCCCAGTCTGAATTATAAATCAAATAAACTCAATCTGTTTGCTACCTACGGCATCCGGTTCTCAGATTATGTAGGTCTGTATACAATGAAACAGTCTACGGGACTTTCAGGAACACGGGTAGATCTGGACCAGAGACAGGATGAGAACAGGCATGATGATGCCAAATTACTTTATTTTGGGGCCGACTTTAAGATCAATGATCATAATACCATTACCGCAGCTTTCATGAGGAATTCAACCCACGATCACGACAAGACCCAGCTTAATTATTTATATTCAAATAAAAACGGAATTATCGACAGCAGTCTCACCAGAAAGGGCGAATCATGGGAAAAGCGCAGCTATAACCAGCTCGAATTCAATTATACCAAAAACTTTGCTAAAGCAGGAAAGAAGCTGACTGTAGATATGCAGTATGACTTCTGGGATAGTGACAAAGACTGGAACTTATCAACCCGCAAAGTATTTCCAGCTGCTGTAGACTTACCAATGATCAGGACAGGTTCAATGGGTGAGAGCAAGGATTTTATGATTAAAACAGATATGGTGCAGCCACTGGACAGTACTTCCACTTTGGAATTCGGTTTGAAGTTAGAAGACCGGAGAGTAAACACCGACTTTATCGCGGAACAGCAGAATTCAGCGGGCTGGGAGATCATTGATCAGATTGATAATCATTTGTTATATAAAGAATTGATTGGAAGTGCTTACGTACAGTTTTCCGGAAAGACCGGAGCTTTAAGTTATCAGGCAGGTTTACGTGGCGAGCTTACCCATATCGGTATCGAAGACCGTGCGGGTACCTATACCAATGAGAAAAATTATAACCGTCTGTTTCCAACATTAAATGTAAGCTATCGTTTCAATGAGCGGACTACTTTACAGGGAAGCTACAGCAAAAGAATCAACAGGCCAAGGCTGGGCATGATTTATCCTTTTAATGAACTGACTGATCTAAGCAGCCGTTATGTGGGAAATCCGGATCTTAATCCATCTTATGCCAATGTTTTTGAAATCGCTTTTCTTAAAAACTGGAAGACGCTTACCTTTAATCCATCCTTCTATTATCAGCGAAATACCGGAGTAATGGAAGATTATACGTTCCGGAATGCGGAGGGGCTGTTTATTACAATGCCGGTTAATATAAAAAGGGAAACCCGTCACGGTTTTGAGCTGTCAGTGCTTTATAATCCTGTCAAATGGCTGCAGGTTAATACAGAGCTTAATCTGTTTCATTATGCAGAACAGGGCAGTTATAAAGATCAAAGCTTCGATTATTCCGGGAATACCTTAACCGCCCGCGTAAGTGCCCAGCTGAAATTGAAGAACAAACTTGCTTTTCAAACGCTTTATAATTTCAGAGGAGCCAATGCTACTGCCCAGACTCGTACAGATGCACTTCACAGTATTGATTTTGGACTGAGCAAGACTTTTTTAAAAGACAAAGCAACGCTTATGTTTGATATAAGCAATCTGTTTGGATTACGAAAGTCAAACAGCAGAACTGTAGGGGCAGATTACGAAATCAGCCAGACCAGTATTCCTAATGCTGCCCGCTATCGTTTAACACTGGTTTACAGATTCAACCAAAAAGATAATCAGACGGTACGGCAAGCTAAAAGTGGCAACAGAGATTAAATTTTAGATAATTTATTGGCATTTTAAATAAAACAATAATTTCTGCCTGATCTGCAAAATCTGCGAGCGCATTTTTTGATTTAAATTTGATCTTTCGTCTTCTGTGACGAAAAAATACTAACAGATGACAGATGAAATATTAATGGATGATATAATTTTGTCAATCAAATAATGAGGATTTTTTTATAATCTTCTTATTATCATAACGTTGCTTTCCGGTAACGTTATTTTTTTGCGAAAATCTTATGAAATTTTGTTATTATTTTTTCAAAATTCTGAATTTACTGATTCTTTTTACCGGATCAGCAAACTACAGATTATGTAGATTTCATACGCTTTTATAGGTGTGTTATATTTTTGTAATATAGAAAAATAATTCCCTTATTTTTGATTTATTTTATTTTTTATTTCTATATTTGCTTTAAATTATCAATTATAAACCTTTATAATTGAAGCTTATAGGTTGTGCTGTCTCATTTTTCGATAATAGAAATATAATCTATATTTTTTAATGGTATTTAAATTAATAATAATTAATTATTAATAATTAATTATTAAATTTTATTTATGATTAGAAATGTAATATAAATTTATTATTTTTATTCCCTAATAATTGATAAATGCTCTTTATGCCGAAAGGTTGCGAGTTGTGTTATATAATTTCCCAGTTATTATCTCAATATCATGAATGCAATGAAAAACTTAACCATTATTGGTGTAACGCCTTTTGAAAAGCCGGATGTTAATCTTATGCTGAAATTACATGAGGCAGGTGCGTTTCCCGTCTTAAGCTTAGGACATGATTCAAAAGCAGCTCAGGAAGCGCTGAATCAAATGAACCAGACAGATATACCTTCTTATGGGATCTATCTGCCGAACGACAAATTTATATCCCTTCAGATTCCCGAAAAAGTTAGGTTGGCCATCCTTCCGTCCGGTATTTTAATGAACCTTATACCGGATCTTCCCGTTATTTATCAGGTGACCAGTTTAGATGAAGCCAGGTTGGCCGAACAGTCTGGTGCCGAAGGGATTATTATCAAAGGCAACGAAGCAGGTGGCCTCGTAGGCTATGAGTCTACATTTGTATTATTTCAGCGTGTCATCAAAGAAGTTAATTCTGTTCCCGTTTGGATGCATGGAGGAGTAGGGATTCATACAGCTGCTGCTGCCAAAGCACTGGGAGCAGCAGGTGTTGTACTGGATAGTCAGCTGGTATTATTCCCCGAAAGTTCCGTTCCTCAGGAGATCAAAGACCTGTCCTCAAAACTGAATGGTACCGAAACTAAAATAATAGCGAATCACCGGATATTGGTGAGACCCAACTCACCTGCGCTACCGGAAGATATCACGGCTGATGAGCTGAGACAATATTTTACTGATCTTGACCTAAACAACAGCTATATTCCTATGGGCCAGGATATTTCATTGGCAATAGATCTGTATGAAGATTTCAAAACCCTGAAAAAAATGGTTTTTGGATTCAAAGAAGCCATGTATGGTCATTTGAAGCAGGCTAAAGCACTTAAAGTGATCAGTGAGAATAATATAATGGCTCAAAAGCTGGGATTGCGTTACCCTATCGCACAGGGACCAATGACCCGTGTCAGCGATGTTCCGTTATTTGCCAATGCAGTAGCAAATGCAGGCGCTTTGCCTTTTGTTGCTTTATCATTGTTGAAAGGTGAGCAGGCGAAAGCTTTGGTGATGGAAACCAAAAAACTGGCTGGTGAAAAAACGTGGGGTGTAGGTATTCTTGGATTTGCCCCTCAGGAATTGAGAGAAGAACAGACATCCTATATATTGGAAGCTAAACCTCCCGTAGTTCTTATTGCCGGAGGAAGACCTGCACAGGCTAAGGTATTTGAAAAGGCGGGAATTACAACTTTCCTTCACGTTCCTTCTCCTGCATTGCTGGATATTTTCCTAAAAGAAGGCGCTGTCAACTTCATCTTTGAAGGCCGTGAATGCGGTGGTCACGTAGGTCCGCTTTCCAGCATGGTGCTTTGGGAAAAACAGATTGAACGTATTTTAAAAGAAGAACATCCTGAAAATATCAGCGTATTTTTTGCGGGCGGAATTCATAATGCATTTTCAACAGCATTCGTTTCTATCATGGCAGCTCCGTTAGCAGCAAGAGGCGTAAAGGTTGGAGTACTGATCGGAACAGCCTATCTCTATACGGAAGAGGCCGTACGTACCGGAGCTATTCAGGAAGAATTCCAGGTGCAGGCTATGCAGGCAAAAGACACAGTTTTACTGGAAACAGCACCGGGACACGAAACACGTTGTTTAAATACAGCTTTTGCTAAACATTTCAGCACCGAGAAAATTAAACTTCTGGCAGCCGGAATGGATAAAAAAGAAGTTTGGGAACAGCTTGAAAAACTAAATGTGGGCCGGCTTAGAATTGCTGCAAAAGGAATTGACCGTCAGGGAGACAAGTTGGTTAATGTTCCTAAAAACGAGCAGCTGGATCTTGGAATGTACATGATCGGTCAGGTGGCCACGATGCAAAACCGGGTGATTTCCCTTGCATCCCTTCATCAGAATGTAAGTATTGATAACTATAAATACATTGAAGAGGCGGCTTTACCGGAACAGCCGGTATCCTCAGAAAAACCTCTGGATGTAGCGATTGTCGGGATGGAATGTATTTTCCCGGGCGCTAAAAACCTTGAAGAGTACTGGCGAAACATCATTTTAGGAAGAGACAGTGTCACAGAAGTTCCCGATGAGCGCTGGAACAAAGAACTTTACTATCAACCGGATTCAGACGGACCGGATGTATCTCATTCCAAATGGGGAGGATTTATTCCAAAAATTGATTTTGATCCTTTGGCCTTCGGAATTCCTCCACAATCCCTTGCTGCCATTGAACCCACACAGCTGTTGACCTTATTGGTTGCCAAGCGTGCGATGGAAGATGCAGGCTATGGAGAAAAACACATCAACAGAGAAAATATTTCTGTTATTATAGGCGCTGAAGGCGGTAATGATCTCGCCAACAGCTATAGTTTCAGAGGATACTATAAACAGGTTTTCGGAGAACTTCATGAAGAAGTGAAACAGGCATTTCCCCATACGACGGAAGATTCATTTCCTGGTATTTTGGCTAATGTGATCGCAGGGAGAATTACAAACCGTCTGGATCTGGGGGGAAGAAATTTTACCGTAGATGCGGCGTGTGCTTCTTCTCTGGCAGCTATTGATCTGGCCTGTCAGGAACTTGTATTAGGGAAATCCGATATGGTTCTTGCTGGCGGAGCGGATTTACACAACGGAATCAATGATTATCTTATGTTTTCAAGCACTCATGCACTTTCCAGAAAAGGAAGATGCGCGACATTTGACGGAGAAGCCGACGGAATTGCCCTTGGAGAGGGAGTTGCGATTCTTGTCTTAAAAAGATACGAAGATGCCGTTCGCGATGGCGACCGTATTTATTCTGTCATCAAAGGAGTAGGAGGGTCAAGTGACGGAAAAGCGTTAGGTCTTACAGCCCCTAGAAAAATAGGACAGGTACGGGCGTTGGAACGCGCGTACACCCAGGCAGGAATCAGTCCTGCGTCAGTTGGTTTAGTGGAAGCCCATGGAACTGGAACTGTAGTAGGAGATAAAACTGAACTGAGTGCACTGACCAATTTATTCAGCCGTTCAGGAGCCATACCGGGACAGACTCACTTAGGTTCTGTAAAGACACAAATCGGGCATACCAAATGTGCCGCCGGATTAGCCGGGCTGATCAAAGCTTCACTGGCGGTATACCACGGCGTAAAACCACCAACACTTCATTTACAGCAGCCTAATGCTTATTATAATGCCCAAACCAGCCCTTTTGCTTTTTATGCAGAAAGTGGTTTATGGGGGGAGAAAAACCGTTATGCAGGAATCAGTGCTTTTGGATTCGGGGGAACCAATTTCCATACGGTCATTGCCAACCATCCTAAGGAAGACGATTCTGCCGTATTGCAATCGTGGCCGTCAGAATTATTTATATTCCGTGGGGATACGTATGAGGATGCGAAAATTCAATTGGCACAGATCAAATCTTTATTAGAGGTCAACGGTGATATTCCATTAAAAGATATGGCGTACAGCTTAGCGGTAGGCTCAGAAAAACCAATTCAGTTAAGCATTGTCGCTGATACCTCTGAACATTTGATGATGAATATCGAACTGGCATTATCAGGCATTGAAAGTAAAGATACTTTTACAGTTAACAGACGCGATGGTAAAGTAGCTTTCTTGTTCCCGGGACAGGGCAGTCAGAGAATCAATATGGCCCGCGATCTGTTCGTCGCTTTTCCGGCCATGCGTAACCTGATTGAAGGATATCCTGAATTGGAGAAAGTAGTTTTCCCTTCAGCAACATTTAATGAAGCTGCTTTAAAACAACAGAAAGAAACCATTAAAGATACCCGTCTGGCACAACCTATCTTAGGAATGGTTGACCTGGCTTTAGCTAACTTCCTGAAATCGCTGGACATCGTTCCGGATATGATGGCAGGTCACAGTTATGGTGAACTACCTGCTTTATGTTTTGCCGGAGCTTTTGAAGAAGAAAAACTGGTTGATCTAAGTATTCAAAGAGCTCATGCCATTCTGGATTCAGTAGAAGGAGGTGATCCGGGAACTATGATTGCGGTAAGCGCAACTAGAGAACAATTGCAGCCGGTATTAGACAAAACAGAAGGTTGCTATCCGGTTAATTATAATGCTCCGACCCAATGTGTAGTGGCGGGAAGTACGCCGGCCATCAATAAATTAATGGAAACCCTAAAACAAGAACGCATCTCTGCAAAGAAATTAGAAGTTGCGTGTGCATTCCACAGCCCATTATTGGCCAAGTCCAAAGGCTTATATAATGAGGTTTTAAAAGATATTCCTTTCCAGGAAATGCAGATCCCGGTTTGGTCGAATACAACTGCAGAAATCTATCCAACAAGTCCATCGGAAATCAAAGAAAGACTGACGGATCATCTGGTGCAGCCCGTAAGATTTGTAGAAGAAATTCAGGCGATGTATGAAGACGGAGCCAGAATATTCATCGAAGTAGGCCCTGGAAAAGTCCTTTCCGGACTGACTAAATCCTGCTTGGAAAAAGATCAGCTGATCCTGTATGTAGAAGACAGCAACCGAAATAAACTGAGCCATCTTCTTTCCATGCTGGCACAATATCTGGGAACAGGCCGAAGCTTCAGCATTGAAAAACTTTTCGACGGCCGTAATGCTAAACTGATTCAGATAGACCAGCCTGAACTGTATAAGAAAAATCCAGCCATTTGGCGTGTGAACGGACAAATGGCGCATCCAACCACAGGTAATCTGCCGGCTAACGGTGCATTACCGATATTAAATCCTATTCCCATGAACAATTTTACGAATAACCAACCAGCCCCTGTAGCCGAATCTCAGCCTGCTGCTGAACGTATGCTTCAGGAATATTTAAATACCATGAAACAGCTGATTCAGGCACAGCGTGATGTGATGCTTTCCTTCCTGGGACAGAATCCACAAGTCAGCCCTGCACCTGTTTATGCTGCGCCGGTACAAGCACCAGTGAACGATCGTTTAGTGACGATTCCTGCACAGCCTGTCCATGTAGAAAAGCCAGCTGCTGTTTCGGTAAAACAGGCTCCGGTAAAAGATATTAAAACCCTGTTGCTACAGGTGGTCAGCGATAAAACAGGATATCCACACGAAATGCTCGGTATGGAAATGGATCTGGAAGCTGATTTGAGTATTGACTCTATCAAAAGGGTAGAAATCATTGGAACGCTTCGCAGTGAGTTGGGAGCGCTTACATCAGGTAATGCTGATGAAGATACGATCATGGAAAAATTAGCATCGATCAAAACGTTAAGCGGTCTGGTTTCCTGGTTGACAGAATTAACTGGAACTCCAATAGCAGCTCCTGAAAAAAACGGAACTGCAGTAACACCAGCAGCAGGTGTAGAAAGTAAATCAGCATTCTCTCTTGAAGAGCTTCAAAATATAATTCTGGATATTGTCAGTGAGAAAACGGGTTATCCAAAGGAAATGCTTGGATTGGATCTTGACCTTGAAGCAGATTTGAGCATTGACTCTATTAAAAGAATGGAAATTATCGGAGACCTTAAAACCAAAATAGGTTTCGGTCAGGATATGGACCAGGCGGATGATCTGATGGAAAAACTGGCAGCCATTAAAACATTAAAAGGACTGGCCTCATGGATCAGCGAAATGAGTGAAAACACCGATGCTGATGCTGAACCTGTACAGAATTTATTGTCACGTCTTCGTTTTGATCTGACTCCAACCGATGTTTCTACAGAGCAGAATACAGAAATCATCAAGGGAAAACGTTTTGCCATTACTCAGGACAACAGTCCCCAAACGATGGCGATCAAAAACACCCTTGAAAAATATGGCGCTATCGCAGAATTGGTGGATACGGAAAGAGATCTTAAAGATTTTGATGGACTGATCATTCTGGATCTGTTCTCCTCAACCGTAAAACACAGCATCATTGATCACGTAGATCAGATCAAGAAACTGGATCTTGATAAAGCCAAATGGGTGTATCTGATTTCAGATATTCCGGCCCATATTCAGGAATTGACTGATACCCGTCTTTTACGTCATTACAAAGGCTATCCTGGACTTTTCAAAAGTTTAGCGAGAGAATTTGAACAGACCTCCTGCAGGCTGATCAGTCTGAGTACACCACAGGAAGTTGATCAGATTACAGAGATCGCTTTAAAAGAAATATTAACCACAGATAAACCTTCCGAAGTCGTTTACAAACACGACCAAAGGCATAAAATAGAGATCATCCCTTCTCCATTGTCAACAAGCCTTGAAGAAGCGCATATCCAGCTGGATCAGGAATCTGTAGTCTTAGTGCTTGGAGGCGGACAGGGGATCACTTCTGAATTGGTGAAACATATGTCCGGAGCATATCCGTGTACCTATATTCTGGTAGGAAGATCAGCATATCCCAGAGATGTCATAGCAGACCTTAAAGAAGTGGAAGCCATGAAAACCAAGGAAGAAATAAGAAGCTATCTTATTAAAACCGGAAAATTCACTTCTCCTTCCGAAATAGAAAAAGAGACCGTAAGAATTTTTAAAAACAATCAGATCCTGCGTACCATCCGTGATATGGAGCAGATAGGAAATACCGTATTGTATCAGTCCTTAGATCTTTGTGATGAAGAGGGATTATCAGATCTGATCAAAAATATTTACGAAAAATACAACCGTTTAGACGGCGTTATTCATGGGGCAGGTCTTTTGGAAGACAAACTGTTCAGACAGAAAACCTCCAGCTCATTTGAACGTGTCTTTGATACGAAAGTAAAACCGCTTCGTGTATTGGCAGAACAACTTCGAGCCGACTGTCAGTTTGTAGTGCTCTTCTCAAGCATCGCTTCAGTATACGGGAACAAAGGGCAGACAGATTATGCTGCGGCCAACTCTGTACTGGATGATTATGCGAAAGCTTTAAACAAAAAATTAAAAGGAAAAGTAATCTCCATCAACTGGGGCCCATGGAAAGGAGCCGGGATGGTTTCATCGACTCTGGAAACAGAATATGAACGTCGCGGTATTTCTTTAATTCCATTGGATCAGGGGAAAGAAATTTTCCTTAATGAGATCAAATACGGAACCGAAAGTCAGGTATTGATCATGTCCGGAAACAACTGGTAAACCTCTGTATACGATAACTATGAAAAAAACAGATGTTGCTGTTATTGGTCTATCCTGTGTCTTTCCCGGGGCACAGGATGCCCATACTTTCTGGCAGAATATTATCAATAAAGTAGATTCCACCCAATTGGCTCCTGCTGATCGGATTGATCCTGTACACTTTAGTGATGCTACCAGTCCTGTCGACAGATTTTACTGTCAGCGCGGTGGATTTATTTCAGATTATGAATTTGATCCGACGGCTTTTGGGATTCTTCCGTTAGCCGTAGAAGGCACCGAGCCGGATCATTTATTAACCCTCGATCTGGTGCAGAAAGCACTGGAAGATGCCGGCGTATTTCAAAAAGGAATATCTCTTGAGAAAACCGGAATCATTATCGGTAAAGGAAACTATACCGGTCCCGGCGCAACGCGTGCCATTGAAATCGTGCGTACGGGAGAACAGATTTCTTCGCTGTTGCAGGAATTATTGCCTCAGGTATCTTCAGCAGATATCGAAAAGGTGAAACATGCTTTCCAGGAAAGAAAAGGCCGTTTTACCGCAGATACAGCCATGGGACTGATTCCCAATCTGGTTGCTTCTTTAGTCGCGAATCGTTTCAATCTGGGAGGCGCTGCTTTTACAGTAGATGCTGCCTGTGCCAGTGCCCTGATTGCAGTAGATCATGCCGTTCAGGAACTCAACCGTGGCCGTTGTGATATGGTCATAGCAGGAGGTGTACATACCGGACAGAATGCTGCTTTCTGGAGTATTTTTGCCCAGTTGGGAGCTTTGTCTCATCAACAGCAGATCAAGCCGTTCAGTATGGATGCAGACGGATTATTAATTGGTGAAGGCTGTGGTTTCGTCGTATTAAAACGATTGGAAGATGCAGTCCGCGATCAGGATAAAATCTACGCTGTGATCAAAGGCGTTGGAGTAAGCAGCGATGGGAATGGAACCAGCGTGATGAGCCCGTCCGTTAAAGGTCAGCTTAAAGCTTTACAACAGGCCTGGATCAATGCAGATATAGACGAAAAACAGATCGGTTATCTTGAAGCCCATGGGACAGGAACACCGCTTGGAGACAAAACAGAACTTCAGACCTTAGCCCAATTCTTTACTAAAGAAGATACAACGCAGGCTGCAGGAATCGGTTCTGTTAAATCCAATATCGGACATGCTATGCCGGCCGCCGGGATCGCAGGTTTAATCAAGACCTGTCTGGCGCTTCATCATGATACGTTGCCGCCTACATTATATTGCGAAAATCCAATCGCAGATATGGAGCAGACCCGTTTTGCTCCGGTACAGGAACCGAAAAGCTGGTCAAAAACTGGTTTGCCGAAAGTAGCGGCAGTCAATGCCTTCGGATTTGGAGGGATCAATGCGCACGTCGTTTTGGAAGGCTATGATATGCCGAAAAAAGACCGCGTTTTAGTATTGGCAAGACCTACACACGAAGAATTGCTTACTGCTTTAAAGAACAACGACAACAGAGTAGGAGAAGGGGATTACCGGATTGCTTTATTCGACCCGACCCCTGAAAGAATAGAAAAAGCTATTAAAATTGTAGCTAAAAATAATCCATGGCGCAATAAACAGGATATCTGGTACACCAACACCCCTTTACTGAAAGATGGAGGTAAAATCGCTTTCGTATTTCCGGGTCTGGATGGCCTTGCAAAAGGAGAAGTGGACAGTGTGAGCCGTTATTTTGGATTAACCGAACCTATCGAAACAGAAGGGGAAGGTTTATTAAGCGATGCTTTGGGGATTTTCAACAAATGTAGCATCCTTGATAACGCCCTGAAAAAACTGGGAATTGTTCCGGATATGAACGCGGGACACAGCCTGGGAGAATGGCTGGCAGGATATTCCTCAGAACTGGCAGAAGTGAATTCCGTTAAAGCTTTGATTGATGTTCTGAATCCGGAAACCTTTGAATTAAAAGATTCCAGATTCATTGCGATCGGGGCGGGGATTGATGCGGTGAAGCCTTTTATCGATGCTATTCCCAATCTTTATATTTCCAATGACAACTGTCCCAATCAGGTGATTCTTTGTGGCAGTAATGCTGCTCTGGATAAGCTGGTTCCATTGTTAAAATCAAAACAGATCTTTCATCAGATTCTGCCTTTTCAGTCCGGTTTTCACTCACCGTTTATCGCTGATAAACTGGATGTGATCTTAGCGGGAATAGAAAAAGCGCAGTTTCAACAGACAAAAATCCCGTTGTGGTCGGCAACAACTTTAGAGCCGTATCCTGCCGATCAGGATGCGATCAGAAAGCTAAGTGCCGAGCATTTGGTGCAGCCGGTCCGTTTCCGTGAACTGACGGATAAACTGTATGAAGAAGGTGCAAAATTTTTTATTCAGATTGGTACCGGAGGATTGATCGGGTTTATTGATGATACTTTGAAAGGAAAACCATTCAGTACGATAGCGTCGAGTGTGGCTACAAGATCTGCCCTGGCCCAGCTGCAGCGTGTGGTAGCCGCATTATTTGTGGAAGGCAAAACCGTAGCATTGGACTTTCTAGAAATACAAAGCCAATCAAAAAAGTCATCAGGAAAGGGAATTAAGTTACAGCTAGGTTCACCGATCATCCGTGATTTTAAAGAAATTCAAAATCTGGCTCAGTCTTTTGAGATGCCAAAACAAAATACGGTTTCAGCCACAGTGGCTAAGACAGGTCATCCTCTTGTTCAGGCGTTCCAGGAAAATATCACCGATATGATCCGGATGCAGGAAGAAGTATTGACACTGTTTCAAAACCGCCCGGAAATTACAATCCCAAGACCTGTGGTTTCTAAAGTACCTGCCAGCAAAAATTTCTCGAAACTTCTGTATGTCACTTTAGATACGCATCCTTACCTCATCGATCACAGTTTATTGAGACAGCCGAAAGGATGGACCAATGTCTCTGATATGGAACCGGTGATCCCGATGACCATGATTTTTGAGCAGTTAGCAGAAATAGCACAGGCTGAAATACCGGGAACCCGCGTTCATAAAATCATGAATGTAAGTGTGTTTCAATGGATGAATGTCGCCAAACCTTTTGAAAAAACAGTCAAAGGAGAATGGCGCTCCAATAACCATGCTTACCTTGATATTGAGAACTTCGCCAATGCAGAAGTTTTACTGGCTTCATCTGCACCTGCTGTTCCGGCCTTTAACCTGGCAATCGGAGATCTTCTGCCTATTGAAAGAACATCTGAAGAAATCTATGACAAACATATGTTCCATGGAGAACTGTACCAGGGAATTACAGAGGTTTCAGCAGTAGGAACGAAAGGAATTGTAGGAAAAATCAAAGGAAACGGAGGAAACGGATCTTTATTGGATAATGCCGGACAGCTATTCGGATTGTGGCTGCAGCTTACCCTGACCAAGGACCGTATTGCTTTCCCTGTGAAAATCAGAGATATTGAATTCTTTGGAGATATGAAAGATCAGGAAGGTATTTTTGAATGTACCTGCATCCTTACTGAGCTCAATGAAGAATTTGCCATTGCCGATATTATCTTGAAAAGAGATGGAAAGGTATGGTGCGCGATTACAGGCTGGCAAAACCGCCGTCTGGAAATCGATGAACCGCTGTGGAATGTTTCCATGTCGCCTTTACATAACCGTCTTTCGGAGGAAATAGCTCCTGAAGTATTTTTCTTTCATCAGGCGTATACCAGAGTGGCTTCATGGGATTTTATTCTTAAAAGATATTTCAACCAGACGGAAAAGCAGCATCATCAGCAGTTGTTTCCCAACAAACGGAAAGAATGGATGGTAAGCCGTGTAGCCGTGAAAGATGCCGTACGAAATCTTCTCCGTGAAAAGAAAAATCACCCTTGTTTCCCCATCACTTTTGAAATAAGAAAGGATGAAGTTGGAAAACCTTATCTGATAGGCGATGTCACAGAAGATATCCATATTTCTTTAGCCCATAAAGAAAAGGATGCGGTAGGTATTGCACGTCAGGGCGGTCCGGTAGGAATCGACATGGAAATCATGGAAGAACGAAGCTCCGGATTTTATGACCTGGTATTTACCGATCACGAATTAACCTTATTAAAAGACAGAGATCAGGCGGAATGGACCACCAAATTCTGGGTAGCGAAAGAAGCGTATGGAAAGTTTCTGGGAACCGGACTGAAAGGAAATCCAAAAGCCTTTGAAATCACTCATATCGAGGGAGATCATTTATGGATCAACCAAACTGAAATAAAAACTATTAAACATAAAAAATATATTATCGGATGGACACTATAAACAACACATTAAAATTGAATCACGAAGAATTGTTCACACTTTTAAAAGGTTTTATTACGGAAGTAATAGGTGCCGAATTTGTAGAGGAAATGGATATCACTCCGGACAGCTCATTCACGAAAGACCTGGAAATGGACAGCATAGAAATCGTTTCTTTTTCCGAGAAGATCAAAGCGCATTTCGGGGATCAGATTGACTTCACGGGATGGCTGTCTTCTATGGATTTAGACGAACTGATCAACCTTGACCTCCGTATGATCATCAATTATATCTACGAATGCCAATAATCAATGTAAACCATAAACAGGTTCATATTCAGGAACTCAACAAAGGGGCTGAACAGACAGTGGTGCTTATCCACGGGATGTTCAGCAACCTCTCCATTTATTATTTCAATATTGCCCCGATTCTGGCCAAGCATTTCCATGTGGTGATGTACGATCTGAAAAGCCATGGCATGAGTGAGCGTTTTACAGACGGCTACGATCTGGAAAGTATGTCATCCGATGTATTGGCTCTGATGGGTGTTTTAAACCTTAAAAAAGTACATCTGGCCGGATACAGTTTCGGAGGACTGATCGCTTTGAAAACAGCATTGAGAGCGCCGGAACGTGTCAGTCAGCTGGTCGTTATAGAAGCACCGGACCCTCAGGATGAAAAGGCCCGTAACATCATCGATGAGTATAGCAAAGAATTCCTCGAACATTATGTGGCCAATTTTACGGATACCACCAAAGTTCAGATGGGTAAAAGGCAGATGGAGAAAAACCACCGGATGTATGAATTCCTGTTTGAAAAGACCAGCATCAAAGCAGATATGATCAGGGAAAAAAATTTTCTGAAGGAAGCGGATTTCTCAGAACTGAATATCCCCACACTTTTGCTTTACGGATCTGAATCGAACTGTAAACCTACAGGGGAATGGCTGAAAACGCAGATCACTTCATCTGAACTGGAACTGATTCCCGGTGATCACAATGTCCCGATACAGGAACCTGTTCAGATTGCAGAATCGATGGTTCATTTTTTATCTCAATCATTATCTAACGCATTAACACAAAATCATGGCTAAATTTGTATTTGTTGTTCCACCATTGACAGGTCATGTCAATCCAACCTTAAGCATCGGCGCAGAATTACTGCAAAGAGGACATGAAGTGGCCTGGATCAGTCTTGACAAAAATTTAAGTACAAAGCTTCCTGCCGGGGGAGAACTTTTACTCATTCAATATGATCAGACCGACGAGGAGAAAAGAGAAAGCGAGAACTATCTCGATATTATTTCTAAAAAAGTAGTCTACGGTATCGACAGTATTAAGTTTCTTTACGACGACGTATTGATTCCTTTAAACAGACATTGCTACAATGGGATCGTTACCTTACTAAAACAATATCAACCCGATATGGTGATTGGGGATCATCAGTTATTTGCGGCCGCTATTGCTGCTAAAAAACTGAATCTTCCTTACAGCACATCCGTTACCGCTCCGGCGGCCATTAAAATGATGGACGAGCTGCCTAAAGTACACGAATGGGAAGTCAATAAAATCATTGAACTGCAGAAAGAACTGGGTGTAACGGAAAACCGTTCATTAGCCTCTTCTGATCTGTTGACGCTTGTTTTAACTTCAAAATATTTATTTGGGGAAATGGATCTTCCGGAGAATTATCAGTTTACGGGACCTGTTCTTATGGAACGCCGCATCTCCTGTGAATTTGATTGGGACAGATTGAAAAGCAGTACGAATAAAAAGATCCTGGTAAGCATCGGAACGACTTTCGATCATGATCATAAAAAAGCGTTCTTCCAAAAAGTGGTAGATGCCTTTACAAATGAAGATCTTACCGTTATATTGGTTTCTGATCCGCAGCTTTTTGACAGCTGGCCGGAGAACTTTATGGTCTACAATCAGGTTCCTCAATTGGATCTGCTGCCTCATTTGGATGGAGTTGTTTGCCACGGCGGTCACAATACCGTTTCTGAAGCCCTTTCCAATGGTCTTCCGTTGGTTGTGATCCCGATTGCGTATGATCAGTCTCATGTGGCAGGTCGTGTAGTGCGTACAGGAGCAGGAGAGCGTCTTAATTTTAACAGATTTAAATCCCATCACTTAAACGAAGCCGTGAAAAATATCTTGCATCATTCAGAATATAAAGAAGCTGCTGAAACGGTTCGTGAATCTTTCACCGAAGCCGGAGGTACAGCCACTGCAGCCAGTTTGCTTGAAAAAGCATTAATCCCTGCTGATGAAACCATAAAGCCGGGGTCTAAATTTTTATTTGTGATCCCACCGTTTTTTGGACATATCAGCCCGACCTTAAGTGTAGGAGCTAGTTTGATCGCTCGTGGACATGAAGTAAAATGGTTTGGAATTACTCCTTTAGATAACAAACACATTCCTGAAGGAGGAAGTTATTTTTATCCTGAAGAAGATTTGAGTCCGTTTCAGGAAGATATTCAGCGTATTTTAAAGAGGCAGGATGACGGTCCGGCATGTTCAGGACCTGAGGTGATGAAGCTTGCACTGGAAGAAACCTATGTTCCGTTTGCCAAAATGATGATGCCCGGATTGGAGCGTCTGATGGAAAGCTGGAAACCGGATGTTCTGGTGAATGACTGCATCACTTTCGGAGGAGCTCTTTTTGCTTATAAACATCATATTCCGTGTGTAACAACTACGCCTGTTCCTCCTGATGTAATGGGAGATACGGCGAATAATGCCCCAAAAATATTCGAATGGCAGCAAAACCTGATCAAAGATCTTCAAAAAGAAGTGGGAATTGATGATGAAGGGATTTTTATCCATTCCAATAAGTTAAATCTGGTATTCACCTCACAGACGTTTGCAGATTTTGAAACCGTTCCTTCTCATATGAGATTTGTAGGTCCCGTAAAAGGACGTCCGAATCCGGCTCCTTTTGACTGGGAAAAACTGGAAGCATCTACGACACCGAAAATATTTGTATCACTCGGGACTTTGTTGGTAGACATCCGGAAAGCCTTTTTTGAAAAGGTGATTGCTGCTTTTGCAGATCAGCTTGTAACGGTTATTGCAGCTACTCCGCCGGACATATTTGATGAATGGCCTTCTAATTTCATCGTGAATGGTTTTGTGCCACAATCTGCATTGATGCCTCATATGGATGTGGTAATCTGTCACGGAGGTTTTAATACCGTAAATGATACCTTCACCAACGGATTACCTATGTTGATTACGCCTATTGCTTACGACCATTTTCATATTGCAAAATTAATCGAAAAGGCCGGTTGTGGAATCAGCATCCGATACAAGCGATTGCGTGTTGAAGCTCTTCGTGAAACCGTTTTTGAACTACTGGAAAATCCTGCCTACAGAAACGCAGCGAAGGAGGTTCAGACGAACTTACTGAATGCCGGCGGCAATGACCGTGCGGTAGAGCTTCTGGAAGATTTTGTACAGCAACATCGTTCAACATTAGTTACAGTATAGTTTATGAAAAGAAAATTGTTATTTGGTGAGCGCATGCTGCTGGGTGATGGAACAGAACCTTTCAATGCGGTGATTCCGTTCCGGTTGCGCGGAACCTTTCAAGAGGAAAATATTCAACATGCGCTGAACCAGATTCAGCGCAAGCATCCGTGGTTGAGAGCACTTATCAGCCATGATGAAAACAATATCCCATGGTTTGAAGTTCCGGAAAGACTTCTGCCCATCCCGATACGGATGGTGGTCCGAAAAGGAGAGGATGACTGGAAAGAAGAATCCGCAAGAGAGTGGAAAACCTTATTTAATTATGGAGAATTACCGCTGATTCGATTTGTATGGATCAAGGGGGAAGAGGTTTCAGATATGCTTTTTTCTTTTCATCATTGTTTATGCGATGGCGGTTCTGCGATGGCTTTCCTGTATGAATTTTTGCAGCTGCTGGATCGTCCTTCTGCAGAAATTGGGGTGGAAAATCCCATACTCGGAATTCATGATGTGGTTCCTGCTGAGGTTTTAACGAATCGCAAACAAAAACTGAAAGCGAAAGTGATCGGAAGACTGGCGGCAACAGCCATCAAATGTATTCCTGTCAACCAAAAAGCCGTTGACCGGCAAAATGACTATCTTATTCACTGGAAATTCGACAAAGAGATGAGTCAGGAACTGATTGCCTACTGTAAATCGCAGGAAGTTACAGTGAACACTTTTTTATGTGCAGTTCTACTCCAGGCATTCAGTAAAGTAAGGGGTACTGCGGCTTTCAATAAGGTTTCGTGTCCGGTGGATATCCGGCGGTTTGCCAGCCAGATCAAAGAAGACCATATTTTTGCTTTCGGACTGATGATTGTGGTTTCAGCGAATCAAAAAATAAGTTTCTCAGAAAATTTAAGACTGATGCAGGAATCTGTAGAACGGAAAACCTCCAAGCTTAATCCTTACATTACGATGATGGTGATGGAGTCTGCCCATGATGCTTTGAAAAATTTCACGAAGCTGTTGAAGAATGGCAAGTCTTCCAACGACTGCATGTTTTCCAATCTGGGACGCATTCAGATTCCCCATCAATACAAAGAATTTACACTGGATACCATTTTCAGTCCTTCTGTGATCGGCCCTTTGGGCAATACCACGACGATGGTCACATCAACATTCAGAGGGGAAATGGATTTTTCTTTTGTAGGAAGCGAAGGATATTTACCGTATGCTGAAGCCTTAGCCATTCGTGATGAGGTAATTCAGACGGTGAAATTACAATTAGACCATATAGCAGTATTATGATCAGGCGAAATTTAATGATGGTGGAACGGATTATGTACGTTGATCCGGAAACCCCTGTCAATTGTGTATTTACGGCAAAAATCAAGGGGGATATCCCTGAGGAGAACTTTAAGGCTGCTTTAGAAAAAATCCAGCAGAAACATCCTTTGCTGAGAACCAGAATTGATAACAGCAGTGAAAAGTATCCGTTTTTTATAGAAGTAAAAGGAATTGAGTCTATTCCGTTTCGTATTGTTGAACGGAAAACTGATGAAGACTGGCTGCAGGAATCCGAAACTGAGTGGTTCCGGTTGTTTAAAGATGAAAAAAAGCCACTGGCCCAATTGGTTTGGATTAAAGGAAATGATGTGTCCGAAATTCTTTGGGTACTGCCTCACTGTATCTGCGACGGAACTTCCCTTGTCACCATGATGACGGAGCTTCTTACTTTGCTGGATGATCCTGCTGTGGAGCTGCAGCCTTATGAGGTATTCAGTTCTGTAGATGATTTTCTGCCTTTGGATTTCAATATGAAAAAAAAGAAGCGCAAAGCCCGTTTTTACCTGGTGATGGCCCGACTCTTTTTTCTTATGCAGCGAAAAAGTAAGATAAGAAACCTCGGAAAAAATTACGTGGTCCATTGGAAGTTGAATTCAGATACAACTGCGCAAATCACTGAAAAGTCCAAAGCTCATGGTGTTTCTGTACATGCTTTGCTCTGTTCCTCATTTATGCAGGCTTTTCAGGAGATTCAGGGAAAGCAGGCAAAAGGTAAGGTGATCAGTCCTGTAGATGTCCGCCATTTTATTCCGGAGATCAGGCAGGATCATGTATTTGCTTTTGCGCCGACCGTTGAACTGTCATTAAAAAAAGGAAGTACAGATCTACTGGATAATGCCAGACAGATCAAAAAAGATCTTGTCGGAAAAATAGAAAAAATGGAGGCGAGAGAGCTTCTGTGGATGGGTGAGCAGATGCATCCCGTTGCTGAACGTATGATTTCCATGATGAAATCCAGTAAAGGCGGGCATGATGTAACGCTTTCCAATATGGGAAGGATCAATATCCCAAGCGATTATAAAAATTTTAAAGTGGAAACCGTCATCAGTCCGACTGTTGCCTTTCCATGGCTGAATTCGAATACCTTGGTCGCCACAACGTATAACCAGCAAATGGATTTTACGTTTATGTCCAACGAGCATTTCCTTTCCAAAGAAGAAGCCGTTACAATTAAAAACAAAGCTATTGAACTCCTGACCTCGTCGCTATGAAATTTAAACTGAAGCCGCCACCCCCTAAAAAACTCAAGAAAACCACGCTGAAACGCTTTCTCATCAGGCGGACGATTTATTATGTCCTTCCGAATGTGTTCTTCAATTTCATTATCGCTTACGCCAGCTTTCAGGAATTGGGATACACACACTTCTTTTCCGGAACCCAAAATCTGGCCCGGCTGACCCTGCCCATGGCCATATTCTTACCGGTGGTGCTTACCATCGATGTCATCAACAGGGTTATTATTGCTGCCGAGCAGGGTGCCATTGAGTTTACCGTAGATGAGCAACTCAATAAAAAGAAACTGATGACCAAACTGAGCATTCTGCACGGACTTATTACCGGATTACTGGTGTTGTCTGTATTACTTTTTGCACAGTATGGTTTTTCAAAATATTATAAATTGGATGCTACGGCGATGGCAGTGCTTGTAGGCGTGCTGGCAGGAATTCTTTCTGTTATTTTTGTGTATCTGCCGGTGAGAAGGTTGAGGAGATGGATGTATAAGCCTGAGATGGCTAACTACTAACTTTAATTCTAACATCAAAAAACTATAACCATGGAAATTAACAAGATTAAAGATCACATTGCAAAAAAATTTAGCAATGATTACAGAATCTGGAGTGATGTATTAAGCAATACACAGCCGGAAAATTATGTCTGCAAAAATTGGCAGGTAGAAATCAGTCAAGAGGATATTTTTGTTGACACTCCTTCAAAAACATTTTCAGTTAATGAAGGCTTTTTTGCGTGTAACCTAACATTGCAATCAGATAATCAGGGTGATGATATAACTTACAGTAAATCTTTTTCAGCAAAAGGAACATTTCAGCTGGACAGCATCAACCGTATAGAAATAGAAGATATAGACATTGCTATTGAAATAGATATTTTTTAGAAGCTTCTTTCATGCGGATTCAGTTGAAAATTACTTTGCCTGTCGGGTTTATTTTCTAATTGTAAGGGTGATGATTTGTAATGTTTTAATTGGGTATTTCGTTGCAGGATATTGTCTGCATGATGGCAAATAGAAACCGATTATCACAATATTTTTTATCAGATTACATTATTCTTATGGTCCTGTGCTCATAAACGGGAGAAAAAAAGACCCCAAAAAACAATAATATTGGTATTTCGTGCTGCATTTAAATATTTTTGTTGTTCACAAAGGCCCTTAAATATTGCTTATCAGTATTATATGGTTAGTAATGTCAAACTTATGTGAAATAAAATTGAATTGTGTTGTATTTTTTTTTATTTTCATTGCTATAAACTAATGCCGTAAAAATATTAATCATCAAATTAAAATTTATGAAAATTTTTCTTGCAATAAATTTAGGGAACTGATCTCTTCCTGCTTCTAATACTTACACGAACCCATACAGAAATATAACAGGTAAGCTCAATATAAATTAGTTTATTTGGTATCAGCCTCTTAATTTGTCTTAAGTACAACTATTTGTGGATAGGTTGGGATTTATGTTTACACTAATTTATTTGCCCCGTTATCAATGATCAATTTTAAACTACTTATACCTATAAATAGTATCCTTATGTGAAAAAACAGTAAAATAATAAAACCATGAACACACTTGAACTCTTAAACAAACAATTTAATTATCCCTTCCCGACATTAAAGAACCCTCATGCAGACCAGCTGCAGGAAATTACCGAAAACCAATGGATAGATGGCGAATATCTGTGGCTTTATGAACAGAACCCTGACCTCCGCAAAAAATACAAAAAAACTAAAACTGCACACATTGCTGCCCAATGGTTTCCCACAGCATCGCTTGAACGTTTCAAACCTATCTGCAGACTGATGTTGTGGACACTTTATAATGACGATCTGTACGAGGAAAGCACATCTGGAGATATTAAAAAAATCCATATCCAGTCCGTTGCAGTTCTCAATGGTGAGTTAAGCGCTGAAGAAGCAACAATACCATTAGGATCTATGCTGGCTTCATTAAGGCAGGAACTGTTGCAGTTTATCCCTCAGGAATCAATCGTGCGGTTTACAAAGATGATCAGCAGGTACTTTACCGGACTGGAAACTGAACTTCAATACAAGGAGAAAAAAATGTTTCCGACCATAGAAGAATGCATTGCTTTAAGGGAAGATTCTATCTGCCTGTATCCTTTTTTACAGCTCACAGAGGTAGAAACAGGAATCATTCTTCCACCGGAGATCCATGAGCATCCGGTCATCCGCCGCCTGCAGACTCTGGCCTGTCATCTGGTGACTTATTTCAACGAAGTACAGTCCGTAGTGAAAGATGAAGCAACCGACAGTGTTTATTACAATATTGTTAAAGTGATCCAGCACGAACGCCAGATCTCACTGGAAGATGCCTGCCTTGAAGATCTGCGCCTGCACAATGAAGACCTGAAAGAATTTGTAACCCTTCAGTCTTCTTTGCCTGACTTCGGTATCTGGCAGGATGCAGTTGTCAATTGGGTACATTATATGAGCATGGTCCTAAGCGGTTGGAAAAATATTTCTACAAAACTTGGCCGTTACAATGCACTGGAATTTCCGGATGTAAAGGAACTGAAAGAAAGGCTAAATCAAATATAATATTAATAAGCATCTTAAATAATCCAATATGAACAGTTACCAAAACCCATTGTCGCTGGGGTATTACCCATTCCCTGAGACTTCTATTCCTGCTCATGTCGAACGGCTGAAAGAAGATGCAGAGGGTTGGCTCGACAATGATTACACATTTTTAACAGCGTCCGAACGAAGATTATACAAAATTGCCAATTTAGCCTATACAACAATAAGGATGCTGCCCAATGAAAATACAAGCTATGAACGTATGAAACCTGCCGTTAGGTGGATGGTAGCAGTCACTGTGAGTGACGATTATTATGAGCTAAGTACAAGGGAAGAGATACAGCATGCAGCAGAACGGGTAAGATCAATATTATTGGGAGCGGATCCACTTCCTGATGAAATGGCTTTCTTTCACCAATACGCTATTATGCGTGATGAATACCGAGCTTTTATGCCCAATGAATGGATGGAGCGCATGGCCAAGGACATGTATGAATATCTTCTTTTTGGAATAAGAGAAATGACAGCATATACGGCAACTGGCACACGTCCCAATTTGGCTGTTTATTCTATTATTCGGGAATTTGATGTAGCAGTGATCCCTTTTATGAATTTTGTGGAATGTGAAATAGGATTTACACTTCCGAAGCATGTTGTCGATCATCCTGTAATACAGAGGATACGGTCACTTATGGGGAAAATTATAGGTTTTCAGAATGACTTTTATTCTTTAGAAAAAGAATCAGTAAGGGGTACAAGCAAAGTTCCCTGTGATTTAATAAGGGTAATGGAAGATGAGTATGGACTAACTTTTGGCGAAGCCTGTAAAGAAGCCCTACGTTTTCATGATGCGTGTGTGACAGAGTTTGTTGCCTTGCAATCAGCTCTTCCAGATTTTGGGAGTATAAATAAAGATATTGAAAACTATGCCCTACACATGGGAATTGGAATACAAGGCTTAAATACCTGGTATCATTTGGACACATTACGTTATAAACCGGATGGCTACAGGGATATTGAAAAAAGAGACAGTATTCTCCCTGAAAATAAAAATTTTCTATAATGACAAACAACAATAAACAATATGAAACCGGAAGAATATAATTCAAAAGATTATCTGCCACGTGGCCATTATCCTTGGCCTGACCTTATCAATCCAAATGCAGAACAGATGGGTAAAGATATGGACGGATGGATTGATAATGATTACACTTTCCTGACCGAAAAACAACGCACAACATACAAGAAAATGAGGCTGCACATGTGCACTGCGCGCATGTGGCCGGACTTAACCTATGAACAGACTATTCCCTGCAACAGGTTTATGCTTCAGTACGTGGCTCTTGATGATCAGGTAGAGCATTCGTCTCTGGAGGAAATCCAACAGTTACGGATTCGTTGTGTAGACATTCTCAAGGGTGCCCAACCAAAGGAGGACGAAAATGCTCTCTACCAACATATGACGTTAATAAGGGACGAATTCCGCGCGTTGATGCCCGACCTATGGGTGGAGCGTTTTATTTATTACTTTTATCAGTCATTCAGATATGGGATTGAACTGGAGTACCCTTATAAAATAGCAGAGCGTCCACCGTCACTTACGCTTTTCAAAACCATTCGTGAATATTCTGTTCTTATGCGTCCCTATCTGATCTTAGGTGAGATTGAATCAGGTCTTGTACTTCCTGAACATATTTTTGAGCATGTTGTCGTTCAAAAAATGATATCTCATATGACCCTGGTTGTTGCATGGCAAAATGATATTCATTCTCTGCCAAAAGAAATGGCGAAGGGTACAGAGGTTTTTAACCTGGTTTTTGTATTACAGCAGGAATATAATCTTTCATTGGAGGATGCCTGCGCACAGGCATTCCGCATCCATAATGAAGAATTGGCAAAAGTACTTGCCTTACATGCTGAATACCGCGAGTTTGGTGAATATCAGGAGCACGTAGACAAGTTCGTTTATTATGCAGGAGTTGGACTTCAGGGAGTGAATTCTTTTTATCTGGAAACTGAAAGATACCAGCATGGAGGAGTAGGTTTTGCCTGGCCGGAAATTAGTAATGATGTGAAAACTATTTAAAATTGATAAAAAATAAACCTATGAGAGAAGATTTAGTTGTTCCTAAATGCCGCTACCCATGGCCCACCGTTACCAGCCCAATTGCCAATGCCTTTGATGACGAAGAAAAAATATGGTATGACCATGATTATACTTTTATTTCTGAAGAAGGAATAAAAAGATGCAAACCCCAGTTCCTGTCCCGCGTAGCTACCTATATGAATCCTACCTGTGACAGCATAGAACGGATGCGCCCTTGTGCTAGGTTAATGATCTACATCACACTATTTGATGACTATTTCGGAATGACTCCCGCAAAAGAACTGAAAGCGATGGCAGAAAGGGTATATGAAGTCATGATGGGAGATGATCCTCTTCCGGATGAAATTGGTATTCTCCGGCAAATGGCAAAAGCACGAAAAGAGTGGGAAACATTTATGCCTCGTTTCTGGATAGACAGGGTGGCTATCAATTTTTATGAATTCATCATCTACGGAATGATCGAGGAAATCCCTTTCAAACAGGCCGAGAAAAGAATCTATCCGTTACTTCCGCATTATCTCAGCTTTAGAAAATATTCAATCGGGATGTGGCCGTATGGTGATCTGATAGATCCTGCAACGAATTCTCCATTGCCGGTTTTTATCTATAATCACCCTATTGTACAGCGTTGCAGAGAGCTGCTCTCCCTGATTATTGTGATCCAGAATGATTTTGCTTCTCTGAAAAAAGAACTTGAAATAGAAAGTGAAAGTCTGAATATTATTTTCATTTTAAGCCATCAGTATAACCTTACCTATCAGGAGGCCTGTACTGAAGCGATGAGACTGCACGATGCCTATGGTCAGGAATTGGATGATCTGCACAAGTCACTCCCGGATTTTGGAGCTTTTCAACAACAGGCATACGATCATATTTACCATATTAAGCTACAGATAAGCGGATGTGCCAACTGGTATTATAACTCCGGAACCAACCGGTATGAACCGAAAGGATTTATTGTGCCACAATATGGAAGAGAAGGAGATGACATTCTTATCCCACACAGTATTTTTGTACAGAAATAGCTGCAAATAGAATACTGTTGAAGTAATAAAAAAACAGCAAAGATGAAATTTTTTGCTGTTTTTTTATTTTTCGAAAAATATACTTTTTTTCAAGCAGTAGATCACTAAAGCTGAAAATCCACACTACAGGAATAAACATAATATTTTTAAAATCTTATCTTCGTATTCTTAATAACTTGATGATATGAAAAAAATAATATTCCTGGCCTCAGCCGCATTTGTGCTGAACTCCTGCGTTGTAAGAACCGCTGCAAAAGTAGTGACAGGAGCTGCGACCATAGGCTACAAAGCTGTAAAAGGAACGGTGAATGGCATCAGCTGGGTGGTAAGCAAAGCCAAAGGAAAAATAGATGAAGACCGTGTGGATGGAACCTGGAAAATTGTAGGGGTTTATAAAGGCTCGTTTGAAGACTTTTCAAAAGATCAGAATCCGGAAAGTTCATTTACGTCAGATTGTACGGAAGGTTTTGACCAGATTATTTTCAAGGCTAAAAAATCCAAATTCAAACCGGTACATTGCAGTTCGGGAGAAGAAGATTGGGTAAAATATTCTATGGAATTCGGAAAAAATCCTTTAACCAAAGAAAAAGAAAACTATATAGAATACAATTCCAATAATTATATTTCAGTAATTGATGTCAACAACAAAACCATGGTGCTGGAAGGAAACCTGATGCCTAAACTGGCATTTTCAGGCGCTAAATTGTACCTATTGGAAAAAGTAAAATAATGGCTCTCTTTTTATTGTGGTAACCTGTTTATCGGCTTAGGAAGCTGTAGCGTTAAAAAAATTAAAAATTGATCCGTTAAAAAATTCCCACTGTCTGAGTGCGGCCCGAATATAGAACTGAAAAAGTAATCTTGAATCCGCACGAGTTTTGGGGATTTTAGGAGCAAATTTTAATTTTTAGCGGAAGATTCCAGCATTGAATTTTTGGTTCTTTTGTTTCAAGACAAAAGAACTTATAAAATGGATTGATAATTGGTTTAATGTTTTATCTATTTATAAAAACAGATTGTCCGTCTAAACTTAAACGTAAATCATAATACTTTAACAAACATTGTGGCGTACCCTCAATAAATTTTTGTTCTTTTGCAAAAAGTTTAATTTTAACAGTATTACATGTCAAAGTTCGATGAGATCCGGTTTTTTGATGACAGTGAAGTGAATGAAGCATTACTTGGAATTGCCCGTGATCCTATGATGAACGCGCTGATGAGTTTTACTTTTCCTGATACGGATAAGAAAATATGGAGAGAGCAGTTTAAAAACATTCACTCTGTAAGTGATTTTCAGCACAATTTTATTGCCTATACCATTCGTCAGATCCTTGCGAAAAGTTCCGAGGGTCTTACCACTTCAGGATTCGATAAGCTGGATAAGCAGACGCCGTATCTTTTCATTTCGAACCATAGAGATATTGTTTTAGATACTTCACTCATCAACCTGGTTCTTTTGGAGAAAGGCCTTATCATGACGGCTTCAGCGATAGGCGATAATCTTGTTCAGAAAACTTTTTTACATGACCTGGCCAAACTGAACCGTAATTTTCTCGTTCAGAGAGGACTGCCGCTTCGTGAGCAGCTGAAGAGTTCCCAGATCATGTCGGAATATATTAAAGAACTTTTACATAAAGAAAACCGTTCCGTCTGGATTGCCCAGCGCGAAGGCCGTACAAAAGACGGAAACGATGTTACCCAGCAGGGCGTTTTAAAAATGCTTGCTATGGCTGCAGAAGATATGCCATTGGCAGATTATTTTAAAACCCTGAAAATCGTTCCCGTATCTATTTCCTACGAATATGATCCTACAGATTCCTTAAAAATGCCGCAGCTTTTGGCCAGGCACAGAGATGAGGAGTACGTTAAAGGTAAAGATGAGGATTTTATGACCATGCTCAGTGGAGTTTTAGGTCAGAAAAAACGGATTCACCTGCATGCAGGCAACGTTCTTAATACTGAGCTGGATGATATTGCGGCCAATTCTGAAAATAAAAATAAGCAGCTGCAGGCAATTGCACAGATCATTGATGATTCAATCATTCAGAACTATAGGCTTTGGCCAACCAAATTTATAGCTTACGACCTGCTTCACAATACCGATACTTATGCTGATCAATATACAGAACAGGAAAAACAACTGTTTGTGCGCAGACTTGAAATGCGTATAGACCCTTCTGATGCTATTTCCAAAGAGTTTTTTCTTACCATGTATGCGAATCCTCTGATCAATAAAAAGAAGTATGAGAACAACTCATTAATGTAAGTATTGCTGAAGAGTTATTCGAATATCGGTCTAGGAAGCTGTAGCGTTAAGAAAATTAAAATTTTAGGATCAAGTTTTAATTTTTAGTGAAAGTTTCCAGCCTTGAATTTTTGGTTCATTTTGTTTCAAGACAAAAGAACAAAGACAGAAAGATAATGCACTATTTTGTCTAGTATCCTTAACTATTTTTAAATTTAAAATTTTCCTAAAAAAGCATGAGTAACGCTTGGGCTATTCATATCTTAACGGCTGATTAAAAACTAAAAAGCATTAAACTATTTCAATATGAGTATTTTCCGCACATAACAGGTGATAGGGTATCATTACGACAGATTAAGGATGCAGACCTTGATGATCTTATCGAAATCTCATTTTATGATGCTATCCGGGCGGAAACTGTTCAACAGGCAGCAGAAATGCAGGCAAAGATCAATCAGGATTATCTGGATGGAAATTCTATTCACTGGGGCATCGTGGACAATGAAACTCATAAAATTGTTGGGACCTGTGGGTATTACCGGGGATTGGATAAAGGAGAAGGTGAGCTGGGATGTGTTTTATTGCCACAATATTACGGCAAAGGATATATGACTGCCGGAATGATGCTGGCCATTGATTTCGGACTGCATACATTAGGGCTGAAGCGTATATGGGCAGCAACAGATCAGCATAACGGCCCTGCAATTAAACTGCTGGAACGTCTTAATTTTGTAAAAACAGCAGATTTAAATGATGGTGAAATCGAGTATGAACTAGGAAAATAAATGCTCAGAGCGGACGATCAGTTACATCAATTAAGCAGATATTTATGTTAATGAAACGATAGAAAATATTTTTTTGTAAATTCAACGTTGAGGCGGCAAGATAGTTGTAGTGAACTAACAACCACACAAATTAAAACATATGAATTTACAAATAAACCCATGCCCAAAGGTTGAAAATCATCATGTTGACAGTTTTCGTCCGGATGTTCTGGAAGGCTTGAAAAACAGTCCCAAAAGATTATCTTCAAAATACTTTTACGATAAAGAAGGAGACCGGCTTTTCCAGGAAATCATGGCTATGCCTGAATATTACCTCACCCAGTGTGAGCTCGACATCTTCAAAAATAAAACAACTGATCTGGCCCGTCTTGTTATCCCTGAAAATGAGCCATTCGATTTGATCGAACTGGGAGCTGGAGATGCCATGAAGTCCACATTTTTATTGAAGCATCTGGTGGAACAGGGAACTCAGTTCACCTATATGCCTATTGATATCTCAGGCAACATCCTTTCCATATTAAAAGAAAAATTGAGCCGGGAATTACCGGATTTGGAAGTACAGGCTTTGGAAGGAGAATATTTTGAAATGCTTCAGAAAGCAGCGTCACTTTCCGGCAGAAGAAAAGTTATCCTGTTTTTAGGAAGCAATATAGGCAATATGAATCCCGGGGAAGCTGAAAATTTTTGTCACAGTTTAAACCGGAATCTGACTTCCGGCGACAGGGTATTGGTTGGCTTCGATCTCAAGAAAAATCCTCACACTATTTTAAATGCTTACAACGACCGGAAAGGTATTACGGCAGCATTTAACCTTAATTTGCTGACCCGTATCAACCGGGAACTTGATGCCAATTTTGACTTGAAACAATTCCAGCATTATCAAACCTATGATCCCATAAGCGGAGCCTGTAAAAGCTATCTTGTAAGCCTGCAAAAACAGACCGTAAAAATAGGAAACGACAGCATTTTATTTGAAGAAAATGAACTTATTGACATGGAAATTTCACAAAAATTTTCTGAAGAAAAAATTGAGGAATTAAGAGAAAAATCGGGTTTTAAACGGATAGGAGAGATCAAAGACTCAAAAAAATGGTTTGTAGATGTCGTCTGGCAGGCAAAATAAAGAGAAATAAGGGGACAGAATTAATACCATGAATTCTCAAGAAGCAAATCAACAACCGTACAGCTTCGTCAACAACTTTGTTGACTTTTTTGCTTATCTAAATAATATGTTTGAACTAATAAAACTTTGCGTTAAATAAAAAGCATAATACTCCACAGATTAATCAGATCTCATAGAGACAAACGTTCTTTCAAAGAAAAATAAGAAGTATATTTATTTGAACTTAAATTATAACCTACTAAAAACTAAAGAGCATGACACTGAATATAGCGACAACGGATTTAGTAAAAAAGTATACCGATATCCGAAAACATTCCGAAGAAATCTGTGCTCCTTTGGAAATTGAGGATTATGTAGTGCAGCCCATCATAGATGTAAGCCCGCCGAAATGGCATCTTGGCCATACCACCTGGTTTTTTGAGACTTTCATTCTCATTCCCAATTTTCCTGATTATAAAGTTTTCGATGCCCAGTATAATTTTGTCTTTAACAGCTATTACGAAACTATTGGGGCAAGAGTGATCCGTACCGACCGTGGAAATCTCAGCCGTCCTTCCGTTTCGGATATTTATAAATACAGGCAGTATGTGGATGAGCATATGAAAATATTTCTTCAGAGCAGGTTTATGACTGAAACTGTTGAACCGCTCTTAGAATTGGGTCTTAATCACGAACAGCAGCACCAGGAATTATTAATTACCGATATTAAATACATCTTAGGACACAATCCGCTTTTTCCAGCCTATAGAAAAGAATTGATCTCAAAAAAAGAAAGCTATAGACCTACTGAAATGCTAAAGTTTTCCGAAGGAATTTATGAAATCGGGTTCAAAGGAGAAGATTTCTGCTTTGATAATGAATTGGGAAGGCATAAAGTATATCTTAATGATTTTGAAATTGCAGATCAGCTGGTGACCAACAGAGAATATCTGCAGTTTATGGAAGCTGGAGGGTATACCGATTTCAGGCACTGGCATGCTGAAGGATGGGATTGGGTAAAGCAGAGCAAAGCAGAATCTCCGCTGTACTGGCATTTTATTGATGGAAAATGGATGAACTATACCCTAAACGGCTTACAGGAAGTTGACCTTAATGATGCTGTCTGCCACATTAATTTTTATGAAGCCTCTGCTTTTGCATCCTGGAAAGAAATGCGCCTGCCTACCGAAGCAGAGTGGGAAGCAGCATCCGGTAATTTCAATTGGGGAAACCGTTGGGAATGGACCAATTCTGCCTATTTACCATATCCCGGTTTTAAGAAAGAAGCGGGAGCAGTAGGAGAGTATAACGGCAAATTCATGGTCAATCAAATGGTTTTGCGTGGTGCTTCTGAGGCTACACCTGCCGGACACAGCAGGAATACCTATCGTAATTTCTTTCAGACCAATCTGAAATGGCAGTTTACAGGAATCAGACTTGCTCAATAATTTTTGCCAATGATTACAGTTGAATCAGTTTCAAAGAATTTTAACGGAAAACCTGCAGTAGACGATATTTCTTTTCAGGCCCATGATCAGGAAATATTAGTCCTTCTGGGAACGAGCGGTTGTGGCAAAACGACGACCCTTAAAATGATCAATCGTCTTGTAGAAGCGGATTCAGGAAATATTTCCATCAACGGTAAAAATATCTGTGATCAGAAACCGGAAGAACTGCGGATGGGAATCGGTTTTGTGATGCAGCATTCCGGTCTGTTTCCTCATTACACCATTCAACAGAATATTGCTGTAGTCCCCGAATTACTGAGATGGGACAGGAAGAAAACAGAAAACCGGACCCATGAATTGTTGAATAAGCTTCATCTTTCAGAAGATATACTTTCACGGTTTCCCGGCGAACTGAGTGGGGGACAGCAGCAGAGAGTGGGCATTGCAAGAGCTCTGATCGCCAATACACCCGTTCTGCTGATGGACGAGCCTTTCGGAGCGCTGGACAATATCACCAAGGCTGACATTCATTCAGAATTTAAATCGCTGGAAGAGCTTAAAAATAAAACCATTATACTGGTTACCCATGATGTTCAGGAAGCTTTTGAACTGGGACACCGCATATGCCTTATGGATAAAGGGAAAATTATCCAGACAGGAACCCCTGAAGAGATGCTTTATCGTCCTCAAAACGATTTTGTCAATGAATTTTTTACCGAAAACAGGCTTTTGCTTGAATACAAAATTGCGGTTTTGAAAGATCTTGCTAATTCAGAAAGCCTGTACAGTGAATTTGGTTTTACTGAAAATACCAGTGTCTGGAATGCTTTACAGAAATTAAGCTCGGATCACAGAAACACTGAATATTATGAAAGCCTGATCAGGGCATTCAATGAGTATAGAAAATTACAGATCGTATGACGCAGCAAAGTCTTTGGCAGTTTATCATAGAACAGCAGGAAAAATTACTGACCCAGGTTGTACAGCATCTGGGGCTTACCTTTCTGTCATTACTTTTGGCAACTGTTGTCGGTGTACCTTTAGGAATACTGATTGCGAGGAAAAGAAAATTCTCCAGCCCTGTGCTTGGTTTTGCCGGTATTTTGCAGACTATTCCGAGTATTGCCCTGCTGGGTTTTATGATTCCTGTTTTTGGAATCGGGGCCAGGCCTGCTATCGTTGCCCTGTTAATTTATGCTCTTTTACCCATCATCCGAAACACCTATACAGGGATTACAGAAGTAAGCCCCACCGTTGTAGAAGCGGCAAAAGCAATGGGAATGAACAGAAGGCAGCTCCTTTTTAAAGTGAAACTTCCTCTGGCCATGCCTGTTATCATTGCCGGAATCCGAACGGCAGCGGTGATCAATGTCGGAGTGGCTACATTGGCATCCTTTGTGGCAGCAGGTGGCTTGGGCGAGTTTATTTTCGGAGGTATCTCTCTGAATAATACCAATATGATCCTGGCAGGTGCTATTCCTGCAGCTTTGTTGGCGGTTTTGCTCGACCAAACCATTGCCATTGTTCAGAAATCCGGCTATCGTTTATTTCAGAAACTGAAATATATAATTCCGGCTGTTTTTATTATTGTTGGTGCAGCTTATCTGTTTACTTCCGGGTCAAAGAATAAAATTAAGGCAGGTTTTACCCCTGAATTTATGGGAAGACAGGATGGTGACCTAGGTTTGCGTTCGGTGTACGGACTGAATGTAAATCCTGTTGTGGTAAACGATGCCATTATGTATAAAGCAGCCTATGAAAAGGAACTGGATCTTATCAGCGGATATTCTACCGATGGAAGGATCAAAGCTTTTGACCTGTATGTTCTGAATGATGACAAAAAAATATTTCCGCCTTATTTTGCAGCACCCATTCTTAAAACAAAAACATTGAAGAAATTTCCTGAGCTGGAAGAAACCCTTGGTCTGCTGGCCGGTAAATTCAATGACTCCATAATGACCGATCTGAATTATAAATCTGATTATCTTAACCAGACACCGGAAAAAATAGCAAAGGATTTTTTAGTTAAAAATAATTTGTATAAAAATTCAAGGAAAGGAAATTCCGGAACGATACGGATAGGGTCGAAGATTTTTGGTGAGCAGTATATTCTCACAGAAATGTATAAAATGCTTATTGAAGGCTATACAGACTATAAGGTGGAAACGAAAACAGGACTGGGTGGCACCAAGATCTGTTTTGATGCCTTAATGAATGATGGAATTGATTTTTATCCTGAATATACGGGAACCGGACTTCTGGTTCTTTTAAAGCCTTCGGAGCAAACGCTTAAAAATGTAACCCAGAGTCCTGATAAAACATACACCTATGTCAATTCGGAGTTTAAAAAGCAGTACGGTATTCAGTGGCTTAAACCTCTTGGATTCAATAATTCCTATGCATTGATGATGCGCAGAAAACAGTCTCAGGATCTTCAGATAAAGAATATATCAGATCTTAAAAAATATTTCAAAGACAGATAAAATAAAATCTGATCTTTCCTTTAAAACTGTAAATATTTGATTTATAATTAATAAAAAACCCTAACACTTGTTAGTCGTACTACTACTACACTTTCTCAGATAAATCATAAAAAGCCCTTTTTATACCGCAACTACTTCTATATTTGGTGAATTAGAATAACATCAGATCACAAAATATTAACCATTAATTTACAAATCATGGCAGAAAGAAATTCAAGAGGAATCTTAAAATTCAATGGTGGAGAAGGGCAGAAACTGCTAAAACTTCACTACAGTGTATCACGTTCTACGGACGTATCAGGTAGAGTGGCATCAGATCCTTCTAATGCGCTTATCAAAATCACAGTGGAAGCTACAGAAAAATCAGATATTCTGGAAAGTCTTCTGAACGGAAAATACAAGCCTACAACCGGAGAAGTAACGTTCAACAAATCTCATGAAGAAGGAACACTGACTACTCTGAAATGGGAGAACGGATATGTAATTCAGCACGAAGTAGATTTCAATGCAGTAGATGAAAACAGTATGTACATCAGCTTCATCGTAAGTGCAGAGCAGATTGACTTAGGTAATTCTTCTTACAAAGCAGAATGGCCTACTTCTTAGGAATATAGTTTCTTAAACTTAAAAAAAATCAGACAGAATGGTTACCTATAAAATTAGGATACCATTCTGTCTTTTTTGTTTGTAAATAAAGTTTGTGGACTGATCTTTTTTTGAATTTAAAAACTCAAATCCGACCACTGGCTTAAAATAGCATCAGCCGCAGAAACGGAAGTTAAGCCGCTGGTAAGCCCAGCGCCTGTAAGCACACCGATCATCAGGGAGCCATTAGTTGTAAAAACGGCAGACCCGGAATCTCCTGAAGCAGAAAAAGATCCTGAGTTACCCTTTACCATAATCATATTATTGGCTGTCACTTCTGTACCGTTAAAGTTTCTGGCTTTCAGCGAAGTGGTAATACTTGTTACTTCCCCGGTGGTGACTTCTGTTGCAATGCCGCTTTTCATCACTTCCTCACCAATAAGTTCAGGGTTGATATCAGAAAATCCCCCAATGATATTTCCCACACCGTATACTTTTCCTATTGTGGCGTATCTGAACCATCCCTTTCTTGCAATAGCACAGTCCAGCCATGCACTGATCGTTGCTGAATTACGTTTAAATGTAACATTTTCATGGTAATAACTCTTCAGGGACGCACAATTGTGACAGTAATTCAGGGTTGTTTCCCATTTAGACTGCTGGCACACATCCGAATCCAGTTCTGTGGTCGTTCCTGCCAGTACATGGGCACACGTTATTAAATAAGGATTATCGTCCCCTGTTTTATTTACCATGACGCCCAACGTCCCGTTTCCGGCGACTTCCCTTCCGTTCTGCATCAGTTCCCCGTTAGCCGAAATGCTTACCCCGCCGATAAGCGGATCTGTTTTTTCATTTCTTGCTGCCAAAACTGAATCCGGAGCTGCTAAATTATTAGGCTGAATTTCAAACTCCACAACGTCTGTAGGATGACCAAAAAGGGCAGCTGGAATTGGATTGCTGACTTTGGCTAAAGGCAGTTTCTTTTTTACTCCAAACGTATAGCTGAGACTTGGAATCAGTTGATCGTTCACTGTTTTCAAAGAGACCCCTAAAGAAGTGATCTCGGGTCTTTTAAAATACTCTTCAACGAGTTCAGGGAGTCTTTTGGCCATTTCATCGTGCAGGGCCAGTTCTTCTTTACTTAGTTTCATGATTTGGTGGTTTTATTGGATTGATAAATAGGAGTTCGGGTTAAGAAAAGATTAATGTGCTGGAAGCTGGAAGTGGGAGGTTTGAAGTTATTATGGACTGATAGTTTCTTAAAATTGAATTAATTAGTCTTAAGAAAATTAATAAAAACTGATGTATAATTATTTTTTATGACCTTAATAATTTCTCTCTTCCGGCTTCAGGCTTCCTTACCTTATTAAAAACAGAAATGTCTTATCCGGAACTCAGGCTAAATAGAATAGGTAATAACTGCTGTATCAAAATTCGGAACGGGCATTACCGTTCCGAACTTGAATCATCTCAATAAACTTAAAACTTAATGTTAGTTCAGTTTAATGGTTCCCGAAGAAGGAGCACCGCCGCCAGAAGGAGGAGGTCCGCCTGCAGAAGCCTGATCAGCCAGCATACGGTACTGTGCCGTTCCTTTTTCAGTTTTGATGGTTCCTGAAACCGTATACAGATACAGGTCCCCCGAAACAGCAAAGTCATTGGCCGAATTATTCACATAAAAGTCAATATTTACAGTAGACATCTGCTTTGCCTTTTCAAGAAAAGCATCCATTAATGTGGTGATCTGAGCCTCTGTAAGCCCTTTGGATTTCATAGATTCTTTTGTTTTTTCATAAGAAGCAGAAGCGCCACCGCCACCGAAAAACCAAGTCCAGACGGATAAATTGGCACTTGCCGATGTTTTTTCGTACTCTTTAACTTCTTCTTTATAGCTGGCACTCAGCATGCTCATGGCCAGGTCATTCAGATTTTTCACATCCTGGCTGGACATGGCAGATACCTGAAGAGAAGCTGTGATTCTTCCCTGAGTGAATGGCGGTACACTATAGGAAAGCCCTGTAAGCTGTCCTTCCCCTGCTACCTCGATAGAATAAGACTCTTTGGATTCTCCTCCTGCTTTTGAGGTTGAAATAACGCGTTCGAACGGATCTTTGAAACCCACTTCGGTCTGTGTAATTTGAATTGTTTCCATTGTTTTGTTTTTTGGTTGGTGTTTGTAATTACTTATTGAACAACTCAAAGGAACGAAGAAAAAGAACCGGATTTTAGCGTGTAAATAACCAAATATTATCGTCAGTAGAAATACTTATTGAGGGTAATGTGTTGTTTATTAGTTGTTTGTGAGTTATTTTTTTAACCAATCCTGTAAACATGAATTCTGATAAAACAATTCAGATAAACTGTAGAAGAATAATTTTAGAAGAGTGATAAAAAAGGCTACTCCAAATTATTAGGAATAGCCTTTTTATATAGCTTGATGATTATAATTTATTGAATGACAATACTTTTTTTCTGTACCGTATGTGCTGAGAAATAACCCAAAGCCCCATTGTTAATATTACTTGGAGGATTGGAAGGGGTAACGCCTCCGCCGGGCCCGCCATCCCCTGAAATCTGAAGAAGAGCAGAATAATAGGTGAATATATTATGATCAATGGACTGCATTTCTACATAAACAGTATCCCCGGGCACTACCTTATGATCCGTAGGGTCATCATCATTATCCTCATTCGGGAGAAACAAAGGTCTTTGGTTGACCATTCCGTTATTTACATTATCTGAAAATACCTCAAATGTCTTTTTCGTCATGTTATTGATGGTAAAATTGAAAAGATAACGGTTCCCTAATACCGCGGGGTCGGTGAAAACAGGTAAAAGGGTATAGGTGGTTTCGCTTCCGAAGGTAAACGAATCCTGCGTCAGGCCATCAAAGCTGACAACTTCAGGCATGGTACTTTGAGCCGTATACTGCTTTCCTTCAGCCTGTATTTTCAGGGTATAGGTTCTCCCGGTCACTCCGGTAAAAGCTGTGGTTATATATTTGCCGTCCCCTACATACTGTAAAGTTTCTGTCTGACCTGTATTATCACTTACAACAACCTGTGCATCAGTAACCGCAGGATATTGATTGTTTTGTGTAAAAGCTACAGATTTTGTGATTCTTACAATATAGGGTCCCGGTTGGTTTGTTATATTGCCTTCTATGACGATGTTTCCACTCTTGTCATCCAGATCAAGATCGATCTCTTTTTCACAGGAAGTTAGTAAAAACAGCGATAATATGATAAAAATGATATTCTTCATGATCTAAAATTTGAAATTATAAGTGATATTGGGTACCCAACGGAAAAGGGAAGTCTGCATAGCGCGCGTTGTTCCAGGATTGTTCGGATTGTCTTCAAACGTAATGGTATAGGCATTTTCCCTGCCATAGAGATTATAAATACCGAATGACCATGATCCTTTGAAACGCTTGGTAGATTCCGGTTCATAGGTAGCGCTCAGATCCATTCTGTGGTAGGCAGGCATACGGTCTGCATTCCTGCTGCTGTACTGAAAAATAGTCTGTCCGTTCAGCTCATATTTGGCAGTAGGGAAGGTAACGGCATTTCCTGTGCTGTAAAGGAATAATCCGGATAAAGACCATTTCTTATTCAGTTCATAAGTGGCGACAATAGATAGATCGTGGGTTTTGTCCATTCTGGCATTATACCACTCATTATCATTGATTCCGTTTATTTTTCTTTCTGTTTTAGACAATGTGTAAGAAATCCATCCTGTCAATCTTCCGCTTTTCTTCTTGGCGATCAGTTCCAGTCCGTAGGCTCTTCCTTTACCATACAGCAATTCACTTTCTACATCTGCTGCCGTATCAAAGGTAATCTGCGCACCATTTTTAAAGTCGATCTGGTTTTGCATGGATTTGTAATAAATCTCAGCGTTCAGTTCATAATTGTTATGATTGAAATTTCTGCTGTATCCGGCACTGATCTGATCGGCTATTTCCGGCTTTACGCTGTAGCTGCTCCCGATCCACTGGTCTGTAGGATTTCCGCTGCTGCTGTTGCTCAGAAGGTGCAGATTCTGTGTGTTGCGGGAATATCCGGCCTTGATGCTGCTTACCTCATTGATGCGATAATTGGCGGTAATTCTCGGTTCAAGATTAAAGTATGTTTTCCCGAATTTACCCTTTTCCAGGAATCTGCTGTCCGTAATCACTCCATTATCATAGGTATTATACGTGTCACCACCCAAAATGCTGAAGGTAGAAAGCCTTAAACCATAATTTACGGTTAATTTATCTGAGGCTTTAAAATCATCATTGATATACACCGCATTTTCCCATGATTTTCTCGGGTTTCTCGGAAAGCTGCTCACACTCGTGCCGGAAGCGCTGCTTGGCGTGATCGTATGGTGAATAGACTGAAGCCCGAAACGCACCGAATGCTTATTTCCGGCAAACCACGTGAAATCCTGCTTAAGGTTCCAGTCCTCGATCTGGGAATCCAGGCCAAACGTATTATCATTGCTTTTCAGGCTGATTTTATAATTGTAATTGCTGTAAATTAATGAAGTATTGGAAAACAGCTTACTGCTGATAATGCTGTTCCATCGGAGTGTTGCCGTTGTATTTCCCCAGTCTGTTGAGAAGGTATCACCCAGTCCCAGGACATCTCTTCCGAAATATCCGGATAAATAAAGACGGTTGTTCTCATTAATCTGATAATTGGCTTTCAAATTCAAATCGTAGAAATAAAGCTTACTGTCCTTATAATCATCGCTTGTCTTAAGAAACAGATCGGCATAGGTTCTTCTTCCGGAAACAATGAATGAAGATTTTTCCTTCTGAATAGGACCTTCCACACTCAATCTGCTGCTGATCAGTCCAATTCCTCCATTCACATTATAATCCTTATTATTTCCGTCTTTCATTTTAACATCCATCACAGAAGAAAGACGGCCTCCGTACTGGGCAGGACTGTTTCCTTTAATAATGCTGGCATCTTTCAGTGCATCACTGTTGAAGGTGCTGAAGAAACCTAATAAGTGCGAAGCATTATAAACAGGTGCTTCATCCAGTAAGATCAGGTTCTGATCCGTAGCACCGCCTCTTACACTGAATCCGCTGCTTCCCTCACCATTGCTTTTGATTCCCGGTAAAAGCTGTATCGTTTTCATCACATCCTTTTCCCCGAACAAAACCGGCAGTTTTTCTATATTTTTGATGCTTAAAGTTTCAGTTCCCATCTGGGCCGAAGTAAGGTTTTTATCCTTTTTAATCCCTGAAATAACGACTTCATCAATTTTCCCCACTTTTTCATCTCCTTTTTCTTCCTGATCGAGTGGCAGATCCAGCTTGGTATTCTGTTCCACCTTTACCGGCAGCTCAAAATCACGGTAACCCGGATAGGAAACGATCAGCGTATAACTTCCTTCGGGAAGTGACAGGGAATAAAAGCCATATTCGTTGGCGACCACAGAAACAGACGGATCTTCACTTACTTTTACAGTAACCCCTATCAGCAGCTCTCCGTTCTTATGATCCTTCACAGTACCGCTTACTGAGTATTTCTGTTGCGCCAGCGCCATGGAGCTGAAACAGACTACAGCGGCGGTGACGGCAGTTTTAAAAAACAATTTTTGCATTGAGTTTAAATTTTAATGTAGTAGAAATCCTGTCAAATAGTATGTTTAGGTTGGGTGATGTTAAAGCTAATTGCAGAAAAAGGAATTAGACGGGTGAAACTTTTAGTGTTAGGTAATGGTTCATGGTTTACTGTCAAACGTAAAAATTCAAGCGATATTACAGAAATTGAAAAAAAATATTCTACCAGATACCAAAACCGGAATAAGAGTTTCTCAATCTTTTATGGCAGATGGGTTCCTGAATAGCCTGAAGAGGCGGGAAGGTATTTTGAGACTGAATTGATCTCTTTATGGTCTTTTTTCCTGTATAGTTAACAGGCAGCAATTGATTTCGGTTCATAGTTTTTGGTATGGTTATCCTGAAAAGGTAGAAAATCCCTGTTCCGGGAATACAAAAATAACAAAATACCACAACCAGACTTATATTTTATTGTCATCTTAATGTTAAATGATCACTGCAGATAAAAATGAGTATCACTTTATACAGACTGTGAATGAAATTAAATATATTTGTTCAATGAGTATTCTCCGAATCCGGGTACCTTATTTTCCGCACAGACTGTTTAATAAATAACTGCATAAAAAATGATTCCACTTCACGAACTTTTATTCTTTGTTCTGGCTGCCCTTGTTTTAGTGATAAGTCCCGGGCCTAATATGATCTACCTCATTTCAAAATCAATTACACAAGGAAAAAAATCCGGACTGATTTCTCTGGCAGGAGTAGTATGTGGTTTTATGTTTCATATTGTCATGGTATCTTTCGGGCTTACAGCGGTATTACTGGCAGTTCCGGTTGCTTATACCGTTCTGAAAACACTTGGAACCGTTTATCTTCTGTATTTAGCGTACCAGGCAATAAAACCTAAGAGTAAAAATATATTTGAAGTAGATAAAAACAGCCCGCATGATGGGACCAAAAAGCTTTTTAGCGTTGGCTTCCTCACCAGCGCACTGAACCCGAAAGTCGCTGTATTTTACCTGTCCTTTTTCCCGCAGTTCATAAAACCTGAATATGGTTCTGTTTTATTGCAAAGCTTTGAACTGGGAATTGTCCAGGTTTTTGTAAGCTTCAGCGTTAATTTTATCATCGTACTCACAGCTGCAAGGGTGGCCGCATTTTTTGCGGGTAATCCATTTTGGGTAAAGATTCAGAAATGGTTTATGGCGGGCGTACTTACTTATTTAGCTGTAAAAATGGCTTTGTCGAAGGCTAAATAAGCGGGTATGTAGCTTATTGCTGTAAATGTTGTATCAATAAATGATTCCAAAGCATGAAACAGACCATTCCCACTTATGATTTAAACAGTATTACCCGGCATGGTATCCTGATCGAAAGGATTGAAAAGCGGACGATGAGCACCATAGATAATCTTTTTGATAAAGGAATTCACCGGGACAGCCATTATATTTTTACATTTCTGGAAAGTGGAAGGGCTAAGATGATGGTTGATTTCAAGATCATAGAAGCCCGGGATGCTGCTGTTTTCTTTTTGCTGCCCGGTCAGGTTCATCAGGGAATTTTAATGGAAAAGGTCACCGGATGGTTTATTGCCGTGAAAGCAGACCTGTTACCCGATACTGCAAGATCGGTTTTTGAAGAAACTTTAGTAGATGTACAGCCGGTACCTGCTGATGGTAGCTGGGTTGAAAAGCTCAATGTCTGTGCCGGGATGCTTCAGATGTCCTGTACGGAAGAAATGCTGGCTACTAAAGAAGGATTTCTTGTTGTTCAGTCATTAATTAATGCTTTTACAGGCTTGTATGTCCTTATCTTTTTAGGCGGAAATCATGCAGGAGCATCCAGTGAAAGCCGTGCCGTTCAATTGACCAGAAAGTTCAGGATTCTGGTAAGAAAAGAATTTAAAACCCTGAAAAGTCCATCAGCCTATGCCGGGCTTTTGAATATTTCACCCGGCTATCTGACTGAGGTTATTCGTGAGGTAACAGGTAAATCTGCCCAGCACTGGATCCATCAGGAAGTTTTGATAGAAGCCAAAAGACTTTTATCCTTCACTCAACTTAGTGTAAAAGAAATTGCGTATGAGCTGGGCTACAGCGATAATGCCTATTTTTCCCGCTTATTTTCTAAGGTTGAAGGCTGCCCGCCGACAGAATTCCGGGACAAATACCGGAACAGGAAGTAACCCACGAATTGTCCAACTAATACCCTGATACGGCTATCGGTCTGCATTCATTTTGAAGCTTCCTTTGCATTAAAAATTATTTATGCCAAGCCTACCAAAATGGATGAATGATACATTAGAAAATGTCATGTCCTCAAAATTTAAAGAATGCACCGTTATCCATACAGAAGCTGTTTCAAAAGATCTCCGCCTTATCCGTTTTACTTCTGATCTGGAAGATGTCCCTTTTGAACCGGCTTACGCTATAGGAATAAGAGTCAACGAAAGGGATTACCGTAATTATTCACCCTTCAGTTTTAATAAGAATGCAGGAACTTTTGATGTGATTTTCCATCTTCATGATACGGATGCTGTAGGAAGCCGTTTTGCAAGCCGTCTTTCACCAGGCGAAACTACAAAAATACTGATGCCAAGAGGGAAACGTTTTTTTGAACCCAATGCAGAAATCCATTTTTCCATAGGGGATGCAACTTCGCTGGGAAGTTCTCTGTCCATCAAAGAAGCAGCGGAAGAGATTGGCGGTGCATTTGTATGTCTTCATGAGCTGGAAGATTCCTCGGTGTTGAAAAAACTGGGACTGTACGGCTATCACGCTCCCAAAAACGATATCCAGAACATGATGGAAGCTTTAAACGACTTTTTAAAGGAAGAAAAACAAGCCGTTTACAATAATGAAGCGGTTTTCTATCTTACAGGAAACGGAAATACCATGTCGGTGGTTCGCAAATTTCTTAAGGCGAAAGGGGTGGATGGGAAGTGTATCAGGTCGCAGGCGTATTGGATGGTGGGGAAGAGGGGGTTGTAATGAAGTGAATATTTATAACACTTATTTGTCACTGAAAATCTTTAACCTTATCTTTGATAAAGCAAATGCCATAAAGATGTTAACGATGCTATTTAAGGAAATTCGAAAGTCAAAATATCAATTACACTGAGATTAGGCTATCAATATTTACCAATAAAAGAACAATCCTAGTAGAGGAAATAACATTTTCTGCTATCTTTCTTGCTGAATAAATTAGCAAGAGCAATGAAAGAACTGCATTAGAACTTTTTAATAGATGGGTGTATGGAAAGCTTATAGGAAATGGGCTTAAGTTAGAGGAAGCAATTTCATATAAATATTCTTATAATTAAATTATTGTTGTAATTGTTTAGGCAAACATCCAATATTAGCTAAAAAAACTATCATTAAAATTTATGAACACCTTCGGAAAAACCATACGATTATTTTTAATAGACGGAACTGCGAATAGCCTTACTACTGCAGAACTTAGTAACTGGACAGGAATTGGTATAAAAGTTCCACGTATCAAAATTAAAGATTACAGTTCCAGAGCAGAATTTAGAAAGCCAGGTGTGTATATTTTAATTGGTAAGGATGAAAATAATGAAGATGCGGCTTATATTGGAGAAGCAGAAATAATTGCAGATCGTCTGGTTCAACATATTGCTAATAAAGATTTCTGGAATGAAGTATTATTTTTTGGAAGTAAGGATAAATATCTGAATAAAGCCAGTGTGAAGTATTTAGAAAATAGATTATACGAAATTGCGAGAAATGCTGGACGGCATGTGATAGATCAAAATCTTCCAACTCGGCCGGAGTTATCTGAGGCAGAACAGGCTGAATTGGAAGAGTTTTTATCAAATATTAAAGTATTGACAGCATCATTAGGACACAGAATATTTGAATCATTAGAAGAAACAGTTATACAAAACGAGACTAAACAACAGATATTATTTTGTAAGAATGGAGCTGGGGCATCGAGTAAAGGAAGTCCCTCAACTGAAGGCTTTGTAGTGTATAAAGATTCTCTTTTTATGTTGGATGAGCAGCTGTCATTAACGAACAGTATATCAGCAGAAAGGCGGGAGATGGTAGAGGAAGGAATATTACAGACAGAAGGAGGCTTTTATAAGCTTACAAAGGATTATATTTTCACTTCATCTTCTAGAGCTGCGGCTGCTACTTTAGCCAGATCTGCAAGTGGCCCTATAGAATGGAAAACAGAAGAGGGAATTCAACTAAAATATTTAGAGATTTAAATTGAATTAAACTGGGATGCAATTTTTCGATCAATAAAAAAAAGCTTTATCCCGAACTCAGGTTAAATTAAGATTTAAATTACACAAAAACAGCTGAAGAATCCTCTTCAGCCGTTTTTTTGAAAATAATATATCAAGAATTTAATCCCGGATAATCATTTTTTTAGAACCCGTCACTTTTCCGTCTGTCATCATGGTATATACATATGTTCCGGATTGCAGATCTGAACCTGATAGGGTGATTGTTCCGTTGCCTTTCTCACGGAGTGGGAGGGATTTCACCAGTTGGCCAGTGATGTTGTATACTTCAATAGAAGCTGTTTTTGTACTTTTCGGAAGATAATAGCTGATGCTCGTTCCGTTTTTGGTGGGATTGGGAACATTTTGAGCGAGTTGAGCAACATCTGAAGAAGAAAGATCAGTTGATGAAACTCCTTTATTCAATAGAAGCTGTTTCAGTTCCTCTACTGTATTTTCAAGGTTTTTAATGCGGTCTTCCAGCTGCTGGATGGTTTCATCTGAAGCCGAAGCTGTTTTGTTGAGCGGCGTATTCGAAACCATTACATTACCACTCGCATCTACAACCAGGGCGCGGCCGCTTCCTGTGGGCAGATTTTCATGTCTTACCGTTCCCACCGTGTGGAAATTAGCAGTCGGGGCGAGTGTAAGAATCCCCACACTTTGATCTTTGATCAGCATGGTTGATGTAGGAGATAATCCAAACATAATGGACAGCGGAATATTATTCGTCAGTTTCACTCCTCCGGTTCCAGACCCAATCACGAAAGAACGGTTTCCGGTAGCAGCCAGGTCAATTCCGAATCCTCCGGAATATACATCCTTAAGATCGATGCCTACCCCTAATGCGAACTGGTTATGGTTTCTGATAGTATTTTTCCAGCCCAATGCCACAGACTTGCTTGAATTATTCAGGACCACATTGTCCTGTCCGCTCACGATGTTGGCCCCTCCGCCGTTGGCGAGATCATTTCCCCATCCGCTTACTATAGAACTACTGGCCAGTCCTCCAAGAATATTGGAGCTTCCCGTCACGATACTTCCTTTTACTTTGGCGGTATTGGAGTTATTCACGGCGTCTACGATAAACGAACCTGCTTCATTAAGGATAGCTTGCCCCGGATTGGCAGATGCTCCGTTGGTTCTCAGGAAAAAAGGTCTCGGATCTACTGTGCCTGCATAATTTGCCGATGTGATCCCAGCGTTTCCAGTAATTTGCCATTGCTGGGCATTAGCAATTCCTGCTAAAAAAAGCATAGCTGCTGCCAGGCCACTTTTCATGGATAATAATGGTGTTTTCATAAATTTGAATTTTGATGGTTTTAGTTATCACTAAAGTATGAAATATTATTATTGTAATGGATTTTTTCTCACTTTAATGTGATGTACAAGGATTGTTTATTGCTTTAAATTCAGTAATAAAGGGAAATATGTGCATTATAATTAATTTCTATACATTTCATTTGTATCATCTAATTACTTTTGAAAGCCTTTTCAATACGGATATAATTGAGTGGCAGCTTAACTAAATTTGAAACAATAAATTTTAATTCAGGAGATACATCATGATGGTCATCTTTTTTATAAATGCAGTTAAAAAGAAATCAATTTGAATTGGCAAACACTGATTTAATTTTTAAAATAAATTTTATTTTTTTTAAACACGTGTTTAATTTCCTGTTATTGCGTTAATTAAGTGTTTTTGACCTAAATAATTCGGGCTCAAATGAGACTCTGAATAAAATTTTGGTATGTAAATTGTTGAATAGAGGGCTAACTAAAATTTTATTTTTAACGCATTAAATTATGTGAAAAATATTAATTTATTATAAAGTCATATGAATAATTTAAATTTTAGCACCATTAATGGGAAATTCATTTTCTTGTTAATGGTTCTTTTTTACGGTATTACGAACGCGCAATGTACAGCCTACACAGGTCAGGCGATGAATCCCGGGCAGACTTACTGTCTTACCGGAAACCTGACTTTAGCTAATGATATAACCATCCCACAGGGTACACTTCTTATTATTGAACCTGGAAGAGTGCTTACTGTAAAAGGTGTTACGGTAAACGGTAACCTTGAGATCAGAGATGCTGCCAGTGTGAAATCTGAGGGATCAATCATCATAGGAGTTTTCGGAAGCCAGAAGAACTCAAAAGTGAAACTAGGAACAAAAGCTTACCTTTCCCTTACCGGTTCGGTTTCTCAGGGAGATCCTTCATTTTGGGGGACATTTCCCGGAGCTACTTCAACCATTGATATGGGAACATACAGCGTTGTGGAAATATGCGGAACTTTCAGCCAGCAGTCCATTACCTATCCTTTTATAAATTATGTTGGTGCTCCTTTGGGAAAAGCCTATTGTATTGCCAAAGCCCAGGTAAATGGAGGGGGAAGCTCCATACTCAGTAATGACAGCCAGATTATAGCCATTGCAATGGATACGGTAACAGGGCTTGCTCCCGGAAATGCCAGCTTCTGCGGACCAAATGCTACTCAGGCTTCATGTCCGGGTCTTTGGCCTGCCGGGCTTCCTGATGACAAATTTGCCTGTGGTTTTGCGGATGAAATTGTTCATGAATTAGATAATTACTGTACCAAACCCGGACTTTCGGGAACCCCTGACGGCTATACGAAAATGGGAATCACTACACAGCAGAAAACCAAAAGCTGGCCTGAGAATATTCCTAATGGTTTTCTTGCATTAGAATCGAAAACTAAAGGCTTTGTTATCACCAGAGTGCAGCATGTAGACCAGACTCCTAAGCCAGGAGATGCAGTTGCTGAACCGAAAGAAGGAATGCTTGTTTATGATATTCAGGACAACTGTGTTAAACTGTACAACGGTACCCAATGGAAATGTATTGAAAGAAGCTGTAATGATTAACCTAAATTTTGAACATAATATGAAACCTATAAAAAAGATAAGTATAGCCCTGACATTGATGATTTTTAATGTTTTTTACACTCAGGTCGCTATAGGGAAAGAAACAATTGACGGAAGAAACACCATACTGGATTTCAATAATACATCCACCAATACAAAAGGGCTTATTCTGCCGGCAACACAGGGAATTCCTGCCGGCAGTCCGGCAAACGGAACATTTGTATTTGATACATCCGATGGCAAAGTGAAGGTGTACGAAAATAATACTTGGAAAGCGCTTAGTGATATGGGAAATGCCGCATCAGTAATACCTAATGATTCGGATGAAGCCGGAAATGGAGTAGTGATAGGTAATAAGGAAGGTAGCGCAGATGGAGTGCTGGTCCTTGAATCACCAGATAAAGCGATGATTCTTCCCAAAATATCTTCGCCGCATCTCAATGTGAAAAATCCGTACCCGGGAATGATATGCTACGATACAGCCAGTAAAACGTTTGCTGTTTTTGACGGAACGGTCTGGAATTATTGGAAATAGCAATACGATAAGACTATTCAAAAAAGCCCTGTATTAGAAGTAAACAGGGCTTTTTTTATTTATTTATTTATTTATTTATTTCTCCCATACAACAGGATTCTTTTGAAAGCATAAATAGCCGGAAGTTTTGGGAAATTCCTCGTAATACGCAGTTTAAACTCTGTTGTAAAGGTTTTTTGCTGTTCCTCATCAAGTCTTTCCAGGTAAGGAATCAAGGCCGATCCTGAGATAAAGTTGAATAGGGTATCATGATCTTCGGCAATAATAGGATATACCTTTTGGGAAAGATTCAAATCTTGAATGCCGTTATCGAAGAGGATCTGTGCATATTCATCAATGGTCAGGACGGCAGAAGGGCGGTTCCAGCTGTTAAGCTGAGATTTAAACGGCTCTTCATCCGCCAGCTCAAAAAGAATTTTATTCAGGGTATTTCCCGGCTGATAAGGCATCTGTACAGCTAGTTGACCACCCACATTCAGTTTGGAGATCAGCTTCGGAAATAATTCCTGATGGTTGTCGGACCATTGCAGGGCAGCGTTACTGAAAATAAGATCCCAGCTTTCATCAGCATCAAGCATAGCTTCAGTTGTCGATAATTTAAAGTGGAGACGTTCATTTTCAAGGGTCCTGGATTTTTCAAGCATTTCGGGAGAAGAATCTATTCCAGTAAAAACAGCTCCCTGAAGTTTATCCGTAAGGATGGCAGTCTGCTCACCTGTTCCACATCCGATATCTACTGCTTTCATATTACTTTCATCGGTGATCAGCTCGGCGAGATCATAAAACGGCTTAAAACGGATATTTTTAAATTGATTGTAAACGTCAGGATTCCAAGGCATATTCAGTGAATTTAAATGAATCTTCAATTTAGCAATTCCTGAATAGAATAAGGAAATTAAAATATTAAAAGATTCTTAAAAGATGGGGAGCGGGAAGATGGAAGCGGGAAGTTACTGTAGTGAGAAAGGGTAATCAATCTCGTTTTTATTGAATATTTGAGGTTTTAATTTAGTATGAATTTGGTAAAAGTCTTTGTCATGGTTTTAAAACTTGACAAGGATCTTAAAAAGCTCTTGAATCCATTTACAGACTGAAAGCGCCTCCATCTTCCATCTTCCCGCTTCCATCCTTTATAAAATCTGCGCGCTTTCCTTAATGCTGTTCATCACAAAAATACTTTTCGTCTGCCCGATTCCTTCAATTTCAGAGAGCTTATTGACAAAAAACTCATGAAACTCATCCATATTTGGAGCCAGGATCTTAAGCATGAAATCAAAATCCCCGCTGATGTTGTAAAACTCTACAACTTCTTTCAGTTTTCCTACTTCTTCAATGAACTTTCCGGCTGTTTTTTTATTGTGAACATTCAGGGCAATCATGCAGATCACCATCATGCCTTTATTTACCTTTTTACGGTCTAGTACAGCCGTATACTCCCTGATAATGCCAAGCTTTTCCATCCGCTTAATCCGTTCATGGGTAGGGGTGGGGCTTAAATTGATCCTTGCGGAAATATCACGCACACTCATTTTGGCATCCTTCTGTAGCAAACGCAGGATAGAAAGGTCCTTTTCATCGGGAATGTAATGTTCTGCGGTCATTTGTTCTGTTTTTAAGCTTGTTATTAATGGTGATAGTGTATTTGTTCTTTTAAATTTGATCAAAATACAAATTTGTTCCAAATTTACTATATAATTTTTACATATGTTCTTTTAAAATTAATTTTGCAGGAAATTTGAATCTATGAGTACAAGGAAAAATTTAATATTAATATTAGCATCAGTAGGAACTTTTGTAGAGGCTTTGGATATTGCCATTATTAATTTAACGATTCCTTCTATTCAGGAGCAGTTTCATATTGGGGCGGAGACTGTACAGTGGCTGCAAACCCTTTATGTACTGTTTTTTGGAGGTTTCCTGATCATTGGCGGAAAACTTTCGGACCAGATCGGGCGTAAAAAAATATTCCTTATTGGAGCTCTTATTTTTATGCTGACATCATTGGGAGCGGGACTTTCGCAAAGCTTTGAAGTCTTGGCTGTATTCCGTGCCCTTCAGGGACTGGGAGCGGCTTTGATCATGCCTTCCGCTTTATCCATTGTGACGAATACTTTCAGGGGAGAGCAGGAACGTAACCGGGCGATCGGGATTTTCAGTTCGTTTGCTGCGATCGGTTCCGGAAGCGGGCTTTCTGTAGGAGGAATTATCAGTACTTATCTAAGCTGGCACTGGGTTTTCCTGATCAATGTTCCTATTCTTTTATTGACCCTGATTTTTGCCTATCAGTACCTTCCTGCAGATGAAAAAAGCGAAGCCGGACAAAAAACAGATCTCATTTCAGGAATGCTGCTGGTTTTAGGCCTGCTGAGTCTTACCTACGGAACCCATGAATTGGTTCATATCAAAGAAAATCCAATGATGATCATCGGTTCTCTGGTACTTGCTGTTTTACTTTTGACTGCTGTATTTATCAGACTGAAATCTGTAGCTCAGCCTTTGATCGATTTACAGTTATTAAAACACAGATCGCTGATGATTTCTAATGCAGTTTTCTTTACATTGGGAGCATTTTTCATAGGATTTCTTTTTCTAATTTCATTAATGCTTCAGAAAGATATGGGACATAGTGCAGCATCAGCAGGGTTGATGCTTGTACCGTTCAGTATCATGTCTGCACTGGCAGCAAAATTTGTTTTATCTCATGTTTCCAAGAGATTAAGTTCTTCACAAATGGGTGTTTTCGGATGGAGTTTTATGCTGACAGGCGCTTTATCTTTACTGATTGCGGTGTATACAGGGCATCCTTTGGCAGTAGTATTGTTGGGAGCAGCCTGTATTTCAGGAATCGGAATGACCTTCTGTTTTACGGCACTTTCGGTGATGGGAATTCAGGATGTGGAGCCTTCTCATTATGGTGTGGCATCCAGTTTAAGTTCTACCAGTTACTTTCTGGGAGCGGGTATCGGCCTTTCGTTCATGACTCTGATGAGTCAGATCTTTCCGTCAAAATATGCGGTTGGAGATTTGAGTTTAATCATCCTGGTAGGTTATGCTTTACTGGCTCTTGGAATGCTTTTATATTTTATCTTTAAAAGTTTAAAAATCAGGCAGACGGAAATTGCTGTTTCATAAAAAGAAATATGTATAAATCCATGATTTCAACGCAAAGAAATTATTGTTACTTTCTATTTTGAGGAGAGTAAAGAAGACGTCTCTGCCGTTGATTAAGCTGTAGTATAAATATTTTGAATACACCTGCTTCCTTTCGTAGTTTAGCCTGTATCATGGCCTAGGAAGCTGTAGCGTTAAGAAAATTATAACTTGATTCGTTAAAAAATTCCCACTGTCTGAGTGCGGTAAGAATATTGAACCGAAGAGGTAACAATGAATCCGCACGAGTTTGGGAATTTTAGAAGCAAGTTTTAATTTTTAGCGAAAGATTCCAGTCTTGAATTTTTGGTTCATTTTGTTTCAAGACAAAAGAACATATAAACTTAAATAAATATTATTACCGATAAGTTCAGTTTTTATTAAAAATATACAAACTATATGAAAAAGGATCGGCATTATTGTGCCGGTTCTTTTTATTTTAGCAGTATGAAAATACAGATCATCAGCGACCTTCATCAGGAATTCGGATCGACTGATTTATTTTTTGATCATGCGGATGTTGTCATATTGGCCGGAGATGTTAATCTTGGGACCAAAGGAATTGAATGGATCAAATCAAAAATAGGAAATAAGCCTGTCATCTATGTTCTGGGAAATCATGAATATTATAAAGGTTCCTATCCTAAAACCTTAAACAAGATAAAACAGGCAGCTGAAGGATCCAATGTATTTGTTCTTGAAAATGAATCCGTGGATATTGACGGAATCAGATTTCACGGAGCCACACTATGGACGGATTTTTCTATTTTCGGAAATCCTTTACATTACGGAATGATCTGTCAGCCTAAAATGAATGATTATAAAATGATCAGACGGGATCCTTCCTATTCAAAAATGAGGACCATTGATACCTTCAAAATTCATCAGTTTTCAAAGCTGTGGTTAAAAGAAAGTCTGGAAAACTCTAAAGGCTTAAAGAATATTGTCGTTACCCATCACGCGCCCAGCATTCAGTCTGTTCCGGAACAGTACAAAGAAGATCCCGTGACTTCCGCTTATGTCTCCAATCTGGAAGATTTCATTACAGAGCACCAACCACTGTACTGGATTCATGGGCATATCCATACGCCATGCAGATACAACATCGGGAAAACCGAGGTGATCTGCAACCCGCATGGCTATATCGATGAAAAATATAATGGATATGAAAAAGAATTGATCATTGAATTGTAAAATCAAAGAGTTTTCTCTATCCACTTAATCTTTTTTTGATTTTGCCCCTTTCACTCAAATACCCTAATTTCGTACTCTAATTCATCTTTCATGGCTAAAAAGTCTACCGAAAACCCCTCAGAATTTGTATCCGTATTTACTTTTGAAGAGCTTCTTCGGGATGTAGAGTTTGATCTCAGGGTAAAGGAATTTGTGGTCATGGAAATTGATAAGGCTAATTATCTTATCAAGCTCAATACCCCATACCGTTCAGACTATTTCTGCATTTTTATGGTCCAGCAGGGAAGTATCCGTTTCAGGTTGGATGACAAAAGCTATGGTGTATCGGAAGGCGATGTCATTTTCTGTCCTTTTTCAGAAATATTCTGGGTAGATATGATCTCAGAAGAATACAAAGCAAAATATATCTTCTTTTCCCTGGAATTTATTTCTGATGCCGGATTTAATTACAAATCGAATGATGTCCTGAAAAGCCTTTCAGCAGATCCTACTCACATTATCAGAAATGAACCTGATCTCTATAGAAGGCTGGATTTCCACCTTGATGAGCTAAAGGCCCTTAACAATGCGGAGAAAGAAGATTATTACTTCAATGAAATGATCTGGCATCACTTTTCACTCGTGATCTATGAGATCGACAATTATTTCAAAAAGATTGAAAAACCCCATCAGGTGACCCATCGTGAAGATGAACTGACAACCAGCTTCTTTACGCTGGTTCGGGAACATTTTAAAGAAGAGCATAATGTACAGTTCTATGCCGACAAACTCTGTATTAGCCGGAAATATCTAACCAAAGTGATCAATAAGACCATGTTCAAATCCCCTAGAGATATTATTCATCAGGTATTGGCTGTGGAAGCAAGACTTCTTCTCAGGAACCCGAACCTCAATGTCAATCATGTTGCGATGGAGCTGAAGTTCTCTGATCAGGCGTCTTTCAGCAAATTTTTTAAAAAGCATGTTGGGAAATCACCATTAGAGTACAAAAAAGATGATTTGTATTGACAATCAGTGTTTTGTATTTTGGAAATTTTATAATTGATGTCTTTTTGCTAAATTATTGCTGTTTTCTGATACAAAAAGTGGAATTATATTATTTATGTATTCTATTTAAGGTATTAAATGATATTTCTCATGTTTTGAAGAATCAGGAGTCTTTTTGACAAAACAAGGAGTTTTTTGAATATTTCGATTGAATTTTTTTAAGGCGAATTTTGCCCCGTAAATTTAAAAGGAATATTGTTATGCAGAGATTTTTTATTCAAAAATCAACTATACTTTTCCTCTCGCTGATCGTCTTGGCGGGGTGCAGGAAAAACAATCAAAACCAGGCTTTTCAACAGCAGGCCCCTGAACTTCCGATAGAAAAAGTGAAGCAGGGAGACGCTTCTGTTTCCAGAGAATATGCAGCATCCGTGGAAGGAATTTCCAATGTAGAGATCAGACCACAGGTTACGGGATATTTAAGCAAGATCTTCGTAGATGAAGGAGATTATGTAAGAGCGGGACAGCCTCTGTTCAAAATAGAAGACCAGATCTTCCGCGAGCAGATGAAAAGTGCTCAGGCAGCCCTGATCACAGCTCAAGCCAATCTTTCCACTTCCAAAATTGATCTCGACAGAAAAAAGGAATTATTACGAAACAAAATGGTCTCTGATATTCAGGTGAAAGAAGCGGAAGCTGCTTACAACGCAGCAAGAGGAGCGGTAAGTCAGTCGGTATCTGCGATTGAATCCGCAAAGATCAATCTTAATTTCTCTACGATCAAAGCTCCGGTAAGCGGATTTATCGGGAGGTTCAATTACCGTCTGGGAAGCTTAATGACGCCCTCCAATCAGGAGCCGATCACGCTTTTATCAGACATTCATGAGGTGTATACCTATTTCAGCATGAGTGAAAATGATTTCAACAGCTTCCAGAAACAACAGGCGGGAAGCAACATCAACGAGATCATCAAAAATACACCGGCAGTTTCTCTTCTGCTTTCCGGAGGCGAAAAATATGCACAGACCGGAAAAATAGATGCGGTGGAAGGACAGTTCAACAAAACCACAGGTTCCATCACTTTAAGAGCAAAATTCACCAATCCGGACAACCTTTTGAGAAGCGGGAATACCGGGAAAATTGTGATGGACCAGTTTTACAGCAACGTAGTTCTTCTTCCTGTAGCTTCTACGAGAACCATTCAGGATAAGATCTTTGTATTCTCCATCAAAGGAGGAAAAGCAGTGATGCTTCCGGTAGAAGTCACTGGAAAGGCCGGAGATAATTTCATCGTATCAAAAGGATTAAAAGCCGGTGATGAGTACATCGTAACAGGTTTCGACAGACTGCAGCCGGGAACGCCCGTAGTCGCTCAGAAAAAGAATGCTCAACCGAAAAAATCGTAAGAAAAAATCATGTTAAAGACCATTATAAAAAGGCCCGTACTGGCAACGGTTATATCCGTATTGCTTGTTATTCTGGGTATCGTCGGTATGATCAGTCTGCCGATTACAAAATTTCCCGATATCGCTCCACCTACCGTAATGGTAACGGCTGCCTATCCGGGAGCCAACGCGGAAACGATTGCGAGATCCGTAGCACCGCCATTGGAAAACGCCATCAACGGGGTTGAAAATATGGACTATATTACGTCCACAGCCAGTAACGACGGTACGTTAAGTATCACAGTCATCTTTAAACTGGGTACAGATCCGGATCAGGCTGCCATTAACGTTCAGAACAGGGTAGCACAGGTGACGAACCAGCTTCCTGCAGAAGTTATTCAGGCCGGAATCACAACGGTGAAGAGACAGAACAGTATGATTGCGATGGTTTCATTAACCAGCAAAGACGGTAAGATGGACGATCTTTTCCTTGAAAACTATGCTAAAATCAACATCGTTCCTGACCTGAAAAGGGTAAAAGGAGTAGGAGATGCTATGGTATACGGAAACAAGGATTACTCCATGAGAGTATGGCTTGATCCCAATAAGCTGACCTCTTATAACCTTACACCAGCAGATGTTTCACGCGCGATCCAGACTCAGAACCTTGAGGCGGCACCGGGAAGACTCGGGGAGAGAAGTAAAGAAGCGATGGAATATGTTCTTCGTTACAAAGGCAAATTCACTGAGCCTGAACAGTATGAAAATATTACGATTAAAGCACTGAGCGACGGTTCTGTTTTAAAATTAAAAGATGTTGCCAAAGTAGAATTCGGGGCGTATAGCTATACCGTTTCTTCTAATTTCAATAAAAAACCGTCAGTGACAATGGCTATTTTCCAAATGGCCGGATCCAATGCTAATGAGGTGCAGATCGCCCTTCAGGAAAGAATGAAAGAGCTTGAAAAATCTTTCCCGGAAGGAATGGCCTATGAAATTCCTTATGCGACGAAAGAAGCTTTGGACCAATCCATTGATCAGGTAATCCATACTTTGATTGAGGCATTTATCCTGGTATTCATCGTGGTGTATATCTTCCTGCAGGATTTCCGTTCTACGCTAATTCCGGCTATTGCGGTTCCGGTGTCTATTGTGGGAACGTTCTTCTTTATGAATTTGTTTGGTTTTTCTATTAATATTTTGACGTTGTTTGCCCTGGTACTGGCCATTGGTATTGTGGTGGATGACGCCATTGTCGTCGTGGAAGCAGTCCATGCTAAAATGGAACATAAAAAGCTTAACCCAAGGGCTGCGACCATGTCGGCGATGAGTGAAATTACGGGTGCTATTGTTTCCATTACCCTGATTATGTCTGCGGTATTCGTTCCGGTAGCCTTTATGAGTGGTTCTACAGGATTATTTTACCAGCAGTTTGCCTTGACATTGGCTATTGCCATTGTAATTTCAGCGGTTAACGCATTGACATTGAGTCCGGCTTTGTGTGCTATATTTTTGAAACAGCACCATCCGGGTACTCATGAGAAAATGAACTTTAAAGACCGTTTCTTTGCTGGTTTTAATGCAAGCTTTAATAAACTGACCTTCCGTTACGGAAAAGCGATTCTGTTCCTGTTAAAAAGAAGATGGATAGCAGCCATCATCATTGTTGGATTTGGAGGTTTGTTCGCATGGATGTCTATGACGACACCTAAAGGATTTATTCCTGATGAAGACCAAAGTTTTATCATCGTAACCGCCAATCTTGCTCCGGGAGCTTCGAAAGACAGAACCACCAAAGTAGTTTCTGATACGGAAGACCTGTTAATGAAAAATCCCGCAGTAGAAAAAGTGATTTCGGTGGATGGACTGAACTTATTCAGTGGATCCATGTCATCTTCAGCAGCTTCTATTTTCGTTAAACTGAAAAAAACAGAGCAAAGAGGAAATGTAAGTAATATCAATGACATTATCGGTCAGGTTCAGGGAACGCTTTCCCAGGATAAAAGAGCGAATTTCCTTGTCATCAATACACCTACAGTAGACGGTTTCGGGAATACCAGCGGGATGGAGCTTGTGCTTCAGGACCGTACCAACGGCGAACTTCAGAATCTCGGAAATATCTCTTACGGAATGATGGGCGCCTTGATGCAGAGACCGGAAGTGGCAGTGGCATTTACAACGTTTGATGTATCCTATCCACAGTTTGAAGTGTTGGTAGATGAGGTAAAAGCAGCTCAGCTTGGCGTTAATGTTTCTGATGTATTGGGCGTGATGCAGGGTTATTACGGAAGTATTCAGTCTTCGGATTTCAACAGATTCGGGAAATATTACAGAGTACTGGTTCAGTCTACTCCGGAAATGAGAGAAGACAAAGAATCACTGAACGGTATTTTCGTTAAAAATAATTCAGGCGAAATGGTTCCTATCAATACATTGGTAAGTTTAAAACAGGTAACAGGAGCAGAAGTGGTAGACCGTTTCAACCTGTTCAACTCTTCCAACTTAACGGTAATGCCGGCTCCGGGATTCAGTACAGGACAGGCAATGGCGGCTATTGATGAGGTGAGCAAGCAGGTTCTTCCTCCGGGATATACCTACGATTACAAAGGAATGAGCCGTGAAGAAGTAAGTGCGGGTTCACAGTCGGTGATGATCTTCGGATTGTGTATTGTGTTTGTATTCTTCCTTCTGTCGGCGCAGTATGAAAGTTATGTGCTTCCGTTTGCTGTACTTATTGCGATTCCTGTAGGTTTATCAGGAGTATTTGTGGGAATTACGATGGCGGATCTTTCCAACAATATTTACGTTCAGATTGCTTTGGTCATGTTGATTGGTCTATTAGCTAAGAACGGGATTTTGATTGTGGAGTTTGCCATTCAGCGTAGAAGAGCAGGAAAAAGTCTTATTGCTTCTGCGGTTGAAGGAGCCAAAGCCCGTCTGCGTCCTATTCTGATGACGTCATTAGCATTTATTGCGGGACTTCTTCCATTGCTGTTTGTCATAGGACCATCAGCGTTAGGAAACCATTCTATCGGATATGCAGCGGTTTCCGGGATGATCTTCGGAACTGTTTTAGGAATTTTCGTGGTGCCGGTGCTGTTTGTAGTCTTCCAGGCTTTACATGAAAGAATGAGCGGAAAAGTAATAACGGAAGCCGACTGGGAATATTAATCCAAATGATTATTAAAATGAATTCAATTAAAAATATAGCATATATCGCATTGATCTCAGGAGTTGCCGTTTCGTGCAAAGTTCAGAAATATGAACAGCCTGAAGTGAAAATGCCTGAAGCTTTCAGAAGTGACAGTATCGTTGCGGATGTTCAGGACAATATAGCAAAGACCAGCTACAAGGACTTTTTTAAAGACCCGGTTCTGGTTGGTCTTATCGACAAAGCCATTGCACAGAATAATAATTTTCTTGTGGCATTAAAACAGATAGAATACGCCTCCCTTGCTTATAACCAAAGCAAGTGGGGGAATGTTCCCACCATCAGTACAACGGTAGGAAATGCCAGTATCAGCCGACCTTCAGACAACAGTATGAACGGAATGATGGCCGGACAGTTCATGGGAAAAAAATATACAGAAGATTATACCACATCGGTCAACATTTCATGGGAAGCAGATATCTGGGGAAAGATCAGAGGAAGAAAAGAACAGGCTCTGACAGAATATCTTAAAACCCAGGAAGCGGCAAAAGCGGTGAAAACCCAGCTGGTGGCTTCAGTAGTGCAGGGATATTACAACTTACTCATGCTGGATACCCAGTTGCTGATCACGAAATCTAATCTGGAATATTCGGATACGACCCTGAAGTTTTTAACCAAGCAGCAGGAATTAGGTTTAACGACTGCTCTTGCCGTGCAGCAACAGGAAATTGTAAAAGATCAGATCTTAAAGACGATTCCTGCCATTGAAAGTTCTATCGCAGTTCAGGAAAATGCATTGAGTCTTCTGACAGGCTCCATGCCTGATAAGATTGAAAGAAGTGCAAGCCTGAATAATGTACAGTCGCCGGACAAAATTGCAGCAGGAATTCCTTCAGAGCTGTTAAGCTACAGACCGGATATTAAAACTGCAGAACTCGAAGTAAGGAAAAGTGCTGCTGCGATCCACGTGGCAAAAGTGAGCATGTATCCTTCCCTGAATATTACTGCTCAGGGTGGACTGAATGCTTTCCAGGCCAGTCACTGGTTCAGTGTTCCCGGTTCACTTTTCGGAATGGCGGCAGGAATGATTGCACAGCCTATTTTAAACGGAAAACAGTTAAAAACGCAGTATGAGCAGTCTAAAGTGCTGGCTGATCAGGCTGAAATTAATTTTAAACAGTCCGTTTTGAAAGCGGTTGGAGAAGTTTCTGATGCACTAGTACAGATCCAGAAGTTGGAAGAACAGCAGAAAATTGCAGAAGGATTAGCTGCGAAATCCGTTGAAGCGGTGAAGAAAGCTGATATTTTATTTAAATACAATTCAGCAACATATGTGGAAGTAATCATCGCGCAAAGCAACAAGCTTCAGGCAGAACTGGACCTCGCTTCCCTGAAAGCCCAACGCTTAAATGCTATTACATCTCTATATAGAGCGGTTGGCGGCGGCTGGCAATAAAGTAAAATGAAACCTGCTTCGTCTATAAGGATGCAGCAGGTTTTTAAACTATAATCATTATGAAGAATACAAATATACATGAAGGTATTATTCTTATTCCTGATTTCAGCGGGTTTACTGAATTTGTGTTCAATACGAAACTTTATACAGGAGAATATATTGTAAGACAACTACTATCTACGCTGATCGATATGAATGATCAGTATTTTGAAATTTCTGAGATCGAAGGCGATGCCATTTTATTTTACAGATATGATGACAAACCGTCCTATCAGAATATTTCAACGATGCTTTGGAAAATGCGGGATGCTTTTAATCAAAAGATAAAAGAATTGAGCAGGGAGCTCAGTACAGCCATTGACATGTCGTTGAAATTCATCGTTCACTATGGAAAGTTTTCACAGTATACGATCGGAAATTTTAAAAAGCTTTACGGTAAAACAGTAGTAGAGGCCCATCAGATGCTGAAAAATGAATTTGCCGAGCAGCCGTCTTACGCCCTGTTCAGTAATTCTTTTCTGGAAAACAGCGGAAACAGCGAGTCAGAAACCAATACACAGAAATATCATCTTCCGGAAGGAGGAATGATTCATTATTTTGAAAGTGTCAACTAGCATATCTATTTTTTAATCCTTGTAAATTTGCTATGTGATGCCCGGAGAGATCCGGGCTTTTTTTTGTGGATTGATATGGTATAGATTAAAAATGATTTTATATCTTTGATACTATCAAATGATACTATCAAGTTTTGAAGCCGCCATATACTATTACCGATAAAATTTTATCATTAGTTGTTTCTATATCTGAAAAGATTGGAGAGATTAATGCCCATCATCTTTATAAACCAACAACGGAACTGCGTAAAAAGAACCGTATTAAAACGATCCAGTCTTCATTAGAAATTGAAGGGAATACGCTGACCGAGGAACAGATAACGGCATTACTGGATAATAAGCGAATCATTGCGCCATTGAAAGATATTCAGGAAGTACAGAATGCTATTGAAGTGTATGCTAGCTTAAAACAGTTTAATCCTGCCAATATTAAAGATCTGGAAAAGGCTCATGCTGTTTTAATGAAAGATCTGATAGATAAGGCTGGAAAATTAAGGACTTCCAATGTAGGAATAGTCAAAGGCTCTAAAGTGGAACATATTGCTCCCTCCGGAAAAATGGTAAAAGGTCTGATGAATGATCTTTTTCAATATTTAAAGAAGGATCCTGAACTTGTCTTAATAAAAAGCTGTGTTTTTCATTATGAATTTGAATTTATCCACCCCTTTTTAGATGGTAACGGAAGAATGGGAAGATTATGGCAGACCTTAATTCTGATGCAGCAGTATCCTGTATTTGAATACCTTCCGGTAGAAAGCCTTATTAAGAAGAATCAAAAGGAATATTACAATAAACTTTCAGAATCCGATAAAAAAGGAAATTCTACTCCTTTTGTTGAATTTATGCTGGGAATTATTGTAGAAGCTCTTCAGGAGGTTTTGCAATCTCAGAATATCAATTTAACGACAAAAGACAGGATACTAATCTTTAGGGAAAAAGTAAAGGGCGAAAATTTCAGCAGGAAAGATTATCTCCAACATTTTAAAAATATTTCAGCACCTACAGCCAGCAGGGATTTAAAATGGGCTGTAGAACAAGGGATTTTAGAAAAATACGGAGAGCAGAGACTGACTGAGTATCAGTTCATAGGTTGAGGTGGCTTACGTTTAAAATGCTGACGAAGGAATTGAGTACAAAAAAGAAACGGTAAAGCAATAGATTGAAAAATAGTTGTTTAACTTATTGTACCGACTAATAATCGACCTAAGAAACTGGAGCGTAAAGAAAATGAAATCTGTGAACGTAAAGAAAACTCTTTTGTCTGAGTGCGGGACAAAATAAGATTCTAAACATAGAGCGCTACCGCACGAGTTTTAGAGTTTTTAGAGAACAGATTTCATTTTTAGCGGAAGGTTTTAAGTCTTGAACTTTTGGTTCATTTTGCTTCAAGGCAAAAGAACATTAAATAAAAAAAAGCAGGTTCAATGGAACCTGCTTTACATTATATTTTTACAATACTATTGTCAATTACTTCAACGTAAACTTCACCTTCGTCTTAATCGCATCCGAAGAATTTCCAATCTGCGCCTCAAAATCTCCAGACTCAGCCGTCCATTCATGCTTATCTGCATCAAAATAGCTCAATGCCGTTTTATCAATCGTGAAAGTGACTTCCTTCTGCTCACCAGGATTTAAATATACCTTTTCAAAACCCTTCAGTTCCTTTGCAGGACGTGGTACAGAAGCTTTATTATCACTGATGTATAACTGGGCTACTTCAGCACCGGCTTTCTTCCCTGTATTCTTTACAGTCACGGTGAATGTGATCTTGTCATCCTGAGATATCACTTTTTTATCAGCAGAAGCCTTTCCAAACTCAAATGTAGTGTAGCTCAATCCATGCCCGAAGCTGAACAAAGGCTTGATTTTCTTCGTATCATGCCAACGGTAGCCCACAAAAACACCTTCATTATACGTAATATTGATCGGGTTTTTCTGATCTTTTCCTTTTCCGGCCGCCAGTTCATCTTTTTGTCCGGGATATTCTCCCAACTGATGGGCTGAATTATCTTCCAGCTTCATAGGAAAAGTAAACGGAAGTTTTCCCGACGGGTTTGCATCACCAGCCAATACAGAAGCGATAGAATTTCCGGCCTCGGAACCAAGATACCAGGACTGTACAACAGAAGGAACTTCTTTAATCCATGGCATGGCCACCGCGTTTCCGGAAACCAGAACAACTGCAAGATTTTTATTCGCTTTTGCTAATGCAGAAATCAAATTGTCCTGATTGTAGGGAAGTCCGTAACTTTTTCTGTCGTTCCCTTCACTGTCCTGGAAGTCAGATTTATTCAATCCTCCTACGAAAATAACATAGTCGGATTTTTTGGCTAATTCTACAGCTTCGTTCAATAATTCAGCTGCAGAACGGTCATCTTTCAGGTCCTGTCCGGATTTTACCCCGTTATATTCTCCGCCGATGTCACCTACATAACCCCTTGCATACTGTACATCAGCCTGCTTTCCAAACCTGGATTTGATTCCGTCTAATGGAAGGGTTTCATATTTTACTTTTAAAGAAGAAGATCCGCCGCCAACAGTCATGATCTTGATGGCATTTTCACCGATAACGGCAATTTTTTTAGCTTTATTAATATCGATAGGAAGTACATTTCCCTGATTTTTAAGCAATACAATTCCTTCTTCGCCAATCTCTTTGGCTACGGCTTTATGTTCTTCAGAAGCAATATTTCCGAAAGGTTTATTCCTGTTCATCGTGGTTTTGTAGGCTAAACGAAGTAATCTGGTTACTTTATCGTCAAGTTCCTGTGTTCCTACTTTTCCAGCTTTGATGAGGTCTAAATAAGGTTTTGCTAAATAATAATTGTCGTAAGCATTTTTAGTTCCGGCAGAAAGTCCGTTCGTCCAGCTCCCGAATTCAAGATCCAGTCCGTTGTGGATAGCCTGTTCCGTATTATTGACCGCTCCCCAGTCCGATACTACAACGCCTTTATAACCCCATTCTTTTTTCAGAATGTCATTTAAAAGATATTGATTCTGGCTGGCATACTGATTTTTGTACATGTCATAAGCACCCATGATCGTCCAGGAATCTCCTTCGGTTACCGCTGCTTTGAAAGGGGGAAGGTAGATTTCATAAAGCGCCCTGTCATCTACATTAACATTGCTTGTATGACGGAACATTTCCTGGTTGTTCAGAGCAAAATGCTTCACAGAAGTCGCTACACCATTGGATTGCACCCCTTGGATGTACGGAACTACCATTTTTGAAGTTAAATAAGGATCTTCACCCATATATTCGAAGTTTCTTCCGTTCAAAGGTGTTCTGTAGATATTGACACCGGGTCCCAGAAGAATATCTTTTTTCCTGTATCGGGCCTCTTCGCCCAGAGCTTTTCCATAATTCCAGGACATTTTTTTGTTCCATGTTGCAGAAAGCGCAGTGAGGGCAGGGTAGGCAATGATAGAGTCATTCGTCCAGCCGGCCTGGTCCCATTCGTCCCACATCACTTCCGGACGTACCCCGTGAGGACCGTCTGTGGTCCAGAATTCAGGAATTCCCAGTCTTGGAACACCGGGCGAACTGAATTTGGACTGTGCATGCAGCATAGCCACCTTTTCTTCTACGGTCATTCTCGAAAGAGCATCCTGAATACGCTGCTCTACAGGTTTTGATTCATCTAAATAAACGGGTTGAGTATGATTCTGAGCCATATATGAAGCGGCAATAAAAGTGAATAAACTTACAATGGCGGTTTTTTTGAACATAAAATGCCTTTTTATTGATTAACAACAAAAGTAAGTAAAATTTTTATTATCTCAAATTGAGAAAATAAATTTAATCAATAAATTTTTTTGATCTCGGGCTTCGAAATTTGAGGATAGGAGTTTTAAAGTTTGGGGGTATGGGTTTCGTATTCCTAGGTTTTGAGCTCTAAACCTCTCTGGCTCTTCAACCCCAGTAACCGTAACAAATTCATCACCAATTACTCATTACTGATCACTCATGATCCTCCCATCCCTTTACAGCGCCACCTTTAAAGATCTCATCAGCTTTTTTAGCCACTTCATCAGACTGGTAGGCCTTGACAAAGTTTTTAACTTTGGCAGAATTTTTATTGTCATGGGTCGCAACGATTACATTGACGTATGGAGAATCTTTATCCTCGCTGAAGACGCCCTGTTTAGCAGGATCTAATCCAGCTTGTGATGCGAAATTATTGTTGATAATCGCGATAACTACTTCTTTGTCGTCCAAAACTCTTGGAAGTTGTGGAGCTTCAATCTCTAGGATTTTAAGCTGCTTAGGATTTTCGGTGATATCGGTAACTTTTGGCAGTAATCCTGTTCCTTCTTTCAGTTTTAAAAGTCCGTTTTTCTGAAGAAGAAGGAGGGAACGTCCTTCGTTGGTGGGGTCATTGGGAATCACAATTGTACTCCCGTTCTGAAGCTGGCTGATTGTTCTGATCTTTTTTGAATAAGCTACAATAGGATACACAAAAGTATTTCCTACCACAGCCAGTTTATAGCCTCTCTGCTTCGACTGCTCGTTCAGGTAAGGAACATGCTGGAAAGCATTGGCTTCAATATCTCCGTTGTTCAAAGCCTCATTAGGGACCACATAATCATTGAAGGGAATCAGTTCCACATCAAGATTGTATTTTTCCTTGGCTACTTTTTTAGCAGCTTCGGCAATTTCCAGCTCCGGGCCGTAAGTAATTCCTACCACGATATGATTCGGATCATCTTTCTTTCCTGAACATGCGTTGAATACGAGAAGTCCGGCCGCTAAAACGGCTATGATTTTTATCTTTTTCATTAAATTTTTTTATCATTAAGGTAGCTGAGGCACTCGAAGCCACCTTTAATTATTAGAATTATAGTTTAAATTTCCGGTTTTTGACTTACCTGTGATCAAATTTTTTAGCCAATCTGTCACCCGCAAACTGAATAATAAACACCAGTGCTACCAACAGCACTAATACCACGTTCATAATCACAGCATCATAACCGATGTAACCATATTGATATCCGATCTGTCCCAGTCCACCGGCTCCCAAAGCTCCACCCATTGCAGAATAACCCACCAAAGTGATCAAGGTGATCGCTGCATTGTTGATCAGGGAAGGAAGCGCTTCAGGAAGCAATACTTTCCGGATAATCTGCAAAGGGGATGCACCCAAAGCTCTGGCTGTTTCTATCAAACCATGCGGAACCTCAAGAAGGCTGTTTTCCACCAGTCTGGCGATAAACGGAGCTGCTCCTACACTTAACGGAACCAAAGCAGCATTCATACCGATGGAAGTTCCAATGATCACCCTTGTGAAAGGGATCATCCAGACAATTAAAATAATAAAAGGAATAGACCGGAAAATATTAACCAGAATAGAAATAATCCTGTAATAAATTTTGTTTTCCAGCAGCTGTCCTTTTCTTGTTAAAAACAATAAAATTCCTACCGGAAGGCCTAAAACAAATCCAAAAAATCCTGAAACAAACGTCATATAAACCGTCTCCCAAAGTCCCTTTCCCAAAAGAGCAATTACCGAGTCACTAAGCATATCCTTTTACTGTATTTTGAATTTTATTCTGGTTAAAATAATAGATCGCTTTCTGGTTTTCTTCGGTTTCACCCTGCAGCTGAAGCAGAAGTTTTCCGAAATTAGAGTCACCGAGATATTCTACATCGGCTTTCAGAAGTCGGTAAGGTATTTTGTATTGATCATAAAGCGTTGAAAGCAGTTTTTCAACACTGATATGTTCATTAAGTTCTATTTCAACCAGCGGAAATAAACCGTCTTGCGGCTCTTTCTGCAGTTTTTTATTGAGTTCCTGAGGAATCGTCATGATATCTGAATTTATAAATTGTCGGATCACCGGATTTTCTTTATCCGAGATGATCTCGCTTAATGTTCCTTTTGCTAATAATTTTCCTTTGTCTATAACCGCCACATGATTGCAAACGGCCTTGATGACTTCCATTTCATGTGTGATGAGCAGGATGGTGATGCCAAGCCTTTGGTTAATATCCCTCAAAAGCTGCAGAATAGACTGTGTGGTTGCCGGATCCAGCGCGCTTGTGGCTTCGTCACAGAGAAGGAGGTAAGGATCATTCGCTAAAGCCCTTGCAATGGCTACTCTCTGTTTCTGTCCTCCGGAAAGGCTTTTGGGGTAATCATTGGCCTTTTCTTCCAGTCCTACGATCTTCAGCAGTTCATTTACTTTTCTCTTAATCTCATCTTTACTGATGTGATCCAGTTCTAATGAAAGCGCTACATTATCAAAAACCGTTCTCGAGGAAAGCAGATTGAAATGCTGGAAAATCATACCTATTTTTTTCCGTTCAGCAGCGAGCTGTTTTGAGCTTAGCTGAATGAAATCCTTCCCGTTGATGATGATCTGACCTTCATCAGGTCTTTCCAGAAGATTCACAGTACGGATCAAAGTACTTTTTCCTGCCCCGGAAAACCCGATGATACCAACAATATCTCCTTTTTCTATGTTCAGGCTTACCTGATCCAGAGCTTTGAATGACTGCTTTTTCTGATGAAATGTCTTTGAAATGTTTTTGATTTCTATCATTTTTTAATGTCTAGTTTTAATTTTAAATAGGCTGATATGGTCGTGATGTCTTATTGAAAAACCGTTTCAGTCTTCTTATCTTCACTTTTGATCTTTTTGAAAGTCTGAAGTACTTAGTTACATTGGTGAGCAAAACTCCCACTAAGATCACGGATAATCCGTAGAGCTGACTTCCGTTAATAGTCTGTCCGGCTACGATCCAGCCTGCCAATACGGTAACAATAGGGTTGATATAAGTATGTGTACTTACCAAAGCTGCAGGTTTTACGGAAAGCAGCCATATGTAAGATAAATAAGCGACTATCGATCCGAAGAACACCAGGAACAGAACACCAGCCCATGCCGATACCGGAACATTGGAGAATGAAAAACCGTGCCATTCTTTTCTGAATGCAGCAATAATAAAGGCGGCAACACCTGCTGTGATAAGCTGTTGTGCAATATTCATAAACGTAGACTGCGAGGCCGGATTTTTTTTTGAATATAAAGATCCCAAAACCCAGGCCACAGAACTTAATGCCAGTACAATAAATGCGGTGATTCGAAGGTTTCCGTCTGTCGCTGCATGGTGTGCACTGGAAACGCTTCCGTTCAGGAATAAGATTAAGCCTACAAATCCAATAATTAGACCTATTGGGATGAATTTATCTGAGAAATAATACTTCCAGTTTTTCTTATCAATAGCAATAAACCAGAACGGTCCCGTTGCAATGGCAATCGCTGCTTCAGAAGCCGATACATACTGCTCGCCCCAGGCGACAAGACCGGTTCCACCAGTAAGAATAAGGATTCCTGTGATGGCATTCTTTTTCCAGTTGATGAGGGAATTGGCTTTTTCACCCTTAGCAAGCAGCCAGCCGATCATCAGAATCCCTGCCGCCAGGAAACGGAACCCGGAAAGAATAAAAGGAGGAAACCCTTTAAGACCGAATGAAATGGCGAGGAATGTAATTCCCCAAATCACGTAAATATTGATAAATGCCACCGGCACCAGCCAGCTGTTTTTAGAAGTGCTCATTCTGTATGTTTTTTGTGTGATGTGTATTAAAATAAAAAGGCCCTACAACGTGGTAAGGCCTTTAGAATATGTAATATAAAAATAAGGTCAGCCACGGGATTTCTGATGCATAGGCATACAGTTGCACATCATCATAGTTTTGATGGTCTGTTTCTTCACTGATTGATGTTTAAATCCTTGTATCATTTTGTTTTTCTTTTCCTGAATACGGTTGCAAATATAGGACATATATTTTTATTAGTCCACTAAAACAATAGACTTTTTAATGTTTTTTGTTTTATGAATTTTTAATCAATTGTTTTTCAATGAATTAATTTATTTTAAGTTTTGTTAATATTCATAGATAATAAACTTTTTTATTGCTTAATTCTACTTAAATTATTAAAGAAAGACGTTTAACCATTATTTTTCTATACCCTCAACAAGTCGCTACAACTCCGAACTAAATTAGCAAAATCCAAAAAAAATCCCGACTTTTGTTCCCCTTCAATAATTCCGAAATTCATGAAACTTTGTATTGCCGAAAAGCCCAGTGTTGCCAGAGATATCGCCAAAGTATTAGGTGCTACCACGCCTAAACAGGGCTATATGGAAGGTAACGGATACTGTGTGACATGGACGTTCGGGCACCTTTGCACCCTAAAGGAACCTCACGATTATGGCCCTCAATACAAATCTTGGAATTTGTTTTTGTTACCTATAATTCCAGCCAGTTTTGGGATCAAATTAATCCCTAACAAAGGCGTGGAAAACCAGTTCAAAGTCATTGAAAGATTGGTGGAAGAATGTGATGAGGTCATTAACTGTGGTGATGCCGGGCAGGAAGGAGAGCTGATCCAGAGATGGGTTTTGCAGAAAGCAAAATGTAATAAACCCGTTCAGCGTTTATGGATCTCGTCCCTTACTGAAGAAGCAATTAAAGAAGGTTTTGAAAATCTGAAACCCGCTGAAGAGTATAAAAACCTTTACCTCGCAGGAAATGTAAGAGCGATTGGTGACTGGTTGCTGGGAATTAATGCAACGAGATTATTTACCAAAAAGTTTGGCGGTAATAAAGCTGTTCTTTCCATCGGAAGAGTGCAGACACCAACTTTGGCCATGCTGGTTCAGCGTCAGAAAGAGATTGATGCATTCAATACCGAGGAATATTGGGAACTTAAAACCAAATACCGTGATGTTATTTTCAATGCAGCGATCGACAGGTTGAAAACTTTAGACCGTGCAGAGAAAGGTTTGGAATATCTTAAAGTCAATCCTTTTGAAATTGTCTCTTTTGAAATTAAAGAAGGAAAAGAAAAAAATCCCAGACTTTTCGACCTTACGGGACTTCAGGTAGAAGCTAACAAAAAATATGGTTACTCCGCAGAGAGTACATTAAATTATATCCAGAGTCTGTACGAAAAAAAGCATGTGACTTATCCGCGTGTGGATACCACTTATTTATCTGAAAGTTTGTATCCTAAAATTGAAGGAATCCTTCGGAAAATGCATTTTTATCAGGATCTGGTTTCCCCGTTATTGGAAGCACCTATTCCTAAATCAAAAGCTGTTTTCGATGATGCAAAAGTGACCGATCACCACGCGATTATCCCTACAGAAGTTCCGCCTTCTCAAAACCTGAGCAGAGAAGAGAAGTTAGTGTATGACCTGATTGCAAAACGTTTTATCTCTGTTTTTTATCCTGAATGTAAAATTTCCAATACATTAGTAGAAGGAAAAGTAGGAACTATTCCTTTCAAAACCAGCGGAAGACAGGTGCTGGAACCTGGATGGAGAGCGGTTTGTGCAAAAGAACCTAAAGAAGAATCCACAGATAAAGAAAAAGAGAAGGAAGAAGAGCAGACCATCCCTGAATTTACTGTTGGGGAAACCGGACCTCACGATCCAATGATCCACCAGGGAAAGACGACACCACCAAAACCTTACACCGAAGCAACTCTACTGAGGGCGATGGAAACTGCCGGAAAACAGGTAGAGGACGAAGAATTACGTGAGCTTCTGAAGAATAACGGGATCGGAAGACCGTCTACCCGTGCCAATATCATTGAAACCCTTTTCAAAAGAAAGTATATTGAGAAGAAAAGGAAAAATCTGATTGCCACTCAAACCGGAATTCAGCTGATTGATACTATTGAAGACGAACTGCTAAAAAGTCCTGAGTTAACCGGAGAATGGGAGTCAAAACTTCGTAAAATTGAAAGCGGTGAATATGAAGCCAACCAGTTTAAGGAAGAGCTGATTCAGATGGTGACGGAACTGACCGAAAAAGTGGTGTATGGAAAAGGGAAAGTGATTACATTGTACGAAGAAAAAGAAGAAGTCAAAGAAAAGAAAAAACGCGAACCTGCCGTAAAAAAAGAGCTTCAGTCCTGGGAAGAAACCAAATGTCCGAAATGTAAAGAACATCACCTGATCAAAGGAAAAGCAGCTGTTGGTTGTTCCGATTTCAAGAATTGTGGTTTCAAAATTACTTTTGATATTTTCGGTAAGAAATTATCAGATAAACAGCTTTTAGATCTTGTTTTAAAAGGTAAAACTTCAAAACTGAAAGGTTTCACTACCCATTCGGAAGCATTGACAGAGGGAATTTTAGCACTTGGAGAAGATTTCCATGTACAGCTTTCTTAAATTTAACGGAATAATTTATCGTACCAGCCACTGATGTCTTTTTTGATAGCATCATGGTATTTGCATAAGATCTGTGCCAGTTCCAGTTCGGACCTTTCAGATTTGTAAGAATTTAAGGTCAGATAACCAAAAAAGTTTCCATCCTGATCAACAATAGCCGGTGGATAAGAAGCATAATTGCTCCACGGAGAATATGTACTGTATGAACTTCCATAGTTTCCGGAACCGTTCCAGATGGATTTTGAGCTGAGCACATTTCCATAATCATTGTAGGAATTCCAGATCGAATTTTTATCAAAAGTATCGCAATTTAAGCATCCAAGATATTGATCTTGATTGGAACCGCCGTACAGATGTAATGTCTGGGCCTGAAAAATACAACAAACTAGAAGGCCTAAAAATGTGAAGATCTTTGTTGTGGTCATACGGATACTATTTACTGCAAAGCTACTATAAACCCTATTATTTAACCACAAAAGTCACAAAAGTTTTTAATTCATTGAATACTTAATTTCAAAAATTTTCATAGAAACTTAAGTGTACTTTTATACACAATGTATTTAACTTAAAAGCTTAAGTGTTTAAAAACTTGTTAAACTTTTGAAATTTCAGTAGTAAGAAGCAAACTTGTTTCAAATTTTCTGGCATTTCTAAAAACATTTGTGTACTTTGTGTTTACATTCAGATTAAATAAATATTCATGACTCCGGAAAAAAAGAAACTCATGACAGACAGCTTCGGCCGCTCAGAAACATTGAAATTTTACAATGCCGAACTGTTGGAGGTAGACACCGATTTCGTCTCGATCAAAATTCCTAAAATGGAAATGATGACCCGGAAAGCCGGAATGTTCAATGGAGCTATGATCGCTTCTCTGGTGGATGTTTCTTCAGGATATGCATCGGTAAGCCATTATAAAGATGATTGTTATGTAGTGACTGTTGAACTGAAGGTGAACTATCTTCGTCCTGCAATGGGAGATGCCCTCATATCGAGGTCATATGTTGTAAAAGGGGGTGCAAAAATCATTGTGGTAAGAACTGAAATTTATGTTCTTGATGAAAATACAGGTTCGGAAAGCCATGTGGCCACTTCATTGGTAACCATGATGAGGATCAAATAAATAGAAAACGTAACCAAAAAATATCCAGTAAATAAAGGGATTACCAGCTTTTTTTAGGGTTAAATGGAACAGGATTTGCAACGTAAATAACATAACATTAAAAAATAATAATATGAACTTAATTATCAGGCTGTTCATTACAGCAATCGTTGCCTACCTTTTGACTAAGGTGCTTCCGGGTGTACATTTCGAAGGATTTTCTTCGGCCATTATTTTTGCCATCGTATTGGGGGTATTAAATATTTTTGTAAAGCCTATTCTGGGACTTTTAGGTCTTCCGCTTACGATCATTACATTAGGATTATTTGCTCTAGTGATCAATGCATTGATTATTCTGATCGCAGATTATTTTATAGACAGTATGGTGGTAGACGGCTTCTGGTGGGCACTTATTTTCAGTGTGCTGCTGTCCTTTGTAACTTCACTGGCCAATTCCATGTTTTCAGATGGAGATTAATTAATCCACTATTAGATACAATACTAGGTCTGCTGTTTTTACGGCAGACTTTTTTATTGCTTTGAATACGATGAAGAAGTATCATTTGGGACCGTATTGTCATTTCTGGAAATATTTAGACTGAAAGCAGGATAAATCAAAACTTTAATGTTAATTCTTTCGTTCATTTTTATTTTAAATACTAACTTTGGCCATCTTTGAATTAAATAAAAGGAGTTGTGAAATCAGTACGATTAATAATTCCGTTAAAAATGAATATCAACATATGAAACTTAAGTACAGTCTGCTGGCTCTGGCAGCTCCGCTCTTAATGAATGCACAACAGTTAATGACACCTGAAATTCTTTGGACTTTGAAAAAAGTAGGAGTACAGGCCGTTTCACCGGATCAGTCTTCATTGATCTATAAAGTAGGACAGGTAGATCTGAAAACAGAAAAGACAAAAAATGAGAACTACTTTCTCAATGTTCTTAATAACCAGTCTTCTAAAATAGATTTAGGTAAAAAAGCCCTTATTCAGTGGGATAAAAACGGGATTTATGCACAGGAAGGAGATAAGATTTTTCTTTCAAAAGACAACGGAAAAACCTGGTCTGAATTTTACACCATTGGAGAAGTTGATAACATTGTGATCTCTCCCGATGGTAAAAAAATTGCGTTCAGCAAACAGGTTCTGGTAGAAAAACTAATGGGGAAAGACAAATACAGCGATACCCCTAAAACGACAGCCCAGGTATATACAGATCTGAACCACAGACACTGGGATTATTTCAATGAAGGAAAATACAACCATGTATTTGTAGTCAATACCACGGATAAAGCAGAATCTGCAAAAGATCTTTTGGATGGTAAAACATGGGATTCTCCTCAAAGACCTTTCGGAGGAGCAGAAGACTTTATCTGGAGCCCGGATTCCTCTCAGCTTTTATACGTTACCAAACCTAAAAGCGGAAAAGAATATGCTACAAGCACCAACACAGATATTTTTGCTTACGACCTTGCTTCAGGAATAACAAAGAATTTAACCGAATCCAATAAAGGGTATGATGTTAATCCAAAATTCAGTCCGGACGGAAAATCACTGGCTTGGCAAAGTATGGCCAGAGATGGTTATGAAGCCGATAAAAATGATATAAAGATCATGGACTGGAAATCTGGCAAAACTACGAATCTTACTGCCGGATGGGATGAAAGTGTTTCAGGAGATGTATTCTGGAGCGGTGATTCAAAAGCCATTTATTTTACAGCAGCATTCAGAGGTACAAAGCAGCTTTTCTCTTTAGATCCTAAGTCAGCAAAAGTACAGCAGATTACAAAAGGTGATTTCGATGTCAATGAGATCTTTACCGACAATAAATCTTCACTTTTAGTAGGAAGAACAGACATAAATCATGCAACGGAATTATTCTCCGTCAATCTGAAAAACGGTGAAATGAAGCAGGTGACCGAAGTCAACAAAGATACTTATGCTAAGTTGACCCAAGGTAAATCTGAACTTAAGATGGTGAAAACATCAGACGGCAAAGAGATGGGGGTTTGGTTCCATTATCCACCGAACTTTGATCCCAATAAAAAATATCCTACATTGGTATATTGCCAGGGAGGTCCGCAATCTGCACTGACTCAGTATTTCAGTACAAGATGGAATTTCTCTTTAATGGCAGCCAACGGATATATCATTGTTGCCCCAAACAGAAGAGGAATGCCGGGATGGGGAACAAAATGGAATGAAGATATTTCTAAAGACTGGGGCGGACAGCCGATGAGAGATTATCTGGCAGCAACAGATTTCGCAAAAACTTTACCTTATGTAGATGGCGAAAGAGTAGCCGCAGTAGGAGCGAGCTACGGAGGATACAGCGTATTTATGTTGGCTGGAATCCACGAAAACAGATTTAAAACATTCATCGCACACGATGGGTTGTTCGACATGAAATCATGGTACCTTACTACAGAAGAGCTTTGGTTTGCGAACTGGGACCTTGGTTCTCCATGGGAAAAACCACTTCCAAAGGCATACACAGAATTCAATCCAAGCAATTTTGTTGAAAAATGGAACAAGCCTATTATGATTGTTCAGGGAGGAATCGATTTCCGTGTACCTTACGAGCAGGGGCAGGAAGCTTTCCAGGCAGCCAAGTTAAGAGGATTGAAATCTAAATTAGTTTACTTTCCGAACGAAAACCACTGGGTACTTCATCCGCAAAACGGATTGGTATGGCAGAGAGAATTCTTCGACTGGCTGAAGGAAACTTTGTAATGAAAATATAAATGAATAAACGAAAATATTAATTTTCAATGTTCAAAATTCAATAAGAGCGGGCTTTAGCCCGCTTTTTGTTTTCAGATTTGAGAGGCTTTAGCCAAACCTTATATATTTGAGTATGCAAAACAGAATTTCCTCCTTTCCGCCAATAATCGATGATCAGTCTGAAATTTTAATTTTAGGTTCAATTCCCGGAGTAAAATCTTTGGAGAAACAACAGTATTATGCGCATCCGCAGAATAAATTCTGGATCATTATTTTTGAATTGTTCAAAGAAGAATTTACTGACAATTATCCTGAACGGATAAATATTTTAAAGAAACATCATATAGCAGTCTGGGACGTTATCGACTCCTGCGAAAGAAAAGGAAGCCTGGATTCGGAGATCAGAAATGAAGAAGCTAACCAAATTGATGAACTTCTGGAAGAACATCCCAATATTAGAGCTATCTTTTGTAATGGAGGAAAATCATACAAAAACCTTCAAAAGCTTTTAGGGAAAAATTATAGGTTGCCAATAGTTCAGTTACCTTCAACAAGCCCGCTTCATACGGTGTCATTGGATAAGAAACTGGAAGAGTGGAAGAAGATTCTGGAATTCTTAATGTAAAATTTTCACTACAAAAATCACAGAGGTTTTGACGAATAAACGCAATGTAGTTAGTCATTACGAGGAGAGTATCGACGAAGCAATCTCATATTAAAGCAGATTTTCATGTCAGAGAGATTATAAAATTCTTCCGGGAGATTGCTTCGCTACGCTCGCAATGACTGACTTTGTAGCAATCTATAAGATCTGTGGAAAAACTAATCAACACGCAGATATTCCCTTAATCCTTTCAGCAGCTCCAGTTGATTTCTTGTTCTGTCCAGGTTATGATTAGCATATTTCGTAGCATAGTAAGTATTCCCATTCAGATAATCAGTCAGAAAACGGATAGCCTGGATATAGATGACAGTCTGCGCAGCATAGTCAAGGTTTTCAAGCTCCTCAAAAGTCAGTTTATCTTTTAAGTACAGCAGAAATCCGTCTTTCACGGTTCTGTAAATTTGAGGGTTAAAATTGTTTTCGGCATTTCCATCATCTTCATCTAAAGTATTGGTATAAGACCTTGCCATATCACCGAAATCGTACAGGATCGTAGAAGCAGTTACCGTATCCAGGTCAATAACAGCCAGAGGCCTTGAGTTTTCATCAAAAAGAATATTTCTTACATTGGGATCTCCGTGTATGATTCTTTTAGGTAATAAACCGTTTTTTTCCATTTCTATCCATTTTTGCGGAAGAAAAAGCAGCTTATCCATCATTTCGATTTGTGGTCCGGCATTTTTCAGCAGGTCTTCATTCGCATATCGTAAAGAAGCCTGATAATCAAGGATTCTTTTTTCAAAATTAATAAAATCAGGAATCGGAGGCTGAATATCCGGAAGATGTTCGGGATTGACCATATTTAAAAAACATCCTACAGCCTTTGCAGATTCGTAGGCAGTTTTGATATCGGGAATCTTAAAGAAAGTTCTTGTATCCTCAATAAAGCTGAGCATTCTCCAGGATCCTCCTTCCTCATCTTTCACAATAAAATTTCCGGCTAACGTTGGTTTTGGTATGACCGGCTGTAGCGGATAGTCTCCACCTGCCAGCATTTCATTGATCAGAATATGATTATGGGTAATAATTTCCGGAAACTGAAATACCTGAGTGTTGATTCTTTGAAGGATGAACTTTTCCTCAGAATCTTTATTCTCTACCCAATAAGTCGTATTGATCAGCCCGTTGGTAATAGGAGTGATGCTGCAATTTTCAGTTCCGGTAAATTCGGTAACAATTTGTTTTAATTCCATAGATCTTCAGGATATCTGTTATTTTTGATCTCTGATGCCAGAAAATCTTTAATACTGCTTTTATCATCTGCATAAGTAACACCCATCCATTTTGATGGGGAGGTTTTCACCAGTACCTTTGCTTTTTTCTCGTCAATCATTCTCTGTACGGCAGAAGGAACATAAAATTCCTGTGAGGGCTCCGGATCTGACTTTATGAAATCATTAAAATACATTTCGAGAGCATTAAAAATATCCGGATTAAAAATGAAAAAATTCATAGATACCAGCGTATCGGAAGCTATTTCTATATTCTTTCCTTTTTCAGTATACATAATCAGGTTTCCTTCCTTTCGGATAGAGGTCTGTTCCTCTATTTTTACAAGGTAATTTTCAGCATCTAAAGTACATATTCCCCTGGCTACATTTCCATTTCCACTTAGAGTAGATTCCACTGGATAAGCTGCCATTCCGAACTGCGATCCTGAAATATGAACGTCAATTTCTTCAGCTGCCAGCCGATAGGCTTCTTTCCCGTAAAAATCATCGGCATTGATCATAACAAAAGGTTCCTGTATTGTATTTTTTGCACAAAGGACAGCATGTCCCGTTCCCCAAGGCTTTTGCCGCTGTGAGAAATCGGCGTTCACTGGCAGAAAACTTTCATTTTCCTGATACACCCAGTGCAGTTCAAACTGTTCTTTCTGGGATATTGTATTTAATCTTTCAATATAACTTTCCGGGATACGTCTGTTGACAATAATAACAACTTTACTGAAGCCGGCTTCCAATGCATCATATATAGAATATTCCAGGATGGGTGAGCCGTTATCCAATATTCCGTCTATCTGTTTCAGGCCTTTATAGCGGCTTCCCAGGCCTCCGGCTAATATAAGCAGTGCTTTTTTAGAACTCATCTGTCATTCCAAATACAGGTTTACGGGTCTTCCATTTTCCGTTGGTGAAATCCGGAATATCAACAGCCTGGCCTCCTTTAGCAATAGATTCTTCGCTGAGCGGTGTGATAGAATACCATAGAGCAAGATCATACACATCCATCGGGAATTCTATATTTCGCTTGATACATTCGATGAAGGTATTCATGACAAAGAAATCCATTCCGCCGTGGCCTGCGCCTGCAGCTGTATCTTCAAATTTTTTCCATATCGGATGGTCAAATTCTTTCATCCATTTTTCCGTATTTTCCCATCGGTGCGTGTGATTCATTGTTTTTTCAAAATAAATATGCCCCTGGTTGAAATCTCCCCAGCCGAAATCCTGCCACAAACCTTCCGTTCCCTGCACTCGGAATCCAAGATCATAAGGGCGTTGTAAGCTCGTATCATGGGTTAAAAGGATGGTTTCTCCATTAGCACAGGCAATCTGTGTAGTAACAATATCTCCCTGGTTGAATTTTACTTTGGCATTCGGATGATTTTCGCCGCCTTTAGGATGCTCCACAATGTATTTGTGCAGTCCCACAGACTTTGAAGAGAATGAGGAAAGCCTCGTCAGGCGGTTGCCACGGTTAATATCCATCATCACTGCCACAGGCCCCAATCCGTGTGTTGGATAAAGCTCACCGTTGCGTTTTACATAATGTTCTGTTCTCCAATGTGCTTCACTGAATCCCTTTTCTCCGAATTCAGCACCCGAATTGTAGGGCGTAACACCATCATTGAAAAGAACTCCTCTTAAATCATGCTGATAGCCGCCTCTTCCGTGAACCAGCTCCCCGAACATCCCTTTACGGACCATATTCAGAACAGCCATGATATCTCTGCGGTAGCATACATTCTCCATCATGAAAATAGGAACTTTTGTTTCTTCATATACCTTTACAAATTCCCAGCAGTCCTGAAGCTTTATCGCTCCGGAAACTTCCATACCGACAATTTTTTTTGCTCTCATGGCCTCGGTACCCTGTGGAAGATGCCATTCCCAGGGAGTAGCAATTACTACTGCATCAATGGTTTTTAATTTTAAAAGATTCCGGTAGTCGTAGTCACCGTTTGAAAATTCCTGGGCCGCAGATTTATTATTGTCTTTTAATATTTTCTGCGATGCAGCAAGCATTCTTTTATCAGGATCTGCAAAAGCCACAATTTCTACGTCATTGCGTTTTGCCAGCAGCTTTACGTGTTCCTGCCCGCGGAGTCCTACACCGATAAAACCGACACGGATTTTTTTATCTGATTTAAAATCATTGGAATAGGCAAATAAAGAATTAGGTAGAACCAATGCCCCAAAGCTTGCGAGGGCAGCGGTCTTAATAAAGTTTCTGCGTGAAGAGGTGGTGTCCATTAAAATTTTTTCCTTAAATATATTAAAAAGTTGCGAAGTAGGGGGTATTGGTGCTGGTTTTGAGCTGTGGAATCGGGGATTTAAAATCCGGTGTGAACATAAAAACGGCTGTCCTGGTATGAGGAGCAGCCGTTACAATCATCAATTTTTAATATTATTTTTCCGTGAAATATACTTCTTCGTACGGCTGAATCAGTACCCATCCGTTTCCTGAAAACTTCATTTGAAATTCTTCCCCGCTTCCTCTTCCGATAAGGCTTTTGAAAGAAACATTGGTTTTCAGATCCGGGCTTAAGTTTCCGGACCATGCTACAGTAGCATTAGGATCTGTGAAAACAGGATTTTCCGGAGTTACCATAAGAGTTAATGGTTCACCATGAGTCGTTATTGCAATATGTCCGGTTCCGGAAAGTTTTACCTGGAAAAGACCGCCAGCCATCATCCCGGCAACGCTTTTAAGCATAGTGATATCACTTTTTATACTCTGTTCGTGGGCAAGAACATCATTCCCGTTCACACATACCGACTCATTGTTCAGATAAAGGATACGAACTTTCTTTCCGGCATCTGCCACATAAAGTTTACCATTTCCTTCGGCTTTCATCAGTTTGCTTCCTTCGCCGCTGATCGCTTTCTTTAAAAGATTACCGATACCTCCGGCCAGCATTCCCTGTCTTTCGAAGTTGATGCCTCCTACATAACCTACCATACTTCCTCGTTTGGTCCATACAGCCTGATTGTTGAGATTAATTTCCAGCATATGGGGAGTTTCAAGCTCAAAATAATCTCTCTGTTGTGGATTTTCTTTAGTTTCGTTGACGAAAGCTTCCAATGAATATTTGCTCATAGTGTAAATTGTTTTTAAATATTTCCAAAAATAATCTTTTTTTCCCTCATGGATCACCGTAGAATCCCGGTTTTCAATTTGATTTAAATAATACTTGACAAAGGGGTATTGAATGTCGTATATTTGCACTCCGAAATTACACTTGTAATTTGAATAATTTTTAAACCGTAATTTAAAAAAATGAAAACATCAGATTTTAATTTTGATCTTCCTGCGGAATTATTAGCAGAACACCCATCTGAACACAGAGACGAAGCCAAATTAATGGTTCTTAACAGAAAAACACAAACCATTGAGCATAAGCTGTTTAAAGATGTTGTGGATTATTTCGAAGAGAAAGATCTATTCATTTTCAACAATACTAAAGTTTTCCCTGCGCGTCTTTATGGAAATAAGGAAAAAACAGGTGCTAAAATTGAAGTTTTCCTTTTAAGAGAGCTGGATAAAGAAACCAGAGTATGGGATGTTCTTGTAGATCCTGCAAGAAAAATCAGAATCGGTAACAAATTATTCTTTACTGAAGATGAATCTTTGGTAGCTGAAGTGATCGATAATACAACTTCAAGAGGAAGAACATTGAGATTCTTATTCGATGGTTCTTATGACGAATTCAGAACAAAACTGAAGGAATTGGGCGAAACTCCACTTCCAAAATATATTAAAAGAGCAGTAGAGCCGGAAGATGCAGAAAGATACCAGACGATCTATGCAAAAATAGAAGGAGCGGTTGCTGCCCCTACAGCAGGTCTTCACTTCTCCAAGCATCTGATGAAGAAGTTGGAGATCAAAGGAATTGATTTTGCTGAAGTAACACTTCACGTTGGTTTAGGAACTTTTAACCCGATTGAGGTGGAAGATCTTTCCAAGCACAAAATGGAATCTGAAGAAATCATTATCGATGAGAAAAATGCTGACATCATCAATAAAGCGGTAGATGCTCACAGAAGAGTCTGTGCGGTAGGTACTACAACGATGAGAGCATTGGAAACTTCCGTTTCTTCCAACAAAAAGATCTCTGCATTCAACGGTTGGACGAACAAATTCATTTATCCGCCTCACGATTTTGGAGTAGCAAACTCAATGATCACCAACTTCCACACGCCGAAATCAACATTATTGATGATGATTGCTGCATTTGCCGGAAAAGATTTTATCATGCATGCTTATGAAGAAGCCGTAAAAGAAAAGTATAAATTCTATTCTTACGGTGACGCCATGTTAATTCTATAAATTATGTATTAATGTATAATGTACAAAGTATAATGTATTTTTTAGTGGTTTAAAAACTTAAGATAATACATAAGATTATTACTTTGTACATTGTACATCATACTTTTTACAATAATGAAAGATATCCGAGTTTTATCACTAGACCAGCTTAAAGACTATTTTTTGACTTTAGGGGAAAAACCGTTTCGTGCAAAACAGGTTTATGACTGGTTATGGAGTAAAAACCTCCATTCGATTGATGAAATGACGAATCTTTCGAAATCTCTCCGCGAAAAAATTTCCGAAGAGTATACTATCAATCCTGTTTCTGTAGATCAGCTTCAGAGAAGTACGGACGGAACCATCAAAAACGGTGTGAAACTTCATGACGGACTTCTGGTGGAATCTGTTCTTATTCCTACAGAAACAAGAACTACAGCCTGCGTTTCCTCACAGGTGGGATGTTCATTAAACTGTGAATTCTGTGCAACAGCAAGACTCAAAAGAATGAGAAACCTTGAGGTAGCAGAAATTGTGGACCAGGTGGCTCTGATTGACAGTCAAAGCAAAATGTATTTCAACAGACCGCTTTCCAATATCGTTTTCATGGGAATGGGGGAGCCGATGATGAATTACAAAAATGTAGTGGAAGCCATCAGAAAAATCACCCAGCCGGAAGGTCTGGGAATGTCACCAAGAAGAATTACCGTTTCTACATCAGGAATTCCAAAGATGATCAAAATGCTGGCAGATGATGAGCTCCGTGTAAAACTGGCACTTTCGCTTCACTCTGCTATTGAATCCAAACGTAATGAGATCATGCCTTTCTCGGATAAATTTCCGTTGACGGATATTATGGAAGCCCTTCAGTACTGGTACCAGAAAACAGGCTCTGTGATTACTTTTGAATACTGCGTATGGAAAGGAATCAATGATGGGGATGAAGATATCAAAGCTCTGATCAGATACTGTAAACAGGTGCCTTCCAAAGTGAATCTGATCCAATATAACCCTATCGGAGACGGAAAATACGACCAATGCAATAAGCAGGCAGAAGAAAATTATGTACGCCAGCTGGAAAATGCAGGAATTACTGTAATGATCAGAAAAAGCCGCGGTGGAGATATTGATGCGGCCTGTGGGCAGCTTGCCAATAAAACAGTTGATTAAAATTTCCTTAAAAAAGATAAAAATTTCCTTAAAAATTTCCTAAAATCCTACCTTTACATAAACTAATAAGGGATGTTGGATTTCTTTACAGGCGAAGATGGGCTTGAAAATGTCTATGCATGGTCAATTCCGCTTCATGCTACAGTAATTTTAGCAGAAATGATCTACAGCCATATTTCTGAGGCTAAGCTGTATAATGGAAAGGACGTGGTAACGAGTGTCTATCTTGCATTGATGAATTTTGGCCTGGATCTGATCATGAAGGCTTTTGCCATGGGAATCATGTTTTTCTTTTATAATCACAGGCTTTTTACATGGGATTTCACGGTTTGGTACTGGCTCATCTGTTTTACTGTCACAGATTTTGCCTATTATGTGCTGCATTATGTAGATCATCATTCCAGGGCGTTCTGGGCTATTCACATTACCCACCACAATTCAGAGTATTTCAACCTTACCACAGGTTTTAGAAGTCCGGTACTGCAACCGCTGTACAGGTATCTTTACTTTTCTCCGCTTGCTTTTTTAGGCTTTAATCCGTGGCATATTATGGTGGTTTATGCCATAGGGCAGGTGTACGGAACATGGGTGCATACGCAGGCTGTAAAAAAACTGGGAATACTGGAATACATTCTGGTAACCCCTTCCCATCATAGAGTACATCATGCCTGCAACATCAAATATTTGGATAGAAATATGGGCATGTGCCTCATCATCTGGGATAAAATATTCGGAACCTTCGAAAAGGAAGACCCGGATGTACCCGTAAAGTATGGAATCTATCCAAAAATGCCAGACAATAAGCCAGATACCGTTCTTCTTTATGAATGGAGAAAGATCTGGAAAGACATCAGACAGCCGGGACTGAAATTTTCCGATCGGATCAATTATATTTTTAATTCTCCAGGCTGGAGACATGACGGTACGGGAAAAACAGTAAGACAATATCAGAAAGATTATTTAAAAAAACAAACTAAAAAGCTGGAATAAAAGCAAAAAATAAAATCAACCTGATAATTTGTAATAGATACGCTGTCTTTATTTAGCCACAAAAGGCACAAACGTTTTTAACATTTAAATTTATTGAAGCAATAACGCACATCGGCAAAAAACACGCTTAAGTTTTATCTAAATCTTTGATGACCAAAAATCGGCTTGATCTGCGGGAGAAAATTTTTAACCATTAAAGCATTTTTAAGTTGTTAAGAATATTAAGGAGAGTTTCATATTAAAGAGGTGCAATCTGAAAATATGTTAAGTCTTTTCCAGTTTCCTAACAAACCCCTATTTTTGCCTTATGAAAAAGCTCCTTCTTTTTACTGCCCTTATTATTTTTCAATTCTCATTTTCACAGCAGACGGAATTTTTAAAAATTAGAAAATACAGAATCGGTTACTTAGATGATAAAATCAAGGAAACATCAGGGCTGAATATTTTCAATGGAAAACTGTATACGTTCAATGACAGCGGTAATGCTCCGGAACTTTTTGAACTGGATGAAACTTCGGGCAATATCAAAAATACATTCACAATCAATGCTAAAAATAAAGACTGGGAGGCTTTGACTAATGATGGAAAGAACTTTTATATTGGAGACATAGGGAATAACGGAGGAATAAGAAGAGATCTGGAAATCTATAAATTACCTTTTGAAAACGGTGATATAAAGAATGATTCCATTACGAAAATATCATTCTATTATCCGGAACAGACAGAATTCATCCCAAAATACACAGCCAATGATTTTGATGCAGAGGCCATGATCTATCTGGACGGAAAGCTGCACCTGTTTACCAAAGAATGGAAATCAAAATCAACTTCTCATTACATCATTGATCCTCAATTATCTGAAAAGCAGAAAGCAGAAAAAACAGAATCTTACAAAACCAACTTTGTGGTAACCGATGCTGCTTATTTTAACAGAAAGCTTTATCTGGTAGGCTATACCAAAAAAACGGAAGTCTTTCTCAATGTTTTTACAGAAACGGAATCCGGCATGTTTTTTAAAGAAAAACCGAAACATTATTATCTGGGCAGTGCTTTGGCAATAGGACAGATTGAAGGCATTGCTGTTAATGAATCGGGAATTTATATTTCAGGAGAAAAATTCAGGTCTGGATTGGGAAGTGCACAGCCGTCCCTCTATTTTATTCCAAATGAAGAACTCAAAGATTAATTTTGTCCTGAAATTGCGTGAAAACAATTATCTTTGTGAGAATTAATTAGTATTTACCTTTCATTCAACAGATTTTGGCAAACATCGTAGAAGAAATCAAACGACCGATCAATGAGGAAATGAAACTTTTCGAACAGAAGTTTTATGAATCGATGCAGAGCAAAGTGCCTTTATTGGATAAAGTAACCCGTTTTATTGTTACTACTAAAGGAAAGCAGATGCGTCCTATGTTCGTATTCCTTTGCGCAAAGCTGATAGGTGATGTCAATGAAAAAACCTACCGCGGAGCCTCCATGATAGAGTTGATCCATACCGCAACTCTGGTACACGATGATGTGGTGGATGAAAGTTTCAAAAGACGTAATTTCTTTTCCATCAATGCTTTATGGAAAAACAAAATTGCTGTTTTGGTAGGAGATTATCTTTTATCAAAATCCGTATTGCTTTCTACAGACCATAAAGATTACGATCTTTTAGGAGTGATTTCCAGAACAATCCGCGAAATGTCAGAAGGTGAGCTTCTCCAGCTGGAAAAGGCCCGAAAACTGGACATTACAGAAGATGTTTACTATGAAATTATCCGTCAGAAAACAGCTACTCTTATTGCTGCCTGCTGTGAAATTGGGGTTTTATCCAATGATGCGGATGAAACTCTTGCTAAAAAGATGATGAACTTCGGTACGTATACCGGGATGGCTTTCCAGATCAAGGATGACCTTTTCGATTATCTGAGCTCCAACGTCATCGGAAAGCCTGTAGGAATTGATATCAAGGAGCAAAAAATGACCCTTCCTTTGATTCATACTTTAAAAATGGCCAGTGAAAAAGAACGTAAATACTACTTCAATACCATCAAGCGTTACAATAACGATCCGAAACGCGTTAAGGAGCTTATAGACTTTGTCAAAAATTCCGGAGGCATGGATTACGCAATAAAAGTAATGAAAGATTTCCAGCAGAAAGCTAAAGATATCCTGGAAGAATTTCCGGATTCTGAAGCCAGGAGATCATTACACAGTATGCTTGATTACGTAATTGAAAGAAAATTCTAGGTATTTAGAATTAATGATAAAAAAAGGGATGTAGCACTACATCCCTTTTTATTTTTAAGGTTAAATCTTTTGTACCGTAACGTTGGTTACGTTTCCGCTTCCCGTACTTCCGGTTTCAGTAGACAAAACTGTACAGTTTTGATTAGGAGCAGCTGTAAAACGGATCTGGTAGCCTGCCGTTGGTATTACCAGCACAGTGGTATAGTTCATCAGTTCTCCTACTGTTGCAGTGGTTGCTGTTGCATTATAATGGCTTCCTCTTCCCAGATAATTGGCATCCGGATTAGGTCTTACCCCAACCAGTAGCTGAGTTCCGGCTGGAGCACTCGCAAAGCTTGCCTGTAGCGTAACCAGATAATTTCCGGGTTGATTGAAAGTTAATACACCGGTGGTTGTATTGTAAGAATAGAACGGTGAAGTTGCCAAAGGAGAAGAAAACAATAAAGTAGCAATCGTGCTTGATGTCAAATTCTGATTGGCTGCCAGACGGGCATGGAATAATGAATAAGCAGTAAAGTCTATTGTTTTTAATACACCATTTGCATCAGCCACAACAACTCTGTCTGTTCCTCCTACTCCAATATTTGAATTAATGTTTCGGATCCTTGCATTTCCTGAGGCTACATCGAGCTTATCAGTTGGGGTCGTAGTCCCAATACCAACATTAGCAGTACTCGTTACAACAAAATCATTAGCTTGCTGTGCAGCGGAGGGTGTGCCAGATAATGGATTGTCTTTTGCTGCATCAATATGGAAGCTGGCTTGGGGATTGTTTGTGTTTATGCCTACTTGTGCATAGATAATGCTTGACATTAAAAAAACGCCAAGAAGCGAAATAATTTTTTTTTTCATTTGATTTAATTTTTTTTCTTTTGTGTGTTAAAGTTACATAACTTTCCATTTCATTTATCAATTTTTATACCATTATAGAAAGAATAATTAACGATATGATAATTTTGAGTGTTTTAGAAGAAGAATATTACAGATTACATAAAAAAATATCTCTTTTATTTGATTTAATTTATACAACAGCTCCTCTTATTATTTACTATAATAAGAACAAACTAGTGATTTATTTATCAAAAGAAAATGAATTTTTGAAAAATGGAATGATAAGATTATAGATTTAATCAATTATTTTTACAGTCACAATAATAACTGCTAAAACAATACAAAATAAAGCGATTAAAAATAGATAATCCGCAATGGTCTCATATTTATTTTCTTGCTTTTGGCTTTTGGTACGGATCGCCATAAATGAAAAAAAGCAGCTGCAGGAAAATAGCAGGCATGCTATACCGGCAAACTCATCAAGATGTGTATTCCCACTGATTTTAGTGATTTTCAGCGAGGTAATGATAATCAGGGAAAAACCTAAAAGATTGCTGGATGCATTCAGGATGTGAGTTGACTTTTTTTCCATCGTTTACAATTTTTTTACAATATAAAACACAATTCTTTTATTATCAAATTTTTAAAAAAGATTATTGAAAATTAAAATTAATTTAAAAATTGTATATTAGCGGCATACTTGAAGAATAAAAACTTTTATATCTAGCTATGCAGACAACCTATATTGAAACACAGCAAATTTCTTTCCAGGACTTTAAAAACCAGATACTTGAAGACTACAGGTTAGGAAAGATATCACGTGAGATGTCTTATCTTGGAAGAAGAGAAGTGCTAACAGGAAAAGCTAAATTCGGAATTTTTGGGGATGGTAAGGAGCTTCCTCAGCTGGCAATGGCGAAAGTTTTCAGAAATGGCGACTTCCGTTCAGGATATTACAGGGATCAGACTTTTGCATTGGCAGTAGATGCTTTGACGGTTGAAAGTTTTTTCGCACAGTTGTATGCAGATACAAGCGTTGAAAGGGAGCCGGCATCAGCTGGAAGACAGATGAACGGGCACTTTGCCACAAGAAGTTTAAATGAAGACGGAAGCTGGAAAGACCTTACGGCACAAAAAAATATCTCTTCCGATATTTCTCCTACAGCGGGACAGATGCCAAGGCTTTTAGGATTGGCCCAAGCTTCTAAAGTGTATAAAAGTGTAAAATTCGACGGTTCTGAGAAGTTTTCAAAAGGAGGAAATGAAATTGCTTTCGGTACTATTGGAGATGCTTCTACAGCAGAAGGACATTTCTGGGAAACATTGAATGCAGCCTGTGCGCTTCAGGTTCCAATGATTGTTTCTATCTGGGACGACGGGTACGGAATTTCAGTTCCAACCAGAAACCAGAGAGCAAAAGCAGATATTGCTGAAATGCTAAGCGGTTTTCAGAGAAAAGAAGGTGAAAACCAGGGTTGCGAGATCATTCAGGTAAAAGCATGGGATTATCCTTCACTATTGGATGCTTATGCCAGAGCTGAACATTTTGCCAGAACGGAAAGTATTCCGGTTGTAGTTCATGTTATTGAGGTTACTCAGCCTCAGGGGCACTCAACCTCAGGATCTCATGAAAGATATAAAAATGAAGAACGTCTTTCCTGGGAGGCAGATTTTGACGGTATGGTGAAATTCAAAGAATGGATACTGAATTATTCAATCGAAATCGAAGGAAAAGAAGAAATTATTGCTTCAGCAGAAGAATTGGATGCGATAGATGAAGAAGCTAAAAAAATAGTAAAAGCAGGTCAGAAAAATGCCTGGGATAATTACCAGAAAACCATTACAGATTTAGTTCAGTCTGTTCTTCCATTAGTTGAAAACCTTAAAGGTCAGAATGCTGAAATCGAAGGATATATTGCTCAGTTCAATAAATTGGTTTCCAAAGCTAAAAAAGATATTTTCCACCTGACAAGAAAAGCTTTACTGGCTACAAGAGGAACAAATTCTGCAGAAAGAACCCAATTGATGCAGAAGTACAATGAAGTTTTTGAAATAGAAAAAGATAATTATTCTTCCCACTTATATTCCCAGTCTCAGTGGAAAGCTGAAAATGTGAAGGAGGTAAAGCCTGTTTTCTCAGAAAATTCTGAAGAAGTAGACGGAAGAGTAGTGGTAAGAAATAATTTTGATAAAATTTTCGAAAAATATCCTGAAACTTTAGTGTTTGGTGAAGATGCCGGAAATATCGGCGACGTGAATCAGGGATTAGAAGGAATGCAGGAAAAATACGGCGAAGTACGTGTAGCGGATACCGGAATCCGTGAAGCTACCATTCTTGGTCAGGGTATCGGTATGGCAATGAGAGGTCTGAGACCTATTGCTGAAATCCAGTATTTAGATTATATTTTATACTGTTTACAGGGAATGAGTGATGATCTGGCGACGGTTCAGTACAGAACAAAAGGCGGTCAGAAAGCTCCGGTGATTATCAGAACAAGAGGTCACAGACTGGAAGGGGTTTGGCATTCAGGTTCTCCGATGGCGGGAATTCTGAACCTTTCTAAAGGAATCCTGGTATTGGTACCGAGAAACTTAACGAAAGCGGCTGGTTTCTACAATACCATGCTTCAAAGTGATGATCCTGCGGTGATCGTTGAATGTCTGAACGGATACCGATTAAAAGAAAAGCAGCCTGATAACTTAGGTGAATTCACTGTTCCTGTAGGAAAAATTGAAGTGACCAAAGAAGGAAAAGATGTTACATTGGTGACTTACGGTTCTACATGGAGAATTGTAATGGATGCAGCAGAACAATTGGAGAAACTGGGAATCTCTGCGGAAGTTATTGACGTTCAGTCATTAATTCCATTTGATTTAACGAATGAAATTGCAGAAAGCGTGAAGAGAACCAACAGATTGGTCGTGATTGATGAAGATGTGGAAGGAGGTACCTCGGCATTTATTCTTCAACAGATTCTTGAAAAGCAGAAAGCATTCAGATACCTGGATTCAGATCCGTTGACAATTGCAGCCAACGATCACAGACCTGCTTATGCAAGTGACGGAGATTATTTCAGCAAGCCATCTTCAGATGATATGGTAGAAAGAATCTACGCGATGTTTAACGAAACAAATCCTCAGAAATATCCTGCGATATTTTAATTGGGATTTTAGATAAAATTAGGCCGCTTTCAGAACTTCTGGAAGCGGTTTTTTATTTAACACATTGGATTTTAGACTAAATTATCAAACTTTGGCCTCCTTTCTGTTTTCCTTATCCAATAAACTACAGTTTTTTTCAGAATTAAAATTTTCAGTAGTAAATTTCGCCTCCCATTCTTCCAGTAAATACAAAATCGGCAGCAAGGCCAATCCCTTTTCTGTTAAAGAATATTCAACCCTCGGAGGCAGCTCTTTAAACTCTTCACGAATAACCAATCCGTCACTTTCCATCTCTCTTAACTGGTCCGTAAGAACTTTTCTGGAAATCACATTAATTCGTACAGCTAGTTCCCCGAAACGTAGCTTACGGTCTTTAATCACCAAAACAATGATCGGTTTCCACTTGCTTCCTAGCGCAGACATTGCTTTGCCTAGAGGACAGCTATATTTCATCAGTTCATTCTTTACCATGCGTTACTTTTATGTTACTAATGTAAGTTACTGCGAAGTTACCACTATTTTTTTGATAAAAGATACAAAAACGAACTATTATTAGTTACTTTGTGTAACAATTATAAAATATCAATTTAAAAATGAGCACAGAATCATTATTTAAACCGTTTGTTTACAAAAACCTGGAACTTAAAAACAGAATCGTAATGGCTCCTATGACCAGAGCCCAGTCTGATAATGGAGTTCCTACCCAAAATATCGCTGAGTATTACGCAAGAAGAGCTGCTTCAGAAGTTGGATTAATTCTTTCTGAAGGAACCGTGATCAAAAGACCATCCTCAAAAAATATGCAGAACATCCCGGACTTTTACGGGGATGAAGCATTGGCAGGCTGGAAAAATGTGATCAATGCTGTTCATCAGAATGGCGGCAAAATGGGACCGCAGATCTGGCATGTAGGAGATACCAGATCATCTGAAGACTATCCGCTTGCACCTATGGAGAAAGCTTCAACAATGACTTTGGAAGATATTCAGGATACCATTGCACAGTTTGCTGCTTCTGCAAAATCTGCAAAAGATTTAGGTTTTGATGTCGTTGAGGTTCATGGTGCACACGGCTATCTTATTGATCAGTTCTTTTGGGAAGTAACCAATACAAGAACCGATGAATATGGAGGTAAAACAATCAAAGAAAGAAACCGTTTTGCAGTAGATGTGATTAAAGCCATCAGAGCTGCAGTAGGAGAGGATTTTACTATTATTCTCCGTCTTTCACAATGGAAACAACAGGATTACAGCAGCAGATTGAGCAATAACCCAACAGAAATGGAAGAATGGTTACTGCCATTAAAAGAAGCCGGAGTAGATATTTTCCATTGCTCACAGCGCCGTTTCTGGGAACCGGAATTTGAAGGTTCAGATTTAAATTTTGCAGGTTGGGCAAAGAAAATCACAGGTCAGCCAACAATTACTGTAGGTTCTGTAGGACTGAAAGGAGATTTCATGAGTGCTTTCGCAGGGCAGGGAACTGAAAAAACTGACCTGACCGACCTGATCAGAAGACTGGATAATGAAGAATTTGATCTGGTTGCGGTAGGACGTGCCCTTTTACAGGACCCTCAATGGGTTCAGAAAATAAAAACCGGAAATACAGGAGAGCTTCTTGACTTTTCAGCAGAAAGCATGGCGAAATTGTATTAAGATGGCAATAGTGAATGGTCAATTTTGCTTCGCAAGTGAATAGAATTAACAGTTCACTTAATTTCAGCGAAAATAAAAATTGACAGCGAAGCGAATTCACTATTCACCATTCACAAATTATATTTTTCTTTATTTTTATATTAAATTTTTCACCTATTTATTTAAAGAAACCCGCTTTCAGAATTTCTGAAAGCGGGTTTTGATTGTTTTTAATCCGGGCATTCCATAGTATCTGAAATACATTTCCAGTAAGATGGAAAACCATTTTTAGGAGGAATATAGCATGCTGTTGTTCCTGTAGGACAATCAGGTGCATTTCCACCGTTAATTTTCTTTAAATCAGATTTTGTTAATTTTTTTAAATTTTTCATATGGTAATAATTTGTTGGATAATAAAAGTATACTATTTTCACTAAATAGCGAAATAGTATGTAAATAAATATTACCATCCATAAAAAATAACCGCACTCCAATATTTTGGAGCGCGGTTTTAACAGATTTAAATATCTAAAATTACCGTAGTGACCGGTAACAGTGATTGTTGATTATAAACCGATGTTCTTTGTAGGCTTCAGTTGCTTAAGAATACTTTTTGGAACGGCATTCTTGTGTACTAAGATAGCCGTTGATTTGTATTCTACATACGGTCTTGTTACATACAGATAACCCTCAAAATCATTGGTTACACCCCAGGAATTTTTAACCATATAATATTCCTTACCAGTCTGATCTTTTGCCAATCCTACGATATGCATACCGTGGTCATCCGTTGTAGAAAGGTTATTAAGAGATTTCTGACGCATATCCTCTGTAATGGTTTTATCTTTTTTAGGCTCAGTGAACAAAGTCTGCTTGTTTTCAGCAGTAATCTGGCTCAGATCCATGTCCGGAACGTAAGCCACTCCGTTTTTGTAGGAAAAATAAGGTTCGGAAACATCCGTTGCCCATCCCACAGAATATCCTTTGTTCACGGCGTTATCAATAATAGCTGTAAGATCTTTCATCGGAACATTCCAGTCAGAATCATGGCTCCAGTTATCAGGAATCGGAACTACAAATTTTTGGTAATATGGATAATCCTTATAAGAAGAAATCTCGATATAATCTTCAGGGTTAATCCCTACAACTTCTTTAGCGAATGTTTTAGGAGTGTAATTTTTTCCTTCATACGTAAAGTTAGCCGGAACTTTTCCAAGGTATTCATCCAGAATAGCATCTACGGAATCCATCCAGTTATCTGTAAGCTGTGCTTTTGATCCTGCCTGAACAAGACTGTCTAAAACAGGTTTCAGCTTACCCTGCATTTCCTTAAAATTATTAAGGGTCTGCCCCGATTTTAGACCTGTATAAACATCCTGAGGAACAGCACCATATTTTTTGTACATGTTTACCACATCGTGCAGCTCACCACCGTCTCCCCAGCTGATCGCTCCGTTATTCAGTACATATAGTTTAGCTTTATCGTGGTAAGAATTTCTTGCTGTGAAAATTTCAGCAAGGTCTACAGGCTTTTTACCCATTCTCTGCATTTCGGATTCAAGAAAAGAATTTCCTGAGTAGCTCCAGCAGGTTCCTGATGAACCCTGATTCTTTACTGAAGTAGCTCCTACGTCTTTTAACGCTGTGAACTGAAAATTAGCATTTTGAGATTGATTGTTTTTTAATTTGTTGATCAAGTCATCTTGGGCAAACATCATACTTCCTGCAGACAAAACAAAAAGTAATGAGGCAATTTTGGTATTTTTCATTACTATAAAAAGATTATTTATATGAATAGTCGTTCATATTAAAGATTTGTTACAAAGGGAAAAGTTAAATTTGGAAGTGAAAATTTGAATAAAAAGTTCAAAGTAAATAATTAATTTGTCAATCAATTTATTAAGTATTTTGCTTTTATTAAAAAAAGATCTAAATGTTTCCAACCCATTCAACAGTTTATGCATCTATTACAGTATAAAGCCTGACTATGGAAAAAGAATTACTAATAGAATGCCAGCGTAACAGCCGGAGTGCCCAGCGGAAGATCTACGAGAAAATGGCGGGCAGGCTGTATTCAGTCTGCAGACGCTATCTGAAAAATGATGAAGATATTGAAGAAGTATTGGCCGATACTTTTTACAAAATATTCACCAAGATCACCCAGCTTCAGAATCTGGACACCTTTGAAGGATGGGCTAAAAAAATTGCAGTCAATGAATGCCTTCAGAAATTGAGAGCTACCAAAGCTCAATTCGTCTCTATGGATGACGGTTTTGCAGAAACATCCGGAACATTATCAGAAAGCATTTCATTTGAGAAAGATATTCTGAGCCTGCTGAATTTTCTTCCCGAAGGCTGCAGAGCGATTTTCAATCTGTTTGCCATTGAGGGGTATCCCCATAAAGAAATTGCTTCCATGCTCTCGATAAGCGAAGGGACGTCTAAATCCCAGCTCAATTTTGCAAGGAAAAAACTACAGGAACTTTTAGTCAATCAGAACATTTAAACTTTAGGAAAATGGAAAATAATCACGACATAGATAAAAGATTCAATGATGCTTCTAAGCTTTCAGAAGAACCGGCTGTTTTTCAGGGTTTTGATAAAGTTTGGGCGAAGGTTGAAGAAAAATTGGATACAATAGAAGAAAAAAAGAGAATATTACCGGTTTGGTTTCCTTATGGAGTTGCAGCCAGCTTAATTCTTGGTTTGGGAGCACTTTATTTTATCAGCAAAAATGGAACTGTTGAAAATTCAGCCCCTTTAATGGTAGAAAACAGTATTGAAATACATCCTGAAAAAAAGAGCATTTATACAGTAGACAGTACAGTTAAATCGAATATTGAAAAGGAAATTGAAATCTCAAAATCATCACAGAAAGCCCTTTCTGTCGCAAAAGATGAAGCTATTAAAGTCCCGAACAACAAGAGTGAAACCTTAGCTGTTAATAAGAATGAGGAGAGGTATGCTTTAGGAAAAAATGCTTACTCAACAGATGAATATTATATTAAAAAGAAAGAAGCTAATAATGGTACTATTGCACCGGGAAAAGGAGGAAAGTGGAAAGATACTTTACAGACGCAGAATATTGAAGAAGTTGTTGTAACAGAATTTGCGCCTAAAAAAGTACAGGCTTATACCTCAAGTGCTGTTAGTGTACAGTCTAATTATATTGCTTCAAATACTATTCCTCAGGCACTTCAGGGAAGTATAATGGGAGTCCAGATTCAGGCTTATGGAACTAAGCGGAGAAGAAATGATCAGATTGCTAATAAAATGAATGCAATCAATAATGCTTTTTCAGGTAATAATCAAATAAGCATAAGAGGTGCAGCAAGTTTAAAAGGGACACACGAACCATTATTTGTGGTTAACGGTGAAATAGTACAGCGTGATTATTTTAATGCATTGAATCCCAAAAAGATTGAAAGTGTGGAAGTGGTAAAAGGAGCTGGTGCATCAGCATTGTACGGAAGCAGGGGAGCGAACGGAATTATTGTAATAAAGACCAAAAGGCTTTCCAGAAAGGAGAAAAGAAGGATGGAGGAAATACAGAAAACAATCAGCCAATACAAACAGAATGTTTTCGATAATGAAGGCTATGATGCATTTGAAGAAAACTCATTTGAGCTCACCAAAAACCAGCCGCTGTCAACTTTTTCTATTGACGTGGATAATGCATCCTATTCCAATATCAGAAGAATGATCAATAATGGACAAACCGTAGATAAAAACGCGGTAAGGGTTGAAGAAATGATCAATTATTTTAAATACAGCTATCCTCAGCCGAAAAATAACGAGCCGTTTTCCATTAATACAGAATATGGCAATGCACCCTGGAATCCAACCCATAAACTTTTAAAAATAGGTCTTCAGGGAAAGAATATTGCCATGGATAAAGTTCCCGCATCTAATCTCGTATTCCTGATAGATGTTTCTGGATCAATGAATGAACCGAATAAGCTGCCACTCCTGAAATCCTCTTTCAAAGTACTTCTGGACCAGCTCAGGTCTGAAGATAGGGTTGGGATTGTAGTGTATGCTGGAAGTGCAGGTATGGTTCTGCCACCGACTTCTGCCAGAGAGAAAGAAAAAATAGTTCTTGCACTGGACAATCTTCAGGCAGGAGGAAGCACGGCAGGCGGTGCAGGAATTGAGCTTGCTTATAAGCTAGCGCAAGAAAATTTCATTAAAAACGGCAACAACCGGGTAATTATAGCTACAGATGGAGATTTTAACGTTGGTGCTTCTTCCACTTCAGATATTAAAACTTTGATTGAAGAAAAAAGAAAATCCGGAGTTTTTCTGACTTGCCTGGGCTTTGGAATGGGTAATTATAAAGATAATACGCTTGAAACCCTAGCTGATAAAGGAAACGGGAATTATGCTTACATAGACAATCTTCAAGAAGCCAATAAATTCCTGGGAAAAGAATTTGCAGGAAGCATATATACGATTGCAAAAGATGTAAAGATCCAGATTGAGTTTAACCCTAAATATGTGAGTTCCTACCGCCTCATTGGCTATGAAAACAGAAAATTGAGAAATGAAGATTTTACCAATGATAAAATTGATGCCGGGGAATTGGGAAGCGGACATACGGTAACAGCTTTATATGAAGTGATTCCTGCCGGTGTGAAATCTGAGTTTCTGCCTGAAGAGAATAAACTAAGATATAACAAGACTTCTTCTGAGTATTTTAGTGATGAACTGGCAACTATTAAATTCCGTTACAAGAAACCAGACGGAAATACCAGTACAGAAATAGTGCAGACAGTGAAAAATACGGATCATTCTACAAGCCCAGATTTTAAATTTGCAACATCTGTCGCATGGTTTGGATTGGTTTTGAGAGATTCAAAATTAATAAGCAAAAAAGACCTTAATGATATCGAAACACTTGCCAGAGAAGGAAAAAATAAAGATGAAGAAGGGTACAGATCCGAATTTATAAGACTTATTGAGAGTTATAAAGTGATTCCAAAATAATTTAAAAATAATATGCTGAATAACTTCTAGAGGTCGAGAATTGGATTTTAACAAAATTTTAAGGTATTTAACAGAAATTAAATATATTTTGATAATTTCACAGCTACTAAAAAAATATGATGAAAAAAATTAGTACTGCAATAGTAATTCTGGTATTGTTAGGAAGCTGTACCACAAATAAAGTATCTACAGCTGAAAATAATTCTAAACCTTTAAGCATAAGGAAAGATAAAGATCAGGACGGTGTTCCCAATAAATTAGACCAATGTCCTGAAATTGCAGGCCCTGTGGAAAATAATGGATGCCCGTGGCCTGAAACTGATGGTGACGGGGTTTTAGATAAAGACGACGCCTGTCCTACCGCAGCCGGGCCAGCAGAAAATAATGGCTGTCCTTGGCCGGATACCGATGGTGATGGTATATTGGATAAAGATGATGCGTGTCCTACAGTTCCGGGAATGCCTGAATATAATGGCTGCCCGAAGCCTAAAATGCAAACTGCTATGGAAGTCTCATCAGAAAGCATTATTACGGAAAGTTCGTATCGAAGGAAATCTTTTGATACGAATGAGAAAGTTTATAATAAAATAAATTCTGCGGGTAAAAAAGGAACGAAAAAGCAAATAGATTATGATGATGAAGAGTATGCGTCCTTAGTTGAGAATCCTTTTGAATTGACGGTAAGTCAGCCGGTATCTACTTTTTCTATTGATGTTGATAATGCATCCTATTCTAATATCAGAAGAATGATTAATGGTGGAGATAATGTAGATAAAAATGCAGTAAGGGTAGAAGAAATGATGAATTATTTCAGATATGATTATCCTCAGCCTGAAAGTAAAAAACCATTTTCGATCAATACAGAATACAGTGATTCACCCTGGAATCCTGATCATAAACTTTTAAAAATAGGTCTTCAGGGAAAAAATATCCCGCTGGATAATCTTCCTAATTCCAATCTGGTATTTCTTATTGATGTTTCCGGTTCTATGAATGAAGCTAATAAATTACCATTACTGAAATCTTCTCTAAAAGTACTTTTAAATCAATTGAGACCTCAGGATAAAGTGGGGATTGTAGTATATGCAGGAAGTGCAGGAATGGTTTTAGCTCCTACTTCGGCTAAAGAAAAAGATAAGATAATAGAAGCCTTAGATAAGCTTGATGCGGGAGGAAGTACAGCAGGCGGCGCAGGAATAGAACTTGCCTATCAATTGGCACAGGAGAACTTCATAAAAGGAGGAAATAATAGAGTTGTTTTAGCTACAGATGGTGATTTTAACGTTGGAGTATCCTCTTCTGCAGGTCTTGAAACTTTAATTGAAGAAAAAAGAAAATCAGGAGTTTTTCTTACCTGTCTGGGTTACGGAATGGGAAATTACAAGGATAATAGACTGGAAACTTTGGCAGATAAAGGAAATGGTAATTATGCTTATATAGATAATATGCAGGAGGCCAATAAATTTCTGGGAAGGGAATTTGCAGGTAGCATGTTCGCAATTGCAAAAGATGTTAAGATCCAAATTGAGTTTAATCCTGAATATGTAAAATCTTACAGACTAATTGGCTATGAAAATAGAAAACTGAGGAATGAGGATTTTAAAAATGATAAAATTGATGCCGGAGAACTAGGGAGTGGCCATACAGTAACTGCTTTGTATGAGATAATTCCTAAAAATGTTAAATCAGCATTTGCGCCTAAAGAAAGCAAATTAAAATACACAAAAACCTTAAATTCTCAAAATTTCGGAGACGAAATGGCAACAGTTAAATTCCGGTATAAAAAACCGGATGAAGATAAAAGTGTTGAGATTATTCAGGTTGTGAAAAATTCTGATGAGTCTATTACATCTGCAAGTCCTGATTTTAAATTTGCATCATCTGTCGCATGGTTTGGATTGGTTTTGAGAGATTCAAAATTAATAAGCAAAAAAGACCTTAATGATATCGAAATACTTGCCAGAGAAGGAAAAAATAAAGATGAAGAAGGGTACAGATCCGAATTTATAAGATTGGTTGAAACGTATAAAACCATTCAAAAGTAGCTTTAAAACAGACATTATTTTAAATGTCTGTTTTATTTTAAATTTAATTTTCAAAAATTATTGAAAATTCGAAAAATATAATTACATTTGTTATAGAAATTGAAAATGGAAAAACAAATGAAACTTTCAGAAGCAAAAGAAAAGTATATCCAGACTTGGGGAACATTCGCGACAAACTGGGGAATCAACCGTACGATGGCGCAGGTTCATGCATTGCTTTTGGCCACTGGAAAACCGCTTTCCACCGATGAAGTAATGGAACAGTTGGAAATTTCAAGAGGGAATGCCAATATGAATCTCAGGGCTTTGATTGACTGGGGAATTGTAAGAAAAGAATTTATAAAAGGTGACCGTAAAGAATATTTTGTAGCAGAAAAAGATGTTTGGTACCTGTTCAAACAGATTACAAAAGAAAGGAGAAAAAGGGAAATAGAACCTGTCATTGCTTTTCTGGAAGAATTAAAAAACATAGAGGATAATGATTCTCAGGAAGCGAAAGAGTTTGTAAAGCTGATGGATGATTTCAGTTCCGTAACGGGAAAGATCAACAATATTATGGATATGGCAATCAAAAGTGATGATCACTGGCTGGTAGGTAAAATTACTAATCTGTTAAAATAGAAAAGGATACCATCCTTTTTTATTTGAATTTAATTTTCAAAAATTACTGAAAATATAATATTTATAAGATGTTTAATAAGAGATACTTGCAAAATGAAAACACTCATCTTTAAGATCTGGATGTATATCACTTTCAGATCCTCCCATAAAAGAACCCGCGGGGATTTTCTAATCTTTTAAATAAATGATCATGAAAACATTTGCAGCATATGACTTTTATATTCAGTTAGCAATCTTGATTGCCGGAATCATAATCGAAAGCATAGGAATATTTGGAGGAGCATTTTATTTTGTGGTAGGCATTCCACAGCTTGTCAGCTTTTTAATAAGGGTTCTTCAGCCGGGAAAAAAATCTCTTTTATATATCATTTATGGAATTCTTATTCTACCGGTCTGGATTTCATTGTTGCTCGTTTTCGGACTTAAGGTGCATCCAGATATTACTGAAATGCTTCTGATGATCTTAATTGGCGCACTATTTTACAGTCCGGTTATGGCCGTAATCTACATCTATGATAATTACAGAACTTATAAATCTTACCAATAAACAGCCATGAACACTTTAAAAAAACACACCCTGATCTACGACAATGAATGTCCCATGTGCAATATCTATTCTAAAGGTTTTACAAAATTTGGAATGCTTGATGAGAATGGAAGAGAAGCTTTTACAGAAATCTCAAAAGCGAATAAATCCATCATAGACTTTAACCGTGCAAAAAACGAGATTGCATTGATAGATCACAACAGAAATGAAGTTGTGTATGGGTTGGACAGCCTTCTTCTGATCATTGGAAACTCCTTTCCTCTGCTTGAAAGAATTGGCAGGATGAATCCTTTGTACTGGTTTTTCAAAAAACTGTATTCATTTGTTTCCTATAACCGGAAACAGATCATTCCATCAGCAAATCACACTGAACAGGCTTGTATTCCTGATTTTAATTTGAAATACAGAGTAATGTACATTGCCTTTGTGATTGTCTTTTCGGCGTATATTCTAAGTATATTTTCCGGAAAGCTGGGACTAAACCTGAATCATAGTTTTACAAGAGAATTGGGTATTTGCATCGGACAGATTATCTGGCAGACTATATTTCTGAGAATTTATTTAAAAGATAAAATCTGGGACTATCTCGGAAATATGATGACAGTTTCTCTGATCGGAACACTGTTTTTAATTCCGGTTTTATTAACCAATTTCGCATCTTCTTTTTATATTATCTACTTCGGAATTGTTGTATTGATAATGCTTCTGGAACATTTAAGACGATGCAAACTCTTAAAGTTGAATGATCTTCCTACCATCTCATGGATCCTATTCAAAATGACAGCCTGGGCATTTATTATTGGTTTACCCTTTTAAAATGAAAAAAATGAACCATCTTGAACTTATTAAAAAAGTAGAATGGAAAGACCTCAGAACTCTTTCCGTTAAAGAAATGCTCATTGAAAACAATATCAGTCTGCCTTGGCTTTTTATTTCGATATTTTTGGCTTATTATGAATATTACTGGCTGGCTCTTCCTTTTTCTGCATTCTATTTTCTGACGGCGCTCAGACAGGTGCATAATGGCTTTCACAATGCTTTGGGAACCGGGAAATTTCTAACATGGCTCTCCCTGTATCTGAACAGTATTTTGATGATGGCATCTATTCATGCGGTAAAATTTAACCATATCAGGCATCATAAATTCTGTCTTTCAGAAGAAGATTATGAAGGCAAATCGGCCTCTATGAAATGGTATGAAGCAGTCTTGTATGGTCCGAAACATATGTTCATGATCCACTGGATCACCTTTAAAAAAGCCAATAAAAAGTATAAAAAAAATATGATGACAGAACTTGTTTCAATAGGGATTTTTACTTTTATAGTGTTTTATTTTCAGATTAATTTTCTGATCTATCATGCGTTGATCATGCTTTTCGGAGAATTTTTAATGGCATTCTTTGCAGTATGGACTGTTCATCATGACACCCATGAAAACCCTGATATCGCAAGAACACAGCGTGGATCCTGGAAAAACAAAATTACTTTCAGTATGTTCTATCATATGGAGCACCATCTTTTTCCTGCTGTTCCAACGATCAAACTACCGGAACTGGCTGCAAGAATAGATAAGGAACTGCCGGAGCTGAACAAAAAACAGACTTTTTAAAAAAAATAATAGCTTAGACAGCAAATGGTAAACTAAAATATGTATCTCGGAACACGAATCCCGAAACTCTTTAAAACTAAAACAATGGCTACAATATATTTAGAAACTCCAATCAAAGCAGATATTCATAAAGTTTTTGATTTAGCCAGGGATATTGACCTGCATCAGAAATCAACCGAAAAAACCAATGAAAAGGCAATAGCAGGAAGAACGTCCGGCCTTATTGAAGAAAATGAAACCGTAACATGGAAAGCCACACATTTAGGAATTAATCAGACATTGACAACCTAAAATCATCAGTATGCAAAAAAACGTCCAGTTTACGGATGTCATGCTTAAAGGAGCTTTTACATTGATGATTTCTGTAAAGCCGTTGAATGGATCATTAGCCATGAAAGTATATCAGGAACCATCAATGTAACCGCTCCCAATCCTTTGTCTACAAAGATCTTATGACAAAGATGAGAAAAAATCTCAAAATTTCTTTTGGGTTGAATGCTCCGGTACGGCAGCTGGAAATGGCTTCCCTCTTTTTGAATATGGAAACTGAACTTTTATTGAAAAGAAGAAATGAACTGGATAAAGCGCTGCAGCATTTATTGAAAAATTAAGGTTTGCTGATTAGTGGCAGGATGTTTAATTTAGCAAAAACGAACGTCATATGCTCATTAAACAGAAAACAAAAACCTTTTTTCTTTCATCTTTTCTTATTTCTTCTGCTTTCTTTTCACAGGCTCATAATGTATCTGCAGGCTATCAGAAGCCGGATGATCCGCTTGTTGTTCAGAATCTGGAGCAGTGGCAGGATCTGAAATTCGGGCTGTTTATGCATTGGGGGATCTACAGCCAATGGGGAATTGTAGAAAGCTGGAGCTTATGCCCTGAAGACGAATCCTGGACCCAGAGAAGGCCTGAACATGGGAAATCTTACAATGAGTATGTCAAGAACTACGAAAATCTTCAGACTACCTTTAATCCCACAGGATTTAATCCTCAAAAATGGGCAGAGGCAGCAAAGAAAGCAGGAATGAAATACGTGGTTTTCACCACAAAGCATCATGACGGTTTTGCCATGTTTGACACCAAGGAATCAGACTATAAAATTACCTCACCAAAAACACCGTTCTCAAAAAATCCTAAAGCAGACGTTACCAAAGAGATTTTCAATGCATTCAGAAAAGACGGATTCAAAATTGGAGCTTATTTTTCAAAGCCCGACTGGCATTCGGAAAACTATTGGTGGCCCTATTTTCCGCCGAAAGATAGAAATGTAAATTACGATCCGAAAAAGTATCCTGAAAGATGGGGAAGCTTTAAAACATTCACTTTTAATCAGCTTAATGAAATTACATCCAACTACGGGAAAATTGATATTCTGTGGCTGGATGGTGGCTGGGTACGGCCTTTCAAAACCATTGATCCGTCTGTGGAATGGCAGAGAACCATCAAAGTAGAGCAGGATATTGATATGGATAAAATTGGAAGCATGGCAAGGAAAAACCAGCCGGGAATCATAGTTGTAGACCGTACCGTACCCGGAAAGTGGGAAAATTATGTGACCCCCGAGCAGGCTGTCCCGGAACATCCCCTTTCCATTCCCTGGGAAAGCTGCATTACGATGGGAGATTCTTTCTCGTATGTTCCCAACGACCATTATAAATCCTCCCAAAAAATCATTGAAACACTCATCAAAATTATCTCCCGGGGTGGAAATTACCTTATGAATATTGCTCCTGGCCCCAATGGAGATTATGATGCAATTGTTTATGAAAGATTAAATGAAATTTCCGGCTGGATGGAGAAAAATCAGTCAGCTGTATTTGCTACAAGAAGCACTGAGCCTTACCATAACGGGAACTTCTATTATACCCGGTCTAAAGACGGCAAAACCCTCAATGTTTTTCATATTGATGATCAGAAAGAGTACCAGGCTCCTGATGTACTCACTTTTTCACTTCCGGAAAACTTTAAACCGAAAGCATTGAAGATTCTTGGAATCAATACAAAACTGACGTGGAAACAGACGGGAACTACAGTAGAGCTGAAGTTGCCGGAAGACAGAAAAAAATTAAAGTATGCCACAGCTATTCAAATGATGAACTAATGAACCTCTATTTTGTTAAAATTACAGTCATTACGCTGCTCGTAAATTCCACATTTCTGTATGCCCAGAAAGAAGAACCTTTATACAAAGATCCGAAACAGCCCGTAGAAGTAAGAGTTCAGGATCTGTTAAAAAGAATGACTCCCGAAGAAAAATTCTGGCAGTGCTTTATGATCCCGGGAGATCTGGATAATGTTCCCAAAGACCAGTACAGGCACGGAATCTTTGGTCTGCAGGTCAGTGCCGGAAATCAGGGTGGCGGGGCAGCAGGCCAGCTATTGAAATATAATGCCGGTGAAGATGCGGAAAAGCTCGCGAGAAAAATCAATGCCATTCAAAAATATTTTGTTGAAGAATCCAGACTGGGAATTCCGATCATCCCGTTTGATGAAGCTTTACACGGATTAATGCGGGAGGGAGCAACGGCTTTTCCCCAGGCTATTGGGCTTGCTGCCACATTCAATCCCGAACTGATGAAGCAGGTTTCTTCTGCCATTGCAAAAGAATCAAAATTAAGAGGAATCCGCCAGGTTCTGACCCCGGTAGTGAATCTGGCCAGCGATGTGAGATGGGGACGGACAGAGGAAACTTATGGTGAAGACCCTTTTTTAACTTCTGTGATGGGTGTTGGTTTCGTAAGCTCATTTGAAAACCTGGGAATCATTACCACTCCAAAGCATTTTTTAGCCAATGTAGGAGAAGGCGGAAGAGATTCTTATCCTATTCACTGGAGCAGAAGATATCTTGAAGAAACCCATCTTATTCCCTTTCATACAGCATTTACCTCAGGAAAAAGCAGGTCGGTAATGACCTCCTATAACCTTCTCGACGGAAGACCTTCGACTGCCAACCATTGGCTGCTCACAGAAAAACTGAAAAAAGAATGGAATTTCAAAGGTTTTGTCATTAGCGATGCCAGTGCTGTAGGAGGCGCCAATGTACTTCATTTTACGGCAAAAGATTATGATGATGCCTCTGCACAGGCTATGAATGCAGGGCTTGACGTAATTTTCCAGACAGAATACAAACATTATCAGCTGTTTATTCCTCCGTTTTTGGATGGACGGATTTCACAGGAAAGGATAGATGATGCGGTAGCAAGGGTTTTAAAGGCAAAATTTGAACTCGGGCTTTTTGAGAATCCTTATATCTCTGACCGGGAAATTCATGAATTGAAAATGATTAATCATAAACCGTTAGCCGAAAAAGCAGCTCTTGAATCTATTGTTTTATTACAGAATAATAGGGGAACACTCCCGGTTTCTGCTAATGTGAAGAAAATAGCAGTGATCGGAACAGATGCCGTTGATGCGAGACTTGGCGGCTATTCCGGGCCGGGAAACCATAAAGTAAGTATGCTTGAGGGAATTAAAAACTTCACGAAAGACAAAAATATAGAGATCCTTTATTCAAAAGGTATTACATGGGATCTGAAGGATTTTGCAACGGTTCCTGCCGATCTTTTATCATCTAAAAATCAGAAAGGTTTAAAAGGAAATTATTTTCCAAATACGGGCTTACAGGGAAAGGAGGCTTTTCAAAGGCAGGATGAGCAGATTAATTTCAAATGGACCCTATACTCACCGGATCCTGAAAAACTACAGCCGGACAACTACAGCATCCGGTGGACAGGTCAATTGAAGGCTCCGGGTAATGGAAAATACCAGCTCGGACTGCGTGGAAACGATGGTTTCAGATTATATCTGGACGGAAAATTAATTGTTGATCAATGGGAAAAGCTGGGCTATTCAACAAAAACAGCTGCCATAGATTTTGTGAAAGACCAACAATACAATCTCATTATAGAATTCCGGGAAAGCAGGGGAGAAGCTCATGTTGAGCTGATCTGGAATTATGGTATTGATGATGCTCAGAAAGAATTTAATGAGGCTTTAAAAACTGCAGAAAAGGCAGATCATATCATTGTTGCTGCCGGAATTCATGAAGGAGAGTTTCAGGACCGTTCCTCGCTGAGCCTGCCCGGAAATCAGGAGAAATTTATTCATGAAGTTTCAAAACTGAACAAACCCATAACCGTAATTTTAGTTGGGGGCTCTGCTATCAAAACCACAGCGTGGAAAGATAAAGCAGGAGCCATTCTGGATGTTTGGTATCCGGGAGAAGAGGGCGGAAACGCAGTGGCGAAAATTCTTTTCGGAGCGGAAAATCCTTCAGGGAAATTGCCCATTACCTTTCCGGCCGAAGAAGGGCAGCTGCCATTGACCTACAATCATCATCCGACAGGAAGAGGAAATGATTATTATGATTTAAGCGGTGAGCCATTATATCCTTTTGGTTTTGGCCTTAGCTATACCACTTTTGAGCTTTCGGATCTGCAGCTTAATCAGTTGAAATATTCTGAAAATGATACTGTTACTGCCCGAATCAACGTCAGAAATACAGGAATAAAAGGCGGAAGTGAAGTCGTTCAGCTGTATGTGAAAGACCTGCTGGCATCAGTTTCAAGACCTGTTATTGAGTTAAAAGATTTTCAGAAAGTGTATGTGAATCCCGGGGAATCAAAGCAGGTAACCATTAAAATTCCAGTCAAAGAACTCCGGTTTTTAGATGAAAATATGAACTGGACAGTAGAAAAAGGAACCTACAGAATTATGGTCGGAAATTCCTCTAAAAACCTTCCCTTAAAACAGAATATTGAGGTAGAATAATTTCTTATTCAGGATTTATCCTTTTCTAAAGCCTGCTGACAGAAGGTGAATGCGAAGGATAAAAACTCTGGTACGATATATGTAATATGTATTGCAAAACCTGAATGAATTGAATGGATATTAATTAATCATTTTAAAATCATTCTTAAAAGTAAAATGTCATGAAAAAGTTTTTTATATCGACCGTATTGTTATTAGTTTTATCGATGAGTGTGAATGCCCAGAAACGACCACCGGCACCTCCACACCCATCCAAAAGTGAGCTAATCAGCAGTAAATCGCGTGAGCTGGACAAAAAATACAATACAGAAAAGAAACTGATTATGAATCATCCGCTTGCCACAAAAAAGATGAAAAGAGATCAGATGAAAGCTTTAAATGAAAGATACCGGACCGAGAAAAGATTACTTAAAAAACTGTAATCTTGGGTTATACATTAAAACAGATATAAAAAGCCGTTTCACATCTTGTGAAACGGCTTTCTTCATTTTATTCTATAATTATTCTCAATCTTTTTTTCATCTTCCATCTTAGCCTCATCCTCTATCCTAACCTTAGCCTCATCCTTAATATAATTTCCTAGCCAGCAACAGATTCAGCATGAAAGTCCCCGTCCAGTTACTGTTATTGGATCCGTTGGTTCCTATAAAGTCAATACGGGAAACAGAAACGGTAAGTCTTGTTTTTCCTGAAACATTCGCAAGACTTACGAAAGAAGCAGTAAAAACATCAGGAAAACTGGAATTGTTTCCTGCCGTTAAAATAGGATACATATTGGTGACATTGAAAGGGGTGCCCTGGTATTCATAGACGATCGTCATACGGCTCGCATTGGAGTAACCTGCGGTGTGTGCATAGGTGGTAGAAGCTTTGCTGATCACCCACCATGCATCTGTACCTGTACCCGTATCATAAGATGTTACTGTATGATTAGTCCAGTCAGCTACTCCCGGAGAGCCACCCCCGTGAGGCGGAATAGAAAGCTGTATCCCATAAATTTCTACGTTGCTCGGTTTGGGAAGTACCGTAAATGATAGATCCCATGTTCCTCCTGTCGTATTGCTGTTGTTGACCACTTCCGCATAAGCTCCGGTAGGAATCACAAAAGACGAAACCGGAGTATTGTCGATCCTTAGGGTATTGCCACTCGATGCCTGAAGCGTAATGCTGGAAGCAGAGATGTTTTTCATTTTATAAATTCTTCCCGTATAACTAGTAGTACCCGTTCCGATGACAGGAAGTGTAAAAGTAGCATTGGCAACTCCGTCATAAGTGATGTAATGATCTGTAGCGGTTATGTTATAGGTTGTCGCGGTGATTTGCTTGTAATCGGCTCCCAGAGACCCGGCAACAGCTAAAGTACTGTTAGGTGTTGTTGTTTTAATACCAACTTGTGCATTTAAAAACGCACTACACAGAAGAAAGATCGAAATAAAGTTCTTTATTTTCATATTGTTATATCTTCGGCAAAAATATGAAAATTATTGTAAAATATTCATTTACAATTGTTTATTTTTATTCTTTGACACTTAAATCATTTGATTGTAATTATATATATTGTGTTTAATTTTTGAAATGGTATTTAATATTTGATAAAAAAAAGATGCTCAGGGTTGTTAGACCGGGCGCTGACTGATAAAATGAACTTAGTGTTCAGTGAAATATGAAATGGCAGAACATAGAACATCCAATATTTTTCCTTAAATTCGCATAAAATTTTTAAAATAATGAACTACGATATCATTGTCATCGGAAGCGGTCCTGGCGGTTATGTTACAGCGATCAGAGCAGCACAATTGGGTTTCAAAACTGCAATTATCGAGAAAGAAAACTTAGGGGGAATCTGCCTGAACTGGGGATGTATTCCTACGAAAGCTTTACTGAAGTCTGCTCAGGTTTTTCATTATATCAACCATGCTGAAGACTATGGTCTGAATAAAGTGGAAGGAAGCTTTGAGTTTCCAAATGTAATCCAGAGAAGCCGTGGCGTTGCCAACAAAATGAGCAAAGGAATTGAATTCCTGATGAAGAAGAACAAGATCGACGTGATTCTTGGGACAGCTAAGGTTCAGAAAGGTAAAAAAGTTTCTGTTACAGATAAAGATGGTAAAGTGACTGAATATGCAGCAGAGAACATTATTATCGCAACAGGAGCACGTTCAAGAGAACTTCCTAACCTTCCTCAGGATGGTAAAAAAGTAATCGGATACAGACAGGCATTATCTCTTCCTGAGCAACCGAAATCTATGATCGTTGTAGGTTCTGGTGCTATCGGGGTAGAATTTGCCGATTTCTATAATACAATGGGGACTAAAGTAACTGTTGTAGAATTTATGCCAAACATTGTTCCTGTAGAAGATGAGGAAATTTCTAAGCACCTGGAAAAATCTCTTAAAAAGACAGGAATCGAGATCATGACTAATGCATCAGTTGAAAGTGTTGATACAAGTGGAGAAGGCGTAAAAGCAACTGTAAAAACAGCAAACGGAAACATTACCCTTGAAGCTGATATTTTACTTTCTGCCGTAGGTATCGCTGCCAATATCGAAAACATCGGATTGGAAGAAGTAGGAATCCAGACTGATAAAGGAAGAGTTTTAGTAAACGAATGGTATGAAACTTCCGTTCCGGGTTACTATGCAATCGGTGATATCATTCCTACACAGGCTTTGGCACACGTTGCTTCTGCTGAAGGAATCACTTGTGTTGAAAAAATCAAAGGGATGCACGTTGAAAAAATCGACTATGGCAATATCCCGGGATGTACATACTGTCACCCAGAAGTAGCCTCTGTAGGTCTTACGGAAAAGCAGGCTAAAGAAAAAGGATACGAGATCAAAGTAGGGAAGTTCCCTCTTTCTGCAAGTGGTAAAGCAACTGCTAACGGAAATACAGACGGATTCATCAAAGTTATTTTTGATGCCAAATATGGTGAGTGGTTAGGATGTCACATGATTGGAGAAGGAGTTACAGATATGGTTGCAGAAGCAGTAGTGGCCAGAAAACTGGAAACTACAGGTCATGAGATCATTAAATCGATCCACCCGCACCCAACGGTTTCCGAAGCGATTATGGAAGCAGCAGCAGCAGCTTACGGTGAAGTAATCCATATCTAAGATCAATTTAACTGATACCTGTATTCAGAATATGTTTTTAACTGGTCAAAAACAGTTTTGAAAGATAACAATCAGAAAGACTTTTCAGCGATTTTTGAAAAGTATATGAATAACTAAAATATTAATAACTATATTTAAAGCTCAGATTTGCTCTGGGCTTTTTTATGATAGCTGCAATTATGAAAAAGATAAATTTACTCCTTCTTTTCCTTTGTTTTAATTTTTTATTTTCTCAGAAAGAAACATACTTTCCGGCAAAATATGTCCTGAAAAATTCTAAAGACACTATAAAAACAAAAATTCTGAATATTGGATTGTATGATAATGAAGAGTTTTCTCCGGCAACTTATATCCGCCAGATCACAGTGTTAGATCCTTCAGGTAAAAAGCTGAAAGTGAATGAAAATGATATTGAATACCTGGAAATAAGAGACCTTAAAAAAGTAAAAAGAACATTCGTTAATTCAAAATCCGTTCTTTCTAAAGATTCCGGATTGCTTCAGGTAATGTATAGCGGGAATAAGACGCAATGGTACAGAAAGAGCTTTTACGACGGCCCGATCTATACCTATGAAACAAAGAATACAGATTATTTGATCATGCGGAAGAATAAAAATATTAATGAAATATATTTTAGGGCACCGGGAGCAAGGGCACAATTGAAGGAAATATTTGGAGCGTACCCCGATCTTTCACTATTGATAGATGGGATGGTTGAGGATACAGATTTAATACAGATCCTTGAACGATACGATAAAAAATAATCATATAGAAACTTTGTAAATAAATGAAACCATGGATAATGTCTGTGGTTTTTTGTAAATTCAGGCAAAATTTAAGCATGAAAAACAAATATATTCTTCTTCCTCTTCTGTTCGCCGGACTCCTGTCTGCACAGACGAAAAATGACTTTGTAAGCCCCAATGAGAATCTTATTGTCGAAAATATTCTGCCTATTCCAAAGAGCTTGAATCAGACTATTAAAAAGTATTCTGAGAGCAGAAATGCAGGTGTTGCAGACATTCATCCTAATGGAAAAGAGATCATTGCGGTGACCCGTTTTGCTTCGACCAATCAGCTTCATAAGATTTCTGTTCCCATGGGAGCGAGAAAGCAGATTACTTTCTTTGATGAACCCGTCAATACAGCCTCATATGAGCCCGTAAAGGGGGAGTATCTGATCTACACCAAAGATACCGGAGGAAATGAATTCGGGCAGCTTTTTAAGCTTGATCTGAAGACGATGGAATCTAAACTTCTCACCGATGGCGGACGATCCCAGAATGGAGGAGTAATCTGGAAAAAAGATGGGTCAGGATTTTATTTTTCATCCACAAAAAGAAACGGTGGCGACAGGGATATTTATTACATGAATCCTCTAAAACCGGAAAATGCACAATTGGTACTGGAAGTCAAAGGAGGCGGCTGGGGAATTTCCGATCTTTCCGAAGACGGTAAAAAGCTTCTGGTTGCAGAATATGTTTCAGCTAACGATTCCTATCTGTACCTGTATGATCTGGAAGCTAAAAAACTGGAACCCATCACAGATCGTAAAGAGAAAGGAGTCGTGCAAAGCGCTGGTGTTTTCAGCAAAAATCCTGATGAAATTTTCTACATTACAGACCGGAATAATGAATTCAGCAGACTGGCAGTTTTAAATTTAAAAACCAAAAAAACAGAATACCTGACCTCTTCCATTCCATGGAATGTAGAAGATTATGAGCTTTCTGAAGATAAATCCACGCTGGCATTTGTAACCAATGAAAGCGGAATCAATAAATTGTATACTCTGGATACGGCTACAAAAAAATATGTACCTGTTAGCCAAATCCCGATCGGTCTGATTGGTGGTGTGAAGTTTTCCAACGATGGGAAATCCCTTTACTTCTCCAGATCAGCAGCAGATTCCGGTGCAGATGTTTATAAAATGGACATGGCCACCCGGAATATAGAAAGGTGGACGGAAAGTGAGCAAGGTGAAATGCAGCCTTCCGATATGTCCGTCCCAAAACTGATAGAATGGAAGAGCTTTGACCAAATGAAGATCTCAGGGTTTTATTATCCGGCGTCCTCGAAGTTTACAGGAAAAAGACCGGTGATTATTAATATCCATGGTGGCCCGGAAGGGCAATCTATGGCATCTTCTATAGGCTCTTCGAACTATTTTACCAATGAAATGGGAGTTGCCATGATTTATCCTAATGTAAGAGGTTCATCCGGTTTTGGGAAAACATTCATTGCGGCCGATAACTGGGATCTGAGAATGAATTCCGTGAAAGATATCGGAGCCCTTCTTGATTGGATCGCCAGGCAGCCTGAACTGGATAAGGACAGGATCATGATCATGGGAGGAAGCTACGGAGGCTTTATGACTCTGGCCACTGCTTATGAATATGCCGATAAGATCAGATGCTCCGTAGATATTGTGGGAATCTCCGATTTTAATACCTTCCTTAAAAATACGGAAGAATACAGAAGAGACCTGAGAAGGGTAGAGTACGGTGATGAAAGGATTCCCAAAATGGCTGAATTCTTTACCAAAATTGCTCCTCTGAATAATATCGATAAGATTAAAAAACCAATGTTCATCATCCAGGGAACCAATGATCCCAGAGTTCCTGTGACGGAAGCTGTTCAGATGAGAGATAAGCTGAAAGCCCAGGGAAAAACAGTATGGTATCTGGAAGCTAAAAATGAAGGCCACGGATTCAGGAAAAAAGAAAATGTAGATTTTCAGCGTCTTGCCGTGATCAGATTCATGCAGGAATACCTGCTGAAATAGCAGCAGCATAAAAACTGTCCATATTCTGGATGTATCAAAATAAAACCGCAAAAGTCAGAAAATTTATAGGTTTAAAGTATTTGAAAATTCTGTGACTTTTGTGGTTTAAAATATTCTGTAACGACCATAAGAATGTTGTACAGGGAAGAGAATGCGTTTTATTTCATTTCTTCATTAAGTTTATAGCTGTCTTCTAAGAAATGATATTTGACAATTTTTCCGTTAATCACTTTAAAAATAACAACAAATTCGGTACTGAACACTTTGTCATATTTCAGTATTCTGGAGGATAACTGTCCTGCTACGGCTGCGTTTTCCCCTTCTACAGAAATAAAATCAATAGTAAAGCTTTCCGATTGTATGTTATTGTATAAGTCTTGAAAAAACAGCTCTATTTCCTCACGGGTTTCTCTTTTTCCTGTCCATGGGAATTTATCCTTGTTGCCGGGCAAATCCCAGTCTACAGAATCTGCAAAAAGATCCACTATATTTCCTTCTTTCCTTCCGAACTGCAGATCATAGAATTCCTCAACCACATCTCTGGTCGAGGGTACTGAATTTTGTTTACCGGAGTCGTTCCTGAAAATAGCAAGCCTTTCGGTATCTTCCGATGTAAAATCCGGATCTACATAGATATGAACTCTTTTAATCAGTTCACCGTCAAATTCAAAAACATTACAAAATTTACCAAAAGACGTATGATTGTCCGGCCATTCCTTACCAGACCTTGTGACTCCTTTTTCGTTGCCTTCAACCACAATGACAGTATCTGAAAAAGTATACCTGAAATTTTGAATATCATGAGTAAGCTTCTCCAAATGCTTTCCTATGACCGTTCCGAAATTTTTAATTCCCTGTTTCCCTTTTTCAAACCCAAATTTAGGATAATACATTTCTACATCTTCGGTATAAAGATCAAAGTATTCATCATCAAATATTCCTGAATCTATCTTTTTGAAATAGGTTTCAATTTTGTTTTTTCTGATCTCATTTAAAGTCTTTTTTTCCATTTTATTTTACTTGTTACTTGATTAATATCTTTATTATTGTATTTTAAACCGATCGTTCCGTTATTGGATAAAAAAATTTATTTCCTGATTTGTTCCATTAAAAAATCAACCATTTCCGTTACTTCTTTTTTATTTTGCGTTAAGATATAATGACTCCAAAAACTACTGAAAGAAGCAAGAATATAACGGGCAATAACAGATGAAGAACTTTCACTTCTGATATCTCCTTCCGCAAGGGCCTGTAATATGGACCGCTCTAAAATCGCCTGCAGCACCACACCATTCTTCAGGATGAACTGCTTAACCTTCTGGTCTGAAGGAGCCACTTCAAAAATAGTTTTTACAATAAGACACGCTCTGTTATCTGCCAGTGTCTGATCTACAACATCCCGGATGATATATTCCAGAGATTCAATTCCTCTATCTTTTGCCTGTGACGCTTTTGAGTATTGATTTTCTTTGAAGGCCGCATAATTCGCCAGACATTTTAAAAATAAATCATGCTTATTGCCATAGGTATCATAGATACTGCTCCTGTTCAGCTTCATGATGGCTACAATATCATGCATGGATGTCGTATGGTATCCCTTTTCCCAAAAGAGGTTGCGCACTAGTTCCAGTTTTTCTGTATAATCAAATTCCTTATTTCTTGGCATGAGACAAATATACAATTTAAACTGATCGTTCCAAATTAAATTATCTGCTTTTTTGAATCAGATAAGAAGAACAGCTTACCAGGTGTTTTGTTAAAATAATTCTAAAATCCGCATGTTTCTTAAAATTAATCTGATTATTTCAGGCTGTTTTCTTACATTTATTCTATGAATTTTGAGAGAACAGGGCTGGTTTTGTCAGGAGGCGGTACCAAAGGGATCGCCCATGCAGGAGTTTTAAAATTCTTGAATGAAAAGAACATAGATATTAATGTGCTGTCATGCTGTAGTGCAGGATCTATTGTGGGGTGTCTGTATGCAGTAGGAAAAACGCCGGATGAGATTCTGGAATTTTTCAATTCGGTTTATTTCTTCAACTGGAAGCATTTTACTTTCAACCAGCCGGGGTTGGTTTCTTCGGTGATTTTCAGTAATTATCTTAAACCCATTTTTCATGATATGAAATTAGGGGATTTGAAAAAAGAAGTGAAAATTGTAGCCACAGAACTGGTTTCCGGGACTCAAAAAATCTTTGACGAAAACTTCCAAGTAGTAGATGCTATTATTGCATCGTGCTCTATTCCGGGAGTTACAACACCCTATATCATCGGTGAGGAAATGTACTGTGACGGAGGCGTTCTGAATAACTTTCCTGCAGATATCATCAGAGATGAATGCGATAAACTGATCGGTGTTTTCGTGTCACCGCCGCATGATATTGATATTAAAGACCTGAAATCCATTAAAGCCATTGTTTCCCGTTCCTACGACCTTCTTTCATATAGAGTCGAAAAAGGAAAATTCGACTATTGTGACTGGTTTATTTCTTCCCAAAAACTTTCCTCCTATGGAACTTTTGAGCGCAAAAAAGACCGTCTGGAAGAAATTTTTAACATAGGGTATAAAGCTGCTGAAGAAAGCTATGAAGCAAGCGGTTTCCATACGGAGCTGAAACAGTCTGGCTCGTAATAAGCTTATCTATACAATAAATTAATATTATAAAAATCCCACGGATTACACAATTCCACAGCTTAACTGTCTTGAAATGATGTAATCTGCAGGTTGGTTATTTTTTGTTATATAATATTATTTTATTGCTTCACTACAAATCCGTCCTGGCGTACAACTTCCTGATCATTCTCATTATTCACGGTCAGTGTATAAGGTGCTTTGGAAGCTGAGTCGGTAAGGTAGTTTCTCCATATCTGATATGTATATCCTTTATTGGCAAAGCTGAAATAGTAATTTCCTCCGGAACCGTCAGGGATCAGCTCACCGTCACTGATGATCATGCTTGGCTTTGATGTGATCCTGGCGTTGGCAGCCCATGACTGGTAAAGATATTTTCCATTTGGCTGCTTGTCGATCCTGATTTTAAATTTTTTCGTTTTAATGATCACTGTTTTCGGAACCTGCTGAGAAGAAAGTATCTTGCTGGAAACAGTAATAAAATTGGAGGTTACCGGCTTATCAATTGCATAAGCCAAAGAAAACTGAGCCGTACAAAAGGCGCCTAATAAGATTCTTTTAATCATCGCATTATGGGTTATTGGTTAGATTAATAGACCCATCAAATATGAAGCCATTGGATATTTATCGTAAGATGGTTTCTTTGATCCATACATTCAGTTCCACTGCGCTTTTAAGCGTTTTCAGGAACCATATATTGGTCTTATGTCTTTCAGAATATTGCGGTGAATATACATTTAAACCTTTTTTAAAACTAAAAAAGCTAAGGTTAACGTTTTCTTTTAAAAAATCAAGCCGCCTGTTCAGCCACTTTCTTTCATCCATAGAACCGGACTCGTGATGCCTGATCAATATTTCAATAATAGAGGTGTCAATTCTTTCCGATTCCTTAAGCATTTTATCCAGCGCATTGGTCAGTATTTCATCATCGATAAAATTAATGTTGGGCAGATTTTCGTCATTGTTCTGAAAAAGATGTTCAAACTCAATATCCTGAAGGAGGTGGTGTGCTCCATGCATGATCTCTGATGCAGGGCTGTAGTCATTATTATCCTTTACAATAAAAACTGCCGGGATATCCATCTTCAGACGGGTGTACGCTTCAATTTTATGATGTCCGTCCAGAACAAAAGCACAGCTCATCATCGGATCGAGATGGTAAAGACTGTAAAATACAACGGGTTTCGGACGGCCTCCTTTTCTGATAAGATCTACATAATATTCGATTCTTTTGGGATCTATACTTTTACTTTCCAACGTATACAGATAATTAAAATCCTGGAAAGGGTAGAACCAGCCGGAAAATTTCTTCCGGTCAGGAATATTTTCGTCATCAGGCAAAGGCGTGGCCATATAGAAATTGGAATTGTCGAACGGAATTTTACCCAGGTTAACCTGGTAACTTCCACTTTCAAAAAGCTTTAGAAAATCCTCAACCTGAGCTATGATCTCTTCTTCGGTTCCTTCCGTAAGGGCATGGTTAAGACCGTCAGCCAAAGTTATTTTCTCTTCATCAGAGAGTTCCGAAACAGCATAATATTCACCCACACTTCCCCGGGAATCCGGCCAGTTAACAGCCACAGGACGCCTGATGATTAAGCAGCTGGCAAAACCATCGTACAGAACTTTGATAATGCCCTGTCCGTGAGTGATGTGTATTTCCATGAGTATTAAGAAACAGCCGTATAGCTTGCAAAAGCTTCTTCCAGACTGTCGAATCTGCCTTTAAATTCATCAATAGGGCAGTCTTGAAGAATGTTTCCTTTGTGAATCAGAATGACCCGTGAGCAAAGCGCTTCCACTTCCTGCATAATATGAGTAGACAGAAGTACTGTTTTCTGTTGCCCGATTTCTTTCACTACATTTCTTATCTCGATAATCTGGTTAGGATCCAGGCCGTTGGTTGGTTCATCCAGGATCAACAGGTCCGGCTGATGAATGATGGCCTGTGCAAGACCAACCCTCTGCTTGTATCCTTTAGACAGCTGGCCGATCTTTTTTGATTTTTCCGGAGTAATTCCCACAAGCTCAATCACCTCATCTACTCTGGCTGCAGATATTTTATGGATATTGGCAACGAACTGAAGGTATTCTCTGACATACATTTCCAGGTATAACGGATTGTTTTCGGGAAGAAAACCTATTTTCTTCTTGCTTTCGATCTCATTTTCGGAAATATTCATTCCATTAAAGATAATTTCGCCCTGATCAATTTTCAATGCTCCGACAATAGATTTCATGAGGGTGGATTTTCCGGCTCCGTTCGGACCCAGAAGGCCAATGATCTCATTTTTATCAATAGAAATATTGATATTATCTAGTGCGGTCTGTTCCCCAAATTTCTTGGTTAAATTGATTATCTGAAGCGGCATAATAAGTAATGTCTTTCTGCAAAAGTAAAAAATAAAAAACTCATTTCGTAATGTACGGTTGCGTAATATTAGAAATAATAGCGGTATATCTGGGATTTATCTTAAAAATAAAACTCATCCGGATGAATGAGTTCAGTATTATTGAAAAATAAATATGATTATTTTCTTGATTTCTTGTTTTTACTGCCGCTGTTTGAAGCTGGTGCCGCAGTGGATGCCTGATTTGAGTAAGACTTTGTACCATTGATCTGTTGCATGGTAGCAGGCTTCTCATACATGGCAGATTTTCCATTTGTTCTTCCGAATACTTTGTCTACCTGTTTTCTGGTTAAAAACTGGGATTTGCCAACATATTTACGGTTTTTATTGATGTATTGGATAAACTGTACGGTTGGTTGGCCATAATTTTTCTCGTAATGAAGCTCAATAATATCATTAGGAAGTTCCAGGATGATGTTTTCGTCCGGAGAGGATATAAAGCCGTCCATAAGCAGTTTATACAGACCAGATACATCGCTGTTCAGGTTCTGGAAAGAAAAAGACCTTATGGTATTCAGGTTACTTGTATTAAGATCCTGGTAGTTGATGGTAAATTTATCCTCTTTTTTATATAAACCTACGGAATTATCTTTGCCAATTTCCACCAAGCTTTCATTTTTCAGCACTTTGATCTGCGAGAAAACTGAAATACTGAACATACATGTAATGAGTAGAATTATTTTTCTCATGTGGAAGGGATTTTAATGTTTTATAAATTTGTGTCTTAAAATTACTAATAAAAAGTTTCTAAACAATTTTATTATTTCAAACAAAAGTAAGACTTTTTTTTAATATCCATGATGGGGAAGCTGTTGATATTATGCATGCCATTGCATGCGGGAAGGTTTGCAAATCATTTGTTGGCAGACGTTTATAAGTTATCTGCATCATTTCCAAAATATTAAATGAGCTGGATAAGCTTTTTAGTGCTGTAAACTATTAATTAACTGGGACTTTAAAATTATTCTGAGTTATTTAGTGTCCGTAGCTGACCACTCTTGAAATTTTCCACCCGTCAGGAGTCTTTTTCCAGACATGAACAAACTTAAATGTTCCACAGTTGGTCAGAGAGCCGTTTTGCCTTTCAATTTGTTCAAAGATAATTAATTAAGTTTCAAAAGCTGCGAAATATAAAGTTTATGAATGAAAAGACTATTACAAAAGCGTGTGCTTTCAGAAAATATAAGTGATCAGCATTATAATCTTGATAAAAGCTATATAATTTGTAATTTTATCCTTTCATTAGTATAATTTTCCAATATGAATATTCTACATCAGGATCAAAGCTTTATTATCCGTCAATTTTCAGTTGAAGAGCAAAACCTGTTTTGTGACCTTTTTGAAGATGCGGAGGTTACCAAATATCTTCCTTATCGTTCACCTGAACAGTATATAGAAATGTTCGAAATAGCTCTGAAGGATTACCTTGAAGGCCCGTTTGGCCGTTTTGGAATATTTGATTCTGAAAATAATGATTTTATCGGAATGTGCCTGGCCAGGACCTTTGCTGATGTACCCGATCAGATTGAAATAGGATATACGTTAAGTAAAAAATATTGGGGGAAAGGAATAGCAACAGAAGTGAGCCGTGCTCTCGTAAAATATTGCTTTTTAAAGACTGAGACCAATGAAGTTGTAGCCGTAACTGATCTTGATAATATCGGTTCACAAAAAGTATTGGAAAAAGCAGGATTTAATCGGACTGATAATCTGAAAAGAACATATGGTGAATTAGCTTATTATATAGTTAAACGTAATTAGATCTATATTTAGATTAGAGGAGATAATTGGTTTTCATCAATTAATAGAGCCTTTAGAAACCCTTATTATAAAAGCATTGAACTCATTTTTATAGCTTCTGCCTACAGGAAGATGATGAATGCCTAGCAGGACTTCATTGTTGTTAAAAGCAGTCATGAATTGAGCATTAATCATAAATGAACGGTGGATTCTGACAAAATTTCTTCCGGATAAAATGGCTTCCAGCTCTGTTATTGTATGCTTTGATATAATGTTTTCATTATTGGCCAACACCATTTTGATATCGTTTCCCTGGCTTTCAAAATAAACAATTTCCTGAATAAAGACTTTCCGGTTCATTCCTTCCGTTTTAATGATGATAAAGTCCTCCTGAAAATCACTTCTGTTTCTTAAAACCCGTTCTACAGATTTGAAAAAACGTTCAAAAGTAATAGGTTTCAAAAGATAATCCACAGCTTCCAGCTCGAAACCTTCGATGGCAAAATCGCGGTAGGCTGTTGTGAAAATAGTTGGTGGTTTTTGAGGAAGTGATCTAAGAAAATCAATTCCGGTTAAATGAGGCATCTGGATATCCAAAAACATAAGGTCTACAGATTTTGTCTGCAGAAGTTTGTAGGCATCCATTGCATTTTCAGCTTTTCCAGTCAGTTTTAAATGTCCGATCCCGGAAATATGTTTTTCAAGCAGGGCTGCTGCCAGAGGTTCATCATCCACAATGATACAGTTGATCATAAGATTGCTGGAGTTTTTATTTCGACTTTAAAAATATTGTTTTCTTTTGAAACTTTGAGTATGAAATCATCATGGTAATGGAGCCGGAGCTGTTTTTCTATATTTTTCAACCCGATTCCTTCAGGGTTGTTATACTCATCATCTCCACAAGTATTCTGAATCCTGAAAACTGAATAGGAGCGATCTGTGGAAACATCAATTTTTATCTCAGTTGAGCCTATCGTTTTTTCTGCGCCATGTTTAAAAGCATTTTCAACCAATGTAAGGTAGAGTAGCGGAGGAATCACAGCGGCTGAATATAAGGAAGCCGTTCTGCTGATTTTTAATCTTCCTTCACTGTATCTAAGGCTTTCCAAGGTGATATAATGATCAATCATATTGAGTTCTTCAGATATGGATACCTCATTTTTAGGGCCTTTATACAGAATGTAATCCAGAATATCTGAAAGACGGCTGATTGATTCAGAAGTTTTCTCTGAATTGCTGATTGAAAGGGAATAAATATTATTCAAAGTATTGAACAGAAAATGTGGGTTAAGCTGGGATTTCAAAGATTTTAATTCAAGTTCAGCTTTTTCCTTCTGCAGTTTCGCCGTGTTTTCTTTTTCATCTTTATACCGAATCACAAACATTACTGAAACAAAAATAAAAGCTCCACTGATAATTGTAAAAATATAGTGAGTCCAAAGATAACCGATATCCGTAAAAATACTGTAGAAGCTGTCTTTAGGAACACTGATGAAGAAAGGTTCTGCCAGATAAACAATGAATATCCTGTTGACCACAGAAATAACATACAGACTGAAAATAAGGGACAGCGAAAATGCGAAATAATTTTTCCGGTCAAAAAAATTCCGGATAAGAACAAAATAGATAAAATTGGCTCCTGCTATCTGAAATATCCAGTGACAGAAATTATAAATGATGATTTCCCAAGAGATTCCGTCATCATATTCTCCATACATTCTTGCAATTCCAAATACAAACAAAGCCGTCCAAAAGAGCAGTTGGAAACAGATATTCTGTTTGAGATTATTTTCCGGTCCGAATGTCATAGTCTTCAAAAATATAAAATCCTGAAGTGCAGCCTGTCATTTTTTGATAAAAAGAAGCAAATTAGTGACGGAAAGATTTATTTATCATTCGGACGGCTGATTTTACGGTTGGCATGCAGATTATAGCTGTCTGCCATGATTATACAAAAAGTCTGATCTGTTTTACAACATTTGCAGAAAAAAAATGCAGGCAAACTACAATTCTTCTGAAAGACTTTACGGACTGGATCATTTACGAGCTTTAGCCATTGTATTGGTTTTATTGTACCATTACCGAGCGTTTCAACATCCGGCCTGGCTGGATACCTTAGGGAGATTCGGGTGGACCGGGGTAGATCTTTTCTTTGTACTGAGTGGTTATTTGATATCACGACAGCTGTTTAAAGAAATTGAGAAAAGTGGAAGTATCAGTTTAAAAATATTTTTTACCAAACGCTTTTTCAGGATTATCCCGCCGTATTGTTTCACTTTGGCTTTGTACTTTTCATTTCCGTTTTTCAGGGAAAGAGAGGCATTATCCTCTTTTTGGAAGTTTATCACCTTTACTCAAAACTATGGACTCGATGTCATTAACCGCGGAACGTTTTCGCATGCATGGTCTTTATGTATTGAAGAACAGTTTTATCTTTTCCTTCCTTGCATGCTTTTAGTAGCAGTGAAGGCAAAAGTTTTGAGATATACAGTGTTTTTTACTGCCTTCCTCATCATCTTTTCGCTGACAGCCAGATTTATCATTTGGAAAGACTTTATTGTTCCGGTGCTGGATACCGAAGATTTCTGGAAAGTTTGGTATATGGAAATGTATTATCCTACACATACACGTCTGGACGGTTTGGCAGTAGGAGTTACAGTCAGTTATTTAATGCAATATTCATCTCAGTTTAAAAATGCAGTTCATAACAACGGGAATAAGCTTTTCATTCTTGGAGCGATTTTGTTGGGGATTTCATTTTGGATATGTAACGATCAGGTTTCTGAAGAAGCTTCCGTCTTTGGATTTACTTTTGTAGCAATAAGTTATGGAATTATTTTGATGTCGTCACTTTCTGGGTCTTCATTTCTCTTCAGGTCAAAATCATATAGTACTACACAGATTGCGGCGCTTTCTTATGCAATTTATCTTTCACATAAAGGAATTATCCATATGATTCAATATACTCTTGGGCAGTTTGGAATGAATGTGTCAGACAATTTCAGTCTTTTAGTCTGCCTGGCAGGATGTATCGCCGGAGGTTTGTTATATCGCTTTATGATTGAAAATCCTGCTTCAAGGCTTAAATACAGGATTTTAAACCGAACAGCAGAACGTGATTGATCTGACACAAATGCCCAGCTATCCGGGAATTCGTATCAGATCAATTAAAATTTAGTTCAATATGAAAGCTAACACTCTATACATCCCTGAAATGATATTTTCGGATAGTCAGTATACCCTTTGTCTCCACCGTGATAAAACGTTTCCTCATCCCAATCCGCCATCGGAAGATCATTTTTTATACGTTCTGCCAAATCAGGATTGGAAATATAGAGTTTGCCAAAAGCGACCAGGTCCACAAGCCCGGTTTGCAATATTTCTTCCGCTGTTTCTATGCTAAAGCCGCCGGCAATCATGATGATGTTTTTAAAACGTTGTCTCGCATTCTCTAAAAAGCTCAATGGAATTGAAGGTTTTCCATCAGCTACCGCATTAGAAAAGTGAACATACAAAATATCCAGTTTCTGTAGTTCATCAAGGATATATTCGTGGGTTGCCAGTTCCTCAGGATAAGTCTTAAGATCATAAATTTCGCGGAAAGGGGAAAGTCTTATACCTACTTTATGCTTACCAATTGCTGCAATAACTTCCTGCATGACTTCAAAAAGGAACCTCGTTCTGTTTTCAATACTTCCGCCGTATTCATCCGTTCGGGTATTGCTCAGAGGATTGATGAACTGGTCGATCAGAAAGCCATGAGCTGCATGAATTTCAACACCGTCAAATCCCGCTTCCATCGCGTTGATGGCTGCTTCTTTAAAAACTTTTACCCAAACCGGAATCTCTTCTGTACTGATAGCATCAGGAATGGTCATGCTTTGATAGCTGTTATCAGGAATACGGATAGTTTCATTCACAGGTATGGCAGACGGTGCTATCAATGGCTCATTATTTTGGATGGCCGGATGACCAACACGGCCTGACTGTACTAATTGGGCAAATATTTTTCCGCCTTTTGTATGTACTCCTTCAACTACTTTTTTCCAGGCATCTTTTTGGTTTTTAGTATATATTCCCGGAGTATTCATATACGCTCCACCATTGGAAGAAACTGCAATATTGTCTGATATTAATAATCCTGCACCGGCTCTCTGCTGGTAATAGGTAATCATGGATGGTGACGGGATGCCTTTAATGGCTCTTCTACGGTTCATGGGAGCCATTACAACTCTGCTGGAAAGGGAAATGTTTTCGCTGATAAACGGAGCGATTAATTTTTTCTGTGGCATATTTTTTTGACAAAATTAACATGAACCAAGAGGTAAAAACAGGGATATTGGGCGGTTTTTTTTGTACATTTCGGGTAATGAAAACTAAACATTTACATAAACCTTTAGATATATTTGTATCCGATATGGAACATTGGCATGAACGTCCGCTGATCTATCAGTTCTTTGAAATTGTACAGATTATGGAAGGGGAAGGCACCAGGATTATTAATGAAAACAAGTTTCCATATACTAAAGGCAGTATTTTTTTGTTTACCCCGCTGGACTGCAGAGGTTTTGAGAGTACTACCAATACCCGCTATTGCTCCATCCGGTTTTCCGAAGTCTTTCTCGAACAGTACAAAACCAAACACGAAAAAGAAAGAGTCATAGAATGGTTAAAGCAGCTGGAAGCTATTTTCACGCATCACAACCGCTTTGAGCAGGTATTGATTAAAGATGAGAAAGACTGCAACATGATCGCTTCATTAATTGAAAATATGATCACAGAATACAGCAACAAGCCTTCCTATTTTGATGAAAATCTTCAGCATCTGGTCATTCTTGTTTTAAATATTATTTCCCGTAACGTGAATCCCCAGCAGGTTATATCAGATACAACCATGGATGAACCGTTGATTAATAAAATACTCGTTTATCTGCATCAGAACATACACAGTCCTAAGAATTTAAGAATAAAACATCTTGCAGAACAGTTTAACCTGTCGGCAAATTATATCGGCGAATATTTTAAGAACCTCACCGGCGACAGCTTACACTGTTATCTTACTCAGTATAAAATGAATATTATAGAACAGCGGCTAATCTACAGTGAATATTCAATAGGACAGATTGCAGACGATTTAGGGTTTTCTGATGAAAGCCATTTAAGCAGACAGTTCAAAAAGCATAAAGGGATAACTGCTGCTGCCTTCCGGAAACAGTTTAAAAGCTAAAGAGAAAAAATTGCTGACAAATTTGAAAACCCGGTTATAAAAATTTCTTTTCCGTATCACAAAATTTCCTTTTCGTATCATCCAATGGTAGGCATAACATTACTTTTGAAAGAATAGAATCTATCATTACTGTTATTATGAAAAAATACCTGTTATTCCTAATATCTTTCCTGATCCCGGGCTTATCATTTGCACAACAATATAATCCACTTACCCTTCAGGAAGCAGAAAAAAGATTACTGCCCCAGTTTAGAGCTATGATTAATGCTCCGATTCAGGATATTACCCTGGAAGAAGTAAAAAAAGAGCGCAAAACCCAGGCAGAAATGGCCTGGCCGGAACTGAAAAACAAAGACAGCGTTGATGTAACCCAATCTAAAATTCCGGGATTGAATGCCAAAGATCCCGAAATCCCGGTAACGATTTATAAACCCAAAAACGCGAAAAATCTTCCCTTATTTCTTTGGTTCCATGGTGGTGCTTTTGTATATGGAACTCCTAAATGGGATCATCAGAGGTGTGCAGATTATGCTTTGAAAGGGCACGCTGTTGTTATCAATATAGATTACCGTTTCGCCCCGGAAAGTCCTTTTCCGGCGGCACTTCACGATGCCTATGCTTCCCTGTTATGGGCCAGTAAAAATGCAGTGCGTATTGGTGGAAATCCAAAACTGATTGCAGTTGGAGGTTCCAGTGCGGGAGCCGGGATATCCGGAAGTCTGGCACAATATACAAGAGATCTGAAAGGTCCGGAAATCAGTTTACAGGTTCTGGAAATTCCTCCCGGTGATTTCGGGATGGATTACCCGTCTGTTGTTGAATTTAAAAGAATTCCCGGTGTCAAAAGTGATGATTTCCCAGTTTTAAAAGACTTCTATATAGGAAAAAATGGTAATTCAAAAGAAAAATACGTATTGCCTGGCAATATTAAAGATGTCTCTAATCTTCCACCTGCTGTAATTTTTGTTGCCGGAGCAGATCCTTTACGGGATAGTGGAATAGCTTACGCTGCCCGTCTGATAAAAGCAGGTATTTTCACAGAATTACACGTTTTTGCAGGCTATGCCCACGGAATGCCACTTCCCGGAAGCATGGAGATCACCCTGAGAATGATGAAGCAGTTTCTTAAATAATCAGGACAGGGATGAGGCAGAAATCTGGATTTCAAACTGTCATAGAATAATATTCTATAGATCCGGATAAAGAAAAAATATTTTCCTTAATATTGATGTAATAACACAGGATTGACAGAAGTAACAAGAGCCCTTTTCTTTAGAAAAGCTGTCTGACTGTGAATCATATTTTAAAACTAAAATAATGCAGTACTCAAAAAAAATATCTTTAATTTTCGTTTTATTCTCTTCCATCGTATTTTCCCAGGTTTATAAAACTTCTTCAACAGTTTTACCGGGAAAGCAATTTCCCAGAATAGACTCTGAGAAAAAAGCAGAATTCCGTGTTTACTTTCCGGATGCAAAATCTGTAACTTTAGATGGAGGAGACGGCATGAAAAGTATAAAATCTTCCGTTTCCAAAGATAAAGATGGCTTTTGGAACATTTTCACAACACCTATGGAAATAGGATTTCATTACTATTGGTTCAATGTAGATGGGCAACGGACTAATGATCCCAATACACAGCTGTATTTCGGGTACAGCCAGCCGACGAGTGGAATTGAAGTTCCTTCCGGGGAGGTTTTTTTCCAGGAAAAAAATGTAAAGCATGGGAAAATCATTAATGACAGTTTAAACTCACAAATTACCCAGGGTAAACGGAATTTTAAAGTATATCTTCCTCCCAATTACGGTACAAAAAAATTACCCGTTCTGTATCTGTACCATGGTACCGGAGAAGATATTACAGGCTGGGAAAAACAAGGGTATATCCTAAACATTTTAGACAATCTTTTCGCAGAAAAAAAAGCACGGGAAATGATAGTGGTGATGGACTATGGGGTTGCCCTGAATGCCGAACAGGAAAAAATGCCGGACAACTATCCCAGAACAGTGCTTTCTTCCAAAAATCTTGATAAAATCATTACGCAGGAGTTGATTCCTTATATAGAGAAAAAATATAAAACTTCAGGTAAAAAAGCTATCGCAGGACTTTCCCGCGGCAGCTATCAGGCTATGCTTGTCGGGGTTTCTCATCCCGAAACATTTTCGGCGATCGGAGCATTTAGTCCTGTGATCTATGAAGGAACTGAGGCAGAACCTTTTAAAGAACTTCCTATCGGAAACTTGCTGAAGTCTAAGAAAAAGCCTTACTTCTTTATCGGAATCGGGGAAAAAGAAGACGCTATGTTTTTTAAATTTGATCAATTATTGACGGATTTCTTAAACAGGAATAATTATCCTTATTTCCAATACAAATCCCCTGAAACCCGCCATGAATGGCTTACGTGGAGAAGATCTCTTTACCAGTTTGCCCAGCAAATTTTTAAATAAAAAACATGATATTTGTCATGTTTTGAAATTTTATTAACTTACACCAATAAATTACCGTTGTATGGAATTACTCCTTCCTTATCTGGAACCGGATGGTTTTAAACAAGGTCTGATGAAGGATTACAGATTTTGTGATAAAGATTTCCTGAACTCTACTGTTCTGGAGATGCCGGAGGATTTAGGAACCGGGAAGCTGATTCTTTTCAGTAAGAAGAATTTTCATTTTTTCCGTGGAAAATGGAACTTTCATGAAGAAACCATTTTTCATTCCCCGCATAAAGTAGGAGATAATGGGATGATGGATTTCCGGATCAATAAAGAAGGGAAGATCAGCAGTAATTTTATTAATGACGAAAAAAAATTTGAACACAATACTACCGATATCGATGGCGTAAGGATTTTTGTACCCAAAACCATATTTTCAAAAGATAAAGGGCTTCTGAAAGAAAAGCTGGAAAATGCACAGCGCAATTACCTGAGTCAGGAAAAGCTTAAAACTATTTTCGATACTCCGTTTGACGATGCTTCATGCAGTATTATTCTCGAAAGCCGGATTTTAGAGTTCTTAAGCTATTGGATCCATTATCTGCTGTCCGATGAAAAGACTTTTGAGCATAAGAAGGCATTTGAAGACAAAATAAAACTGGCCAAAGATTTTGTAGATACCAATGCGTTCCAGAGTCTGGCCATCAGGGAGATAAGCCGTTACTGCGGACTCAATAGCAGTGATCTGAAAAAAGGATTTAAGGATTATACCCAATTGCCTATTCATCAGTATATTATCAAAACCAGAATGGAAACAGCTCGTGCAATGCTTCTGGAAACCGAAAAATCGGTAGGGGAGATCAGTGATTTTATCGGGTATAACAACCGGGGACACTTTTCACAGCTTTATCTCCGTCATTTCGGGAAGCTTCCTTCCGAAGAACGTCAGTAAAACTTAAACACTTTTATACGGAATATCGTGAATGACTGTTATACCTGACATTTGCGTGAAGTTGCAGTTTTATACACTATGAAAAAATTTCTTTTTCGTATCACGGAATTTCCTTTTCGTGTCAGCACCTGTGCAGCATATCATTAATTTGGAGTTAAGATTAGTTCATATGAAATTCCCTTTAACCAAGGCCCTTTTCATATCAACATTAACTCAATATGAACAAAATTATGCTGAACTTATCAATTTTAGTGGAAGAAAGTGCAAGAAGAAATCCGGAAAAGCCAGCCTTAAGCCTGGGAGAAACCACGATCAACTATAAAATTTTTCATGAAAAAGTTGGCCAGGCGGCCAATGCCTTTGCAAAAAGAGGAATCGGATATGGCGATAAGGTTGCTTTGCTATGTCCTAATATTCTACAATTTCCGGTTATTTTTTTCGCAATACTAAAAACTGGGGCAACGGTTGTACCCTTTAGCATTTTTCTTAAACCTGATGAGATTGCTTACCAGCTGTCCGATTCTGACAGTAAAATGTTTCTGTGCTTTGCAGGAACTCCGGAAATGCCTGTAGGAAAGTTTGGAAAGGAGGGATTTGATAAAAGCACCTCATGCAAAGATTTTATCAGTATAGGGAATCTCGCTGAAGATGTTGAGAATTTTGATGATTTAATTAAAGACGAAGAAACCCAATTTGAATCCTATATTACCTCATCAGAAGATACGGCCGTTATTATTTACACCTCGGGAACTACCGGAAAACCTAAAGGAGCCGAACTTTCGCATATTAATCTCTTTACCAATTCAGAAGCCAGCACAACTATAATTGCATCTACCGAATTTGAAGCCCAGCTTGTTGTTTTACCTTTATTTCACATTTTTGGCTTAACGGTAATGATGCTTGCAGGAATCCGGAGATCGCTTCATCTTATCCTGATGCCGAAATTTGATGCCAAAGCAGTTTATCAGCTCATTATCCGTTTTGATATCCGGATTTTTGCCGGCGTTCCTTCCATGTACTGGGCCCTGCTGAATGAGGAAAACACTGAAGAAAATACAAACAGCATTAAAAAACTGAGAATCTGTGTTTCCGGCGGTGCTTCCCTTCCTGTAAAAATCATTGACGAATTTGAAACCCGCTTCGGCGTTCCCATTATTGAAGGATATGGAATGTCCGAAGGTTCTCCTGTGGTGACATTCAATCAGCTGGCAGTGGGACGAAAGCCCGGTTCTATCGGAACTCCAATCTGGGGAGTTGAGGTAAAGATTATAGATGATCAAGGTAATGAACTCCCGATTGGTGAAAAAGGAGAGTTGATCTATCGCGGTCCCAATGTGATGAAAGCCTATTACAAAAGGCCTGAAGAAACTCAGGAAGTTCTGAAGAACGGATGGATGTTTTCCGGAGACATCGCGGTAAAGGATGAGGATGGTTTTTTCTTCATCGTTGACCGTAAAAAAGAAATGATTATCCGGGGCGGAATGAACGTTTATCCCCGTGAAGTAGAGGAAGTGATGATGCGGAATCCTGATATTTCCATGGTTGCGGTTATCGGCATCGATGATGAAAAGCTAGGTGAAGAAATTAAAGCATTTGTGGTAAAGAAAAAAGAAAGCAACGCTTCCGAGGAAGATATTAAGCTGTGGACAAAAGAAAGAATTGCCAAATATAAATATCCGAGAATCATAGAATTTATAGACGAGATGCCTTTAAACGCTACAGGAAAAATACTTAAAAAGAATTTAAAAAAACAACTGAAATGAATTATTTTAAAATCGCAGCCCTGTCCATTACATTATTGACGGTAAGCTGCTCAACACAAAATATTGAAAACACCAAAACGGTTTCTGTAAGCCAAAAGGAAGAAAAGCTTACCGATATACAATACGGCTCACACGAAAGGAACGTAATGGATGTCTATCTACCGGCAAACAGAAGCCCGAAAACTGCCTTTCTTGTTAATATCCACGGTGGAGCCTGGACGCAAGGTGATAGGACATATGATGGTAAAATTTCCGAATATCTTCTTTCACAGGGAATTGCTGTTGCCAATCTCAATTACCGTTATGCCAATCTTACTGACACCCATCTTCCTGAGCTTTTAGATGATATTGATAACGTTGTAAAATATCTTTCTTCCCATGCCAATGAGTGGAATACCAGAAAAAACGGGTTTTCAATTTCCGGAGGGAGCTCCGGTGCCCATGTTTCGCTGATGTATGCCTATACCAAAAATCCTCAGATTAAAACCATCATAGAAATGTGTGGTCCCGTAGATTTTACAGATGTTCAGACGTTACAGTACGTGAAAGCAGCTAACCTTTTGAATGTCCTGGATAAAATGTCTGGAAACAAAGTAGTCTGGAAACCCGGTGATGCGATTCCGGAAGCTTATGCTAAAACCAGTCCTGTAAAATTTGTCAATCAGATTCCCACAATGATTATTCATGGTGACAAGGATGAAGTGGTTCCCATCCAGCAAGCTTATATTCTGGAAAAAGCCCTGAAGGCAAAAGGTGTTCCGTATAAATTGGTCGTAGTTCCCGGCGCAGGGCATCTTATCACAAAATTACCGGCAGATGAGCAGGTGGTATTCACCCATGTGGCAGAATGGCTTAAAAAGTATGGCACAAATTAATGATTACAATATTATGAAGACTACATTTTTGAATACAAAAATCACGGTAGCAGTACTTTTCCTGGCAGCTTTTTCCAATGTAACGGCCCAGAAAAAAGAAGCTGATACAGCGGAAACAAAAGATATCGATGAAGTGATTATGACCGGGGTATTTGATAAAAGAACAAGGATGAATGCTCCTGTGGCTATCTCTGTTCTGAAAAGCGAGGTCATTGAAAAACAGGTCCCTGTAAGTGCTGCAGATCTGCTTAAAAACGTTCCCGGAGTATATGTGAACTCATCATTGGGAGAGATCAGGAACAATGTAAGCTCAAGAGGAATCAGTGCAGGTTCTTCAGACGGGACTTTTGCTTACGAATATATATCTATGCAGGAAGACGGTTTGCCTGTAACCAATACCACCTATTATAATTACGGTCCCGACTTTTTTCTAAGAGCAGATGCAACCATTTCCCAGATTGATGCCGTGAGAGGAGGGCCTGCCTCTATTACGGCGGCCAATGCACCAGGAGGAATCTTCAATTATATTTCCAAAACAGGAGGCAATAAATTCGGAGGAGAAATCCGTGCAAAATATGGAATTCAGGGAGCTAATAACTCAGGATATCACAGAATTGATGCCAACTTTGGAGGACCTCTGGGTGATAACTGGTTTTTTAATGTCGGCGGGTTTTACCGGTATGATTTAGGTGCCCGGTATGCAGGCTATCCGTTTAATAACGGAGGCCAGGTAAAAGCAAATATTGTAAAAAAATACAATAAAGGAAGCCTGAAAGTTTTCCTTAAATATCTGGATGACAGAAATGGCTATGCGCAGCTGATTCCTACCAGAAACTATACGGCTCCCGAACCGGCGGAAGGGTTCAGCAGCAGTTCGTCTTTGCTTATTCCGGAGCTGCAGTACAATTCTCCGGATTTTATTCACGGAGGTAATGTAGATTATAATTCAGGGCGTTTGGTTAGCAATAAATACCGTTCCGTAGGACTCAACTGGGATCATAACCTGGGAAATGACTGGAAGCTGTTCTTTGCAAGCAAATATTCTGATAATGATGTGGTGCAGAACAGTGTGGGTAATTCTTTTCTTACCTCACTGGATGATATGACCTCTTATTTTTTAGTCGGTGGACTGGGAATCGGAACTTACTCCTTTAAAGATGCGCTTACAGGACAGGAACTTGCCAGTGTGAATGCTACCCTGGGAGTCGGAGGATTACCTGTTTACCAGATCACCAAGAATCAGTTGCCGGGTCAGTCTATCCAGAATAATTCATTTGCAATGTCGGCGCTAAATTTTTATGAAAATAAAGTAAAAGAATCCATGAATCAGCTGACCATCAATAAAAAATGGAACCATATGAATTTCTCGTTTGGAGGATATTATGGTTATTCTGATGTATGGCGTTTTTCCGGAATTAACGGGATAGGGCTTACGACTTTGGAAAACAGGCCGAGAATGCTGACGGTAAGCTTAACGGGTGTCACTACTTTAGATTTTACAAAACCCGGTGTTTACCAGCTGACCAATAATGACGGGTTTGCGCAGGCAGCAGGCAGTACGGGGGATTTAATTGAATTTAAAGCCAAACAGCAGCAGGGGGCCGTATTTTTCGGACATACCTGGGATATCACAGATCACCTGACTCTGGATTGGGGAATCCGGTATGAAAAAGTATGGATCAAAGGGGATAATACCAGAACCTATCTGTTTTCAGATAAAAACGGAGGGACGGACAGTAACATTTTTACCCTGTACAATAACAATGCTTTAACGAAACTTACCAATGTTGCCTATAGCAGGCAGCTGGAAAACTTTTCCTATTCAGCAGCGGTGAATTATAAGTTCAATAATAATGTTGCCATATATGCCAGATATTCTAAAGGCAGCAAATCTCCGGATCTTGATATGTTCTTTGCAGCCAACAGGCCGGAAACGATAGACTTGTTGAATCCGCAATCCAGAAAAACACAGCAGGTGGAGATGGGCTTTAAAACCAAAACCACTTATTTTGATGCTTTTATAACCCCGTTTTACAGTTTGCTGAGCAATATTCCTTACAGCTTTATGGCTGATGACGGCAAAGGCGGGTTCTATACCACACCGTCCCTGTACAATAAAAACGAAACCTATGGTATTGAATTGGAAACCAATATAAAACCGGCTGATAATTTCAGTATCAGAGCTGTGCTTACCCTGCAGGATCCGAAAGTTAAAGAAGGATATTTATGGAATTTGGGAAGTGCCGGTCCTTCAGATGACACTGTTTCCTCATATTCGGGAACTACGATTGCCTATACTCCGAAAATTATGGCCCACGTCACTCCTAATTTGAAAATCGGCAAAGCATATGGATTCGTGACCTGGAGCTATATGGGTAAAAGAGAAGGAAGCAACACCAATATCTATAAACTTCCGGGATTTTCCCAGTTTGATCTTGGAATAGGGTATAATTTAAACGAAAATATCAGTATGCTGGTGAATGTGAACAATGTATTTAACAAATATGGGGTAATGAGCTACCAGAGGCCGGGAACCCTGCAGCAGCAGCTTGCCGGCTTCGAAAACTTTACCCAGGCTGAATACAACTCAGCAGTGGCCAATAATACTCCTTATTTTACGATTGCCATTCCACCCACATCCGGATATTTTACGGTAACTTATAAATTTTAATCCTATGAGAAAGTCCTTATCTATATTTTTTGCAGTTCTGCTCTTTATTATCCTGATATTATTGGTTATTCCTATGATTTCTGTGTATCTGAAAGCACCCATGCTTCTGAGCGGTTACAGCAGTTCGTTTACCATGCAGTTCAATTCACAGTTTGTTGTTTTGGGGTTGGTTTTACTATTGATCTGTTTTCTTTTCTACCGATATCGAAAATACTGGCGGAAATTACTGATAGCCAATTTGGTCCTTTCGGTTTTGTTTTTTCTTGCCCAGATTTATTTCACGGCTGTGATGTTTTCCACGGCCAAAAAATACAATACCAAAGTTTCTTTTTCCCAGGGATTAAAAAGTTCTGGAATACCGATAAAACCTACTGAAACCTATTCTTATCTTACGATTTATAATGAAGAGCAGCATATAGATGTTTTCCGTCCGGAAGTAAAATCTTCTGTGCCTGCGATTCCTGTTATTCTTGTTCACGGTGGTGCTTTTATTGAAGGGAACAGAACCCAGGTAGGTTATGCAGCCAATTGGTTTAAAGATCATGGATACACCGTTTTTTCCATCGATTATCCTTTAGGAAAAGAAGACCGGCACAATTGGGAATCTGCTGTTAATTCAGTCGTGACTTCAATGGGATTTGTGGTGAAAAATTCAAAAAAATTCAATGTTGACCCGAACAAAATAGTTTTAGTAGGGGGCTCCGCTGGGGCCGCTTTGGTGATGCAGGCAGATTTAGGATTAAGGAAAGGTTTTGCCAAATCTTACGATTCCCCTCAGCCTCCGGTTCCGGCTGCAATTATTGCTATTTATCCGCCTGTCAGTTTATCCGAGCTCTGGCAGAAAATAGATGAAAAAAAGAATATTGATCTCAAATATGCGGCTAGAAAATATCTCGGAGGTTCACCCACCGAATTCCCACAGCGCTATGCACAGCTGAATTTAATAGACCAGCTTTCCGAAGGAATTTCCCCGACGTTCATTATTGCCGGCGAAATAGATCATGTCGTAAATGTAGAAGCTACAAGAAAATTTGTAAAAAAAACGGAAGAAATGAAGCTCCCCGTTTCCTATGTTGAAATTCCTTACGGGGAACATGTTTTTGACGCCAATTCCAATTCCATTGCAGGACAGATTGAATGGAATAAAATAGGAGAGTTTTTAAAAAATAATCATCTGGAAAATTAATAATCTTTGTCTGAGGGATAATGACTGGTTAATGATTGGTTCAGCTGAATATATTTTAATAAGAATAGAGCACTGTATGTTGACATATGGTGCTTTTTGGACAAGAACAAGTGCCAAATAATTGTGTTTCCAAGATAATAAAATTACTTTGTGATCTAGCTCATAAACTAAAAAAGAATAAGTAGATAAATTTGAAAAATAATCTGTTGTTTCTTACTGAGAAACTGGTATTCAATTGATGCAATAACTGATTATAACGGTCCTGCATTGAAACAGAGGATGGAAAATAACTTTATAGCTTTTAAACACTTTTTTAGACCCATATATTCTGGCCTTCCTACTCAGGAAGGTTTTTTGTAAATAATATCTTTACTTTTTAGATTATTATTACTGTTATTATATTTTGAATTTTTTTTGTTTAAATAATATAATTCTTAAAATATGTTATTTAATATTAAAATGTGTGAAGTTCTTTAGGATGTTGAATAATATCTGTTTTTTATGATGTAAATCATAAAAATAAATTATATAGGGTTGTAATTTTGAACTACACGCTTTATAAATACATTATCGAAGATCATCAACAGAAAAAATTATTTAATATGATGCGGGTCATAAACATGAGAATTATTCTGCTGTAAATTTGAAATATCAAACTGATTAAAAATCTGATGCTTCCATAGTGGAGGTCATACATAAGCTGTTCAGCTTAATACAATTATATCAATATACTAACACCATTGCTTTTCTGATACTAGTTAAGAACTGCAATACATCACTTATATATTAATTTTTTAAAACATTCAGTTATGAGCACTAGAAATTCAAACAGTCGTAGTTCAAGAAGTAATTCTTCAAACAGTGAAAGATCTACTTTAGAGGAAGTTTATCAATTAGGTTATGACCATGGTTATAACGATGCATCCGAAGATGAAGAGTATGATGATGATTTCTCTGAATATGAAGATGATTATGATGATTATGAAAACAGCTATGATGATGACGACTACGAGGACGATGATTACGAAGACTATGACGATGATGAATATGATGATGAAGACGACGATAATAGAGGACGTGGAAGCTTCGTAGGAAGAGAAGGTTCCAGAGGAGATAATCAACAAAGAGACAGTCAGGGAAGATTTACTTCCGGAGGTAGAGGAGGCTCTAGATCCGGCTCATCAGGAAAAGGAAGATCATCTTCAGGTTCAGGAAACGGAACTTCAAGAAGAGGTTTTGCATCCATGAGTAAGGCTGAGCGTACAAGAATTGCCCGTATGGGAGGAGAAGCTTCCCATGGAGGCGGAAGATCTTCTTCAAATTCAGGAAGATCAGGCGCTGGTGGTAGTTCAAGAGGTTCAGGCTCAGGAAGCGGCAGTGGCTCAGGTCGTGGTTCTAATTCAGGAAATTCAGGAAACGAAACTTCAAGAAGAGGTTTTGCATCCATGAGTAAAGCTGAACGTACCAGGATTGCCCGCATGGGAGGACAAGCTTCTCATAGTGGCGGAAGATCTTCCGGTTCAGGAAGATCAGGATTTGGAGGCAGACGTAATAATTCATAATTTTTTTAGATTACCTCTTTACAGCTTTAAAGAGGTAATCTTTTAATTTAATTTCAACACCACATCATATACATATATCATGGCAACAAAAACAACAGAAAATAGTACAACAACATCTGCAGGCACTGCAACAGCATCTGCTGCAGATAAAAAAATGAAAGTAGACAATGCTTCGGTAGACAAAAACGAAATGAAGAATTCTCCACTGCACAAGTTCTTTGTGAGTTCTCTTAAAGACATTTATTTCGCAGAAAATGCCATTATCGACGCACTGGAGAAAATGCAGGAAGCGGCAACAACCGAAGAACTGAAAGATGCATTTGAAGACCATCAGCTTCAGACCAAAAAACATATAAGCCGTTTGGAAAAAGTCTTTAAGCTCATTGATGAGACTCCAGCAAAAAAAGAATGTGAAGCAATAAAAGGAATCATAAAAGAAGGCGAGGAAGTTATAAAATCTACAGAAGAAGGTTCTATGACCAGAGATGCAGCTTTGATTATTGCTGCGCAGAAAGTAGAACATTATGAGATTGCAACTTATGGGGGGCTGGCTCAGCTTGCTATTACCATGGGACACGATAAGGCTGCAGACCTGCTCGAAAAAACACTTCAGGAGGAAGAAGATACAGATTATAACCTTACTGAAATTGCTGAAACCTTCATCAACTTTGATGCAGAACAGGAAGATTAAGTCAAATAATGAAATGTCATATAGATTTCAAAATCTATATGACATTTTAATCCGGAAACTACCAGAGATGTTGTCCGAAGAGATTCTTCACACCCACTAAATATTAACATTATGAAGCTGGATGATATTATTACGCACCCTCATTCCCTTGAAGATGTTTCTAAATGATACGAAATCTTTGACAAAAATCTTTATTAAGGCAATAAAATAATAGATAAACCCTAACAAAAAAATATGAAAACAATCATTTTAATGGCATTTTGCCTTACGAGTTTAACAGCTTGCCGTTGTGATATAAATGAGGATGAAGCAAAGAAGAAAAACGATCTAAGATTAAAAAGCGACACTTTAAAAGCTAAAAAGTGATGAACAGGGATGGAGCCAGAAAAAGTATATGGCAGGAGGAAATTAAAAAGTTTTCTTTAGAGCCAGTCTTGGAAAAACACTATGATGTTGCCATCGTTGGAGCCGGTATTACCGGCATTTCTGCCGCAATAAGATTACAGAAAGAAGGTCAGAAGTGTATTGTTCTGGAAGCTGCCAACATTGGTTTTGGAACCACCGGCGGAACAACAGCCCACTTAAATGACTTCTTTGATACCACCTATGCCCAGGCCATTAAGGATTTTGGTTTAAATAGCGCAAAACTCTTGAAATATGTGGGCATTGAAGCCAAAAATATCATCAGGAATAATATCAGGGAATTTAATATTGACTGTGATTTTGAAAACAAAACAGCCTACCTTTTTGCTTTAGATGAGAAGCAGGAAAAACAATTGGAGGATATGGTAAAAGGGGCATCACAGGTAGGGCATCAGATGACGTTTACCAATGAAATTCCTTTTCCTTTTGCGTTCAGGAAGGCAGCTGTTATTCCCAATCAGGGGCAATTTCATCCCATCAAATATATCAAAAGCCTTGCAGAGGCGTTTATTAATCTGGGAGGGACACTCGTAGAAGACTGTGTTTGTGAAGGGCATGATGAACAGGAGAATTCAGTAATCTTGAAGTCTTCAAAAGGAAGTATTAGTGCAAACCATGTTATTTATGCTACCCATATTCCTCCCGGAGTGAGCATCCTTCATCTGATGAACGCTCCTTACCGCAGTTATGCCATTGCGTTCAGTCTGAAAGGAGATCATTATCCTAAAGATCTCGGGTATGACCTGACTGATCCCTATCATTACTACAGAATTCAGAATATAAATGGTGAGGATCTGCTGATTGCCGGTGGTGAAGACCATAAAACAGGACATACAGAGGATACCGGAGAATGCTTTTCGAAATTAGAGAACTATGTGAGAGAACATTTTGATGTAGATACTGCTGTTTACAGCTGGTCCAGCCAATACTATGAACCGACTGACGGGTTTCCTTATATTGGAATATTGCCGGGATGCAAAAAAATCTATACAGCCACAGGATTCCGGGGAAACGGGATGATCTTTGGAACTATTGCCTCACAAATTCTTGGAGACTTAATCTTAACCGGTTCCAGTAAGTATAAAGAGCTTTTTGACCCGGGAAGGATAAAACCGGTGGCCGGCTTTACCAATTTTGTGAAAGAGCAGGCTAGTGTAGTATTGGATTTTGTGAAAGATAAACTGTTTATTGAGAAGATAAATTCCCTAACCGAACTTACTGAAGGTGAAGCAAAAGTTGTAAAATACGAAGGTGAATCTTACGCTGTATATAAAGACAGCGGAGGGAAAATACATCTTGTTAAAAGTACGTGTACTCACATGAATTGTGAAGTACGCTGGAATAGTGCAGAAATAAGCTGGGATTGTCCTTGCCATGGTTCCAGATTCAATGTCAATGGGAAAATGCTTACAGGTCCTACCGTAAAGGATTTGCATAGAATTGAACTTTAGACCAAATCTTTATAGTAAATTACCTGTGATCGTTTAAAAAGCCACCCTGAGGTGGCTTCAATACTTTAATATTTGATATGAACTTTTTGTAGTGGGGTAGATAAGATTTTGTCCTGCGGTATGTTTGATGTTTTTTATGACTGGGCAAAAACAATTGGAGCAACAGCAGCCACAACAATTGTTGTCGATGTTTTTCCTATAGCATTTCTTTGGGTGATTTCTTTTTCATGTTATTTTAAGATTTGGTGTGTGATTGTTGAACTTAAATTTTCATATCCTTATTCTTTCTTTTTATATTCTTCAATATTTTTAAACTGCTGATAAGATATCTTCAGGCTGTGTAATTGCTCTGAAACAATTTTCTCGCTTTTTTCACAGAGATCTCCGCTGTCCAGAGCTTTTTGATAAGCCTCAATGGCCGCTTTTTCACCAAAGATTACATTTTCTAAGGTAGATTCTTCGAGATTGCCTATGGTAAATGAATTTTTAATATCAATCCATGTCCTGTGGAGAGCTCCTGCAATGGAAGTTGAATCCTCAGGTTTTCCGTTTTTTTCAGTGATCAGGTTAATCAGCTCATTTTTCATGATTTTTGATTGTGAGATCATGCGGTCATACTCATCTTTTATTCCGGGATACATTTCCCAGATTTTTCCTTCAACCTTTTCAAATCCTTCTATCCTGTCATTCGTAATGTGAAGCAGGTCATTGAGGACGGATACTGTTTCTTCTGTTTTCATACTTTATTTTTTTTTATTGAGTTGTATTTCTTTTTGGATAAAGAATTAAACGGATGGATGGGTTATTGGTGATAAACAGCCGTAACCAATCCAGTGCTAGCCTGATTTTGCTTCTGAAGCCTACCAACGGAATGATATGGATAAACAGCCATGTAAGCCAAGCCAGGAAACCTTTGAAAGAAAATTTGGGAAGATCCACCACGGCATTGAATTTTGAAATGATCGCCATACTGCCCTTATCATTATATTTGAAGGGAATGAGTATTTTTTCTTCTTCGATCCTGATGAAATTTTTAGCCAGATTTTTAGCCTGCTGTATGGCCACCTGGGCAAGCTGGGGATGTCCTTTCGGGAACTCTTTATCCGTTAATTGAAGAGCGATATCTCCTACCGCATAGATGTTCTCCATTCCTTCTACCCGGTTGTATTCATCAGTTAAAATTCTTCTTCCTTTTCCTATTTTGTCTTCCGGAATTCCAGGAACTTCCCGTCCTATAACTCCGGAAGTCCAGATGAGGGTTTCGGTATCTATCGATGTTCCGTCGGACAGAAGCACCTGATTATTGACATAGTCTTTTACCGAAACATTAAGAAGTATTTTTACACCAAGCTCCTGTAAAGTCTTGTGGGAAGTCTCCTGTGCCATTTTACTCATCGGGGAAAGCAGGGTAGGTAAGGCATCAATCAGATACAGATTGGAAAGGCTGAGCTTGATTTCCGGGTATTCTTTTTCAGCAATATATTTTCCCATTTCCGCGATCATGCCCGCCAGTTCTACCCCGGTAGGTCCGCCGCCTGCTATAACCACATTCTGTAATTTTTCTGCGGTTTTCGGGTCTTTATTTCTGGCAGCTTCCTCCAAGTTGAGGAGCATATGATTCCGCAGATAAAGTGCCTCCTCAATACTTTTCATAGGAAGTGCACACCTCTGTACATTATCCATTCCGAAAAAGTTGGACTCAGTTCCCAATGCAATAACCAGATAATCATAAGTCAGGTTTCCTGTATCTGTTTCTATGGTTTTGCTTTCGGGATTCACTTTAAGAAGGCTTCCCATATGAAAATTCACATTTTTGTATTTTGAAAATAATCTACGGAAAGGATAGCTGATGTTGGAGGCCTGAATAAAAGAGGTCGCCACCTGGTAAATAAGGGGAGGAAAGAAATGATAATTGTTCTTATCAACAAGCGTAATAAGAAATCTATTGTCATTTTTTAAGGATTTAATAAGATTAATTCCTGCAAATCCTCCACCAACAATAATGATATGCTTTTTCATGTTAATTGACATTTGGAATTGTTTTGATTATCCTCCAATAATGGCACCAAAAAATAGATAGTGTATGTTACATTTAGTTGAACAGGTCCGGAAATACAATACAGCAACAGTTATAAAAGCTATCGATGTAAAGGCAGATATGGTTCCTGCTATCATAAAACATTGCTTAATACTTACCATTATGCTCGCTAATCTTTATAAAATTAACAAATACTTCTCATTTATATTATTATCCTGATCATAAACACGGGTTTTTATTTGGTATTGTTCGTAACAATAAATTAATATGGCTTGCTTTTTGATATTGGAAAAGCACCAATTTTTTACTACGATGTTCATTACTTAACTATCAATAAAATTTTAAGATATGATAATCAGTGAAGACCTTTTGTTAGCTTATGGAGGTGAATATGAAACCTATTTACCAAATGAGATTATTTTTAGTGAAGGAAGCTTTGCTAAATTTTATTTCCAGATTGTTAATGGTGTTGTCGAGCTCAATAATTACCATGAGGATGGTAAAGAATTCACACAGAATATTCTTTCCGATGGGCAAAGTATTGGCGAATCGTTACTTTTTAACGATAAGCCGTATCCCATGACTGCCGTTGCCAAAACACAATGTTCCGTCATGAAACTGCCTCAGGCAGATTTCTTTTCGCTCATTCATCAAAATAAGGATGTGATGATGGATATGTTTAAATGCATGTCCGACCGACTCTACTACAAATATTTAATGCTTTTTAATATTTCATCCACGGATCCACAGTTCAAAATCAAAACGGTCATGGACTATTTGAAGGCAACCCAGGGTAACGATCGTAACCAGACTTTTCAGGTACCTTATACCCGGCAGCAGATTGCCAATCTTACAGGACTGCGTGTTGAAACGGTTATAAGAACCGTTAAGAAAATGGAAAATGAAAATATGGTTAAAATTGAAGGCCGGAAAATACTTTATTAAGCCTTTAAACCTATTTTAATTATAACGTATTAATTGTGAAATGTTTTATAAATAATGCCATATGAATCATATGGCGTTATTTTATTGATCCGTTTCACGGATAGTATGCTTCATTATTATCTTATAATATTTTCTATCATTACTGGGAAAAGGCTAAAAAACTAGCGGACAAGAAGATAGATTCCAACACCAATTGCAGCATAAGCGGTAACCGTAAGAATATCTGCGATGGGTTGTGAAAATCGTTTTTCTGCAATTTTCTCGGCATTGATCTGGTTCTTATGGAATTTCAGAATTTTATTAGGATTATGAACCGGGTGAGCCACCAGACTGTCGCTTTCCCACTTATCAACGATTACTTTATAACTTTTGCCATCTGCTTCAATTCTAACATTTTTACCGGATGCAAGTTTCTCCTGAATATTGACAGGAGCAGGCATTTGTTGTGCGTTCGGGCTTTGGGATGCAGCTGTTGTGCTTTTCATTTGCGCAGCTGTATTTTGCTTACTGTCGGCCGCTGGATCCACTTGCTTTTTTACCTGGTACGTATAGCAGCTGGTCAGAGAAAATAATATAATGATGAAATAAAGATTCTTTCGCATAAGCCAAATTTAAGAATTAAACGGAATATTTGGGTGTTTCTTGTAAAAGATCTTGTTTTTAAAAAATCTGCTGCGAAAAGTCTTCTGACTTTGAGCAAGTAAAATAAAAATGGTTTCTTTAATGAGAAAATTAATTATGTACATCAAAATCCGGTAGAAGCAGGTTTAGTTTTTCGTGCAGAAGATTATAGATACAGCAGTACAATTGATTATTCCGATGAAAAAGGACTTTTAGATAATATTGTTGTTTTTAGAATGTTTGATTTATAATGCTAAAACCACACGAAAGGATTCGTGCGGTAGCGGGCGTAGGGAAAAACATTTTATTTTGATATTCTTTAATTGCGTTAATGAAATTCCCGTTTTTCTAAAACTCCGTCTCTATACATTTCAGTATAGATCAATTGTCCCTTTTTCCTTGTATTTATAAGAGGTTCTCCGGTATCTTCATTATATTTTTGCAATAACTTATAAAACTTCCATGTCCCGGTTGGTAACCCATTTTTATACTCCGCTTCCAGATAAGTATAAGGATCCGTAAATTTAGGATGTTTTTGTAAATCCATAGATCCATTGGGTTTACATTCTATCCATTTTCCTTCTTTATGGTGATTTTTTACCAGGCCCTGTTCTTCATTATCTTTATAAGGGCCATCATTGTCATAGTATCTGGCAAATTTTCCGGAGGGCAGAATCTGGTATTTCTGTAAAGGTTTTAATTGAAAAGGGCTTTCAGTCAATTCATAATCCTGTAGAGAAATGGTGTAATTTTTATCGATATTAAACAGGGTATAGTTGGCAAATCCCATTTCTCCCTGATGATTCAGATAGATTCTTTTCATATCGATCAGTTTGCCGTCCTTCGTTGAAACTAAATACATTTTTTCAATAAACGGGTCGGCATAACGAACGGTATTATAAACCGCCATAAAGTACAGTGAATAGTCTCCATAACACAAAAAATCTGAGGCTATTTTAATTTGATCATATTTTTCATTGACAGTAGTGCTGAATGGCAGCAAAACATTGTATTCTTCAGGAAGTACTACAAAATCTTTTTTTATTTGTTTTTCAAATTGCAATGCATTGATTTCCTTTAATTTATTTTCATCCTGTATAGCAGACAGAATGGAGTCAACAGTGATCCGTTTTGAAATATCTGGATATCCAAATGGCAGAATAATACAATCCGCTTTATTGGTGTTAAAGGAAACTGATTCTTTATCTGTGGAATGAGATTCTGTGCTTATTGCCTTATTTTCTGTTTGAGCCTTACTGTAACAGGAAAAAAGGAAAAACAGAATGGTAAAACAGGCGATATTAATTTTAGGCATATATATCTAATATTGGGGTGAAACCGTGAACATGCAAATGATTATTATGTCTTGGGGTAGCGGTATGCGTGGTATGAGGTAACCGTGTGCTGGCATTGTCTGCAGTACTGGCATTTGAGGTATTGGAAAAATTCTCTGACCGGCCTGATCCAAATCCAAAATCAAAAAGAATATTCCGGAGAATAACCTGATTGTCATAATCAAAATTCGCAGCCGTAAGGATGGTATTGACTCCATTTTGCTGAGCCGTTAATAAATTCAGATCTCCCGCTTCTCCGTTCACATGTTCTGCGCTGGGATAGCATGACGCGTCTGAATAAGAAAAACCCTGAGATACAATATAATGATTATGTCCTTCCTGTCTGAATTGTGCCAATGCTCCTAAGAAACCTGCAAATAAATCCGGCTGGATGCTTCTTCTTCTGGTATGCTGAAACCCATACCGGATGATGACCCCGTCTTGATTATAATTGAATGCCTCAAAAATCTGTGGCCCTACACCGTCATTCGCTAAAATATCCATATTGACCAACTCGACATTTCCCGGTTGATTGATGTACCATTTGTCGGTGGCTCCATCACCAAGAGTTCCGTTAGCATACACCAATAACTGATGGGCATCTATCTGCTCTCCGGCGGCTCTGTTCGCTGTGAAATCTATGGTGTCCAAAAGATTGCCTCTTTGGGCCAGTGGTGGGATGGTATTGACTCTTCTTTTTCTGGTTACAGTTTCTTTAGTTCTGTTACAGATCCTGTGTTCATTATCGTTTTGGTCGTAATAAAAAAAGATAACATCAGTGGAATGGTTATTCAGAACCTTCTGAATCCTTCTTCTTCTTTCCGGATTTGTACTGATCACCTGTAAAGCATTGTACGTATTGCTGCCATGATGAATGGTATAGATATTTTTATTGACCACCCTGAATCTTCCTCTGTCATCATTCAAGAAAATACCGGCGCCGTTTACCTCTTCCTGTCCATCTCCATAGGCACAAGGATTATTGTCTGTTCTTTCTACTGCCACTTCCAAATTAATACTGCTATCTGCCAGCCTTCTGGTCCAGTCATCAAAAATAGCTCTTCCGTCAGGCCTTAGCTGCAGCTTAATAATGGCTTTATTGATATGGTCAGCCCGTAAATTAGTATAATGATCATGGCTGCCATCTCTATTGTTAAGAGCATCAAAATTTCCTACCTGTACGGTAAACAGCCTCTGTGCCTCATATCGGTCAGGAGATATAAAACGCATTAACTGTAATGGATCTGTATTTTCTGTCATCGTACTTGCTGAAGGCCTTATCACCGCATCTATACTCAGGTCTGTCATATTGCTGGTCTCTATGATCAGATATACTGTTTTGCCTAATATGGAATCGTATGGGATATTTTGATTCTGATGATCCTGCTGTACATGAGCAGAATCAATTTTTGTAAAATTGACTCTTGTTCCGTTGTCTGTTGTCGTTTTCTTGGCAAAATAAACTTCAGTAATACGCTGTAAAGAGTTATCGGGGGTATCCGGAGCCAATGGGCCATTTAAAGTTTGGGTTTGCCCGGAATCTGTTATTGTAATACGTGTCGCCATTTTAAGATTTTTCTTTTTTTAATACGGGAGTTTTTACATTTCCTGACGAGGATTATCCGAGATTTCATTTTCCTTAAATGAGGTAAGATTCTGATTTCCAAATAATAAAAACACAAAACCAGTATGGTTCAATCCTTTGCCAGACTTTTCATCCGGCTGGTCCTGCATTTCTTTAATCCATCCTGTATTTTTATAGTTCTTCATAGCTTATTTCTTTTATATGATAGATGATTTTCTTTTGGTAGTTTTCACCCAGGGAAAATTCTATGGTAAGTTTATGTTCTAGCACTTCTTTGGTTTTAAAATCCAATAAAATCTGCCCTTTATATTTGTCAAGTTTTGGAAAATCTGTTTCCCTGTTATAAGCAATTTCCTTTCTGTTCATTTCTCCATAAAACATTTCCCAATTTTTATCTGAAGGAATGTTCCCGGTATACTGTAATAGTAATAATTCATCATCACAACGCATGGCCTCCGTTTGTACACGTTCTTCTATATCTATTACGGTATTGGTCATAAAATTAAGGTAACGCACGCTATACTTTACCCGATCTTCCTGCTCATACCTTCCATAAAACTTATGGAGGATCATTCCCAATTGATTACTTTTTAAAAAATCTTTACCCACTAAGTTTTCGTTTTGGTAAAATGTTTTTAAAAAGGTGTAAGAATCTTCTGCCTGTTTGCCAACATAGGAGCGGGAGAGCTTTTCTACTGTTTTTTCCACCTTATCCTGAAGAATTGATAATTCCTGTACATTTTTTAAATGACCATATTCGTCCGTTATAAGCACTACATCGTCATTGATATCTGCAATTCTGGCTAGAAAATCTTTTTCGGACAGGGATAGTGTTTTATCCCGATGAACTCTGTCAAAAATTTCGATATGGTATTCAAATCTTTCTTTTTCTAAACGCTTCAGCGTAACATGAAAATTTTTGTTGAGCTCGCTTCTGTGCGTTTTTCCGTTGATGGTGGTATATTCATTACAGGAATAGCGGTAAAATTTCTTTCCTTCCGAAAGGTTCAATTTAATATCTATGGGAAACCCTGGTTCCATAATTTTTCACTCATTATTTTTACTTAAAAACTACTTTCCCTCCGGAGGAAACCCACTGGTTTTTTTTGTTCCAAGACCCATCACAATCCTGTTGCATTTGTTTAACTATTTTTGCTTTTTTTATGTCAATAATGGCACACGTGTAGTTTTCATGCAGGGTACTGTCCTTATCACTTTCATGTACATATTCTTTAATGATGCCGTCTACTACTACGTACTTTGCATTAGGGGACAGTGAAGAAAAGAGCTCACTTCCGGTACCATTAAATTCACTTCCTTTACCTACTTTTATCTTTTTCTTTTTAATAATAATATGGAGATTATACCATAGTTTCATAGGGCTGTTGTAGGAAGCATAATACAATGATAGAGTATCATTTAAAGTAATGATAGTGTCTTTCTTTGCCGTTTTATTCTGTACATCATGATGTTTTTGGGAAACAACGTTTCCGCAGGTAACAAAAATGATTAAAATCATTAGCATAAATGTCAATTTTTTCATGATGATAAATTTGAGTTTTTTTCCATTTTTTCATAGCGTTTATCCATATCTGTACCTCTTCTTTTATTCCCGTAATCATCAAGAATTTCCTGCTCGTATTTACTGTGCATATCTCCCCATTCGCCAGGATTTCTTGATATTTTTTCTAATTTTTCCCCTTCTTTTCTGGTTTTATTTTCTTTGGCTGTGTTAGCATCTTTTTTTGCAAAAAACCGGTCTAGTGCAGAGCCGAAATCATCTTGTACATATCCTGGTCTGTTAATGTGATGATCCAATGCAGTTGCTTTACCTAATTTTGATTTTAAATAATCTGACAGCTTATATGAATAGCCTGTAGGAGTTAAAGGAAGTACAACTTCTTTTAATCTCTTAATAAAATCCAGCACCTGTTTTTCCTGAAATACTTTATCAATAACAGCATTTACAATCGGTTGCAGAGGCTTACATTCTACTGTTTTTCCAAATAAGGATTCTTTACAGTTTTCTCTGATTTTATTCGATAATGTATTTCCTGTAATTTTCTCCGCTTTGGGATCTGCCGGATCTTTATAGTATAGAATCCCGGAGTCTACCGTCCATCCGCATGATACAAATAACTCGTCATATTTTTCAGGATGCTGAGCTTTAAATTCTTCAACCTGTGTAGTAAATTCACCTTTTCCGGTATGATCCACTGTTTTCTGCATGGCCCCCGCAGTTAATATCATCTGTTCACCTGAAAGGTCCCAGTCATAGGATTGAACAGAATCCAATTTGCCTTCATTTTCAGACATTCCCACCAAAATAGCCTTTTCTTCGGCTGTAATTTTCTTTTCTTCAATCAATGTATCCCAATCGGAATAATTTTCAAGTTTTTTAGATCCCCAGTAGGCTGGTCCATATTTTTTACTATATCGGGTACAGGTAATATCATAGTTGTTTCCACAATTACAGTATCTGATCTCAAACCTTTCATTGTCTTTATTTAAAAACTCATGCGTTTCATCCGGGAATTTCACTTCATCTTCTGTTCCTGTTACTTCAGCTTTTAAATATAAAAAGGCATTTAAGTCCTCTCTTTTATTTAATTTATCTATTAATTTCTTTAAATCTTCATCACTTTTGGGACGCATCGTTATTTCTTTGGCATACACCAGTGTTCCGTCGATAGTAAATTCTATTTTACTTTTCTCCTCCTCGCCATCTAAAAACTTGACAGGATTTTCATATACGTTTTCAGTATTTTTCAATTTATTTTCATGGATCTCAACAGAGAGTTTGCCGCTTGCCCCTTCACAATTGGCGACTACCCATACTTTCTTTTTAATGGTGGTGCTGTTTATTCTCTCAAAATCAAAATCAGGACTGCCATCAGCCTTTTTCGCTTGTACTTCCTCTTCCCAGGTAATTTTCACCGATTCTTTTGCCTTTAATTTTACAGAATCCTCCTGATCTGCCTTGAGGTTCCTTCTTCCTTTTTTTTCGTACTTCTTTTTGACATCAGATACCAGACCTCCACTTTTAACAGTATAAGTTTCTTCTTTAGTTTCCCAGGTCATTTTAGGAACTTGTTTTGCAAAATATATTTTTACCACATTCACTTCATGATCCACCTGGTGGGGGAGATCATAAACTTTCTGATTGGGGTTTACAGAATAATCATCTTTTTCTTGTACTTCACTCATATCATTTTATTTTGAGCTTATTATTGAAAATCATTTGAGTTCTTATATTTTGTTTTTAAGTCTTTAATCACTTTTAATCTTAATGTTGAGGGTAAATCTTTTAATGTAATGTTCAGATTATCATTTAGTTTACATTTGCCATCTTCTCCACAATAATATTTTATATGATACAGATATTTTTTATGTTTATAAAATATAATGTAGGAAACTTTTGTATCGTTATCCCAATTCCCACAATACGTAAAGGGTATGAAGACTGCCTGATGCTTATTGATGTTATGATCAGATATATGATCTGTTTTTAAATTGATTAAACCGGATTGTGCATATGGATAATTATAAACTACGTTATCGCTGTAATTTTTATTTTTGACAGCAGCGCTGATAATGGTTACTGCTCCGTCGAATCTGTTTTTTTCAGAGTTACAGGGATTAATTACTTTTACGGTAAGTTTGTTTGATATTGTTCCGTCTTTAAAGTTTTTTTGTATGATCAATGAATCCTGATAATACCTTTTCAAAGTATCATTCACAGGCTTTTGTCCGCAAACAGGGATAAAAAACAATAATATCAAACTAGTAACTAAGCTTTTCATTTTTTGTATAATAAATAGGTAACTCATCGTCTTCAGATTTTTTGGTATATTCTACGGGGTATATGGAAGAGGTTCTTTGTCCGAAAGTTCCCACACAGACTTTGTTTCCCTGATTTCCTCCCAGATAATATATTGTTTTCCCATCACTGCTCTTTCCAACAGCTATACTTACGTGGTGTTTATTTAATAAAACACATATCGAACCCACCAAAGGGTGATTCCCGGCTATAAGCTTTCCCCATACCGGATCATCAAATTCCTCTTTTTCCAGACCTTTTTTATCTGTTGGATTTTTCTTAAAACCAGCTCTATATCTAGTCTTTTCTTCTCCATATGAATAGGCACCCGGGTCTAATTGGGCAGAATACCCGCTGTTTTTCAAACACCAGCCCACAAATGAGGCACACCAAGAACTGTTATCGGTATTAGCACAAGCTTTTGGTTTATTTTGTCGGTTTATAGCATGGTATTCATCTATGATCTTTGAGCAATGGGTGGACTCTGAAACGCCCAGTTCCTGTTCTTCTCGGGCTTTAACAACCCATGGCTGTTCCAGATATTTTATTTTGAAATATTTCCCTAATTCATTTAAAAAGGTATTTTTTAAGCTGCTGCTTCCTTCTTTGCCAAGATATTCAATTTTTGGTTCATCAGAAGTCACTTCTATATATACCGATGCTTCTTTGTCAGGACTTGCTGTTATTAGTTTTGCCAAATTAAATGATAAATCATCAGCACGTTGATTGAGCATTAGTTTGAGTACCGCTTTGTTTTTGAATTGGCTTGAATTTTCTATTGTGGGATCATTTGCAAAATTATCAACTTCTATTTCAAATTCACTTTTTGCTTTTATGCCTGCATATTTTGCAGCATCTGTAACTTTTTCTACCTCTTTTAGATCAATTAAACTCAGCTCAGCATCAACATCTGTTAAAACTTTATTTTTACCGCTTTTAATCTTAACCTTTACTTTTTTTCCAGAAAGTCCTTCAGTTTCAACAATTAAAGCAACCTGATAACTTAATCCCCGCTCTGATATTCTTTCTGTAGATATTTTCGTGGTCTCTATTTTCTTTTTTACAGAAACTTTCTTGCCCAGTTTCTTGTTGTAGACTTCCTCTTCTTTTTCAACAGGAGTGCCTTTCTCTGAAATCCACTTCACAAAGTAAGCATCAATAATTTTAGGAATTTCATTGTTTTGAATCTCACTTTTTATACTTGCTGCCTGCGGAATCGGTGTTGCAGTGGCTGCATTAAACTCAGGGTCACAATTGATATAGGATTCTTTTACCAAAACAGTTTGTTCCTGTATAATGGAGGTTCCCAGGTTTTGCCACGGACTTAACTTTATAACGCTCATACAGGGTGGGGGAGACATATTTCTAGCAGGCCATTTCGGGTGCCCGCAAGTTCCTTTAAACTGAAGGTTGACCATATTGTTTCCATCGCCTTCTGTTGCAAATAGCTTATCCTGAAGGTTTATTTCATTAGAGGTAACTTTCAGTTCTCCGGGCGCCTGAGCATAGGGACATTTCAACTTGGCTCCATGGATAACCATTTCTCTTTTTTCTGAAGGAGAATCTTCGTTGGCTTTTTTTTGTTTTTCTGCTCTTTTTTCAGAAAGCTTACGATCATGCGCTGAAGTATTCTGATTTTCCATGTGTTAAAATTTTGGATTTGATTCAATTGTTGAAACCGGAATCGCATTTGCTGGTAATCAATGAAAATTTACTTTCATCATCCATAATAGATTTAGCCTTTACTTACTTTAACGTCTTTTCCGCCCTGGAATACGGCCAATGATGTTCCTCTTAGTTTTAAATCGCCTTTAGAGGTCTGTATATCTGCTTCTCCGGAAATACTTTTAAACTTATTACCGGTGCTTTCTGTTTGATCTTGTTTAACGGTAACGCTTTTATTTTCAGAGGTCTGAGTGTATCTCTTTGTAATGGATTCGGTATGGTCATTTCCAATATGCATGGTGCTGTCCTGCCCAATCTTAGTGGTCATATTCCTTCCCACGGAAATCTGCATATCTTCCCCTGCAGTAAAGGTCATATTCTTGGGCGCAGTAACATGAATATTACCCTGGCCATCCATAAAATAAGTATTTCCGCTTGGATCCTTAATGGTTACACTTTTTTCCGCGTCATTCATTAACACCTTGATACCACTTCTCGTCTGTATAGATTTCAAATGATTGTCCACGCCACCGCCCAGGCCTACTTTCCCGTGAAACATTCCGCCCATAGCAAATGGAAAATCAGGGTTGTGGTATTCAAATCCCACCATAACCTGATCGCCAATTTCCGGAACGGCTACAAAACCTCTGTTTTGTGTAATAGCATCTGTTCCGCCTGCATCTGGGCTCATCATTCTGATAAAGTGGGTCGTATCATTTAACTGCCAGTCAAATCGGACCTGTATTCTGCCTTGATTCAGTGGATCTACATTGGATATAACGGTTGCCACCTGCGGTTCAGCTTTGGGCATTTCAAAATCAGGCTTTGGCATAAAACCAGTGCCTTCAGCAATGGCTTCAAAACTTCCCGTATAATATCCTCTTGCATCAACTTCGTGGGTCACCTCTGTAATCATCAGTGTTGTAAAATGTGAGGTTTCATTGCTGCCGGTCTTTCTCATGGCTAAGTCTGCAACACAGCCAATATACAGGAATGGAACTGTTGTTTGTCCTGAAACAGTAAAAACCTCTACTGCTTTACTTCCTCTTGCGCTTTTTTGGGAATCATCTACATCACGGAACATATTGGCATTGATGGGAGTAGGGGTCAATGATCGGGTTGTGAAAATAGTATCATTCAGTTCGTAGGCTTTCGAAGATAACTCTCCCAAATGTTGTATACGATCATCAGCACCCACCATTTTAGTATGACTGCTGCTGTTATAGCCAAAGTATTCCGGTTTGGTGTGAACGGCTTTCAGCTCAACATTTACATCATTTACATTGCTTCCGTACACCAGCAGGATAGGTTTTTCAGAAGAGGGGAGCTTCCCGAAATGAAGAATCTCACCGTCATAATAGAACTGTTCTCCGTAGGCTTCCGCAATCCTTGTAAGGTAATTGTAATGGGTTTCGTTGTATTGTGAACTGTAACTGATATAACTTTTGTTTTGGGTATCTATCCTGAAATCAAATTTATTTGCCCCTAATGCCTCCTTAATAATCCGGTTGGCAATAATATTGGTATTCACCTCCTGGCTTCCTCCGAAACTTTGGGTATGTGGAGCGGAATCCATGAGAATAGTGGGGCTTTTTCCTTTTAAAATAATATTTCCCAGACTCATTTTTTCCTGACTGAATGCTACTTTGGTAATGAGACCCACAAATGTTCTTTCGGGGCTTTCAGTTTCGGCATCTTTATATTTAAAAACAATGGTGATTCTTTTTCCTAAAAACTTTTGGGCCTGTTCAAGATTGTGATTTTGGGCCTCGCCTAAAGAGTCATAAGCCAATACCAGCTCAAAATCATGGTGCCTTCTTGCACTTTGTTGTAAACGAAAGTGTTTAAAGTGATTGACAGCCTTGCCCTCAACCACAATGTCCAGTTTTACCACACGGTTGATTCCCGAAATATGGTTTTCTGAAACTTTATCAGAATTTGAGGTGTTTTTCATAATATTTGGTGCGTTTTTTTTGATATTATGTCACCTAAGTTAGATAAAAATAGACTATTAAATGTAAAATTTCATTAAATCTTCAAAATTGTAGTAAAACTACGATTGACTAAAAAATCCTGCTTAAGTTTTGGAAATTGAGGAAGTTCCAGTCTGGCAAATCCATTTTTTTAATATTGTTTGCTATAGCAATGTTTTTTTTATTAAGACCTCTCCATAGATTTTTTTATGGAAGCAAAAACCCTGACAGGGAATGTTCCCACGCCTTTGAATTTTGGAGGTGCAGCTGTAAAGGTGAAATTTTGATCAGGCAGCAGCTCCAAATTGCACAGATGTTCTACGATGAGTATTTGCGCACCCCGTAAGATAGAATGTACCGGGCGGGTTAAGGTATTCTGGTGCGGATTCTGTCAGATAAGGATGATTATTATAACAGCGTTCTGTACTCCAGTGCTTATCCCAGCCTGTATGAATCAATACTGCTCTGTTCCTGATTTCTTTGTTTTTGAGATGTTCCTCGGTAATTTCCAATGTTTCGTTATAGGGAACCCTGATGACAACGGCTTCCAGTTCTGCAAAGGATTTGAGGCACATTTCGGAAACATCTTTTCCATTTTCAATCGTGTGACTGAGATCAACCAATAATTCCTCATCAGAATTGGGGCGAAATGGTATAATAGGATAGGAGATATTGCATTCCTGCGAGGAATTAATTTGAGGACTGCTTGGCAAAAAAAATAATGAAAAGAAACGGTGTGATTTTTGTAAAATAAAAATCATAACCCACTTAATCAAAAATATTATGAACGTAAAACGCACATTTGGAGCAATACTTACAATCCTTGGAATTGCAGGTATGGTTTATACCGGATACGAATTGATCAACAAAAGTTCTGCATATACTACGTTATCTGTAGTTGGAGTGATCGGTTTGATCTTCTTTTTCTCCGGAATAGGTCTTGTAAAGAATACAAGAGATGAAGCATAACTATAAGTTAAAGTAAAATATTGCATTCCCGAATTGAAGAACATTCCTGGTAATTCCTCCTTTATGCATTTCAATTTTTCTTCAAAATACCTATATTTTGTAAAAAGTATGGAAAATTAATGGAAAATTGCTGGAGACAAAACCGTAATGAATTCAAGCTTAGGGTAGGCAATGGTATGGAATTCATAAGTTGAAACTAAAAATAATAAGTCAAACTCCTTAATGCTAACTAAATGGAAAATATTTTGATTATGGATTTAATTCAACAACTGAAGGACGTTGAGAATGCAGATCTATGGATTGACGAAAATTTTAAGAAGAAACTTTTAAAAGTTAATGATGAAACCGCTTTTGAACGTCCTATTGCCAATCTGCATAGTGTTGCGGAGCTTATCTCTCATTTAACCGAATGGCGCAAGGAGGTTTTAAGCAGACTTCAAGGAAATCCAAGAGGTCTTGAAATGAGTGATGCCGCAAATTGGCGGAGTAATGAAGAGCTTAAAGAAATGGGATGGGAAAATCTTCTAAATGGTTTTTATACCAGCCAACAACAGCTGATATCATTTCTGGCAGAAAAAGATGACTCCTATTTATACAGCCCATATCCATATGCGGATGCATCTTTCCCGCATAATTACCAATATCTAGCCACTGGACTGGTCCATCACGATTTTTATCATCTGGGACAAATAGGCATCACTATTAAGTTTCTGACAAATGGCACAACTTAAACCAAGAAATCAGTAGCACTTTGGTAATATAGTTTAAGAGGTCAAGAGTCTTTATCAAAATTTGGCTTGGAACTATCACAAAAGTATTATGTTTTAAAGATGCTCTGTAATATTTTAAACTCCTAATATGCTGGTCATTCGATATTTGATGAACAAAACAATATTTACCTTATGAAAATAATTCTTTGGAAAGGGCTCGCCAATCAGTCTCTTGAATATTTTAAAATCGAAAAAAAAGAAGGGTCGTTAAAGGTTAATTCAAAAATTATTGGTATTCAGGAGGATACAGTTTTCGCAGTCACTTATCATTTGCTAATTGACGATAATTGGTTTATTAATGAGTTTACAATAGTTACTGAAATAAACTCTATCACAACTTCTTATACCGGAAAAAAAAGAGACTGTGCCTGGGAAATTAATAATATACCTGAACCTGAATTGGCGAACATACACTATATTGATATTTCCCTTAGTCCTTTCACAAATTCATTACCTATAAACAATCTGGTCTTTAAGGAAAAGGTGCCACAGGATATTGATGTTATTTACATAGATATTTTACAGGGTCATATAAAACCAGTAAAGCAGAGGTACACAAAACTTGATACGCTCAGTTTTTCTTATGAAAACATAGACTCTGATTTTAAAGCAATACTAACAGTTGATCATAACGGCTTTGTTGAGAAGTACCCTGAACTGTTTGAAAAAATTGGCCAGGTTTAATTGGTAATGATGTGAAGTTGATGGACTACATTTTTTTATTGATAGAAAGATTGTTACTTCTGATTCAAAGTAACATTGAGAAATACCTATAAGTTTCCAGTTTTCCAGCCGTTTCGGCGTTAAGTCGAATATCTTTTAGATAACCTTCTATATTTCCATACTGTTTACATAAATATTGCTGACTATCCGCAATATCTGCATCAATGATATCTTAGTTCCAATGATATTAATCTGTTAACTGTACTAATTCTTACATAGTAAGTTTCAGAGCACTGACTGTACTCAATAATTACCCCAGGAAAAAGTTTCAAACTTAGCGATAGTAGATTATTAGCTATAAACATCTATGCGTTTATCGATATATGTCGATGCGAATTCTTTATAATTTACATCGAATGTTGGTAATTTTGTAATAAGATAATTATTTAAAGAGCTTTTAGTTTATAAAATATTTATTTGCTATAAAACTATGAGTAAAGATGGTAATCCATTTCAGTAATTAATGGAGCCAAAATACAATATTAGAATGTAGCTAAGGATTTTCGGATTCTAAAAACACAAATGAACACTATATTCAGCCTCCTCTCCATTCTCTCTGATCCCTGGAATCGCAAGAAGAGGCTGCTTTTTAACTTTATTTTTAAACATGCTAAGTATGAAAAAAACACTTTTTTTATTGACCTTTTCGATATGTGCGGCAATTTCTGCTCAAGTGGGTATCGGTACTTCAACACCTCAAAAAAATCTTCATGTGAATGGTTCGTTACAAGTTACGAATGAACTTAATGTCGGGGGTAATAGTAATACTGCAGGTTCAGCAGGTGCAATAGGCCAGGTACTGAAATCAAATGGACCGGGTGCTGCACCTTCATGGCAAACTTTAGCCGGCGTTCCTACATCAACAGGAACAGTAATAGTTGTTAATGGACAGTTTTTAGTTGCGCAGGAAATTACTGTTCAAATGACTGCAGATACGAGTGGCGCAGGTGCTCCGGGCGCTACGGTAGCCAATCCCATTGGCAATCTGAACAATGAAATTATCGATAACGAAAATCTTTATACAGGTACGGCTACAACCAATTCTTTTAAAGTGTCTGCTGACGGGGTTTATCAGATTAATATGAATGTACAGATTTCCACTGCCAACGGAACTTCACCGGTTATTGGTATATGGAATAATAACACCGGGTTGTGGGTAGCCAGAGTAAATGACACATATGCAGCGCCGACCGGCGGATTACAAACATATACCTTAATTACTTCGATTCCGATGCAGGCTGCAAATACCTATTCGTTTAGGGCTATAAATACACAAGATTACACACTCAAGTATGCAAGCTCCGGCTCAACGGGTTCAGGTCCTGTCACGCAAGTTTCTGTAAGACGATTAAAATAACGGTTTTTGAACTTTTTTGAACTATACCGGAAGGTTCTTCGTAATGGAAAATAATCGCCAGCATGCGTGCAAAGCTCAACAGAAAAGGCGATGCGGATTTGGAGAATCTTGTTAAAACTCGATTGAAAATGTATTGGCTTTATGTGTTTGAAAATCAATGATTTGATATTTTTTTGTTTTAATGTGCCGGCAATTGATGTTATGAAATTGGTATGAGGGTTTTGTGTGGAATACATCTCCTTATGTTTTGCTTAAAAGCAATGCTGGGGTTAAATCATGCATTAAAGTATATCGTGGCTTAAAATTCATTAATATTGTTTAAAATATTCAGAATGCAAATTGAATGTGTTTTGAGTGAACGTAATTTTAAGACCTGCTACTTATACTAAATCAAAAAAGATGAAATCCTTAAAAATAACTGTATTTATTACTTTCTTTTCAATAACATTATTTTTTTCGCAGACTTCTGAAAGAAAATTTGTATCCATTAACAATAAGCAAATAGCATATAAAACTTTTGGACTTGATGAAAGAAAAGCTAATGAGCCAATAGTAATCTTTGAAAGTGGTCTCGGTTCAGGAGGTGGAGGGTATGGAAGTTTGTTTCCTTTCATTCAAAAAAGTTTTGCAGGGGTAGTTTATGACAGAAATGGAATTGGAGAGTCAGAAATCGATACTTCCATAAAAACAGATGAAGATGTTATCAAAAGACTTCATGATTTGCTAGCAGCCTTAAAAATAAATCCGCCTTATCTATTGGCAGGACATTCTATAGGCGGACCGTTTATACGTCTGTATGCCTCAATGTATCCAAATGAAATTTGCGGCCTGTTTTTTATAGATCCTACAGATTTTATGCTTACAAAAGACGAAGACAACAAAGTGAAAATTAATACATCAAGCTCTACAGGCTATAGGGAATTATTTGTGATAAATCTTAAAAACATTATAAATGATACCTTAACATCAGATGGTTTTCGAAATGAGGCAAAGAGAGAACTGAATGAAAGCTCACCGGAATTCTTTAAAAGATACAAATCCTTACAACCTCTTAAGGACATTCCTGTAACCGTAATGATTTCATACAACAAGCATATTGAACATTATGAAACAAAGATGAACGAAAATCTGAAATTAGGGATCAATTTAATTCCGTGGTGGAAAGAATTGGATGAATTAAGAATAAATCATTATGCAGAAATGATAAAAAATAACAGTAATAGCCGGTTGATCTTGTTGCCGCGTTACAGCCATGGAATACATCAGCAAGATCCCAAAATTGTAGCAGAAGCTTTGATAGATACGTACAAAAACTGTCTAACTTCCTTAAAAGGTAAGTAGAAAGAATTATCGTCAACAAGCTTTTTGCATCAGATGGACTGAGATGCAGCAGAATCCTAGTTAATACAAATTAAGATGTTAATACTTAAATGTACCAGTATAAACTAGGCTACTCACAATACTTCAATATACTGTCATCTGCCTTCTTTTACGGTTTTGAAGAAACAAAAATTTTGGGTGCATTTTAGTATATCATTGCCTTTTATTATTCTGTTAGTTTGTCTGCATGGCGATGCATTAATTTCCATTCGTCGTTCTCTTTTCGAAATATCTCTGTCACTCTTAAATTAAATATAATGTCATTGTCTTGCCCTTTCATTTTCACTGTCGAACGTTGAATACCTGTCCAATATGCCAAATGCTCATCCGCATCCTGATGCATTATCTCAAATTCATTTTTGGCACCGGGTAGGAAATTGGTCGCTCCTTCTTTATTGAAAGTATTCACTTCGCTGGCACCTTGAATACAGATTCCTGGTGGTGGGAAAATTGTTGCAGGAGATTTTTTTACAGATATTTTCTCTAAAGGTTCAAATTTTCCTTCTACAAAATCTCCCGAGGCTTTAAGTCTTACTTGCATAAAATTTTCAAAGTCCTTTAAATGTTTATTGTCGTTTATCATGCTTTTAAATTTGAATGGGTTATCTTTTTACAATGATCGCTAAAGGTTCGCAGCCTGGCATTCGGGTGGGAAATTGCGCACAAACGTTAAACCTTGAATTGAACCAAATTTATAAAAAAAAGTTGAGTTTTGTAAATCTGTCCGTCTGACGCAAACTTGCTTGTCATTTTACATTTTTAATTGTTTTTCTCCCCAACTGTCCATTAATTTCATTATATCCGATAATGACTTCCCTAAATCCGTTAACTCATATTCAACCTTTGGGGGAACTTGTTGATAAACAATTCTATTTATCAAATTATCATTTTCCAACTCTTTCAATTTTGCAATAAGCATGCGTTCTGAAATTCCTGGCAGACGTTTTAATAATTCATTGTAACGTAACCTATTTTCGTTTAGTAAATAAGAAAGAATATTAATTTTCCATCTTCCTCCTATTAATGATAATGTGTAAGCAATTCCACAATTCTCATTTATCTGAACTTCGTTAATATGATTTGTAGAGTTTATTTTCCTTTTATTCATACATACTTTTTTATTAGTACCATACAATTTTGTCAGTTCTTTTAATTCTGAAAGTTAAAAAATAAATTTGTCTTAATTCTAAAATCAACAAAATGACGGTAATTAAAACATTAATTCATTGGAGTGCATATGCCTACTATCTGTATGTATTTGGATACGCTTCGTTATTTAAAGTATTTCAAAAACAGACTATGATGCAGAATATGCAGAACTTAGGATTTAATAAAACGTGGACAATATTAATCGGCATTGGCGAGTTAATTGGCGTTGTGCTATTGATAATTGGATTGTTTAAACCACCAATAAAGAATCTTGCTGTATTAAACTTTTTCCTTTTGCAGTAGGTGCTTTTACAACACACATGTCACATAATGAATATGAACACTATTACAATTCACTGCTAATGTGCATTCTGAGTATAGTCCTTTTAGTAACTGACAAAGAATTCAAAATTATTCTTTGAACATTTTTCTTGTCCTATGCAAAGCCCCGATAAAATGTAAATTTTTAAATTTAATGATCAAATAAAATCATTAGACCGATATGAGAAAAATAATTGCGGCATTTAATATGACACTTGATGGATTTTGTGATCATACGGCAGGTATTCCCGATGAAGAAATACATAAACATTATACTGATCTGTTAAACCAGGCAGATGTTATTTTATATGGTAGAATAACCTATCAGCTTATGGAATATTGGCGACCTTATGTAAAGAATCCCTCAGGTGAAAAATCAATGGACGACTTTGCACAGGCAATTGATAAAATCCCTAAAATCGTATTTTCCAACAGTCTGAAAAATATAGAATGGGAAAGTGCAAAGTTAGCCGCTGGGGAGTTGAAAGCAGAGGTCCTGAAATTAAAACAGCAAACAGGTAAAGATATTTTAGTAGGAAGCCGAAGCCTGATTATCCAATTAATGAAACTTAATCTGATAGACGAATTTCAGCTATGTGTTTACCCTGTTGTTGTTGGAAATGGTCTGCCGTTATTTGAAAACATAAATAGCAGGATTATTCTTAAGCTCTTAAGAACGCAAACCTTTAGCGGAGGCTCGGTCATACTGTACTATGAACCAGTAAGAACTATTGATTAAACTTGACAATACTGTTAAAATTAGCCAGAATTTCTGTCGCCTTATGAATCAAATCAAATATGTATATAATAAATAGAGGATTGAATACAAAATACTGTAATTAAAAATTGCCTGTCTGCAACAACTTCATTAATATTGTGTTCATATGTCAACAATAAAATTTTTGAAAGTTTTTGGTTTTCCTCAGGCTTATAGAATGTTATTTCTTCTGTTTTTCCTTGCTTTTTCTTCTTGTAAAGAATCTCAGAAAACTTCAGACAAAATTAGTATCGGATTTTCACAGGGGTTGGGAAATCATCCCTGGAGATTGACAATGAACCATGCTATGGAGATACAGGCATCACTCCATTCCGAAGTAGAGCTGAATATACAGAAAGCAGAAAATTCGGTTAGCAAGCAGGTTCAGGACATACAAAAAATGATTGATCGTAAGGTGGATGTGATTATTATCTCACCGATTGATCCGGAATCCTTGATTCCTGTAGTGGAAAAAGCGGCTGCCAAAAATATTCCGGTTATTTTGCTCGACAGGAAAATCAATTCAGAACAATATACAACCTATATAGGCGCAGACAACTTGGAGATTGGTAAAGAAGCGGCCAGTTACATTCTTTCAGATTCCAAAAATTATAAAAAAGTTATCGAAATAAGTGGCGATGACAATTCCTCTCCAACCATAGAAAGAAGTCTTGGCTTTCAGGAAATCATCAAAAACAATCCCAACACAGAGCTGATAAAAACCTTTAAAGGTCTTCCTGTAGACGCTTTCCGGAAAACACTTGATTCCTTGGGAAATCAAAGTCTGTATGTTTTTGCTTTTAATGATGAGCTTGCCGCCATTGCGTGGCAGGCTGCAAGGAATAAAGGTTTGGAAAATCAAATCAAATTTATCGGCATTGACGGACTGAATACAAAAGACGGCGGAATACAAATGGTTCTGGACGGAAAGCTGAACGCCACTTTATTGTATCCGACAGGTGGGGCAGAAGCCATTGAGACTGCAATTAAAATTCATAACGGTGCTGCCGTTCCCAAACGCATTAAACTCAGTACAACGATCATCGACAGAATGAATGCGGAAATTATGCGTAATCAGTTTGATAAAATCATTGAGCAACAAGGTATTATAGAAAATCAGGTACAGGCGGTTAAAAAGCAGATCGAGCTTTATTCTTCGCAAAAAGAATTGTTCCGCTGGTCTATCATATTGTTGATATTGATGTTTTGCCTGGTGGCTTATTCTATTTACCTTATTTATGCGATCAAGATAAAAAATAAGCAGCTTACCCTTACCAACGAGAGAATTACTATTCAAAGAAACCAGATTGAAACCATTGCCAATGAGTTGAAAGACAGTAATGAGGCAAGGGTTAATTTTTTCACGGGATTGTCTCATGAATTTAAAACACCCATCACGCTTATTCTCAGTTCATTGGAATCTTTGATGGATTCCGGTAAAACTAAAGGTGCAAAACCATCCTATGAGTTAGAGTTGATCAATAAAAACTCCAACAGATTATTGAGATTGGTGGATAACCTGCTGGATTTTAGAAAAATAGAAAATCAGACTTTTAATCTGAGAGTTTCCAAAACGAATATCTATGATTTTACGTATGCGATTTTTCGTGATTTTGAAAATGAAGCCAAGAAAAGAAATATCAAATTCGAAATTCATTCACAAAATAAAAACCTTGAGCTTTATATTGACAGAAACCTGATGGATAAAGTTTATTTCAACCTTTTATCGAATGCTTTCAAATTTACGCCGGACAATGGAAAGATTGAAATTACAATTCAGGAAAAAGGCAATCAGGCGGTCATCAGCTTTAAAGATAACGGAATCGGAATCCCCGAAAAAGAGGTCAGCAATGTCTTTGAAGCTTATTTCAAAGGTTCCAATAACAGAAAAAACAGTTCAGGAATCGGGCTTCATCTTAGCAGGCAGTTCATAGAGCTTCATCTTGGGAAGATAGAAGTGAGCTCTTTCCAGGGAACGGAATTTACCATCAGCCTTTACAAGGGAAACAAGCATTTCAACGAAGACCAAATGGTGAAAGAACCCAGTCTCGCAGATGCTGAAAGTCTGGCAAAAGATACTGTTTTTACAGGATTGGAAGACGAGACGATTACCCAAAATCAGGAGTTTCAGGGCGAACGTTATTCGCTTCTTTTGGTAGAGGATAATTCGGATTTATCCTTCTTTCTAAGCAAAAAGCTTCAGAATGAGTTTGAAGTAATGGTTTCTGACGGTACGGATGCAATTGATAAGGCATTGAGTGAAATTCCGGATATTATCGTCTGTGACGTCAATCTTCCGGACAAAAACGGTTTTGAAATCTGTGAAATTCTAAAAAATGACCTTCGTACATCACATATTCCGGTTATTCTTCTGACTGCTTTGGATAATAAAGAATCCTACCTGCAGGGACTGAAATCCGGCGTTGACCTTTACCTCACAAAACCTTTCAGTTACCCTATTCTGATACAGTCACTGCGTGCGCTGCTTTACAACCGCGAAAAACTGCGTTATTACTATACAAACAATATCGGCAGAATTGTGGACAGTAAATCGTTCGGAAGCATGGAGCAAACATTTGTGAATAATCTGAACCAACTTATCAAAACCAATATCGATAATCCCGATTTCTCAGTAGAAAATCTTGCAGACCTGCTCAATATTTCCAGAATTCAGCTTTATAGAAAGATAAAAGCGATGTTTGATGTGAATGTGAGTGATTATATCAACAATTTCCGCCTGGAACAGGCCAAATCGATGCTTCAAAATCCTGAACTGACTATTTCTGAGATTGCATACAAAACCGGTTTTTCTTCTCCGAATTATTTCTCTACTGTTTTTAAAAATAAGTTTGGCATATCCCCTAATGCCTTTAGAAAGTCTTCAGGGAAGGAGTGATAAAAAAGTTTGTAAAATCAAATGATCACCTATTTGAATGTAACATTGTAATAACAAAACCTAAAGCTTAACTTATATTTAATATCAATTTTCACATATACTATTTTTATCATATCCAGCAGCAGAAAATCAAACTGCTGCTTTTTTATTATACTTTCTGAATAACACACCTTCATTCGGACGAATAACCAACTTTCCGAACGATTAATAATTGCTAAAAATTCATAAGCCAAAAATCCCACACCTTGACCCATTTTTCGGATAAACTTTTCATAATAGTAAATGGTTATTAATCTTAAAAAGGCCAAAATATGCGTAACATTTTTATAAGACAATGTTACATTTTTGAAACATGATTAAACTTTAATAAAATTGTTTATAAATAAATTGTTGATATTTAGTTAGTTATGATTAATTAACAAATAGTTAACCTTGCTGAAATATTTAGTTACATAATTAGACCTTCGGATTACCGCCCCGGGATATATTAGCCACAAACAAATAAATATTTTAAAGGATGAATAAAATTCTTATGTGGTCTATTACGGCAGCTTTGGCAGGATTTCTTTTTGGATTTGACGTGGTAGTGATTTCCGGCGCAGACAAAAAATTGCAAACGTTGTGGAACAGCTCAGATGCATTTCACGGAGCGGTCGTGATGGGGATGGCATTATGGGGTACAGTGATAGGGGCTATTTTCGGCGGAATCCCGACCAATACATTAGGACGGAAAAAAACGCTCTTGATCATTGGTGTCTTATATGCATTTTCTGCCATAGGAACTGCGCTTTCCAATGATCCTTATCTGTTTGCATTTTTCAGGTTTATGGGTGGTTTAGGAGTAGGTGCTTCTACGATTGCTGCACCGGCTTATATTTCAGAGATTGCACCTGCAAAAGACCGCGGAAGGATGGTTTCACTGTATCAGTTTAATATTGTTCTGGGGATTTTAATCGCATTTTTATCAAATTATTTATTAAGCGGTATCGGCGATAACGACTGGAGATGGATGCTTGGTGTACAGGCAATTCCCGCAGCCATTTATACATTATGTGTATTCACCATTCCGGAAAGTCCGAGATGGCTGGTTTCCCATTCCAGAATAGAAGAAGCGAAAAAAGTGATGAAAATCCTGAGTCCGGATCAGGATTCTGAAACTTTGATCACGCAGATGGAAGATGACCACGCAGAATCGCCAAAGGAAAATATCTTTATGAAAAAATACCGTTTCCCGCTGATGTTGGCTTTTCTAGTAGCCTTTTTTAATCAGATGTCGGGTATCAACGCATTCTTGTATTACGCACCAAGGATTTTTGGCGAAGCAGGTTTGGGCGAGAAAACAGCACTTCTCAGCAGTATAGGAATTGGTGTTGTGAATATGGTTTTCACTCTGGTTGGGGTTAATCTCATTGATAAAGTTGGGAGAAGAACACTGATGTATTTAGGTTCCGTAGGGTATATCATTTCTCTGGGATTGGTTTCTATGGCGTTTTATTTCCATTGGTCGGGATTGGCGATTCCTATTTTCCTGTTCCTCTTCATTGCTTCTCACGCTATTGGTCAGGGAACAGTGATTTGGGTATTTATCTCGGAGATTTTTCCGAATCATCTTAGGGCATCGGGACAGGCTTTCGGAAGTTCCACACACTGGCTTCTGGCAGCGATTATTCCATCACTGATTCCTACATTATTTTCTACTATCGGAGCAGGGACTGTGTTTTTAGTCTTTACCATTGCAATGGTATTCCAATTATTATTCGTGATGTTTATGATGCCGGAAACAAAGGGTATATCTCTGGAAAAATTAAGCAAAACACTGACGAAATAGATGTACAAATCAATATAATCATCAGAAAGAACACCTCTATAAATTGAATAAAGTGTTTTTAAAATAATTCAAAAAATTCCTATTAAATAATCATAATGAAGAGAATCATATCAACTTTAATCATTGCTGCAACGTTTTATTCCGGGCTCAACGCACAGTCGGATTTGAAAACGGCCGAAGAGCAGCTTTACAGACCCAATTACCACTTCACTCCTCAAAAAGGCTGGATGAATGATCCAAACGGTCTGTTTTATCTCAACGGAACTTATCACTTATTTTTCCAGTATACGCCGTTTCAGAGTGTACCAGATTTTGGTAAGATGCATTGGGGACACGCTATCAGCAAAGATCTTATAAAATGGGAAGAACTGGCTCCTGCCATTGCCTATGATGAAAAAGGTGCCATATTCTCAGGAAGTGCAGTTGTGGATAAAAATAATACATCAGGTTTTGGTGATGGGAAGAATGTTCCGTTGGTGGCAATTTTTACCTATCACGATATGAAGAAAGAGCAAGCCGGAGAAATTGACGCACAGTCTCAGGCAATCGCTTATTCTTTGGATAATGGAAAAACCTGGACCAAATACAGTAACAATCCGGTATTGAAAAATCCAGGAATAAAAGATTTCAGGGATCCGAAAGTTTTCTGGGATGCCAAAAGAAAACAATGGGTAATGGGATTGGCGGTACAGGACAGGCAGCATTTTTATGCCTCAAAAAACCTGAAAGACTGGACCTTCCTTTCAGAGTTTGGTAAAGATGTAGGCGGACACGGTGGCGTTTGGGAGTGTCCGGATCTTTTCCCCATAAAGGTAGAAGGAACCAATGAAGAAAAATGGGTGCTTATCGTTAACATCAATCCGGGTGGCCCAAACGGAGGCTCTGCTGCCCAGTATTTTGTAGGTGATTTTGACGGAAAAACCTTCAAAATGGATGATATTTATACAAAGCAGCTCGAAAAAGAAAAAGTGGTCTGGCTGGATTGGGGGCGCGATAATTATGCGAGCGTTTCTTTTGATAATGTTCCGGATAATAAAAGAGTGATTATCGGATGGATGTCAAACTGGGATTATTCACCGAATGTGCCTACGGAAAAATGGAGAGGAAGTTCTACTATTCCTCGTGAAGTAACTTTAAAACGGACCAAAGAAGGTTATATTTTGAAAAATAATCCTGTTTCCCAACTCAAAAATTATGAAGGAAAAACAATCAGAAAAGAAATTAGCCTTGTTTCTGATAAAAAGCTCATCGGCAAAGGAGAAATAGATCTTTCCAAAGCAGTGTTAGATGTTGATCTCAAAAAAATGACCAAAGGAGTTTACACTTTTGCTTTGAAAAATTCATTGGGAGAAAGGGTGATTTTCGGAATTGACAATAACAAGCAAGAGCTGTTTATTGACCGTACCCAATCCGGGAAAACCGATTTTAAGGGCAATTTTGCAGACAGGGTTTCAAAAGCTCCATTAGCAAAAAACTACCAAAATGCAGCATTCAAAATTGTCCTGGATAAAACTTCCATCGAAATTTTCTTCAATAACGGCGAAAAGGTAATGACCGAAATTTTCTTCCCTAATGAAAACTTTTCGGAACTGAGCTTATCCACAGATACAAAAGGAAGTACTCTGAACATCAATGCACATCAGATTAATATCAAATAAAAACTATACTATGAAGAAATACAAAATAGCCATCGCCTTTTGTCTTCTGCCTTTTTCGTATGTATTTGCGCAGGAAGTCATTAAAGGTAAGGTAGTTTCCTCAAATCAGAAACCGCTGAGCGGGGTTATTGTAACCGTTTCGGAAACAGGAGCCAATACAACAACAGACAGCAGCGGTGCATTTCAGATTAATGACCTGCAAAAAGGAAATACTTTAATTTTCACTTATCCCGATTATTCCACCCGTGAAGTGATTGTTGATGAAAAGACAATTCTTAACATCGTTTTAGCTGCAGAGAAAATAAAAAGTATAGATGAGGTCATCGTAACCGGATATACCAAGCAGAAAAAAGCAGACATTACCGGTGCGGTTTCTGTGGTGGATATGAAAGACCTGAACAAGCAGACCGAACCGAATCCAATTAAATCTTTGCAGGGACGAGTAGCAGGTGTTAATATCACAGCCGACGGATCTCCTTCCGGCAGTAATACCAAAGTGCTGATTCGTGGTGTGGGAACGTTAAATAATACAGATCCACTTTATGTGATTGACGGTGTTCCCACAAAAGCCGGAATGAACGAACTCAACCCAAGCGATATCGAAACGATGCAGGTGCTGAAAGATGCATCCTCAGCAAGTATCTACGGTTCCAGGGCTGCTAATGGTGTTATCATTATCACTACCAAAAAAGGTAAAAAAGGGAAGATGAGAATCGACCTTAATTATTATACGGCGTATTCACAGTATACTAAAAAAACAGAGGTTCTGAATGCCAAACAATTCGGACAGGTGCTTTGGCAGGCCAACATCAATGACGGACTGAACCCTAATAGCAACAATTTAAGCTACAATTTCGACTGGGGTGTTCAGAATGGTGTTCCGACCTTATACAGCAGCAATGTTCCGGAATATCTGGATGCTGCAAAAACCATAAAGTCAGCCGATACCAACTGGTATGATGAGGTTTCGCAGACAGGTGTTGCCAATTCGCTGGATGTTTCTGCTTCTAGTGCTTCGGACAAAGGTTCTTACTTTTTCTCTTTGGGATATTATAACAATGATGGAATCGTGAAGCTTACCAATTTCAAAAGATTGTCTGCCCGCGTCAATACCTCTTATAACTTTTTTGACGGAAAACTGAAAATCGGAGAAAATTTCACCTTTAATAAAACCAATGAGCTTATGGATCCGGGCGTTTTGGATCCCGCATTACGTGCTTTGCCCATCATTCCCGTTCATACTGTAGACGGTATTGGGTGGGGCGGTCCGGTTGGTGGAATGAATGACCGGCAAAATCCTGTCAGACTTTTGGAATACAATAAAGACAATGGCTACCAATATCAAAGATTCTTCGGAAATGTTTATGCCGAATTGCAGCCTGTGAAAAATCTGACCTTAAAATCCAGCTTTGGAATCGATCTTTCCAATTATTACAAAAGAATGCTGCAAAGAAGCTATGTTTCAGGTTATCTGCAAAACAAAACCAATGCAGTAAACATCGACCAGTCAGACACGGAAAAATGGACGTGGTCCAATACCGCACAGTACACGGCAAAAACTGGAAAGCACCATTTTGATGTGTTGGGCGGAATGGAAATGTACAAGGATACGTTTAAAAATACCTGGCTGAGAAAAGAAGGATTCCTGATAGAAACACCGGATTATATGTATCCAGATGCGGGTACAGGAGATGCTTTCAACGGCGGAAGCTCCACGTATTACAGCCTGTTGTCCTACTTCGGAAAATTCTCTTACGATTATGACAACCGATACCTTTTTTCTGCAACAATGCGTTACGACGGCTCTTCAAGATTCGGTAAAAACAACCGTTTCGGAACATTCCCTGCATTCTCGGCAGGATGGAGAATCAATAAAGAACATTTTGCAGAACATCTGATTCCGTTTTTCTCAGATTTGCGATTAAGAGCAGGTTGGGGACAGACCGGAAACCAGGAAATCAGCAATTCGGCGGTTTATTCCCTTTATATAGCAAATTATGCGGGAGGAAATCCAACATGGGCAACATCTTATGGCACAGCCTACGATATTTCCGGTGTCGGAAGTGGGTTATTACCATCAGGATTTATCGCAACGCAGACAAAAAATGACGACCTCAGATGGGAAACCACCACACAAACCAATCTCGGTCTGGATTTCGGATTTTTTAACCAAAAACTGACAGGGAGTATCGATGTTTATAAAAAAGCAACAAAAGACATCCTGGTATTACCACCTTATCTTGGGGTGATCGGAGAAGGAGGAGATCGATGGATCAATGGTGCATCTATGGAAAACAAAGGGATCGAGGTTGCATTGTCCTATCAGAATGAAACAGCAGGCGGTTTCCGTTACGAAGTTTCAGGGAACATCTCGATGAACCGTAACAAAATTACCGAACTTCCGCAATCAGTTATCAATAATTACGGTGGAAACGGAACAACGGATAATATTCTGGGACGCCCCATTAACTCAATGTACGGTTATGTTGCCGACGGACTTTTCAGGACGCAGGCAGAGGTGGATAATTCTGCCAGTCAGTCAGGTAAAGGTTTGGGAAGAATCCGCTATGCAGATCTAAATGGTGATGGAATGATTGACGACAAAGACAGAACGTGGATTGGCAATCCGAATCCGGGATTTATGTATGGTATCAACCTTAACTTTTCATATAAAAACTTTGATCTTTCAACATTCTGGCAGGGCATCGGTGATGTGGATGTCATTAATTCAAAAAAATACCAGACTGATTTCTGGAGTGTGGATGATGTCGGTTCCAATAAAGGGACAAGGCTTCTGAATGCGTGGTCGCCGCAAAATCCCAATTCGGATATTCCTGCGCTTACGACAGTGGACAGCAATGCAGAATCCAGATTCTCATCATATTATGTAGAAAGCGGAAGTTATCTGAAGCTGAGGGTTTTACAGTTGGGCTATACGTTTCCGAAATCTTTAATGGAGCATTATAATATTGTCAATTTCAGGATGTATGCAAGTGTTCAGAATCTTTGGACAATAAAATCGAAAAGCTTTACAGGAGTAGATCCCGAAACACCGGCATTCGGTTATCCGTTACCGCTGACGTTCAATTTTGGAGTTAATTTTTCCCTATAATTTTTAAATAATAAAAAATGAAAAAGAATATACTTTTAACAATAGCTTTTGCTTTTTTGCTGGGAACTACTTCCTGCAACGATTTTCTGGACAATGAGCCGAGAGGTGTCCTGTCGGAAGCCGACGTGGTAACGCCTCAGAATGTGGATGGTTTTGTAGTTGCAGCCTATGCATCTCTTGGAAACGACCATTATGATACCCCTTTCAGCCTTTGGCCCTATGGGAACGTTCGTTCTGATGATGCGTACAAAGGAGGAAGCGGAACCAATGATATCCAGACATTCCACTTTTTTGAAATTTCAAATAACGTCCGTTCGGATTTTGGTGAGTTAGACAGATTATGGTATCTCAATTATGTAGGGATTTCCAGATGTAACAAAGCAATTGCCGCACTTAAGCAGCTTTCAGATTCAGAATATCCGAACAAGCAAAAGCGGATTGCCGAGATGAGCTTCGTAAGAGGACATTACTACTTTTTACTGAAAACGTTATTTAAATATGTGCCTTATGTAGATGAAAATACACCGCTTGATGAGTATCCGAAAATCTCAAACAGGGCAAAGACAGACCAGCAGTTATGGGAAGCTATTGCTTCTAATTTTGAATTTGCAGCCGCTAATCTGCCTGCAACACAGTCGGAAGTGGGAAGACCAAAGAAAAGCGCTGCCTATGCCTATCTTGCTAAAGTAAGGCTGTATCAGGCGTATGAGCAGGATGATAACTATACAGTAACGCAGGTAAATCCTGCCACCCTTCAGAAATCTATTGATGCTGCCAATCAGGTGATCGGAAATTATACATTGGAACCGGATTTCGGGTACAATTTCCTGCCGGGAACACACGAAAACGGCCCGGAGGCAATCTTTTCCATTCAATATTCTGATAATGACGGTACGCTTTTCGGAAGGCTCAATTTCGGAGATATGCTTTCTGTACCACAAGGTTTGGGATGCTGTGATTTTCATAAGCCAAGCCAGAATCTGGTGAACGCATTCAAAACGACACCGCAGGGGCTACCGATGTTTAATACTTTTAACGATGTTGATCTGAATTACAACCAGCTGAACAGTTACAAAGTAGATCCCAGATTATATCACACCGTTGCCTTGCCCGGACTGCCTTGGAAATACGACGAAAACAAAATTTTTCAGGAAAGTTGGAGCAGAAGTCCCGGGACTTATGGGTATTATTCTTCGTTAAAAGAAAATGTGCCTGTAGGATGTGGCTGTACCGTGAATGTAGACCCCTTCTATGGAAATTCCAAAAACAGAATCATCATAAGATATTCCGATGTTTTGCTGATGAAAGCTGAAGCGCTGATAGAGCTTGGACAATATAACGATGCTTTACCACTGATCAATCAGGTGAGACAGCGGGCTGCTAATAGTACGGTCCTTACAGGAAGTTATACCACCAACAACCTGATCAGCAAATATGAGCCGGGAGTGAACTGTACGTGGAATCAGGATTTTGCAAGAAAAGCGTTGCGATGGGAGAGAAGAATGGAGTTTGCCATGGAAGGAAGCCGTTTCTTTGACCTCGTGAGATGGGGCATTACAGCAGGAACGATGAACAGCTATTATTCTGTCGAGAAAACTAAAAGATCTTACTATTCGCAGGCGGGGTTTGACCACGGAATTGAAGAATACTGTCCGATTCCTTTGGCGCAGATCAATTTCAGCCAGGGACTGTACAAACAAAATAACGGATACTAAAACAAAATGCTAATGAAAACGATATTCAAAAACAGAATTGCGGATTATGGAATGAATTCCGGTTCGGAGTATCTTATCTATTAATAAAAAATGGAGTATTTTTAGCTCTTCAGAGAGTTCATTCAATAATATCAATATCAAAAATCCAATTAATGTTTATCAATAAGAAAATTAATGTAATAAGTTTTGGAGAAGTACTTTTCGACGTTTTTGGAGAAGAGAAAAAAATTGGGGGAGCTCCTCTTAATCTGGCTCTCAGAACAGCTTCGTATGGCTTTCCGGTAACAATGATCAGTGCAGTAGGAAATGACGAAGACGGAAAAGTAATTCTGGATTATGGCAAAGAAAATACTCTTGAAACCGCCGGAATTATTGTTTCTCCAGAATATGAAACAGGAATTGTTCAGGTCTCTTTAAATGAGCGTGGCTCTGCCACGTATGAGATCAAGTTTCCTTCTGCCTGGGATTTTATCAGTGTTGACGAAAAAATAATGGATACCGTAAAAGAAGCCGATGTTTTTTTCTATGGAAGCCTTGCCTGCAGAAATGAGGTTTCCCAAAAAACACTTTTCTCCATATTGGATTCCAACGATAAAATGTTTAAAGTTTTCGATGTGAATCTAAGAAAGCCCTTTTACAATATTCAGCTTCTTGAAAAGCTTATGGACAGGGCAGACTTTATTAAATTTAATGATGAGGAAATACTGGAAATTGCTGCCGGAATGGGATTTGAATCACATGATCTTGAGTCCAATATAAAATTCATATCAGAAAAAACAAACACTAAAGCGATATGTGTAACTTTAGGAAAACACGGATCTATCTTACTATGGAATGATCAGTTTTATAGACACGAAGGTTATCCTGTAAAAGTGGCAGATACGGTAGGTGCAGGTGATTCTTTTTTGGCAAGCCTTATTGCGAAATTGCTGTCCGATCAAAATCCTGTTGATGCTTTAAATTTTGCAAGCGCTGTCGGTGCCTTGGTAGCGAGCTACTCCGGTGCAAATCCTAAGATAGAAAATTCTGAAATAGAGATATTTCTTAAGCAGAATGCTTATCTGAATATTTAAAAAGTATTAATCTGATTGAGTCTGATATCCCAAAGAATAAAAACGGCGCCACTTTAAGAGAAGTGGCGCCGTTTAACTGTATATGATCAAGACATATTATCTTCAAACTTTTATCGATAATTGGTTCATTTAAATCAAATTAAGCAAGAACTACATCACTCATTTTATAAAGCAATTTAATTTTTGGTGGAAAAAATTTGATTGATTTTCAAAATCATTTCCTTCGCATTATTATTGGTGGGATCCAACTCTAATGATTTCTGATAATCGCTTTTTGATAATGCATATTCTTTTTTGTTAAAATAAGCTTCGCCTCGACTGTCATAGACATTTCCTGATTTTGGAAATTCATTGACATTTAAATCAAAAATCTTAAGCGCTGCGTCTAATTGATTATCTTTTAGAAACTCATAACCAAGTTCATTCAATTCATTTTCGTTGGAGAAATTGTAGTCATTTGGCTTGTTTTTCTTAAGGTCTTTATATAATGCAATTCCTTTATCAATATTTTTCAAGCATTCTTTTCTGATGGTTAAGCCAATAGATTCCTTTTGTGGCTCGATAGGGTAGTTTTTCCATTGGTTTAAACTGGCAATACTTAAAAGGATTTCTTCTATCAGCTTAAAATTATTACCATTAGTCATTACTGCTAAACCGTTTCCATCTTCAACACTTCCAATATAGTAGCATACAAACCCTTCATTCCCTCCGCTGTGTGCAAAATATTTTGTGCCTTTGAAATCACTTAGAAATACACCGTAATTATTCTCAATTCTCCTTACAGACATTTCTTTGGACAAAATATTATTTGATTTGCCTAATAATGACAATTGTGTTTCGATGATATATTTTGCCAGATCACTGGGATTGGTCCATAAACCGGCTGCGGCTTTTTCGGGATAAATATGATATTTTCCATTTACCTCTTTTCCGTTATTATAAGCTGTTGCAAGTAATAATTCTTTATCTGGAGAGGGAGGCTGATTATAAGAACTTTCATTCATTCCTAATGGCTTCAAAACATTTTTCAACATATAATCTTCATACTTTTCTCCTGTTATATTTTCAAGGATTAACTGTGAAATAGTTGTTCCTCCACCCGAATACTGGAATTTAAGGTTGGGCTCAAACACAGACCGAACCGCAATAGAATTTGATGGTTTCAGTCCATCAAGAATTTGTATTATTGTAGGGAGTTCTTTTCCTCTTTGATAGCCTCCGAAACCATGAACAGACAAACCTGCTTTATGACTTAAGAGGTTTGCAATAGAAATTTTTTTTCCTTTTGAAACCGAATCATATGGGAATTTCCAGCTTTTCAAATAATTATTGATGTCATCATCCAAGCTTAATTTTCCTTGTTCAACCAACTTTAATTGTCCTAAGCTATTAATGGATTTACTGATAGATGCAGCCTGAAATAATGTGTGAACGCTCGCTGGTCTGTTTTCAGCAACATCTGCATAACCATAAGCTTTAGCCCATTCTACTTTGTAATCTTTAATGACTGCGATGCTTACTGCATTCATATTATAGAAAGCCATCCTGTCTTTTAAAGTCCATTTCTTAGTTTTCGATTTATCCCAACTGAGCATATTGTTTTCGAATGATTTTATTTTATCCTTTACATTTTGTGCAAAAATATTCAAGGTTAAAGACAGCATTAGGACTAGATGTAGTTTTTTCATTTTTATTCCTGGTTATCTATTTCAATATAAAGACGATCCACAAGTAAGTTTTATTACATCAATGACTGATTTTTTTAATATCTTCTGTTTTATTGTTTATTTTTTTTCAATGTTCAACAGCATCTGTTGTCCATTTTCATGATCCGGATTTAATTCAATAGATTTTTGATACATCGTTGTGAAAAATAATTTTACAAACTGTACTTCAATTTTGATTTTTCATTGACAAGAAGTTCCTTTATACAAACTTTATCAAATTTATTGGCTGCAAGTGAGCTATCTCCTGCATTTTCCTTATTTAAATTTTCTACGCCAAGTTTTTTAGGCTTTTGTCCGCAAAACCAAGGCATTTCTCCATGCTGATAACCGGGCTCTATTCAAATCTTTTATTAACAGCTATAGATAAGATTTTGAAGGTATTAAAATGACATTTATTACTTGTAAATTTATGATAGTATACCTCAAATTTTAGAATACTTATCTTTTAGTTTATCGGATAGTTTAAGTAAATTGCAATAAATTATTTAAATGATGTCTGATTTTCCAGTGTTTTTCGATTACATAGAAAAAACATCAGGCAAACAGCTTTCAGAAGACGATAAGCGTTTGTTGATGGCCCATTTCAAACCCAAAAAACTTCGAAAAAGACAGTATTTTTTACAGGAAGGAGACGTATGCAAATACATTGGGTTTATTGTGAAAGGATCTGCCAGAACCTTTGCGGTAGATGATAAGGGGCATGAACACATACTGAAACTATCTGTGGAAAATTGGTGGCTGGCCGATTTTGAAAGCTTTTTTCTGTTGACTCCAAGCCGTTTTAATATTGAAGCACTGGAGCCACTTGAGATACTACAGTCAACTCATGCTGAAATTGAACAGTTTCTAAAGCATATTCCCGCCTTTTCAGCGATGACGAATGTAATCAATCAAAATTACGCTATTGCAGCTCAAAAAAGAATGCTGGCCTCAAATAGCTATACGGCTGAAGAACGTTATGAAGAACTGATCAGAAGTTATCCTCATTTCCTGCAACGGTTTCCGCAGAACATGATCGCTTCATACCTGGGTTTATCGCCAGAAACTTTGAGCAGGATAAAGAAAAACTTTTTAAAATAATTTCTTTTTATGTTAACTGTATAATTCATGACGAATGTCGACTAATAAAATTAAAGATTATACATCAGCTTTTTCCCTGAAGGAGAACTTTTCATAATAATCAGCTAGGAAGTCCCGTAAAATATAGCAATTCTCAATTCATCATTGATCAAATCATATTACTTGGTTTTTCAATTTGTTTTCTCAGCAAATTCCCTACTTAAAAAAATATTTTGCTCGAATAAAAAATTGGGCTAAAAAGGATGTTATGCCGTTTTGACCTTGACGGTTTTTGTTTCCCGAGTGTTTTTAATAATATCGTAATTTACAGTATTACAATTGGTTATGAGCTTAATTTGATTTGGATCATCAACCTGACTTGACCCATATCAAGCTTACTTAATGATGTATGTCAACCAACGCTTCATCACAGGGTTGCATCTTTGTACAAGCTTCAAAACGAGAATATGAAGAATATTAACAAACAAAAAAAGTAATAAAAAGTAATGAGTAAATTAAAAAATAAAGTAGCAGTAGTAACTGGTGCAGCAAAAGGAATAGGTGCTTCAATCGCAAAGCACTTTGCCCATGAAGGTGCAAAGGTCGTTGTAAATTATGCTTCAAGCAAAGAAGCAGCGGATAGTGTAGTAAAGGAGATAACAGATCATGGAGGCATAGCCATTGCAGTACAGGCCGATGTATCTAATGAAGCTGATGTGAACAGGTTGTTTGAAGAAGCTAAAAAAACTTTCGGAACCTTAGATATTTTGGTAAACAACGCGGTTTTTCAACAATTTTTACCTATCGAACAAGTATCGGCAGAAGCTTTCCATCAGCATTTCAATGTCAATGTTTTGGGTTCTGTATTGACTATCCAAGCATCTTTAAAGCTGTTTGGAGATAAAGGTGGCAATATCATTAATATCAGTTCGGGTGCAAGCAAATCGCCAATGGCGGGAGTATCGTTATATTCTTCAACAAAAGCAGCATTAGATGCAATAACGATTTCTTTGTCGAAAGAACTGGGTGTAAAAAACGTTCGTATTAATTCTATTTTGCCAGGCGCCACAGAAACAGAAGGTGCAGTTAGTGCTGGTGTTACCAAAGGCAGTGATTATGAAAAAATGTTTGTTGCCAATACACCACTTGGCCGTAGAGGCCAGCCGGAAGATATTGCGAAAGCTGCCGTATTTTTGGCTTCTGATGATGCAGCCTGGATTACAGGAGAGCAAATAAGCGTTTCCGGTGGTATGTTTGGTTTTTAAAAACATTGAAAGAACTGAAGATATTGCATAGCAAATAGTGTTATCGAAATAAATAAAAATGGCGCTACTTGTCTTAATAAGTAGCGCCATTTGGCTTTTAGTGAGCGTATCTTCAAACACTTTTATTCATGATTTGGTTCGTTTGATCCAAATAAAACAAGAATTACAAAGCTTTTTTTATCCAATAATTTCTATTTAACTCAATTCAAGTAAATAGGTATTTACAAGGAATATAGAGCTTTATTTTGACACACTTTTTAGATATTTGAATTTAATAAAACGAACAAAAATACCGATAAGTATAATTAAAATGAACAACGTTCAAAAAATAATTATATCTTTGCATAGTAAAATTATTTTATGAGCATAAGTGAAAGAAAACAAAAAGAAAAGGAAGCTTTAAGATTACTCATTCTTAATGGTGCAAAAAGACTTTTTGTGGAAAAAGGAATAGAGTATACCACCATTAGAAATATTGCTGATGAAATAAATTACAGTGTAGGTACTGTTTATGTTTATTTTAAGGATAAGAATGCTATTTTTCATGATCTGCATTCCATAGGATTTCAGGAATTGGGTGGATACTTCAGAGATTTAGTCAGTGAAGAAGATCCGTTATTGAGGCTTCGAAAAATGGGATTTGTCTACATGAAGTTTGCGATGGAAAATTCTGAGATGTATGATTTGATGTTCAACCTGAGAGCACCAATGGATTATCTTGAAACACAGAAAAATCAGCTGTGGTCTGAAGGAAATGAAACTTTTGGGTATGTTAAAAAGACGGTGGAAGATTGTATGCAAGAAGGTCATTTTAAGGAGCATAACTCAGAAGCATTATCTTTTTTGATCTGGAGCTTAGTACACGGTATGTGCTGTCTGGAAATCCGCCAAAGAACAAAAGGTGTAAAATTCAGCAGTCCGGACACCATTATGGCGGAAGGGTATAACGAATTTTTGAAAATGCTGGAAAAGCTATAAATTTTTTTGTCAAAAAAATGAACAATGTTCAAATTATAAACAATGTATTTAAATGAAAAAACTGTCAATGTTATTACTGATTTGTTTAGGATGCATCGCATACTCCCAAACTAACCTTGATCGATACATCGAAATCGGTCTTGAAAATAATGAAGTTATCAAACAAAGAAATTTTGATGTCAATAAAAGCCTGTATGCATTACAGGAAGCTAAGTCACTGTTTTCACCTTCGGTCGCAGTAGTAGCCAATTACACGATTGCTGACGGCGGAAGAACGATTGATATTCCCATCGGGGATATGCTGAATCCTGTGTACAGCACCTTGAATCAGATCACCAATTCCAACGCTTTTCCTTCGCTGGAGAATCAGTCGGTGCTGATTAATCCTAATAATTTCTATGACATAAAGCTTCATACGACAATGCCGCTTTTGAATTATGAGATTATTTACAACAAAAAGATTAAAACACAGCAAGCGGGTTTACAAAAAATTGAACTGGAAATTTACCGGCGCGAATTGGTAAAGGATATCAAGATTGCATACTATAAATACTTGCAATCTTTAGAAGGTATCAGAATTTATCAGAATGCTTTATCGATGGTGAAGGAAAATCAGAGAGTGAACAGAGCGCTTTTTAAGAATGACAAAATCAATCGTACAGCAGTACTGAGAAGTGATAATGAAGTAACAAGAATTCAGGCTAATCTCGAAACCGCCATCAATACAAGCAAAAATGCCCAGGCTTACTTTAATTTTCTGTTGAATCAGAAGCTGGATACTGAGATTGAAACCGATGAAATTATAGAAATTCCGACAGAATTGCTCTCGGAAAATACAGAAAACAGGGAAGAATTGCAGAAGCTGAATCAGGCTAAAGAGATCAACGGAAATGTGTATCAGCTGACAAGATCCAGTTGGTTTCCAAAACTAAGCGGCTTCGCAGATCTCGGTTTTCAGGATTTTGATTTCAGGGTTGATAAGACTTCACGCTATTATTTTGCAGGTCTGAGCCTGGAATGGAATATTTTTTCAGGTAATAAAAATAAGTACAAACTGAAACAGGTAGATGAAGAAAGTAAAAAATTAGATTCTCAGATCAATAATGCCAAACAGCAGTTGTTACTCCAGTTTCAGGTTTCTCAAAATAATTTAAAATCCGCTTTGGAACAGTATGAATCTGACAGTAAACAGAAAGAGACCGCTACAAAATACAATGATGATGTCACCAAATTATACAAAGAAGGTTTAGCGATCTACATCGAATTGCTGGATGCCCAAAATCAGGTCGTCAACACACAGCTTAATACCAACATTGCCCTTTACAATTCATGGATTGCCTTCGCAGAACTGGAAAGAGCCAATGCCACTTTCAATCTTAATCAATAAAATCAACACAGTTATTATGAATAAAACCATAACCATATCCCTGCTTTCAATCTTGCTGACAGCTTCCTGCAAAGAAGAAAAAAAAGAGTCAAAACCATTTGAAACAGCTGATATAATTGCCGTAAAAACAGCGTCTGTAGGATCATTGGCTCTTGCTTCAAACATTAATGCCTCCGGTTTGGTAACCACAGAAAATGAAACCACCTATTCCTTTAAAATAGGAGGAGTCGTGAATGGAGTTTTTGTGGAGGAAGGACAGTTTTTCAGAAAAGGTCAGCTACTGGCCACTTTGGACGAGACAGAGATCCGTTCAGGCCTCAATCAGTCGGATTTAAATGTGCAGAAATACGAACGTGATTACAGACGCGCCACCAACTTATATAAAGACAGCGTGTATACCTTGGAGCAGGTTCAGAACACCAAGACCGGACTGGATATCGCCCGTAAACAGAAAGATGCGGTTGCATTCAACGCCAGATATGCAAAAATTTATGCAGCCGCGGACGGTTTCGTTTCCCAAAAAGTGGCCGGTAAAGGTGAGATTGTAGGACCAGGCTCACCGGTTCTCATGATTAATGAAACTTCCAACAATAATAATTATCTATTGAAAGTAGGACTTACCGATACCGAATGGGCTTCTGTAAAGATCGGCCAAAAAGCAGTGGTTACATTGGATGGCTATCCCGGCAAAAGTTTCGATGCCTTTATTTTCAGGAAGTCGCAGGCAGCTGATATGGCGCTTGGCTCTTTTCAGGTGGAGCTTAAACTGACGATGAATGACAGCAAGCCCGCAGTAGGAATGTTTGGGAAAGCCGAGATTAAGACTGATCATTCGGAAGATTTTATAATGGTTCCCTACAATTCCTTAATTGAAGCTGACGGGAATAAAGCTTTCGTTTTTGTGGTTGAAAATAACAAAGTGAAGAAAAGACCTATTACGATTGCCAGATTTGAAAATGATAAAGTGTTTGTAAAGGACGGACTTCAAAAGAACAATAAAATTGTGATCTCCAACAGTGCTTATCTGAATGAGCAATCAACCATTAAAATTATTAATTAAGAAACGATGAAGATTACAAATTTTGCCGTTAAAAATTATCAGTTTACGCTGATCATATTTCTTCTTGTTGCGGTGGTCGGTTTTTTAACGCTCTTCACAATGCCAAGATCCGAAGATCCATCCACGCATCCGCCACAATATCTGATCACCGTGATCTATCCCGGAACAAGCCCGAAAGATATGGAAGAGCAGGTGGTAAAGCCCATCGAAAATAAAATCTACGGGCTGGAAAATATTGATAAAATACTGACGACTGTAGAAGACGGCGTTGCCGCTTTTCAGGTTAAATTTAAATATGGTGTTGATGTCGATAATAAGTATCAGGAAATTTCAACTGAGATTAATGCCTTAAAAAACAGTGAGCTTCCGAAAGATATTTATCAGATCAAAACAGAAAAGATATCATCTTCTGATGTGAAAATTCTGCAGGTTGCCTTGGTTTCTGAGAGTGCTTCCGAGAAAAAACTTCGAGATGAGGCAGATAAGTTTAAAACAAAACTTGAAAAGATCACGAATCTTAAAAATGTCATCTACTCAGGAATGCCAGAGCAGGAGATTAGGGTTGATCTTAAACTGGATAAGCTTGCACAACTGAGAATACCCTTAAATGTTGTGATGGGAAGTTTGCAGAGTGAGGCAGCCGATATCCCCGGAGGAAGTATCGATATGGGAACCAAGGTGTTCAATGTTAAAACCAGCGGTAAATTCAAAAATGAGCAGGATGTTGCCAACACCGTCATTTATAATGCCAATGGTAAGATTGTCTATATGAAAGACGTTGCCGAGGTTGGTTACAAATCGCAGACCGTTGACCATATCACCCGAATCAATGGCCATCGTTGCATTCTTGTAAGTGCCGGAATGAAGGATAATGTGAATATTACCGATGTTCAGAAACAATTTGCTCCTATTTTGGAAGAATTCTCAAAAGATCTTCCTGAAAATATTAAGTTGATCAAAAACTTCGACCAGGCTGATATGGTTTCCCAGCGTCTGGGGCATTTAGGTTTTGACTTCGGATTGGCCATTGTTTTGGTTATCATTACATTGCTGCCTTTAGGTTCAAGAGCATCTGTTATTGTAATGATTTCAATTCCGCTTTCGTTGGCATTAGGTTTAATTGCGATGAATGCATTAGGATTTTCACTGAATCAGTTGAGCATCGTGGGATTGGTTGTAGCATTGGGATTATTGGTTGATGACAGTATTGTGGTTGTGGAAAATATAGAGCGCTGGTTACGTGAAGGACATTCTAAAAAAGATGCGGTTCTTAAAGGAACCAAACAGATCGGTTTGGCGGTTGTAGGATGTACGGCAACATTGATCATTGCATTTTTACCATTGGCATTCCTTCCTGATATCGCCGGGGAATTTATACGAAGTCTACCCGTGGCGGTAATTACGAGTGTTTTGGCGTCCATGCTGGTTGCGCTAACCCTTGTTCCATTTTTAGGCAGCCGATTCCTGAAGACCCACGACCACGAAGGTGGAAATATTTTCCTACAGTATCTTCAGAAATTTCTGACCAACAGTTACAAAGGAATTATGCCGAAAGCCTTGAAATATCCCAAAATAACAATCGGAATTTCAATCGCATTAAGTGTTTTGGCATTTGGATTATTCAGTTTAACAGGTTTTAAATTATTCCCGACTTCAGAAAAACCGATGTTTCTGATCAATATCAAAACACCCCTTCAGTCTAATATTTCAGAGAGTGACCGTGTTGCCAGGATTGTTGAATCAGAATTAAAAAAGCATAAAGAAATAACCTTTTACACTTCCAATGTTGGAAAAGGAAATCCACAGATTTACTACAATGTGCATCCACAGGACAGAAAGCCTGATTTTGCGCAGATCTTTGTGCAGCTGGATGACGAAGCAAAACCTGAAACGAAGACGGTGCTGATCGAAACTTTAAGGGAAAAATTCAAAACAATGCCTTACGCCAAAGTTGAGGTAAAAGATTTTGAACAGGGAACCCCGATTGAAGCCAATATTGTCGTGCGCTTATTTGGAGAAGATCCTGCTGTTTTGAGACAACTTTCTTCTCAGGTAGAAAATATTTTGAGAAAACAAGAAGGAACGGTGTACATCAACAATGAACTAAACACCTACAAAACCGATGTTAAAGTAAAAATCAACAAGGAAAAAGCGAGAACTCTAGGAGTGATGACGAGTGAGGTGGATAAAGTCATTCGTCTTGCCGTAGCCGGATTGCCGGTGGGAGACTACATCGACGACCGCGGCGATGCAAGAACAGTAACGCTGACTCTACCAAGAGAAAAATTTTCTAATCTGGACGCTCTGAAGAGTCTTTATGTCAATAATGTGCAAGGGGTACCAATTGCGCTCAATGAGATTGCTGCCGTTTCATTTGAAACATCTCCTACGGCAATCAACCATTTCAATAAATCAAGATTTGCAAAAGTTTCGGCCATGTCTGGAAAAGGATATTATGCCAATGATTTATTGGTTGACATTATTCCTCAATTGGATCAGCTGAAAATGCCAAAAGGCTACTACTATAAACTGTCGGGAGAAAAAGAATCAGAAGGCGATGCATTAGGAGGAAATTTCATTTCTGTCATTATCTTAAGCACTTTTCTTTTCATTGCTGTGCTGTTGCTTCAGTTCAAAACTTTTAAAGGAATTATCATTGTATTGTCGATTATTCCATTGGGGATTTTGGGCGGTGTCATTTTGTTACTGATTGATGGCAGCCCGATGTCATTAGTGGCAATTATCGGATTTATCGGACTGTCCGGAATTCAGGTTAAAAATTCTCTGTTGCTGGTAGATTTTACCAACCAGTTGAGATTGGAAGGCCATTCGATTGATGAGGCCATTGCTATTGCGGGTGAAACGCGTTTTCTTCCTGTAGTTTTAACTTCCATCACGGCGATCTGCGGTTTAATTCCTTTGGCTTTAAACTCCAATCCTTTGATCGCTCCATTAGCCATCGTATTGATTGGCGGACTTATCAGCTCAACGATTCTCTCCAGAATTGTTACGCCGGTAATGTACAAACTGATTCCTCCAAGTCTGGACATTGAAAACAAAGAAGAATATTAAAATTGAATAAAATGAAAGAATACATTTTAATAACAGGCGCATCATCCGGGATAGGTTACCATATGGCCGTTCAGTTAGCTGAATTAAAGAAAGATCTGATTTTGGTAGCCCGAAGCGAAGATAAGCTCAAGAAACTTGCATCAGAACTCACTGCTACATACGGAATTTCCGTGGAATATATTGTCAAAGATTTGTCTGTTGTTGAAAATGCCGTTGCACTATACCGTGAAGTTCAGGACAGAAATCTGCTTGTAACCGGATTGGTTAATAATGCTGGCGTAGGAACTTACGGGGAATTTACAAAAACTTCATTGGAAGAAGAATTAAAAATGATCGATTTGAATATTTCCAGTCTCGTGGCACTTAACAAATTGTTTGTCAAAGATATGGTGACCAGAAAATCAGGCAGGATTATGAATATCTCATCTCTGATGGCATTCTTGCCATTCCCTTATTATTCGGTTTATTCTGCAACGAAAACTTTTGTTCTGGCTTTTACCGAAACACTCGCTTCCGAACTGGAAGGAACGGGAGTAGTTGTAACAGCATTATGTCCCGGGCCGATCGATACAGGCTTCTACAATGAAGAAATGCTCCAAGCCAATATGATGAAAAGCAATAAACCCGTTAAGCCCGAGGTGGTTGCAAAAGAAGGTGTGAAACTTCTTTTACATGGAAAAGGTAAGAAAATTGTCGGTTTTATGAATTGGTTCCTGTCTAATATTCCACGCATAACTCCGGATTTTTTGATGATGAAAATTAAAAAAAATCTGGCTGCAAAGGGGTGATTTCTTAAAGACTGTAAAAAGACATTAATCCGGTAAATAGTGCTATCGAAACAAATAAAAATGGGGTCACTTGTCTTAATAAGTAGCCCCATTTGGCTTTTAGTGATCTCGACGCATAAAAATTCCGCTGATATCAATGGCATTAATGATAAGGAACGCTGCAAATAATCTGTTTTCCAGTTTTCTTTCTGTTTTTACCGTTAATAAAAATACAGCAAGCAGCAGCGATATAAAAACAGCCATCGCAGCAATAACTTCCAGAAAACTTAATTTGTCCATTAGTTTTTTTACAAAAAAAGGATATAAGTGATAAAGAGAAATGATTGTCGGTGATCATTTTTTAAATATTGTGCGCTGTTGTGGAAAGCCTTCCTACTTTTAGCTGGGAGATAAGATTATTTCTTTAAACGAAATACCTGTGTGGTAATGGGGAGAGCTTGTATGTTTATTTTCCATTAATATATAAATTAATGAATCCTAAAGATTATCAATATTTATAACATTTTCATCACCAAACCAAACTTTTGCAGTATCTATGACAAATGGTTTAGGAGCAAGATAAAAAACAGCAAGTTTTTCTTTAGAACGAGTACAGCATACATAAAATATTTTTTCCGTTCTTTCTTTTATTTTAGGATAACTTGACAATTTCGATTTTGTTTTTGATTTTCCATCAACCAAAGATTTATAGACTGTACCATCATCAAAAACATATTCAAAATTATAATTATTCCAACCACCCCTATCTAAAATGACAAGGACTTTTTCAAATTCTCTTCCTTTTGTTTTATGTTGAGTTGAGAATGGGGTAAAACCTTCTAAATAATTATATAGATTAATGAATTCAGAATATTTAACTTTAGAAATTCTATTATAGACATATTGCTTATGTTGCATAAATTCATTTAGTTTATCATCAGCATAAACCAATTTATATTCATCTGCTTTTTCAATTACATCACCAATCGTTTTTTCATCAGTTTTTGAAAGAGCTTCTATATGATCTTGTAATATTTTTTTGTCCTCAATTGAATTAATCTTATAATCTGTAATCTTCAAAAATTCATTAAATCTCTTTTCGTTGTAAAGTCTTATGCAATTTTGGATTTTAAATAAATGTTTTAATAAATTATCTCTTTTTGTTCCTTTTTTGATTAAGTCTTTTTCATTTTGTTTTTTATCGTCCGTAAGAATATCACTATTTAGATAAATTTTTCTAAACAAATTAAATTTATACGATTTAGCTTCGTTAAAGAGATCAATATTTGAATTAATAAAGTCGGACATTTTACCACCATTAGGAACTTGTCCAGATTTTTCTATTGCATCTCCAAAGGTATCATTTTCATCTATTTGAATATGTGGATTATTTCTTAAGAAAACATCAACAAGATATTTATATTCTAGTATTTGGTCATTGTTATAAATGTCCATTAATGTTCCAAATTGAGATTCTTTTGCTATAAGATTATGAGTTAGATTTAACTCTTTACACTTTAAATTCCCATCTTTATCCCTCTCATTAAAATCCCATTGTAAATATTTTCTCACTTTATCCAAGTTATTTTCAGAAGAATATAAAAATCTAATTTCCCCTTCTTTAATTGTACCATCTTCATTCATATTAGGGGGCATAGGGCTCGTTTTTTCCAATTGAGGTAATTGTTCTAACCCATCGTTTCTTACTTTATTAGCTAAATTAATTACATTAAGTGGACTTCTTCTATTTTCTAGCTTCTTAACTTCTTGAACGAAGTAATCACCCTCATTTTCTTGGTACTTCTTTAAATCTCCAATACCGTCTTCATAGATAGATTGCATTGCATCTCCGAAAAAACCTATTATATTTTTTTTTGAACCCTGTCTGAAATGATCTAGAAAAATCCTTATCACAAATTCGCTAGTATCTTGATACTCATCGATCAATATAAAATTAAATTTGTCTTTGATTACATCACATAATTTTTCATAATTTTTAAATAAGTATTCAGCTATTACTAATAGTTCATCATGCGAAATTATTCCCTTAGATAAATTTAGATTTTCCATATATCTAATGCCTTCGGAAAACATTTCTACACTGGGATTTTCTATATTTATTTTTTTCTGCGAGGGATTATTGGCTAGGGTAACTATTGCATATTTTAATTCATTTTGAAAATTTTTTATACAATCCCATAAGAAGTCGTGAATGGTTAAAACCTGTAAATTTTTATGATCTATACGCTCTTCAATTTCTTTAACCGCAGAATTTGTATATGTAATACAGGCAATCTTATGATTTGGAAACTTATCAATTATTCCAATTATGCACTGTACTAAAGTATATGTTTTTCCACTTCCAGCTCCACCACTTAATAAAAAATTATCTCCTTTTTCTATATGATCAAAAATCTGATCTATTTCATTTTTTAATTCTCTTTCAGCCATAACAAACCTTCTTTTATATATCCAGGAATTTCCCAATTTGAATAATCATCATTACTATGATATAATATATCTAAAGCAAAATGGGTTTTCTTATTAATACATTCATTTGCTAAATCATAAGAATCTTTATTTTTATCATCAAAATGTCTAGGATTTTTAATTCCTTTAAAGTTATCTATTTTACTAATAACTAAATTTTTATTTTTCGGTATAGCTAAAAAAGAATCTTCAAAGCTTCTTGCGGTATATCCTTCATAATCAGTTTGATAAGTAATACATACAGTTCCATTTTCATTTGGAACCCATTTATTATCTGTTTTAATCAAACATTTATCTTTTAATATGAGAGATTTTAATTCTTCAAGAGTTTTGTTATTTAAGAAAAATTTAAGTGCTGGATTTGCATAATTATCCCCTACTGCGACACGACAGGCTTCACCTTTTGTGATTTCCTTATCATTTTTATTTAGTTTTTTAACTTTACGAGTGCTATCTAAATCAGTAATAATAAGTGTTTTAATACCTATAAAATCTATAAAAAGTTCAAATATTTCAGAATAAGCTCCAACCTCGATGATCGAAATATTTTGAGATAGTAGTGGAATTATTTTATTTTCTTTATCATATTGAGACGAATTAATGTCTATTTTCTTCATTATTGTCGGGAGAAGTATACGCTCCGTATCTCCTTCGATCAAAATAGCTTTATCAGCGAAAAATATTTCAGCACGACTTATAGTAAGATATTGTTTAAGAAAATGATATTGCTTTCCAGCAGCATCATATAATTTTTTTAAATCCTTTAAATTTCTAGAAGTTATTGTATCTGTTTTTTTTAAATATTTAATTTCATCAAAATCACTATCTGCAACAATATGAGAAGAATGTGTAGAAATTATTGTCTGTAAACTACGGCAAATCTCAAATTCTGTATTATCAACATTTTTAATTTTTTTTGAGATTTTATCACCCACAATTGTTCTAATATTTTTTATAAAAACATATTGCATTTGTGGGTGAGTATGTGCTTCTGGCTCCTCTATAAATAATAAATTAATATCTGCGGGAGCTTCTAATAAAGATCTTTGAAACTCATATTTTTTTATTTCAATTTCAAAGATCATACTTATAAGATTTAGGTATCCCAAGCCATTATAGTGTTCTGGTAAATCTGACAGTTCATGTTTATAATAAACAGTTGTATTACCCTTTAAAAGTTCTCTAGACTGTAATGTCGAAAGTACACTCAATACTGATTCATTTTCACGTATTCCTCCTAGACTTTTTATTTTTTCAATTATATCTTCGAAAAAGACTTTGTAAATCTTTGATAGTTCTTCATCAGTATTAATTATAGTATCATGAAAATCATCTATCTTCTTAGCTTCATTTTCATCATTTTCTTTTCTTTCGTATATCTTTGATGTTTGTAATGATAATGTTTTATCTGTCTCTTTATTAGTAACATCTCTTCTAGCTGAAATGTATTTAAAGCTAATAAAATCAGATGTTTTCAAGTCTTCAATTAATATATAGTTATCCTCAATTATTTTTTTTGAAGTCTTGTCATAGAAAATTGATTTTTTCTTAGTTTCAAAATATTTTTGATAATGTAATTTGAAAAATTCTGAAAATCCTTTTACATTATATTTCTTAGGTGGCTCACAGGCTTCTGCCTCAGCTTTTTTAACATTTTCACGATGTCTATATTGTGCTAAATCTTTCCTGATTCCTAAATAATTTTTATAACTTAAATAATAATCAAATCCTAATACAATATGGTTATTTTCTGGATCAAGATCTAGCATTAATTTTTGAATATTGATGAAACTATCAGTATTATTATACAATACTAATATTCTTAGTGAAATACCATTATAGCATTTCAGATACTCTTCTTCAGAAAGCTCCGTAGAATCTTCAATAAGAATTTGCAATTGTTGTTTAAAGGACAAATTAAAGTCTTCAATTGAAAAACTATTCTTCTCACTTTGATTTAAAAACTTATCCAGAACTGTAAGAATAGAAGTTTTACCCGAGTTATTTTTTCCTATAACCAACGAAATTTCATCTTCTAAGTCAATTTGAAAATCGGAAAGTATTCTAAAGTTTTTAATAAAAAGTTTTTTTATTTTCATGGTTACTGTCTATTAAAGAGGATCTTACAAATTAATAGAATAGAAAACGATCTTTTCAAATTCAAAACTTTCAGATTCTTTATCAAATCCTCGACTTACAGCATATGTTTTTCCATGAATTTTATAAAACCCTTTATAATACTTTATCATGTAATCAAAAAATTCTTTAACTTGATATTCCGTAACATTTATATTTAAATTTCTGTACAATTCAACCCATTGCTCTATCGATAGATTATTAATATATTGGGTCATAAGATTTTGATTTATATCATCTTGACAATGTAATATTAACTTATTGAATAAATCAATTTTAATTTCTGTTTCTAGTACTTTTTTAAAGTCTTTAATCCTTTCTATTATGGGTTCCATACTTATTTGTTTGTTAATATTTGATAGAAGAAAAAGTTATCTTACCAATTTGCATAACACTTTATCTATTTGTTCTTCAGGTGAGCAGTTTTTAATGTCAAATGTAAAGAATACATGATATTTGTAGTTTACGGATTTCCGTAAGTGTAAAAATAAAAAGTATCTTAAAATTTTGTATCCGTATTTTCCCGGAATTTCTTCAAAATTTAGTCACAAAAAAATCCCAACTCTCGTCAGGATTTTATTTTTTTATATTTTTAAAAAGCTCTTCTAAAGTAATTTCTTTCTTTCGACAAATTTTCGCCAGTGTTTTTATAGACATATTATACTCCGTCTTTGCAGTTCCTAAGGCAACATTTTTAATTTTCCTAACTGTACTTTCTTCTATTTCGCATTTAGATGCAAAGTCTCTCTGTGATTTTGCTTTTGAAATCCAGTTTGTGTAAATGTATTGGCAGATGGCAATAGTTACTTCGTTTTCTTCGTCCATTAAAACAAATTACGAGAAAGGTGAAAAAAATAGTGCGGTTTTCTGTGCGCAATAATGAAAATATTATTACATTTGTACAATAAGCTACAAATAAAGTAGCTTTGCGATACTTCAAAGAATAATAGAAGCTATTGCTTAGAATCTTGTCATTGAAAACTGGTAATTTTTAGACACACAAGACGATAAGCAGGAAGCTCACGACCTAGGCGTGGGCTCTCTTATCTGTGTGTAAGGTATACCAGTGCCTCAATGACGGATATTGTAGAGTCTCATGCCGTTTTTATTTTATGCTGTTCTGCTTTTCTACAATCATCTTTTTCTAAGCTGCTTCACTACATAAAGTATCATGTACGATACAATGGAGTGTACAATCCATTGCGGCTTCAGGGCTTTTATGAGAACACAGATTTATTTCTGCTCACTATTTACAATAAAACTCAGCGTACATCGGTAGGCTGGTGGTTTCATGCATTCTAAAAATACAAACAATGAAAAAAATAAAAACAGATTTCGACACCCGGCTTTGGGAAGGTAAGCGCTCCGGCTTGCAGCTGATAGAAACTTTTTTTCAGTTCAATGAGCTGGATGTTTCCAAAGAAAGGCTCAGCAACATTTTAAATTATGCCGTCAAGAGGAATAGCTGGATTCATGAAGATCCGGCGGTGATCTTCCAGTTTCATCAATCGATGAGGTCGCTGATCCGGGCAGGATATCTCATGATGCTGAAAAACAGAAAATGGACGGTCGATGCCCGGCCGGAGAAGATTTCCCCGTGGGTTCTTGGCTTGCTTTCGGAGAAAGAATACCGGAATCCTCTGCTGGTTTTCAAAAAAGCATTCAGGGAATACACCCTCAAAGAATTTGATTATTTTATGTCCGGAATTGTCTATTTTTCAATGGGCGTCTATGAAAATCTGCCGGAAAGCAACATCGTTATGCCTTACATTCATACGGTTAAAATGCTGGATGCTGCACACCTTATTCTTCAAAGAAGGAGAGAAAAGGAGATGGCTGAGACCAATTCAGGATAAGAAAGTTGAGCATAATGCCAGAATTCAAACCTGTAACCTTTTTAAAGCCTTACAGAAGTTACCCACCTCAGATCCTAGGATAAAATTCCGGTCAGCACCTGATCTTTTCGGTTCGATGAAGTTCCGCTTACTTTAATGACCTTTATTCCAAGATCCTCAATCCAGTCATAAAGTAACTCATTAACCTTATGCCTGAGTTTTGGCAGCTCTATTTGATGTTTGGATATCAGATCGGGTTCTTCAATAGGGACAAAAACAAAAACATCAATTTCATCGATGATGGTTTGAACTTTTTCAAAGAGAAACTGGATATTTCGACCTGAATCAAGAACATGAAGATAAGCTAAGATATCGATGACACATCTGTCAAATATGACATCATCTCCGCTTTTGAAGATCAGTTTAGCTGAATAATTAAATTGTTCAAGAAAATCGTCAGGATGAGGTTCTTCTGAAAATTCATACCCTGAAGACTCCATCTGGTAGTAGGGTTCTATTTCAAGGGTGTACCCGGGAAGGTTCTCCAGAAGTTCTTCTGCCAATGTAGTTTTACCGACTTTGTGAGCGCCGATTATTGCAATTCTCATATTTCAGTTTATATTATAATCCAAAAGTATGGTACGAGATTTTCGTGCCTGTTTTTTGAGCGTCCATTATATAGAGTTTTGCCAGTCTATTTAATACCATAATTTTTCTATATTTAGAACAGGTATATAAATATAATATAAAAAAAGAGAATGCCAATAAACCGAATACCTCCGGACGGAGGCATGTTATATAAAGAAACAGATATGGCCCAGTTTTTCCCTGAGCCATTCAATGCAATAACTGCTCTGTTATTTTTAGCCATAGCTATTTTTTGGACCCTTAAAATGAAGGGTAATTTTAAAGAATATCCTTTTTTAACCTACTGCTTAATGTTGTTATATATTGGTGCCATTGGGGGAACTGTTTACCATGCATTTAGACAATGGCCGGTATTTATCATGATGGATTGGATGCCCATTATGCTGCTCTGTTTGTCCGCCGGATTTTATTTTGTAGCTCAGAGCACCAGATGGTACTATGCTGTTGTAATGGTTCTTGCATATCTGGTACTTATGTTGGGCTTGAGAAATTGGATTTTGACAGATAACACTTCTCTTTTTATCAACGTAAATTATGCAATCATGGCTTCATTTGTCCTTTTCTCAGTGTTACGTTATTTAATTTATACCCAATGGAAAGCTGGCAAATGGGTAGGCTTTGCTTTGTTGTCGTTTGCGCTCGCACTCACTTTCCGCATCATTGATAAACGGGAATGGTTGAGTTTCGGAACACACTTTTTATGGCATACTTTTGGGGCGGTAGCCACATTTTGCATGTTTAATTATATCTATCTTACGCGGAATACGATTAGAAAAACATAAATACCTGTTTAAATTTTATTTGAAAAAAATGGATACATGATTATCAAGCCTTTGGTTCCTTTTACCTTCACACAAAGATTTTACTAAGAATATAATACAATTTTTGGAGTTGCTAATTTAAGTTTAAAAGAAAAAACGATTTACTTATATTTGCTCGCAAAGCAAATCTAAATGTTCAAAAAAGTAAGCACTGTATGTATCCTTGGCTTTTATACGGTTTTTTGTTCGGCCCAGCAGGTCCGGCCTTCCAAATCATCTGAAATTTACCGTGAACTCAAAACCCTTAAACAGCTGCCTAAAGTTTTATATCTTGCGGCTCATCCTGATGATGAAAATACAGGATTACTTTCCTGGCTAATCAACGATCAAAATGTAGAAACGGGCTATTTGTCTTTAACCAGAGGTGATGGTGGTCAGAATTTATTAGGTACTGAGCAGGGTGCTGCATTGGGTTTAATCAGAACGCATGAGCTTTTAGAGGCAAGAAAGTTAGACGGTGCCCAACAGTTTTTTACCCGGGCAATTGATTTCGGATTCTCTAAAAATACGACCGACACCTTTAAACAATGGGATGCAGATAGCATTACAGCGGATGTAGTTTGGGTCATCCGTAAATTCCGTCCTGATGTTATCATTTGTCGTTTTCCTCCTAATGCTGCGGCAGGCCACGGACAACATGCAGCTTCGGCCGTGGTTGCGGAAAAAGCTTTTAAGCTGGCAGGCGATAAAACGGCTTTCCCAGATCAACTAAAATATGTGAATGCATGGCAACCAAAACGCGTATTGTGGAATACTTTCCGCTTTGGTGGGGTCAATACGACAGCTGAAAATCAACTGAAAGTTACCGTTGGGCAATATGATGCGCAATTGGGAATGGGCTATGGTGAATTGGCAGGATTAAGCAGAAGTTTACATAAAAGCCAGGGTGCGGGGACACAGTCTGTAGCCGGTATCAGAACTGAATATTTTGCCCACGTTATTGGCGAACCTGCAAAAGCAACACTCTTTGACGGAATAACTAAAACCTGGACTTCACAAGGAAGCGCTGATATTGACCAATCATTAGATAAAATTATTTCCTCTTTTAATTTTAATCAACCTGATCTCAGCTTACCTGCCTTGCTTGCTTTACGAAAAAAGGTTGTAGCTCTTCAGGATGGAGATCTAAAAAGGGATAAAATTAAATCTCTTGACAATATCATTTTAAGCTGTGCCGGATTTATGGGCGAGGTAGTGACCAATCAGGCTGAAGCTGTTGCCGGAGACCATTACAATTTCAGGTTAAATTTGATTTCAAGAGCTGAAAATCCTGTCATTTTAGACAATGTAAAATGGTTAAGTCAATCAGAAAGCTTCAACAGAAAACTATCAAAAGATTCTTTAATTACCATTCAGCATGACATTCAGATTCCTGCAGATGCAGCACTCACAGAACCTTACTGGTTGGCAAAATCTCCCACGAACGCAGCAACTTTCTCTGTTCCGAATGATACTTTAATCGGTTTGCCAGAGGCAGAATCGCCACTGAATGTTTTGCTTGGTTTAAGAATCGGTTCGGAAAAGTTTCAGGTTAAACTTCCTTTATCTTTCAAGAAATTAGACCCGGTGCGTGGTGATGTAGTCGAAGCTTTGCGCATTGTTCCTGCATTGGAACTGAAATTTACACAACCCCTTTATCAGGTCAAGGAAAATGAAGATTTACATTTGAGTTTAAATGTTAAGGTTAATTCTAACAGACAGTACAGTAACAGTAAAGTAAACCTGATGTATAACGGAGAACGATTAGGCGGTGCTGATGTAAGTTCGATCAATGGAAAAGATGCTACCATCGATTACGTTATTCCAAAAACTAAGCTTGCCGCAATACATTCATCTCGTTTGCAATTAGATGCCAATTTTGTTGCAGATGGAGTAACTTATAATAAAAAACAAATATTAATTCAGTACCCGCATTTACCTTCCTTACAATATTTTTCACCTGCAACTGCCATCGTAATGAAAGGCGATATTCAGGCGAAGGTTCAAAAAGTGGGTTACATAGAAGGTGCGGGCGATTTCATTCCTGAGTTCCTACGCATTGCAGGTATTCAGGTAGATGTTTTGAAAGACGAAGATTTTTATGGCAACTTAGATGAATCTGCTGGAAACGGCAGTCAAAACAAGCTATCGCAATATGATGCCATCGTACTTGGCGTTCGTGCCAATAATACAGAGAAAAAGTTGAGTCGCTGGATGCCTTTTTTATGGTCTTATGCAAAAGCCGGAGGTAATTTGGTGATGCAGTATAACACCAACCAGGATACAACCGTTGACAAATTGGGGATGTACAATTTCAGTATTGCCAATAAGCGTGTTACCGAAGAAAATGCAGCGGTTACATTTTTAAATCCAAATCATAAATTACTGAACTTTCCGAACAAAATCACTGCGGATGATTTTAAAGGCTGGGTGCAGGAGCGCGGCGCCTATTTCCCTGCTCAATGGGATGTAGCGTATGAACCGCTTTTTGAAATGCACGACACAGATGAAGAGCCACTGCAGGGATCAACTTTATATGCCAAATATGGGAAGGGTAATTTTATCTACACACCGTTGGCATTTTTCAGACAGCTGCCTGCGGGAAATGTGGGGGCGGCACGTTTATTTTTTAACTTTTTATCTGCACAGAAAAACTGATGAACAAACCACTTAAAAATTGGAATACCTGGTACATACTATTAGCCGTTGCATTAGTATTTCAGATCGCATTTTATTATTTGTTTACTAAATTCTGGGCATGAGTATTATAGATTGGACAGTTCTCATTTTTACCCTTGTTGCAGTGGTTGTTTACGGCGTATTGATCGGTCGTGGCCAAAAAAGCAACGAATCATATCTGAAAGCAGATAATAAAATGCCCTGGTACATTGTGCTTATAGGTATTATGGCTACACAGGCAAGTGCCATTACATTTCTGTCAGCACCGGGTCAGGCTTATACAGATGGTATGCGTTTCGTTCAGTATTACTTTGGTTTGCCTTTGGCGATGATTGTTATCTGTATCACTTTCATCCCGATTTTTCAGCGCTTAAATGTGTACACGGCTTATGAATATTTGGAAAACCGATTTGATAAAAAAACAAGGGTACTCACTTCACTGCTTTTTCTTTTTTCCAGAGGCTTATCAACAGGAATCAGCATTTACGCTCCGAGTATCATCTTATCAAGCGTTTTAAACTGGAATATTTATTTAACCAATGTTTTAACAGGGGGAATTCTGTTGATTTATACCTATGTTGGCGGAGCAAAAGCGATCGCTCACACCCAAAAATTACAGTTTCTCATTATTCTGGGAACAATGGCTTTTGCAGGTTATTTGCTTATTCAGAATATGCCGAATGGAATTGGTTTTAACGATGCGCTTTATCTGGCAGGGAAATCCGGAAAGCTCAATGTAATCACTACAGAATTCGACTGGAAAGATAAATACAATATTTGGAGCGGATTAATTGGCGGTTTTTTTCTGGCCCTTTCTTACTTTGGTACAGACCAGAGCCAGGTCGGGAGGTATATTACTGCGAAGGACAATACCAATGCAAAAATGGGCTTGCTATTGAACGGATTGGTTAAAATTCCGATGCAGTTTGCTATTCTCCTGATCGGTGCTTTGCTTTTCGCTTTCTTTTCCCTAAAACCGGCTCCGATTTATTTTAATGAACGCTCTTATCAATATTTGAAGGAAACAAAACCTGAACAGGCTTCGGTTTTTGAAAAAGAACATCAGGATTTACAACTAAAATTTAATGCAGAATCGAAAGAAATTTTAAGGTTGAAAGAAACTCATTCTCCTCAGCTCAAAAAAACGATTCAGGATTTTAAAAACACGCAAACTCAGGTAAAAGCACTGCACGGCAGGGTAGAGGAAGCGATCAATCATTCAAACTATAATGCGGAAAAAACGGATACGAATTACATTTTCCTGTATTTCGTAAAAAATACCTTGCCTGTAGGAATGATCGGTTTACTGTTTGCCGTCATTTTTCTGGCCAGCTGGGGTTCAATTTCTGCAGCACTGAATTCCCTTGCCGCCTGCTCATTAAAAGATGTTCATTTGATATTTAAAAAAGAAATTCCTGATGATGCAACCGAATTGAAGTACAGTCGCCTGCATACTTTAGCCTGGGGTATTTTTTCAATTGGGGTAGCCATGTTTGCTACTCAAATGGGTTCCCTTATTGAAGCGGTTAATGTATTAGGTTCTCTCTTCTACGGCCCGATATTGGGGATTTTTCTTGTTGCATTTTACTATAAAAAAATCACCGGTTCCAATGTATTTATTGCTGCCATTTTATCAGAAATTGTGGTTATTGCCGTTTATAATTTTGATATTGTTTCTTTCCTTTGGCTTAACGTCATTGGGGCAGCAGCAGTCATTATATTTTCAGCAATCGGATTACTGTTTTATAAACAGAAAGCAGTAAATTCGTAAACAGACAAAATAAACATACAAACAAAAATATTATGAAAACCATCATTAAATCTGCTGCCGTACTTGTTGCGACAATGACAATCTCCATGAATGCCTTTGCACAGGACACTAAAAAACCTGCCAGCCCTCCGGCTACTGCTACGGGAAAAATTAAAGATGCAACCATTACGATAGCTTATAGCAGTCCTTCTGTTAAAGGGCGTACGATCTGGGGTGGTTTAGAAGCTTATGACAAAGTTTGGCGTGCGGGTGCCAATGAAGCAACTACTTTTGAAACGGATAAAAACATTACTGTTCAGGGTAAACCGTTGCCTGCCGGTAAATATAGCTTTTTCTTAATCCCAAAAGAGTCTGGAACCTGGACTGCGATTTTTAACAAAGAGCCAAAACAGTGGGGAGCTTATAAATATGAACAAGCAAAAGATGCTTTACGTGTTGATGTAAAAACCAAGGCTTTACCAGCAACACAGGAAACTTTAGTTTATAAAATAAACAATAATGGATTCACAATGGATTGGGATAAAATCTCAGTTCCTGTAGAAATAAAATAAATGTAAAAATGAGAAATTAAAATCCCGGATTAACCGGGATTTTTTATTTAAAATTTTGATATTGTATCAAAGATTGCTATTGTAAATTCCAGTCACCAATCCAATTCCTGCTGTTTGATTAATGCTTTAGTTTTTTGTTCTTCTGGAAATTCTCAAGTTATGTCAAAATTCATTTTGATTTTCGAAATATTTTGAAAGTTAAATAAAAAGCTGCAATGATTTGTATTTCAGAAGTATCTTTGAAAATAGTGTTGCTTTGGTATTTTTGATGGAGGAATTTGTTAAGATTGCTGTTTGAACAATATTATTTTTTTTGATAAAGCAGCAATTATTTCAATTTCAAAATTTCCCCTTTCTCAAAATCAATTTTGAAATGGTCTGCAGAATCTCCCGAGGAGAGCTTAACTAAAACTATGAAAAATAATTTCAGCTGATTTAGAAATTCATCTTTTGTATTTAATTTTTCGAAATTTTCATGCAAAAATTTGAATTGCAAAAGTCGTTTTTCAGGAATATCTTTTTTTGCTAATTCGTCTGCAGACTGTAATTGATAAAGATTTAATAAAGCATCTTCAAAATTCCATGTTTTAAATTCTCCTGCATTTATTGTAGTTGAATTGGTCATGATACTTAAATAAAGTAAATCTTCTCCTGAAAGTTGGCTGGCTTTTTCTATAAAATCTTTAGGCCATTCTGAAGGAACAAATCTTAACCTTACCAATTCTTTTAAATGAAATAATGTAAAATCGTGGTAATTCTTTGTTTTTAAAATTTCAACGTTCCAAAGATCTTTTCTGGTCTGATTTTTTAAGACTCCAAATTCTTTTTTATACAAAGGGAATAGCTCATCAAAACGTGGGACATTAGTAATAGAAACCGTTTCGACATCAAAATCAGCGGGAGAATTCACTGTCAGAATTTTATATCCCGGAAGATAAGCTGCCAATGAAGGAACCTGAATATTGACAAGCATTTTTCCGTTTTCAAACTTTTTGATTCCGGTGTCGTTGATGTGCATATGGCCCGCAAAATGAAGTTTCACTCCTGCATCTGCAAAAACCTTAGCAACGCGATCATCTGGCACTCTGTCGAGCTGCCATTTATTTTTGCCTAATAAATTTTTAATATCTTCAGAAGCACCGTCATTGTAATCAAGCATCGGATAATGCGTAAATGCAATGAGAACTTTGTGTTTTTTTTCTGCTTCTTTTGAAATGTTTTTCACCCAATCAATCAAATGTTTTTTATTTGAAAGCACATTATTGTATCCAACGGAAGCACTATGAAAATTATCTGGATCTATTGGATTTCCATTAATATTTTTTGGCAAATAGGTATTTCCGTCAATTGCCAAAAGCCAAATTCCATTTACGGGTTCTACCAGATAACTCAAATCAGGAACAGTAAATCCCGGACTGACTTCATACATTCTGTTGGAATATTCTGAACTTTTTAAAGCCTTTTTAAAACTATAATTTTCATAAGAACTATGATTAAACGGAGTCTCCCAAAACAGATCTTTTTCAGAAGGGCAAAATCCAAATTCTTTAAACTCTTTCATAATTTCAAAATAGCCAGACATCGCAATATCTTTGGTAATGAAAGTTTCCTGACCATTATCTTCAACTGAAATTTTATTACTAAAAATGTTAACAGGGCTTCCATTTTCGCCTAAAAAATCAGATTTCCCGCCGTCTTTCAGAAACGGGCTTACCGGATCATGATTTCCTGTGGTAATAAAAAACCTTATTCCATGTTTTTTTTGATATTCATCTAAAATCTTTTTCAATCCTCTCAAATTGTAGGCTTGTCCGTCATCAGTATAATCACCGGGAAGTGCGACGATTTTAATCCCCCGTTTTGCCACATCATCCAAAGCCGCCAGAAAAGCAAAATAATTTTCATTAAAAATTCTTGTCGAGTGGAGCTGTGAATCCATTGTTCTCAATAAGGTTTTCTTTTGGGTTTTTGGATTTTCTACTCCTCTGAATTCGTTATCTGAAAAATCTCCGTAAAGATCCTGAAAATGAACATCTGCCAAAAATGCTATTTGAATGGCTTTCTGCTGCGCAAATACGTTTAACGAAAGCAGTAAAGCGATCAATAGATGAATAGAAAAATGTTTTTTCAAAGCTGTATGTATTTTAGAAAAAATAATTGTAAAACTAATTTACTTTCAAAGCTTTCAATATTTTATGGAAAATTTCATTATTCTCGTATACTCCCGTAAAAATTTCTGAGCCTGAACCGTAGGAAAACACAGGAATTAATGTAGCTGAGTGATCGTCTGTCGTAAAATCACCTTCTATAGTGCTTGTTTCCAGATCGCCATGAGGAATACTAAAACCTCCTGTCTCGTGATCTGCAGTAATTATCACCAAAGTCCCGGGGTTCTGGTCAGCAAACTGTACTGCTTTTGTAATTGCTCTGTCGAAATCAATACCTTCAGTAACGATGGTTCCTACATTATTGCTGTGGCCGCCACTGTCAATTTGCGCTGCCTCAATCATGATGAAGAATGGTTTTTTCTTGCTTTTTAAAAATTGCAGCCCACTTTCTACAGTTTCAGCCAAAAGATTCCCGCGACCTTTCAAAACTTGCGGAACACCGTTATCGGAAAGATAATACGCCAAACGGTTGGCTTTACTTTCTGCAACCTCCTTCGGGTTTTCGGCTAATTTAAAATCATGCAGGCCGGAAACTTTAGATTTTCCGCCCGCTGCAAAAAAGTTAAGTTTTGATTTTGGCAAATCTTCAGCAATTTCCTTTTCCATACCACGGTCTTTTTGATGAGCATAAAATGCAGAAGGTGTTGCTCCCACAATTTCGTCAATCGTAATAATTCCGGTGCTGAAACCTTTTTCTGATAGAATTTCAGTAAGATTTGCCGTTTTTTGCCCCTCAGAATTTACTCCGATAAATCTGTTTTTTGTTTTTTTTCCTGTTGCAAAAGCAGTTGCTCCTGCTGCAGAATCTGTGGTGAAATTATCAGTCGAAGAAGTTTTAATTAAACCAATATTTTTCAATTGTGTTAACGTTAATTGTCCTTTATTGGCTAAAACGGATGAAGAAATTTGTGAAAGACCATTTCCGTCACCGATTAATAAAATAACATTTTTCACGGGAACATTTTTGTTCAGATAGGAAAATTTAGGCTGATAAACTTCTGAAAACAGATTATTCTTAAAAGTTCTTTTCTCCAAAGAATTTACATATTCCACACATTCTTTAGGATGGTCTGTATTAATAAAATCAACACCGTTGTGTGCAAAAAATTCCCAGGAAGTTTTCCCGTCGGGAATCGCCCAGAATCTGAATGGTTTCCCAAATGATTTTGCTTTTTTGATGACTTCGGTTACTTTAGGTAAATCTTCTTCCGTTAAGCCTCCTTTACCGTTCCATTTAGAATATTGCGGAAAGCTTAAGCTAAGCAAAGCAACTTTATTCCATTGATCTGTTGTTAAATTATCCAGTTTTTGATAATCAAAAAAAATAAATTCGGGATAAGAAGTATATTCTTCCGGTTTTGGCTGATTCCCTGAAATAACAAAACGTAATTTTTTTTGAGCTGTAATGGCCGGATATTTCTGAATTGTTTTTACAATCTGCTTTAAAGTTGTTTTAGCATCTGTTTTAATATCAATAAGAATCTGTAGAGATTCCTGTTTGATCATATTCATTCCTAATGCCTTATCAATAGGATTCAGATATAAACTTTCAAATGTTCGTTCATGGGTAATGTCTTTTTTGTTGTGGGCTACAAAAAGTTCGTTGTTTTCAAGAAAAACATCCACTTCAATTGAATTTGCATCAGAACCTAAGGCATACCAAAATGGGATTTTCTGTTCATAATCATTATGAGAGTGTACTCTTGTAGTTTGACCAAAAACAGTTGCAACAAAAAGCAGAGTGATAAAGCCTGTAATTTTTTTTAAATGTAAGCGCATAAGATTTAATAAAATTCAAATTATTTAATAGTGATTCCACTTTTTTTCAAAGCTTCGGCAAGCTTATGATAGATGGTGTTGTTGGGGTATACGCCAGAGAAAAGCTCCTGGTTTTTTCCCATCGCAAAAACGGGAACTAAAGCCGCAGTGTGTTGATTGTCGATGAAATTCACCTGTACTTTGTCTTTGATGTTCTTCTCTTTTCCTGTTGAATCTTTTTCCATGAATTTTCCGATGCTTGCACCGCCTGTCTCGTGATCTGCTGTGACTACCAACAGTGTATTCGGGTTTTCTTTGATGAACTCCATCACCACGCCGATGGTTTTGTCAAAGTCTAAAACTTCTTTTACCATCATTTCGCCATCTTTAGCATGACCGCCCCAATCGATAAATGAACCTTCCACCATCAAAAAGAATGGCTTTTTATTTTTAGATAAGTAATCTAAAGCGGTTTGTGTGGCTTCGGGAAGAAAATCTCCTCTTCCCTGAACTTTATTCGGGAGTTCGTCCTGCGCCAAAAGATAAAAGTTGTTTTTATTTTGAATGGGTTTTGAAAGTTTCAGCGTGTCTATATTATAATTGAGCTTTTTAAATTCATTCAGAAGATTTTTTCCATCTTTTCTTTTATTGAAGAATTTTAAACCTCCGCCTGCTAAAAAATTAACGTTTGCTTTTACAAGGTCAAGCGCAATATCTTCATGAAGATCTCTGTCTTTTACATGAGCGTAGTAAGAAGCAGGTGTTGCATGAGTAATACTCGTTAAACTAACCAACCCGGTTTGGTAATTTTTTTTCTGCAGCTGTTCTAATATCGTTGGAAGTGCTATCGAATCTTTATTTACGCCAATCGCACGTTTGTAAGTTTTTTCACCTGTTGATAAAGCGGTTGCCCCGGCAGCAGAATCTGTAACCCAATCGCTGGTTGAAGATGTTTCAGACAGACCTACAATTTTAAATTTTTGAAAATTGGGTTCTGAATTTCCAAAATAGAATGCAGAAGTAACCTGTGAAACACCCATTCCATCACCAATCATAAAAATAACGTTAAGAGGCTTTTGTTTTTTTTGAGCTGATAACATGGCTACAAAAAGAAGCAACGAAAAAGCTGCGATTGCCTTGAAATTAACATTTTTACAGAAATAATTCATAATGATTGGATTTTTAATAATTTTATAAGTGTGAAATAAGATGCGAAATTAGATATAATATCATTTCAAAAATTTCAATAATAAACTATAAGTCCAATGTTAACAGGGAAATAATTGAATTTAAGAACTTTAAAAAAGTTTGTTTACATAAAGTTTCCATAAATTTAATTTTTGACAAAAATATTCACGTTTTATTAATTTTAAAAACCGGTTACTTAATGTTAAATTAACAGTTTTCGGCATTTTATCGAGCTAATTTTGCACGAAAATAATAAGGAATGAAACGTATTTATCTCGTGCCGACAGTTTTGATGAGTTGTGTCAGCTTAACATTTGCACAAAAAAAAGAATCCGACACGCTCAAGGATGAGAACAAATTGACAGACATTGAAGAAGTGGTAATGATAGGATACGGGAGTCAAAAAAAATCTGATGTAACCGGAGCTGTAGGTTCTGTAAAAAGCGAAGATTTTAATAAAGGAATGGTTGCTAATGTTGGTCAATTGCTTCAGGGAAAAGTTGCCGGAGTAAATGTTTCGAATATAAGTGGTGAACCGGGAGCTAACCAAAATATTATCATCAGAGGAGTCGGAAGTTTACGTTCCGGCACAACACCACTTTACGTTATCGATGGGTTTGTAATTGATAACAGCAATACCGGAACAGCTAACAACCCCATGAACTTTATTAATCCTGATGATATTGAATCATTGGATATTTTAAAAGATGCTTCTGCAGCTGCAATCTATGGGGCAAGAGGAGCCAATGGAGTGATTATCATCACGACTAAAAAAGGTAAAAAAGGTAGAACTCAGATGAGTCTTTCTTCCAATCTTACAATTTCCAATCTTGCGAACAAAATGAATGTTTTTGGAGCAGACGAATTCAGAAGACAGGTAACTGCAGCCGGAGGAAAATTGGATGATATGGGAGGAAATACCGATTGGCAGGATGAGCTGACCAGGACAGCTATTTCTAAAAATGTAAATTTTTCAGCAGCAGGAGCGACAGATACTTCAAATTATTATGCTGCTTTAGGATATGAAGATCAGGAAGGAATTCTTCACAACAGTAATCTAAAAAGATATTCCGGTCGTATCAATGCTTCACAAAAAGCGTTTAACGGAAGAGTAAGTATAAACTTCAATTTAAACGGAACAAGAACCGAAAATAACAGACCGAATTCAACAGATGTGGTTTCCAATATGCTTACATGGAATCCGACGTATCCTGCATATACCGATGGGGTACCAACTACTGTCTTTAATAATGGGGCTTTTAACCCATTAATTCGTCGCGAGATTTACAAGGATTTTACAACAAATAACAGAATTTTAGCCAACATTTCTCCTTCTGTGGAAATTATTAAAGGATTGACTTATAAGCTGAATTTAGGGGTTGATTATTCTACAGCGGAACGAGTTATCCAGAATATTCCGCATGCTATTCCTCTGGAGATCGGAACTTTAAACCTAAGCAATTATTCAAATAACAATACTCTTTTAGAAAATACTTTAACGTATAAATTTAAAATCAACAGTCACGATTTTAATGTAATGGCAGGACATTCTTATCAAAAGTTAATGTTGACATCGAGAGGATGGTATTATCAGAACTTCCCAATCAACGGAATCGAGCCGCAATATCAGATTCCTGCTGCAGGGGCAACGAATCAAACAACGTCTGTTATTGCTAATAAAAATGAATTACAGTCCTGGTTTGGAAGGGTAAATTATGATTTTCAGGATAAATATCTTTTAACAGCAACTTTAAGAGCCGATGGATCTTCTAAGTTCGGAGCAAATAACAAATACGGAATATTTCCGTCAGTCGCTGCAGGATGGAACATCAGCAAAGAAAAATTTCTTTCGGATGTAGAGCAGATCAACAATCTGAAATTAAGAGCAAGCTGGGGTAAAACAGGAAATCAGGAAATCCCGGGTAAGGTAACAAAAAAAAGCTACCAAGCCGATGCTAGCGGAACTGCACAAGCCACTTATCCTCTAAATGACAGTGGAAATTATCCTATAGGAGTGTATTTGGTAAGAGCTGACAATCCGGATCTACAATGGGAAGTAACGACGCAAACCAATATTGGATTAGACTTTGGAATTTTAAATAATAGATTAACGGGTACTGTCGATTTCTTCAGAAAAATTTCTGATAACATTATTTCGGTAATAAATACTGTGGATCCTATAGAGCCAGCTCCAACAATGTGGAAGAATATCCCGAATATGCAGATCAACAATACGGGTTGGGAAATTTCATTAAACTACAACAGCGATCCGAATAAAGCATTTACATATGGCATTGGGGGAAATGCTTCTTTTATTAAAAATGAAGTAAAAAATTCTCCATACAAAGTAATTTCCACAGGAGAGGCACAGGGACCGGGAACAACTAATGCTGTTATCAATGGGTACATTAATAATGAACCAATCGGAACTTTCTACGTAAGAGAATTTTTAGGATTAAGCGAAAACGGCACCAATATCTTCAGAGATGTAAACGGAGATGGAATTATTACAGACAACGACAGAGTTGCAGCAGGAAGCGCTTTACCGGATTTTACTTATAATCTTTACCTGAAGGCAGCTTACAAAAACTTCGATTTAGGATTAAATTTCAACGGAGTTTCAGGCAATATGATTTATAACAATACTGCTTCCACGTTATTTTCAAGAGGCAGATTGGGATTATCTCACAACACAACAGATGCTGCAACGCAATTTCCTAATGAAAGTGTAAACAATACCAATGTAATTTCAACAAGATACCTTGAAAAGGGAGACTTTTTCAGATTGAATAATGCCACTTTAGGTTACAATCTGAATCCGAAAATCCTTGGAATTGGTGAGCATATCAGAAACATCAGATTCTCAGTAACGGCTCAGAATTTATTCGTGATTACCAAATATTCAGGTTTCGATCCTGAAATCAATACCGGTTTATCTCAGGGCGGAATTCAGTCCTTCGGAATTGATTACGTTACTTATCCTAAAGCCAGAAGCTTTGTATTTGGTGTAAACGTAGCATTTTAATTAATATTTAAAAGAAAAAAAATGAAAAATAAATTTTTAACCTCTATTTTTAGTCTAAGTGTTTTGGCACTTGTAGGATGTACAGATCTTGAAGAATCGGTTATTGACGAATCACTTGATGCACAAACAACAACGCCTGTTGAATCTTTTATCGCTCCGGCTTACGGTCCGCTTCCAGACGCATTTACCCATACCAAAAATTATGGGCTTCAGCTGATCAGTTCAGACCAAGCCATTCTACCTCCAAGAGGAAGTGGGAACGACTGGTATGATGGCGGAAAATACATCGAACTTCATCAACACACCACTACAACTACAAACGTTGTTGTACAACAAACCTGGGATGCAATGAGATTAATGCTTTCAAGAACTGTAACAGCAATCGAAAAGCTACAACCCATTGCTGCAACAGATCCCAATGCAGCTAAAGCTGTTGCCGAAATGCGTGCTTTGAGAGCTTATTACAATATGTTGATACTTGATTATTGGGGAATTGCATTCAAAAAAGATAACACGGGGCAAAATTCTGAAGTTCTAAGAAGGCAGGAAGCTGTTTCTTATATTGAAAGTGAGTTTTTAGCTGTTGTAAATAGCCTAGACAATACGAAAGGTCCGGGAAGAGTTTCTCAAGCAGCAGTAAACGGATTTTTAGCACAGCTTTATCTTAATGCAGCGGTTTACAGAAACCCTTACGGAACTCCTTCTTTTGCGGCGGGAGATATGGATAAGGTAATTGAATATACTAACAAAGTTATCAATAGCGGGTTATTTAGTTTATCTGCGGAATATTTTGCCATATTTGACGACAATAACCATTCAAATAAAGAATTAATTTTTGCAATTGACCAGCGTCAGGACCTTAACACATCACACAACAGATTAGGTTATTGGTCTTTGTCAGGAAGTCAATATCCTTTGGCTGCATTTCCTAAAGCCAACGGAACAGATGGCCCAGCGATAACTTCTGATTTTTATAAGACATGGGTTCAGGCCTATGGAAGCACTGATCCGGCTCAGGCAGATGCCAGATTTTATAAAGAAAACTTTAGTGTTCCGGCAAATCTACAGGATTTAACCGGAGTGACTCCTGCAAATGATGGGAATCATTATTTCCTTGTGAATGGTGCTACTTATGAAATTAACAGAGGAATTCAGAGAGGAGTTCAGTGGGGGTTGCGAAATGCATCAAATGGACAGCCTTTCCAAACTCTGAACGGACAATATAAAATTTATCCTATCATAGAGCAGAGAAATGGATTTGTAAGCTACGTAAATCACACGCTGGATATCGATTTAGAAAATCCCAACAATAAAGATTACACCGATGGATATCGAGTTTCAAAATACCAGTTCAGCAGAACTTCAGATACAGGAAGAAACAGAGGAAATGCAGATATAGTCCTTTTACGCTTAGCGGATATTTATCTGATGAGAGCAGAAGCCCAGTTAAGAAAAGGAAATGCAGGAGCAGCTTTAGCGGATGTTAATCTCGTTAGAGCATCTAGAACAGCCAGACCTAACGTTACCCCTCCCGCACTGACAACAATGAATCTGGATCTTTTATACAGAGAAAGAGGTTTTGAGTTTTACTGGGAATATTCCAGAAGAACAGATATGATTCGTTTTGGTCATTATGAAGATACCTATACATCTAAAACAAATACTGATGTACGAAAAAGGCTTTTCCCGATTCCGCAATCGACAATTGACGGAGCATCAAGTGTTCTTGGATATCTGGTTCAGAACGAGGGATATTAATTTTACATTTTTTACTTTCAAAAAACTGTCAGCAGAATTTCTGCTGACAGTTTTGATTTTATGGTCTAATTTAATTATTTGAAAAGCAAATTTCCTACAATTGCAATCATATTATAACATAGGCAATACTTTAACTATTTTACAATAGCCCTTATACTGTCGAGCTTCTGTTCGATCATCATATTGTTGCCACCGCCACAAGAAGAGTGTATAACCTTTCCATTAGTACCAATAAGAACCTTTGCAGGACTACAAAATAGATTGTAATTCAATTTTTCTGATTTACTGTAAGATTTGGTATTGTCGATCTGCTCAAACAGAACTTGTGAATGACTTAGATAATTCTTTAGCTCTTTTTCATCTTCTATAAAACCTTCTACAATACCAATAAAATAAGCGTCATTTTTATACTTCGTATATAGAGTATTGAACTCTTCTGCCATATCATAAGACTCGCTCTTTTTTAAATAAGACTTGTCATATATGAAAACCACGAGATTTTTGTCTTTATAATTCTGTGAATTGAATACATTACCATTAGTTGTTTTAGCTGAAAAATATCTGGGCCTTGCATTGAGTGAAAAATCAATCTGATTTTTTTGTAACTCTTTAGCTTCTTTCTCGAATTCCTTTAAAATTCTCTCTTTTTTTTGTTCTTTGCTTTCGCAAGATAATATAGATAATATTATAAATAGGGCTAAAATGTGTTTCATGATAGTTTTTTTATGATAGATGAATGAGATTCTTAAATATACACTAATGTTTTTATGGAAGCAACTCAAGCTCAATAACAGGGATCTTCCCATAATTTAAGAACAATACATTTCTATCAAATATTAAAGATGAGAATTTCTACAGATTTAACTTGCTCAGAATTGTCAAGCCGGACTCACTAATTTACATTGATTAGGGCCAAACATATACCATTAGTTTGATGCATTTTTTCCAGTCAATCAGTGTTGTCATATTCCTGAATACGATCAGCCAAATGCTTTACACCGCCTGATTTTAAATATACCTTGCGGCGGTAAAAATAGAGGACAAGATATTCAATATCATTTGGACTTTATAACAGCTGTGTATTGAAAAATTGCAGATATATCATTACTCTCATTCAACAAATACTTTGATAAGAAAAAATAAAAAAATGGAAGCTAAAATCTTTTTTATGCTATTATTCAGTAGCATAATGTATACTGAAGCACAAGTAGGTATAAATACAAGCAGTCCAGACACCTCAGCAGCATTGGATATACAGGCAAAACCAGATAAACCGGCAGGATTTTTACCACCCCGGGTTAATCTTACTTCTCGTACTGACGCATTAACAATAACAAGTCCGGCAACCGGACTTATCGTATATAATTCTAATCCTAACGCAGCGAATCTAAGGGAAGGAATATCGTTAAATACAGGAACACCCGCTGCACCGCTGTGGCAGTCTTTAACCCCGGAAAACGGAGTAGAAATCGGCAAGCTGGTTTACTTTGGGACTACAATGAATGCTTCAAAAACGTTGAAAAAAGGTGGTTTCGAATTCAAGTTCACTATTGAAGGGGCTCAAACCTATTTGTATGCAAGATTAATTCAAGCGCCGACTGATCCCATTACCATATCTGGTAACAGGGTTGGTTGGGTGAGTACTATTACGGGACTTAAGCTTGTTTCACAGACATGGAACTCAACCGACTGGAATACCTGGAAAGTGATGGATTTTATGGCTAATGGAGCAAGCCATTTCTTTTATTTAAGAGTTTCCAATTCTAACCAGTTTTATAAGATTAGTAATTTTGTTAATCAAAATAGTTTTAATTCATTGATTGTAGAAATTTATTAAAAAACACGTATTATGAGAAAACTATTATTTTTATCATCAATTTTCTTTAGCAGTTTAGGGTTCGGGCAAGTGGGTATCAATACCTCTACACCCAATAGTTCTGCAGTTCTTGATGTCGTTGGAAAATCCGGGAAACAAGGTGTTCTTTTGCCAAAAGTAAATCTTACGTCGGCAACAGATGCAACGACAATAGTCTCTCCTGTTAAAGGATTAACCGTATTTAATACCAATGGCTTTATAGGAGAGGGAATGTATGTTAATGAAGGAAACGCATCATCACCATCCTGGCAAAAAATGAAAATATTACAATCCCAAGAATCATCAAGAATTGTATCAACTCTTGTATATAATGGGGCTACCACTAATGCAGCAAAAATCTTAAACACAGATACATTTCAGTGGAGAATGGTCTCTGATGCTTCCGGCAATTATTCATTACAAATGAGATTAAAGGCTGCGCCAACGGGTAATGTTACTACTACCAGTACCTATACTTTAAACTGGAGAGGTACCGAGCAAGCGACCTTAGCGATGCCTTCTTTTACGTGGTCTCCAACCAACTGGAATATATGGTACCCTGCCTATACCTATCAATCTAATTTTGAAACTTTTTACTATTTCGGTGTTGTCGGAACTGATAAATTATTTAGGGTCAATGTTTACACCGTTACCAATTCTATTAATTACTTAATGGTAGAACAATTTTAAAAAATACAATGTCAAAGATGAAAAATATACTAACAACAATTGCAATAGTATCCTACACTATCGCGTTGAGCCAAATTGGGATCGGTGCAGTGAATCCGGATCCATCTGCCGCGTTACATGTAGAGAGCACAAGCAAAGGCGTACTGTTTCCGAGGGTTTCCCTGCTTTCTTCCACCGATGCTGTTACCGTACCACAGCCTGCCAACGGATTACTTGTATACCATCCATTGGCTACGGTAAATGGGGTCGGATTATATGTAAATATGGGAGATAAAACATCTCCTGAGTGGAGCAAATTTGATTATTTTTCTGAGTCTTCAGATTTAAAAGTCAACAATTTAATCTATACAGGTTTAACCACCAACACTGATAAAGTTCTGGTAACGGAGTACTATGAGTGGAGAATGGTAAAAGCAACAGCAACGACCTATTCTGTACAGGCACGGCTTCGGAGTGCTCCAGCAGCTAATGTAACGATAAGGGGCTCGGTAAAGCTATGGACGTTTAATAACTCTGCAGCTAATACTGTTAATATATCATGGACCACAACCGATTGGAGTAGCTGGAAGAATGTTTATACGTATACCAATAACTGGGATGCCATGATGTTTATAAGTGCATCTAATGACCCAACGAAAATGTATAAGCTAAGCGGACATGTAGAGCTGGATATTTATAATCTTTTGGTCATGGAGATTTTCTGATTTCACTTATCAACAGCGAAATTATAAAAAGAATGATCGATTTCACTTTTTTGAAATGATTATAATATTACAAAATGAATCCTGACCTGTTTTTTAATTAACCTTCGGCTTAAAAAAGGCAGGCATTACTGAATTGTTCTACTCGATATCAATGAATGCTTTGCTTTATTTCTGTGATTTATGCGTCGTTTTTCTTGTCCACTATCCAAAAATACTTTTAGAACACATATCCCCATAGCCAGATCAGTTATGGGAATTATATGTTCTATTTGAGCAGCATCATTCTGGGAATTAGAATTCCGTTTTTATCTCATACACTGTCCAAGGTTGCATTGGTTTATCTGCGTTGATTTCTATTTGAAAGAAAATCAAGTTAAGAAATAAATTTTCACAACTTAGTGACTATAATCATAGATTATATACCTCAATAGTGGCAAATTTTATCGTCTGGCTAAATATTTTGAAGGTTTCGGCAATATCCAATAATTGGGTCATAATAAATTTACCGTTTATAATTCTGCTTGGATCTATCAGTAATAATAGCTTTTATCATGATTCCAAAAATTATAATTTTGTGACGCGAAAATTATTGTTAATCTATATATTGAAATATGAATTTTATTCTTCATTTTTGAAATATAATTTAACCATATTCTTTAATCTTTCATTTTTTTAATATTTTAAAGTATGTCAACTAACTATTCTATGTCTTTGCTATTTTGGATAAAAAGAACTTTATAATTCACTTTTATATACTATCGGAATTCCTTAAAGAAAAAATAATCAATGAAAAAAAAATTAGTTCTTCTGTATCTTGTGGCGTGTGCGCTTGTTAATGCCCAGGATTTAGATGCATATAATAAATTATATAACAAAACCTATTTAGAAACCGCTTCCAAAGATTTCAAAAAAGCACTCTATATTGCTGATTCTTTATATAAGATTTCTGGAACACCGACCCTTCAGGCAAAAAGTTTAATGCTTTCTGCTAACCTTTGCAGAGATGCGAAAGATTTTAACAGAGCCTTATCGTATGCTGAAAAAGCTGAAACAATTATTGAGAATACGGATAATTTAAACTGGCAAGCACGGATTTCTCTTTTTTTAGCTGGCCAATATCGTGGTGTTGAACTCTACAGCCAGTCAAAAAAATACGCTCAAAAAACCCTCAAAACAGCTAAAATGATTAAGGATACGTTAATAGCACATAAAATCCAGGGATTAATTCTGCAGGAAATGGCCTATTACGAAATGGATCAAAAAAAATACAAGAAATCCAATCAGTATATTCAACAATCTCAGCTTCATTTCAATGTTATAAAAGAAAAAGATTTTTTTACTACTGATAACGAACAGATGCTTGGGTCTAATTATTACAATCTGAAAAATATTAATGCTTCTTTATATCATTATAAGAAGGCTCTAAACTTAGTTAAAGATTTTCCCGAAAATGAAACTACGAGCTATATTTACATTGGCCTTGCTAATGTATATTTAGAAAAAAAAAATCTGTCAAAAGCTAAACAATATCTGGATCTCGCCAAAAAAGTATCTGAAAAAACAGAAAACCTTGAACAAAAAAAAGAGATTTACACTACGGAGAAACAATATTATTTACAGACTGAAAATATTGAAAAACTAAAGGTTACAGACCAACGAAAAGACACGTTAGAGAAGAAAATAGAGTCAAAAACTCGTCAGTTTATCGATGAATCCTATACCAAGCTTGACAAAAAAATAATAAAGACAGAGAAAAAAAGTATTCAGAAAAACTATCTTATATTCATTACCGGACTTCTGCTTATTCTTATCCTTACATTATATATAAGATCTAAAATACAACAAAGGAAAAATATTGAAAAATTTAAACAGATACTTCGAAAATCCAATATAAAAAACAGTACTGATATTCCTATCGCCTCAGAAAAAATCGATATATCGGTTCATCAAGCAGGAAATAATGAGGCAGTGGTATTAATGAGTTCAGAAACAGAAGAAAAACTGCTTGCAAAATTGAATAAATTTGAAAAAACAAATCTCTTTAATAATAAAAATATTTCCCTTCCCTTTTTAGCAGGCCGTTTTGAAACCAATACCAAATATCTTTCTTATGTTATCAATACTCATAAAGAGAAAGACTTTAATAATTATATTAATGAGCTGAGGATTAATTACATTATTGAAAAACTCAAAAATGATCCTCAATACCGGAACTTTAAATTGGCCTCATTAGCAGATGAGGTGGGATTTTCTTCGCATAGCAAATTCAGCAAAATATTCAAGAAAGTGACTTCTTTATCTCCTTCGCTATTTATAAAATACCTGCAGGAAGAAATTCAAGAAAAAGAAGATTAAGTATTATTAATCAGAATTTTACTACACAAATATACCTTGTCTTTTTCCTGAAAAAAGCAAGGTATTTTCTTTTTCCCTAACAATTGACGGGATACTTTTGCCACACAATCAGGAAAAACAATAACTCTATAATTCCTGGTTGAGATAAAGGCTATTGCATAAATTAAGTTGATCTCATTTCCCAAACATTTTTAATTAAATCCAGAGTAAAAAATGAAAAAACTACTATTGCTTTTTTTAGTTCCTTACGGAATTTTTGCCCAGGTCGGCATCAATACATCCACTCCTTCTGCAACTTTTGAAGTTGCAGCAAAAGAAGCAACAGGAACAATAACAACAGTAGACGGAATGCTGATTCCGAGGATCAACAGGCAAAGAGCCCAGAGTATGACCGGCATCCCAACCTCAACCCTTATTTATGTTAATGATATATCAACCGGAACACAAACCGGGAATGCCGTTAATATTGATAATACGGGCTTTTACTTTTTCAATGGAACAACTTGGACGAAACTCAATGCTAATATTTATAGTTCAGACGGAGCACTTACAGGAAACAGAACGGTGACACAAGCGGATCACACCCTGGCTTTTAACGGGACATCTACCAATGCCTTCTCTGTAAACGGTGCCACTTTCTCTGTGGATGCTGCCAATAACAGGGTAGGAATAGGAACCAGCACGCCAACGGCAAAAATGGAAATTGAATCTGGTGTAGACGGATCTTCAGGATTGAAATTTACCAATATGAACAATACAACTACACCTTCATCAAATACGTCACCACTGGGAATTGATGCTAATGGTAATGTTGTGGTACAGAGCTCCATAACCACCTCATTCAGGTCGTTTAATATTAATGCAACGACTCCCACAAGTTCTTCTGTGTCTATAGGATCTTTAGAATTTCGATATCCATCTACGACCTGTACAAATACGGATTCTTATATGCAGGTAAGAACAACAACAGGAACCAATAATACGGGGATTATCCACGGAATATCTCGAACTGCACAAAATGGTTCAGGATTTATTAACAGTGTTCCCTTAACCATAACTCCGACATTTGCGAATATAGGAGCCGGAATACCAAGCAATCCTAATCCAGCTTTGATTCCTATCAATTGTACGCAGGATGGCCACGCAGAGTTTACATTCTTTTCTTATGTAGATAAAACCTTCTATAGAGTAAGTTTTCATATAGCAGATGGAGACGGACTTGGCTTTGGAGCACTAGGATATATTTTTGTAGAATTTCAAAGATAATATATTATTCTTATTAGGATTAACAACACAACAACTGATTATTGTTAGGCGTTAAGCAAGACATCAAAACAATAAGCTCATAAATTTTTGAAAATTCCTATCTATGAACTAACGGATTAACTTCTTTGATGATTCTGAAAGCACATTTGATTTTTAACGATGCAGAACATCCCTCAATTTTATCTGCAGGTTACTCACATGGCCGAAGAACCGGCCATGTTTATGTTCTTGTTACTCATTAAAATTCATCTTAAATCATTTTCTCTTTTTTGTAGAAACAGCGCTTATGATAAATTTAAAAATGAATTACAAAGTATTGATATATTTACATTTATACCATTTTTATGTCTTGTCATTTTCCCGAAAACAACAAGATATTGTTTTTTCGATAATACACTATTCATCTACTTTTATATCGTTTTTAATAAGCATATCCAGGGCGTTATCAGATTCATACATCATATTTAAATTTTATAGAATGAAAAAAATCAATCTACTATTATGTTTCCTATGTACTCAATTGTTATTCTCCCAAATAGGGATCAACACAAGCAATTCAAAATCAACCTTCGATATAACGGCAAAAACAACTGATGGCAGCAGACCGGAAGGACTTCTTGCACCAAGACTTGCTGGAGATCAGATCAAAGCCGGAGATGCACAATATATGATGGATCAAAAAGGGAACATCATCTATGCTACCTCGGCCGTAAGTATAGTATCACCAAAGACAATAAACATTACAGAAGAGGGATATTACTTTTTCGATGGAAATATTTGGCAAAAAATAAATCAGGACACCAATATTTACAAAAACAATGGAACTCTTGAATCAAACAGAGTGGTAACGATGAGCGACAAAACTCTTTCTTTTACTTCTTCTGCCAATACAGGAACCAGCCATTTTCAGGTAGACAATACTACTTTCAATATCGATGCCCTAAATAACAGAGTAGGATTGGGAACGACAGCTCCTGCTACAAGATTAGATATTGACAACGGAAGTACTCCGGGAGCAATAAAAATTGTAGATGGAACACAGGCTGAAGGTAAAGTTCTGGTTTCTGATGCGAGTGGTGTAGCCACTTGGCGTGACACTACGGGTTCTGCACTTGTTATTAACTCTACAACAGGTACCAGTGTAAATATCCCTGCGGCTATGACCTACCTTGGAGCAAACGCCGTTGTTACTACTCCAGGGTATTATATTGTTTCACCGCGTCTTATTACCGATAAAAGCCCAGCGGGTTGTGGAGCTTTTCTTGCCTATAATTTGAGCAAAAGCTCAACGGCAGCAGTAAATGTTGCATTTCCTGCGCAGGATATCCATGTACCTACCGGTTCTAGTAGTTATGACTTTATTTATACTTCGAATATTGCTTACCTGACAGCCGGAACATATTATATGCAAGTAAGAGGGTCTTCTTCTCCAGGCTGTACTACAAATACCTCAAGAGGTTCTTTTTCTCAGAATAGCTTTACATTGACATTACTTAAATAATATCTCAGCATAATTCTATCAATAAAAAATGATCCTTTAAAAAGAGAGTTCTATGTCAATCATTTATAAAAACATACACATCGGTAACCTTATTGAAAAAAGAGTATCGGAATGCAATATAAAAGTATCCCGCATATGCAATTTTTTTGACTGTATTGAGAAAGATATCGAAGAAATGTATAAACAAAAAGATATGAATACAGGTATTCTTCTAAAATGGAGCAAATTGCTGAAATATGATTTTTTCCGCATCTATACCCAACATCTGGTGCTTTTTTCACCTCCTGTTTCACCTGATAAGGAAGAGCCGGACCGAAAATCTGAACTCCCTCAATTCCGCAAAAATATTTATACCAAAGTAATGATTGATTTTATTCTGGAACTTATCAGTACAGAACAAAAAACAATACGGCAGGTCATTGACGAATATAAAATCCCAAAAACTACCCTTTATAAATGGATCAGCAAATACAAAAAAATTGATAATACTTAAAATTATTTTTATTGGAAAAACAAGGTAACCCAGACTATATAAAAATATATACAGATCTTATTGAACTAAAATATCCTGAAAAGAAATGGAAATGCCAAACAATACTGTCAAAGGACAATCTTTCGCCATTGGATGTTATTAACCTTGAAAAAATTCTTTTTAAAAGTATAGAAAAAGAGTTTGATCATTTTAATCAGGCACACAGATCATACAATGAAAAAGTAATTCTGGAAATATTAGAGTATCAGGATAAAAACAGCCTCAACAACAGCCAGGTAGCCCGGCACTTTAAGCTCAGCAGGAATACTCTTACACGATGGAAGAGAATATATAAACTTTGATATTACAGGTGGTATGTCGTTGGATATGTAGAAAGTGTGAATAAATATGCAGAGTTCAGTTATCACCTGTAACTTGATTCTCTTTTTAAATATGGTTAAGAACTGATTATATCCAATATTGATTCACTAGGACAAATACAAAACTAATGACTATATAATCATCGTCTAATCAAAAAATCAAGATTATCTTTATAGTAATATTGGTGTGACAAAATTAACACACCATAAGGCTTATCTTATGCATTTTATCATATCATAACAGCTAGCTTTTGTTTAAGATAATAGCAATGGGCTATTCTCTCTGTCATAATGCGAATATTTTTCAGATGCTGCACAGAATCATTTTGCTAAAAAACGCACCTGCTAATCAGGTGCGTTTTATCATATTGGTTTCACATCTCCCAATTATCGTAAAGACCGACTTTAAGAATGCTTTATGTGGTATTATCTTACTTTTTCAAGATTGAGAAGATACATTCCGTTTCCTGCACCTGGATTAAGTACCGGTGCCACCATTGTCAAAAAAATTCTATAATTCTCACCAGTACCTGTGCATACCTGATAGTTGATAAATTCGCCACCACTGGCGCCTCCCCTGTAGAATTGGGTATAGGATGTAGTTAAACTTACAATTTCAGTATCTCCCATGTTAATCCCGCTGGTAGCAACCTGAAATCCTGCTATACTTGAATTAGGAATTGATGCACCCGTATTACTTCTTAACAAAATACTTCCTTCACTTGCGTTACCATTGTGTCTCACACAAATACTCCCAAGGCAGGTTTCACTTGCCGCAGATCCAGCCGGTGTATTAGGAGTATAAGAATTTACTTGTACAACCGGAGCACCTGTACTGCCTTGTACCGCTACACATCCCCAATTGGGAGAAGCAGGGGTACCAATATTTGTCTGCAGACATTTGCTGGTAGTTGAATAGATCATTAATCCCGTTGCCGGTAAAGCGATGGCATCTCTTTGAGCATTAGTCATTCGTGGAGGAAGAAACCCCTTACTGGTTGTGTTAACCTCCACAGAGGAGGAGGAATCTGGAGCAATGGTACCCACACCTAGACTTCCTTCCGGAGTTATTATTACATCATTTACCTGCTGAATGGTAGTCGGAGTTCCTGTAGCAGGATTATCTTTTGCACCGTCAACATGTAAAGGGCCTTGTGGGTTTGAGGTCAGAATACCGACCTGAGCTGTTACAAACGGATTGCATGCAACCAGAAACATTAAAAGGAGAATGTTGTTTTTCATAATAACCTAAAAACTAATAATTATACTATTTATATGAAGTCGAATTTCTTATTTGCTGCGAAAACATCTGATTTCACTGTATTAAACATGATATTTTACTTATTTTCCTGATTAATATTATGAATACCTACTTGCGCTATAGATAGCATTCCTCTTAAAAAATCAGAATGAAATAAATTGTAATTTCATTTGAAAGATTTCCTACTAAAGATCACAAAAGTAGTTTTCATTATGTTATGCAGAAATATAACAAATGGTCATTTTCAGGAAAATGACCATTTGTTTTTTTGCTATAATAATATTGATTTGCAATAGATTGCACTTATAATTCTTCTGAATTAGTTCCGTAAATGGTTGGAAAGATCCTCGCAACAAAGAAGTAATTTCAAAATTCTGTTTTCAGGAATGTTTTGTCTTAGTTAATCATTAAATTTATCTTAAAGTAACTTTGTAAAAAGCTTTTGTTACAAAAGTTATTTTTTAATATAACACATTGCAATACAAATACTTATACATTTATTATATTTTAACTTATTCCCGAAAAAGACAAGATATTATCTTTTTACCAGCCCTATACTTTTCTACTTTTGTCCATATTTTATTTTATCTGCATACTCAGCAATTTTAAATAATCAACAAAACCGTTTTGTAATCATGCATTTTATTTACCCTTTTTTATTTCAGGTAATAAAACAATTACAAAAATAAGTATACATAAAACTAACATTAAGGCATGAAAAAATTATTGACCACTTTAGGAGTGCTTACTGCATCCCTGATTTCCGCCCAAATAGGAATCAACACAGATAAGCCCAATGCGGCCCTGGACATTGTATCGGATAAAAGCGGGATTTTAATTCCCAGAATGACTGCCGCCCAAATAGAACAAATCAATACACCGACTGAAGGGGAGCTGGTTTTTTGCACAACTAATACAGGAAGTGTGGTCAATACTATCGGATTTTGGTATTTTGACGGCACTATCTGGAATCCCATTACCGCCAATAATTCAATAGGTGAGAATATTTATAATTCTGATGGCAGCCTTGCAGGTAACAGAATTGTCGGTCTCGACAATCATGATATGAATATCGGACCCGACAAACTGTTTATATCCGGAAGTACAGGTAATATTGGAGTTAACACCAATCTTCCAACAGAAAAATTAGACGTTAACGGAGGAATGAGAATCCGTAGTCTGTTTAAAGGAAATGTGATTACCCAGGGAGATGGTTTACTGTCTTTTGATACAGGGTTGATTAACCATTATGGGGATATCCAATATTCCTATCTTCCTACAGATCATGAAGGTTGGTATTTGCTTAATGGCAGAGCACTTTCTACATTACCAGTAAGTGTTCAATCAAGAGCTACAGCTCTTGGGCTTGCAGGAAATCTTCCCAATGCTACAGGAAGATATATTAAACAAGGTCCCCCCGGAACACTGAGCGGAGCGGCAAGCGTAGTTCTTTCCCGAGCTAATTTACCCAATTTTGTTCTTAGCGGAAATACAACAACTTTGTATCATAGTCATCCTCTGGTAAGCCCGGGTGCAGCACAAGTAAGAGGAACGGATATTCTACAAACTGTTAATGGTAATGCCAATTCATGGGAATTGGCGGGAGGGGCAATAGTGGGATCAATACTTTCTGAGGGAACTTATACAAGTTCTGCATCGGGAGCACACAATCACACCGTCACTATACCTACCGGAGGAACTGGAGCTGCTATCGCGCTGAATCCTGACTACATACAGCTTAATTACTTTATTTATTTAGGAATTTAAAAATTAAATTATGTTTAGTAAAACTTCGATTAATATTATATCTATACTCAATCTTCTTTTTTTTCTTCCGGCCAGTGCACAGCGTGTAGGTGTTGGTACAGCCAATCCCAATGCAGCATTGGATGTCAGCTCCACTACACAAGGCATACTCATCCCCAGAATGACTGCCCTACAGGCAGAAGCCATTACAACACCTGCTACAGGAGAATTGGTTTACGTAACTACAAACAACGGTATTGTTATTAATAAAATAGGCTTCTGGTATTATGACAATACAGTATGGCGTCCCTTTGGAGGAAGCTCCCAGCCAGTTATCAACATTTATAATAATAATGGCACTCTGACTTCCGATCGTACCGTAACAATGAACGGGCGCAATTTATCATTTGATACAGATAAGCTTTCGATTCACTCTGTGGAACAGAGAATAGGAATTGGAAACAATACTCCGGGTTACACGGTAGATGTAAATGGAGATATGCGTGTTAGAAGTCTTACAGGCGGAAATGTAAAAGCTCTCTCAGACGGAACTTTATCTGTTGGCCCTAAAGTAGCTTATGGCACTGTTAAAGAATCTCTGCGTTCAAATGACCACAATGGCTGGTATAAACTTGACGGCCGGGCTGTAACGACACTCCCAGCCATTGCACAAAGTAATGCTTCAGCAATAGGACTTGGCAGTACGTTGGTAAATACCAATGGAAGACTCATGAAACAAGGAACTCCATTTACTGCAGGAGGTTCTGATACGACAACACTGACCAGAGCTAACCTTCCTAATGTTAATTTAACAGGAGTAACATCGACAGCAGCAGCACATACGCATTCGTTAACTGCCGGCGGATACAATTTTGCTCAAAATGCAGCTGGTAACGCGTATGTCTTTAGAGCGGGAAGGGGAACGGTGTCCGGAACTACAACGATAACCTTACCTGCTGCCGGTGCACACAGCCACACCGGCACCGTTAATACGGGCGGAAGCGGAACTCCCCTTACTATTGTGCCGCAAAATATATCATACAGCTACTTTATTTACTTAGGACAATAAAATTAAATCAATGAAAAGAATAATTATACTATTTATTTTTTCTTTAGGATTATCTATACCTTCTCTGGCACAAAAGCCATTAATTGGAATAGGAACGGCTAATCCTCGAGCAGTATTGGATATAGTTTCCACTAATAACGGAATCTTAATTCCCCGTCAAGCCGCTTTTCAGATTGAAAGCATGCAAAATCCTGATGAATCAGAGCTGGCTTATTCGTTAACAGATAACGGAGTGATAATTACCAGAAAGGGATTTTGGTATTTTCGTTCAGGAACCTGGTTTCCTCTTACAGGAGACGGGAGTAATAATGAAAACATTTATACTGTAAACGGGACTTTAACATCAAACCGGCAAGTCAATCAGGATGGAAAACAACTTAATATAGGTCCGGGATTCCTTTATCTGGATGGAACCTCTTCTACTATGGGAGTACTTACTACTTCTCCCACTCAAACCATTGATGTAGACGGTACTGTCAGAATTCAAACTCTTAACAAGGTAGCCGGTGTTATATCTACTGCGCAGGGTGTACTTATGCATAATCCTGACTTTTTTGATGTGGGAGATGTAAAACCTTCATTGATTACAGCCGATCATGATGGGTGGTATCTGCTGGACGGAAGAAATATTAGCACACTTCCGGAAACAGCCCAAAATAATGCAGCAAATATATTAGGAATAACCACGTTGCTGCCCAATGCGGCAGGTCGATATTCTATGGGAACCACAGCAGCTCCCGGTGCAGTTTCAGGAAGTAGTACAGCAACTCTTACCAGGTCCAATCTACCCAATGTCAACCTCAGCTATACAGCCGATGCGGAAGCGGGGCATTCCCATACAATGACTTATCAAAGGATCAGAACTACTACCGCGTTTGGCGGCGGAAATAATATCCATGTATACTGGCTCGCAGGAACGGTTGTCGGAGGCGGGGGATTCTATAATATAACTTCTTCATCAATCGGACATAATCACACTTATACGGTGAGCACCGGAGGAGCTGCAACTCCTATCAACATACAGCCGGCAGCATTAAACACTAATTATTTTGTTTATTTAGGGCAATAACAAATCTACTAAATCATGAATGGGATACAATTAAATTGAAAGGGTGGGTAGTCTGTTTTTGAATTGTAAATGAATTAGGCTGGTAATACTACTTTGATGACCAAATATTTTTTTAAATATCTTGCAGAATAGCTCTTAAGAATAACATTGTGAGTTGGCTGATTACAGATGGAATTAATTGGAATATTGATCAAACAAATTTCACAGCTTTGCAAAGTTTGTAACTTCGGACCACATACTATTTTTTGATAGCTTGATTTAAAGAAAAATAAAGAATATAGAGCCAACAGAACGAAACTTCAGAAAATAAGTCCTAAATCAGAATGTGGAATTATGGATTGCTATACAGTAGCCGACATAACCGATTATCTGGACAGCTATCTAGGTTTTTCATTATCCAGATGAGAATCTAACTCCGCATCAAGCATCTGTTTTACAGTTTTCCTATGCAGTTCTTCGAGGAAACATAAGTATGTCTAGAATATGGCAATATCAAATTATGTTATTTCAAACGAATACAAGATATATCGTCTTTGTTATTTTAATTTTACATTTGTTAATATTAATCTATTAAAAGATAATTAGGCTCTCTATCGGCTTAGGGGGTAGAAGATAAGATTAGCAAAGCACTAAAAATCGTTGGAAATATTTCAGAGAGATATATAAAAGCTAGCACTATGGATAAACGAGCGATCGTGAGTTTGATATACCCTGAAAAGATAATTTTTAAATGGAAGCTATTTTCAAACTACCAAAATTAACTCTTTTGTTCATGCTATCTTATTGATTAGAGGGGAATTATCTCAACAAAAAAAACGGGAATTTAAATTCAAAAAATCTAAATCCCCGTCTTGTGACCTCGACAGGATTCAAACCTGTAACCTTCTGAGCCGTAATCAGATGCGCTATTCAGTTGCGCCACGAGGCCGTCGTTTCCTTGATGTTTTAAGGTTTGCAAATATAGCACTTTTTTCTTTTCTTTGAAAGATGAAACAGAGAATTTTACTTTTATTTACGGTTATAGCGCTAATCTCCTGTAAAAGAGAACAAAAAAATTCGTCCTCGGACTGGACCAACATATCCAGTCGGACCCAATTTAAAGAGCATGACGGCCTTTTAGAGTTGAAGTCAGGAAATTTCACCTATAATTTTAAATCAAGTCAGACTCCGTTTAAGAGAATTATCCTTTTAAATGCAAGCATGGCAGGGTACATTTCTGAATTGGGAGCCGAAAATCTGATTGTCGGAGTCTCAAGTCCGGAGTACATTTATTCAGAGAAAATTCAGAATCTGTTAAAAGAGGGTAAGATCCAGAATGTAGGGAGTGAACAGAAATATGATGTGGAAAAGATCATTTCCATGAAGCCGGATGCTGTTTTCACCAATTATATCGCAAGTTTTGACAATGCCTACCAACTCCTGAAAAATAATGGTATTCAGGTGGTTTTTCTGGATGAATATATGGAGCAGCTTCCGTTAGAAAAAGCAGCCTATATCAAGATTTTTGGAGAATTTTTCGGAAAAGAAAAAGAAGCTCAAGCTAAATATGAGGAAATTGAAAAGAATTATAATCACCTGAAGCAGCTGGCACTGAAAGCAAAAGAAAAACCTATGGTGCTGGCCAATGAAATGTACGGAGATGTATGGTATCTTCCGGGCGGAAAAACCTCTGTGGCCAACTATATTACAGATGCCAATGCTTCCTACATCATGAAAGATAATAAAGAAGAAAAGTCTCTGACGATGAGCTTTGAAGAAGTATATGCCAAATCAGGCCAAGTACAGTATTGGATAAATGCAGGTAATCACACTTCAAAAAAAGAAATGTTGGCCGGTAATCCTTTCTACGGAAAGCTGGAGGTATTCAACAAAGGAAAAATCTATACCGTTGCCGGAAAAGAAAAACTGAAAGCCAATGACTTTTTCGAAAGTGGTGCTGTACGGGCCGATCTTGTCCTGAAAGATTACATCAGAATCTTCCATCCCGAACTTCTTCCGGAATATCAGTTAATCTATATGAAAGAGCTTCAATAACTCGGGCGAATTGCTTATTTTTGCAGTTCTTTTTAAACAAAATTATGTGGAAAAAAGTTAAACAGGCTATCTTTATTATTCTTGTCCTGAATGTAGTTTTTATTATTTGGGGCAGATTCTTTAATCCGCCGATTACCATCACGCAGATTGGAGGTCTTTTTGAATTTGGAAAGCTGCACAGGGATTATATTTCCTATGATGAAATGGGGAATAATGTTAAAAAAGCGGTCATTGCTTCAGAAGACCAGAAATTCTTTACTCATAACGGCTTTGACTATACAGCCATTGAGAAGGCAATGAAGAATAACGAGAAAGGAAAGAAGATCCGTGGCGGAAGCACCATTTCCCAGCAGACTGCAAAGAATATTTTCCTTTGGCAGGGAAGAAGCTGGCTCAGAAAAGGGCTGGAGGCTGTTTATACCTTCATTATCGAGAAAGTATGGAGTAAGGATATCATTTTAGAAAGATACCTGAATTCCATCGAAATGGGACAGGGCGTATTTGGAGTAGAAGCTGCGGCTCAGTATTATTTTGGAAAATCATCCAAAGATTTAAGTGCTTCGGATGCAGCATGGATTGCTGCCGTATTGCCTAATCCAAAGAAATATGATCCTAAAAATCCATCCCCTTATTTAAGAAAGAAACACAATTGGATCATGAGACAGATGAGGAATGTGAGTTTGAAATAGTATCTTTGCCCCAATGAAATTTTTTAATTCCAGCACAAATTTTGAGTCAGTTCTTAAAAAATATTTCTCTTTTAAGAACGAGACTATTTCTTTAGAACCATTTGCCGAGTTTTTAGAGAGCATTAAAAGGGCAGATTTTACAGATGTCCTTAATTTTCTGAAAAATAATCCGGATTTTGCTGAGAATTTTAAACATTACATCCATAATATTTTCAAAGGAAGACCTTTTAACCTTTCCCTTACTGAAGCCAATATTCTGTCAGAAAATGCTTTCTTTCCGGAACTTAAAAAAAGAATCCTTAATAAAATACTTCCGCCCGTAGAAAATGAAAAAACGGTGTGGTACATGATTGATAACGTGAGTTTCAGGCCCAAAAGCGATCTGAAATATCTTCACAACCTGCCGGAGAATGAAATTGATGAGTTTTTAAATCTTCTTGGAGCTACAGATTTTATCATTAAACCGAATGTCAAGAAAGAACTGATCTTCTCTATGAGCATTCTTTCCTGGCGTGTTACAGGGATGGCTATGGAAGTTGAGGTCGTAAGAATGGCGCCCCAGTACAGAAACCTGGATAATCCTTTTCTGGCACTTCAGAATGAGCTGGAAGCACTCACCGAAGACCTTAAAAATGATCCGGGGCTGCAGCTTCATTCCAAAGACAGCCGCTACAAGCAGATCAAGATCTATACAGAGCACTGTCATGAATTTGTTAATATTGCTTTTAAAAATTCTGCTAAATATGGGATTTCCGGAAAGATCAATCAGTCGCTGCTGAAGATCCGTCAGCAGACCGAAAGGATCTATGAGATCGTACAGCTTTTAGTGATTGATAATGAACAGGATATTACTATAAAATCTAAACAGCTGATCTTTAATATACTTAACTACAAATCCCATAAAAATAATATTGCAGACCTGATTAACGACAGCACACGTCTGCTCTCGCATCTTATTACCAATCATACGGCAGAAACCGGTACCCATTACATTACATCTACCCGGAAGGAGTATATGACCATGTTTTATAAAGCCAGTGGAGGTGGAATTATTGTTGGTGCGCTTTGTGTTTTGAAAATGCTTTACGGTTATATTCCCGGAAGCGATTTTTCACATGCATTTTTATATTCGATGAACTACGCTATGGGGTTCATCATGATCTATCTGATGGGTTTTACGCTGGCAACAAAACAGCCCGCAATGACTGCTGCTACGATGACCAAAGTCTTGTCAGAAGAGGGCAACAGCAAACGTAATAATACTGAATTTGCCCATCTTGTATCAAAGCTTTTCAGGAGCCAGTTCATTGCCTTTGTGGGCAACGTGCTTCTCTCATTTCCGATTGCGCTGGCGATCATTTATGGGTTGGATGTATTTTTCTCTCAGAATTTAGCTGTAGAACGATCAGATAAATTATTAAAAGACCTTGATCCGTTTAAGTCAAAAGCTATATTACATGCCAGTATTGCTGGATTTTACCTGTTTATTTCAGGAATCATTTCAGGGAATATAGGAAACAATTCCGTGTTTTACCAGATTCCGGAAAGAATTGCAAAAAACCTCTCTATCAGAAGCTTTTTAGGAAAGAAATTTGCGAAAAGCTTATCTAAATATTATGCTAAAAACTGGCCGGGAATCGTTTCCAACTTCTGGTTTGGAGTATTTTTAGGGGCAACAGCTCCGGTGGGGTTATTTTTCGGATTGGACCTTGATATCAGGCATATTACTTTTGCTGCCGGAAATTTTGCTTTAGGACTTTACGGAAAAGACTTTTCAGTGGATTCCTATACCTTCTGGATATCGTTCTTCACCGTTTTCCTGATTGGATTCTTCAATTTTCTGGTAAGCTTTAGTCTGTCTATGTTTTTAGCGTTCAGATCAAGAAAAATGAACTTTGGACAGGTGAGTGAAATTTACAGGGAGATTTTCAGGTATTTTGTAAAGCATCCGTTTAAGTTTTTCTTACCTTTAAGTTCAGGATTGGATAAAAAAGCAGATGATTTGATGAGCAATACCATTGCTAATAAACCGGAAGAACACTAATTTTTTTGACTAAAGCATCTTGAATACTTTGTTGGAAGTTGTGTCCAGCATGCCCATTCATTCTGTTAGCGCAGCAAATGCTCTAAAATTAACGGGTTGTTCTAATTATATTTTTGATAAATAACCTATAAAATACGAATATCATTGAATTTATCCTCTCCAAACTTATCCTGAAACTTTTTAAGATAAAAACTTTTCCGCATCTGAAAGTCATGTTTAAGCAAAGGAGAATCAATCCTGATCATAATACATTTGTCTTCAATATTAACGCTCTTGATCTCTTTAAAAAGGCTTTCATCCAGATAATCTTCCAAAAAATCCTTAATTTCAAAAGCGATCAGTTTATGTTCAAAACCATGAATCCTTGCAAAAGATTTTACAAGTTCTGAGGATTGAAATTCGCGTTTTTTATTCTTCTTCATAGGGTGATTTTCTGGGTTTGGGGCTTGGCATCTGATATTCGAGAAATAATCTTAAAACTTTATCAAACCTCAAAAATTATACTTTCCTCATTAATTTTCTTCACCACACTTTCGGTACGTTCCCTGTGTGTATCTGTAATAAAAATCTGCCCGAAACTTTCCTGATTAACCAGCTCGATCAACTGGGAAACACGTGTGTCATCAAGCTTATCGAAAATATCATCAAGAAGAAGGATCGGAGTTTTTTTCGTTAGCTCCTTCACAAGACTCATTTGTGCCAGCTTTAAAGAGATCAGGAAAGATTTTTGCTGTCCCTGTGAACCTATTTTTTTGATCAGCACATGATCCATTTCAAACAGAAGATCATCTTTGTGAATTCCCTTTGAAGTATAAGTCAGCATCCGGTCTCTTTCAAGGCTTTCCATTAAAAGTGTCTGAAAAGCTTTCTCAGGCTGAGCAGAGTCAAAGCCTTCACTTAAATCAGACTGATAGTAAACAGAAACCATTTCTTTTCCTCCGGAAATAATTTTATAAAAATTCTGAACAATAGGCCCCAGTTTCTCGACAAAATTTCTTCTTTTCTCAAAAATATTGGTCCCGAATTTTGAGATCGGGGCATCATAGATTTCCAGAGAATCCTTGTCCCAGGTTCTGTTTTTTGCGAAATATTTTAACAGTGCATTTCTCTGCTGTACCGTTTTCTGATATTGAATCAGGTCAAAAAGATATTCCGAATCGGTTTGGGATATCATAGAATCCAGAAATCTTCTCCGGCTTTCCCCCGAATCTGAAATCAGGTTGGAATCATATGGTGAGATCATTACACTTGGCAGATAGCCGATATGGTCCGCAAGCCTGTCATAGCTTTTATCATTCTTTTTAATGATCTTTTTAGCCTCTTTGGGCTGAGAAATCTTGATAATATCTTCACTGTCCTCATTCTGGACTTCAGCATCAATAGTGAAAAAATCTTCTTCCCTTTTGATGTTGTTAAAATCAGTATTCCCTAAAAAACTCTTGCCTACCGATAAATAATGCAGCGCATCCAGGATATTGGTCTTTCCGGCGCCGTTGTTTCCCACAAAACAGTTGATTTGCGGAGAAAATTCAAACTTCTTCTCCGAATGGTTTTTGAAATTGTAAAGGGAAAGCTTTTTGATAATCATTCGTCAAAAATACTCCATTATTAGTAAAAATAAAAAAGGAAGTGCAGAACAGGTTTCTATCCCGAAAGAAAAATATGCGTCATCTCTTTTATTTTCAGAGAAATAGATCAAAATAAAGGTCATAATTCCCGATAGAAAAAATGCAGTCCCGTAAACCGGTCTAAGGTAAAATGTGGCAATAAGCATGCTGATAAAGACAAGCATGTAGGCAATGTATTTTGTATTCTGAACGCCTATCAGCTTTGGAAAAGTCTGTACCGTATCACTTTCTATGTCCCGGATATCGAAAGGCAGGACGAGTGCTGTTATAAAAAAGAAGCTGATCAGAAAAATAGGAAAACTGAATTCCGGCAGTGTAAGCCAGCAGTTGACCAATGCCCAGACCAGACCAACATAAAATACTTTCAGCAATGGAATTTTCCGGATATAGACCTCCAGGAAAAAACTGTTGTAAAGTAATCCCAGAACCACAATAATAAACCATTTCAGAAGTCTTATTTCATTATGGTTATGAATGATGAGAAAAGCACAGACAATGCCTGCTGCTGCATTCAGAATAAGTATTTTAAAAAAGTGTCTGGTATACTGGTATTTCGTGTAAAGATAACCGCTGAAATAAGTGATGAAAATTAACAAGATAGTGGGGAAACGGAATGTGTTTTGCTCTTTCATGAAAAATACTGCAAATAAAGTTCCCATAATGGAGACATAAATTTGGCTGTCAATGACAGTTTTTTTCAGTATTTTTAAGAAGTTCATTTATCAAAAATAACATTTATGAAAAGATTTTCCAAGATTTTTATGCTTTTGCTTCTAATGCTGAGCTTTTCGGCGGTCTCCGCACAGAAATATTATGACGACCAATGGAAGAAAGTCGGTGAAAATAGTACCAAAGGTGCTTATAAATCTAATCTACCCATTATTTTAGACATCCAAAACCACGCAATGAAAGAAAATAATGCGATCCAGCTTATCCGTTCCCTGAAGGCAGAATTCAGTATTGTGAATCTCACCGGAGATGACGATAAAAATGATGCAGCCTCTCAGTTTTTCACCAAACTTAAAGATGCCCAAACTAAGCTTAAAGGCGAAGAAAGACTCGTATATGACGTTCTTCTGAACGGATTCTTTATGGATTATTACAACCAGAATTCTTGGGAAATACAGGGGCGAACGAATGTCAATTCTCAGGATCTGTCTCAAATAGAAACCTGGAGCAAACTGGATTTCAAAAATTATCTGACAAAAAGCTATCAGACTCTTGATCAGCAGAAACCGGATATGAAGAAAATCGCTCTGGTGAAGTACAAAAATATTTTTACAGAGGTCAAGGATATCACTTATTTCCCGACTTTACTTGAATGGTATTCTATGAAAAAGATCGGTTTCCTGTCTGAAAATGGACTTTTTACTAAAAATGAACTTACTGAGAACAGAACACAGATCAATGCTACTTTTGATGAACTGATTGCGCAGAACAGCGGAAATCCCAAGCTGTTTTTTATGAGGGAAAAACTTACTGAAAACTGTAACTACAGTCAGTGTAAAGATAAGCTTGAACAGCTTCAGAGCCTTTTAAAGTCTGATACAGAAGGAGATTATAAAGTGCTCATCATGGAAGATGTTATGAATGAACTTATTGCTAAAAAGAAAGATAAAGAAGCTTTGGCCATTGCAGCCCAGGCCAAGAATCAGTATCCGAAATCTTCATTCATCGAGAACATAAAAAATAAAGAAAATCAGATTACCAATCCGTTTCTTACCATTAAATATGAGCAGCAGACTCAAAATAATGTACCGATTCATTTTGTAGCGGACCATAAAAACGTGGCAGAATTTTCACTGAATATCTATGAAGTAAAAGAAGATTTTACAACATTGATGCAGTATGTACAGAATTCTTACAATAATACCTTTGGAAAGGTTAAAAAAAGTCTGGTAAGGAAAGAAACCTTTCAACTTGGCGATTCCAAAGACTATCAGGTTCATAAAACTTCGTTGGAGATCAAACTTTTGCCTTCTGGAATTTACGTTGTGGAATATGCTGTTGCAGGATCTGAGGTGAAAGACAGTGATTCAAGACAGAATTTCTACTTCTTGGTTTCCGGAAACAGAATAATTTACCAGACAAAAACAGACAGAAACCAGCTTTCTAATACACTGAAGCTGGTCAATAGTGAAAACGGTAAACCTGCAGCGAATGAAAATCTTACTTTCTATGAATTTGTTGCTAATAAAACTTTAAATAAAGTTGACGGAAAAACTGATGCTAACGGCGTTTTCAAATTTCCTTCCACGGACAGCAAAGAATATTACAGAACTTTCCTGATCCGTCAGCCAAAGACCAACGATTTCCAGATCATGCAGGTGTATGGAAATAACGGAAATGCAGAAGATTATAACCCAAACAAGCAGACCCGCACCCTGGCACAGATCTTTACAGACAGAGCGATCTACAGACCGGGACAAACTGTTTATTTCAAAGTAATCAATACTAAGATAGATAAAGAAACAGAAGCTGTAATTTCAGGTTTAAAACAGAAAATCACACTTCTGGATGCCAACAGTCAGGAAGTTTCTTCTCAGAATTTTTCAACCAATGAATTCGGTTCTTACCATGGAAGCTTTATCCTTCCTAAAGGTCAGCTGAACGGAGTTTTTTACCTGAGAACAGAAGAGGGATCCCAAGGGTATAAAGACATCAGAGTTGAAGAATACAAGAGACCGAAATTTGAAGTGACTTTTGATCCTATAAAAGAAGAGTACAAATACGGACAAACCATAGAGCTGAAAGGAAAAGCAACTATGTTCTCAGGAGTAGCTCTTAGTAATACAACCGTTAACTACGAGATCAGGAAGCACAATATCAGGTGGAGGTATTTCTGGTGGTACCCTCAGGGTGACGATAATGAAAATTCCATTCTTGGAGAAGCTAAAACCAATGAGAAAGGAGAATTTGTGATCCGTCTTGATCTTAAAAAAGATGAAAAACTGGAAGGAATCCAGATTGATAACTATGAAATCAATGCTTCGGTAACGGATATTAATGGGGAAACCCAGTCTGCGAATACACAGTTGAAAGTAGCTTCAGTTTCTCACTATATTAAAGCTGAAGGAATCAAGAATACATTCAGTGATGAAAATGTAAAATTAAAAGTAGAAACCCTGAATTACAATGAGCAGGATCTTAAAAAATCATACAACGTAAAACTGTCAAAACTGGCGGTACCGAACAGGATTTTCAGAGATAACTTTGCTGCAGAAGTTCAGAATCTTCCAAAATATTCCAAAGAAGAATTCATCAGCAAATTTCCGCACGACCTGTTTGATAAAAATGACGAAACGAAAAATTGGAAAACAGAGAAAGTACTTTCTGAAAAACAACAGCAGCCTTCTACAGAATTAGACCTTGGAAAACTGGAAGCAGGAGATTACCAGCTAGAACTGTATAATATCGAAGGAAAAGACACGATAAAATCTTCTCAGAATTTTAGTATCTGGGATAAAGGAGCTTTAAAACCTTCACAAAAAACCTTCCTGACGGTTATTGAACCTAAAAATCAATTTTCAAGAGGAGAGAAGGCTAAAGTGTATGTGTATTCTGCAATTCCGGATGCGCTTGTCAATGTATTTGTTCAGGACGGTTCAGGAAAAACAGTTTCTGAAGTACACCCTCTGAAAAACGGAGTTTTAGAGTACACAACAGATATTCCGAAAGACAAGGGCGTGACAGTACTGAATATCCAGTTCCAGATTGCGGCATTCAATGATGTGCAGACCCAAACTGTTACTTTAAAAATAAAAAATACTGAGCAGCCTTTAAAAATTGAAACCGTTACTTTCAGAGATAAGCTGGAGCCGAACTCAAAGGAAAAATGGACGGTGAAAGTTTCAGGAAACGATAAAGAAAAAGTTAATGCTGAAGTATTGGCCAATATGTACGATATGTCACTGGATCAGTTTGCTGTGAATAGTTTTAGCTGGCAGAATTTATATACGCCATATTCTATTATTACATCTTACGATATCAGACAGTATCTGCTTCAGCAATACTATCAGAAAAGGCTGAAATATTATAATGGAAAATATGTGGAGATACCGAACTTTAACTGGTTCGATGGTGATATATATCAAATGTATACTCAAATAGAAACAACAACGGGTGTAGCTAATCAGGAAGGGGTGAAAGCTCCGGCATATGCACCACCTCCATCACCTATCGCAAGAGATGGCAGTGCCCGTGAAGTTGTATTAGCGAAAGCAAGTGCGATGAAAGTGAGTGCTGCAGGAGTGCAGGATACTGAGGCTGATCAAGCCTTAGATAAAGAAGGTTCAAAAGAAAACCTGGAAAAAGTTCCAGTACGTCAAAACCTGAACGAAACCGCATTCTTCTATCCCGATCTGAAAACAGATGCAGAAGGAAACGTAAGTTTTGAATTCACCTCTCCGGAAGCATTAACGAAATGGAAACTGATGTTCTTAGCTCACACCAAAGATACCAGAGCAGCAGTATTGGAAAAGCAGGTAGTGACACAGAAAGAATTCTCCGTAACACCAAATTATCCGAGATTCCTAAGAGAAGGCGATGAGCTGAATCTTCAGTCAAAACTTTCTAACCTTACCGATAAAAAATTAAGCGGGTCAGCAGAACTTCAGATCCTGGATGCTTTTACGAATGAAAATATTTCGTCTAAATTTGGAATCAGTGCAGGAACGCAGAATTTTAATTTAAATGAAAAAGGAAACAGTGCATTAACATGGAAGCTTAAAGTTCCGAATAATGTGTCTTCTATCATTTTAAAAGTGGTGGCTAAAGCAGGAGCTTACTCAGATGGAGAGCAGCAGGCGGTTGCTGTACTTCCGAACAGAATGCTGGTAACAGATGCGGTACCTGTGTTTGTGAAAGAAGGCGAAACCAAGACATTTGTTCTGGATAACCTTACCAATACAAACTCTGCGACCATCACGAATGTTTCCAATACCCTGGAGCTGACCACCAATCCGATCTGGGAAATCATGTTTGCATTACCAAGTCTGAAAAATGATCAGAACAGCTCAGCTGATGTGATCTTCAACAAATGGTTTGCAGATGTACTGGCTTCTGAGATATTCAAAGCCAATCCGAAAATGAAAACTGTTTTCGAAGAATATCAGAATAAAGGACTGTTGAATTCAAATCTTGAAAAAAATCAGGAACTGAAACAGCTTTTACTGGAAGAGACTCCTTGGGTGCTGGAAAGTAAAAATGAAGACGAGCAGATGCAGAAACTGGCTCTGTTATTTGATGCCAATACAATGAGAAATTCAATCAGTCAGGACTGGGATGATCTTAGAAAGCTTCAGAATCCTGATGGAGGCTTCTCATGGTATCCCGGATATCCAAGTTCTTACGGAACATCGCTGTACATCCTTAAAAACCTGGGTAAGATCAACAAATGGTTAAAAGATAATGCTAAAGATTATCAGGGAACAGAACAGAAAGAGTTTGTAGCCAAACTGGTTAAGTATGTAGATAACGAGATCGACAAATACTGGGATGTGAAAAAGGATAATATCTGGAACAACTGGGCCATTGATTATCTTGATACCCGAAACTATTGGGAAAAAGAATATCCTCTTAAAGGAAAAGGAGCTTCTTTGAAAACACTGGTAAAACAGAAAGCAAAAACGGCTAAAATCACGGATTTCACTTTCTTCGGACTTCACCGTACTGCTTTACTGATGAATAATTACGGCTTAAAAGACGTTTCAGATAAATTAATGAACTACCTGAAAGAAACCTCTGCCGATACCAAAACTCAGGGCGTTTACTGGAAACAGAACTTAAACGACTGGGGTTGGTTCGGATCTAAAGTAGTAAATCATGCAGGAGCTTTAGAAGCATTCAATACATTAAAATCCAATGATCAGAAGTTCATTGAAGACATGAAGATCTGGCTAATCACACAGAAAGAAGTCAACTCATGGGGAAGCTCAAGGGGAACTTCAGAAGTGATCTTCACGATTTTAAACTCAGGAAAATCATGGACAAGTGCTGAAAGTGATAAAGCAACGATCGTTTGGGGTGGAAAAGAATTGGTTCCACAAACCCAGGCTACAGGTTATGTGAAATCAACAGTGAAAACTGATGCAATAAATAAGAATTTAGGAACTGTTACCGTTACCAAACCGGGGCCGGGAATTGTTCAGGGTGGATTATTCTGGCAGTATTATGAAGATTTAGACAAGATTAAATCTTCTGAAAACTATATCTCTATCACCAAGGAACTTTACAAAAAAGTGAAAACAGTGAATGGAGAAGAACTTCAGAAAATTTCAGCAGACACTCCTTTAAAAGTAGGCGATAAAGTAACCGTAAGAATGATCCTGAATACAGACAGAGCTATGGAATTTATTCATATTAAAGATATGCGTGCGGCAGGATTTGAACCAACTGATGCGATGTCAGGATACCAGTGGAAAAACAGCTTAGGCTATTATCAGTCTACCAAAGATGCTTCCACGAATTTCTATATCCAGTACATGCCGAAAGGAAAATATGTTTTTGAATATGACCTTGTTTCCAATGCAGCCGGTAAGTTCTCCAACGGGATCACTACGATGCAGAATTACTATGCTCCGCAGATGAATGCCCATACAAAAGGAGCCCAAGTTCAGATTTTGGAATGATTTTTGGCTATAGGGAAGTAGTAAAAATTTTTAAAATAAAATAAGATGAGATTTTCAAAAACTTTAATGACGGGACTGATTATGTTTGCAGGTGTAAATGCTTTCGCACAAAAGAAGGCAGAAAAGTTTGAGAAGCTGGAAATTGAGATGTTCCCAAAAGCTAAAGAAGGATTTAAGCAGGTATATATTCAGCTGCCTGTTGCAAAAAACGAAAACGATTTAAAAGTTGAGTTTTTTGTAGGCGCTGAAAAGATGCTGGACTGTAATAAATATTTTCTGATGGGAGAGGTGAAAACACAGGATCTTCAGGGTTGGGGCTACAACTATTATGAAGTAGAGTCCAACGGTGAAGCAGGAGGTACATTAATGGCCTGCCCGGATCAGAAGAAAACTAAGAAGTTTGTAACGCTTAAGCCTGAAATCGTAAGATACAACAGCAAGCTGCCTTTGGTATTCTACGTGCCGAAAGACCTTGAAGTTCGTTACAGAATTTTACGTCCTGATGCTAAAATGAAATCAGCGGTTCAGAGATAATCTGAATGATTTTTAAATAACAACTCCTCACATTGGTGGGGAGTTTTTGTTTGTGACAACAGGTATGATGCTGTAAACGAGAGCTTTTTATCACAGATATGTTGAAAGCTTTGAACCATTAAGATGAGTGAAGGTTTAAAAAAAGAATTTTAATAAAATTAGAAAGGCAAATCCCCATGAATAAAAGAAAATTCAACTTTTTTCAATTAAAACATTCCTCAAATTAAACTTAAACGGCTCCGTTATAATCATCAAAAATAGAGGATTAAAACTAAACACTTTTTAAACATACTTTAAATTCACTATACTGACGAATTATCTTCGTGGATTTAACAAATTTTGCATTATATTTGTTATAAACATAAACCATGAAAAACAATTTATTGATTTTTACGTTTAGTTTTTTGGCTTTTCCTGCTTTTTGCTGGGCACAGTCTGCGCCGGACTTTAAAGAACTTTTAGACAGCGCTATGGTCCGGGATTCTGATCTCAAAATGCAGATAACGCAGAACAAACTCACAGACCTTGACGGACACAAACTGAAAGACATCTTTCTTCCCACTCTGGAAGTAAGCGGGCAGGTAGGATATCTGAATGCGACCGCAAGATTAACGTCGCCAGAAATTAACCTTGCACCTTTTATCAATATTCCCGAAGGAAGTTTCAATAATAACCTCAATGTCTCAGGCTTTTCAGGAATTGCTAAAGCAGATGCCAAAATGCTTCTCTATTCAGGCGGAAAAGTAAAATACCTGAAAAAAGCCAATGAAGAAAAGAAAATTTCTGAAGATATTCTCCTTGAAAAAACCAAAGATGATGTGGTGGCTAATATTTCCAAGGCATACGATCAGCTGGCATTGATTCATCAGTCTAAAAAAGTATTGGATGAAAGTAAAAAAAGACTGGATATTAACCGGAAAACAGCAGATAAAGCTCTCGGTTATGGCCTGATTACGCCATACGACCATAAAAAAATAGAACTGGCACAGGCCACTTTGAATGCTAAAATGGTGGAATACGAAGGCAAAAAAGAGCTTCTTCTTACCCAGCTTTATATTCTGACAGGTATCAGTAAAGAACGTCTCAGAATGATTGACCCTGTGCTTTCTCCCGTAGAACTTTTATCTTCAGAAAAAGGAATAGAGGAAAGAGCTGAGGTTCGTGCCCTGGAACATGGAATAACAGCAGCAGATTACAAAATAAAAGCTGAAAGAACCTGGATGATCCCGAAAGTACAGCTGATGGCCTCCGCATACTATATCGGGCTTTACGGGAGCCGTATCAAAACTTCCGAAAATGTAATTCCTGCAGTTCCTGCCTTGGGTTATGAAGGCGCAAAACTGGACTGGAGACCTACCAATATCAATATACTTCCATTATTGACGGCTGGAGTGGGCTTTAAATGGGAGATCTTTGACGGAAAAGAAGGAAAACACGCAGAAGAAACCGCAAAAGTCGGAAAAGAAGTCCTGCAGAATAAAAAAGAAGATGCCTTAAAAAAATTAACCCTGAATCTGGCTAACAATCAGACCAACTATGATATTGCCACTGCCCAGATTGCTTTAAAAGCCAAAGAAAAAGAATTGGCCAAAAATGCTCTGGTTCAGGCTGAAAAAGAATTCAGATACGGAATGAGCAAATCTTCACAGCTTATTGATGCTGAAAATGATCTGGAGGTTGCAGAGCTTGAATACCAAAATGCTCTTTTCAACCAGAGAAGAGCCGGAATAGAGCTGATGAGATCGACTCAGGAGCTTGATATCACTAAATTGTATTAATCCTTACCATTAAAATGATGCATAAAAATATACTCATACTCTTTGCTGTTCTTTTTCTAGTAGGGAGCTGCAGCGAAAAAAAAGAAAATCTGAATGATTCCGAAGGAAAGACCAAAAAAGATGTGATCTCTTTTGCACCTAAAGTCACCGGAAGAATCCTCAAAATATATGTAACGGAAGGCCAGACTGTGAAAAAAGGAGATACCCTTGCGTTACTTGATGTCCCGGAGGTTTCCGCAAAAATTGCACAGGCTCAGGGAGCAGTAAGTGCTGCAACAGCTCAGGAACAGATGGCAAAAAACGGAGCTACGGCAGATCAGCTGAGGCAGCTTCAGGCTAAATATAAAGGCTTGAAGGAGCAGTATGAATTTGCCCAAAAATCTTTTAAAAGAGCTAATAATATGTACCGTGACAGTCTCATGTCTCCCCAGGCATATGATGAGGTATATGCCAAGCTTCAGGGTGCTAAAGCGCAGTATGATGCCGTTGTCGCTGAACTGGATGATGTAAAAAGAGGAACCCGCTTCGAAAAAGTGGAAATGGCTGCAGGGCAGGCCTCACAGGCCAAAGGTGCCCTTCAGGAAGCTAATGTAGCCTATTCCGAAAGATATATTATTGCCACCAATGATATGGAAATAGAAACCATCAGCCTGAATACAGGTGAGTTGGCCACAGCTGGTTTTGCATTGTTTAACGGATATATTCCCGAAAGCACCTATTTCAGATTTACAGTTCCTGAAAGTGCTATTGCCAGATACAAGAAAGGGCAGGAGGTCAGTATGCAGGTCGTTTATAATAAGGAAATCCTCACGGGAACAGTTGTATACATCAAACAGCTTACAAGATATGCGGATATTACCACTGCTTATCCTGATTATCAGCTGCAGGATGCTGTTTACGAGATCAAAGTAAAGCCTGCAGACATGAATAAGGCTAAAAGTATATTGGTAAATGCTAACGTTATCCTGAAATAATCATGAAAGAATTTTTTCGGCTTTTAAAACGGGAATTCAAGCTTTTTATCGGCAATTCTACCCTGAGGACCGTATTTTTTCTGGCTCCGGTATTTTATGCTACATTGCTGGGTTTCGTCTACAAAAGCGGAAAAGTAGAAAATACCCCGGTACTTGTTATTGATAGGGATAATACACCTTTGTCCAGCCAGCTGACCGATATGCTGGATGATAATAAAAGCATCAGCATCATTAAATATGCTCAGGAACCTTTAAGCATAAAAGACGAGGTAATCCGGCATGAAGCAGCGGCTGTTGTGATTATTCCGTCAAGGTTTGAAGCTGATATGCTCCAGAAAAAATATCCCGAACTGAATGTGTACGTTAATACAGGAAATGTTCTTACTGCCAATTTTGCGTCCAAAGCACTTCAGCTTACCATAGGAACTTTCTCTGCCGGAGCATCAATCAAAGCTTTGCAGAAAGCCGGAATGCCCGCTACAAAGGCTGCAACGCAATATGAGCCATTCAAGGCCAACTATATCACACTTTTCAACACCACAGGAAATTATCTGATCTTTATGTGGCCCGCAATGCTGGCTGTAGTTCTTCAGCAGGTTATTCTCCTGGCAATGGCGGTAAGTTTTGCTGCTGAGTTTGAAAGAGGCTCCTTTGCAAAGGAATACATTAAAATGAAAAAATGGGCTTTCCCGACCATGCTGATCAAAGTCATCCCGATCTGGGTTTTCTCCATTCTTATTGTCGGGGTCTATTACTTTATGCATATGATTTTCCGGGTTCCGATGCCCGAAGGAATACTTAATTTTATTCTTCTGACTGCAGTATTTGTTGGTTCCGCTTCGTTTCTAGGCGTTTTCATCAGTATATTGATCCCGGATGCTTTGAAGGCAACACAGATTTTAATGGTTATTGCCTCACCGGCATTCATCATCAGCGGATTTACATGGCCGTTAAGCGCAATGCCTGTTTTTGTCCAGTACATTGCTAACATTATTCCCCTGACTCCCTTTCTGCAGGCCTTTAAAATTTTACTGATCCAGAAAGGCTCTGTAGAGCTTACATTTCCCTATTTAAAGCATTTAAGTATTCTGCTTCTGGTTTATGCTGTTCTTGGCTGGATTGTCTTAAAGATTAAGCTCTGGGTTATTTTTAAAAATACGGCAAAGAAGGAAGCTGAGAGTGTTTGAGAGGGATAAGAATTATTGAGAATAGTGTCAAAATATTTGTTAAACCACAGCTTTTTTCAACAATTGACATCGTAACCAGCAGCTTACAACGGGCAACCTTATGCTAAAACCTACATTCCGAATTTTAAAAAACACATTCCGAAAATACGAACCGTTTTTTTCATTATCCTGTAAAATCAAAAGAAAAAACTGATATATTTGCTTTCAGATAATTAGACATATTATGGAAAATGTATTTGATGCAAAAGATGCTCAGAACTATATTGATAGGATAAATAAGCTGGTAGAGGATACCCACGGTTTGTGGGGAAAAATGACGGTTGATCAGATGCTTGCCCACTGCAGCGTATCCTATGAAATGGTATATGAACCTGAAAAACATAAAAAACCGGGCTCCATTGCAAAATTTATTTTAAAGACTTTTGTAAAACCTAAAGTAGTTGGAGAAAAGGCTTATCCAAGAGATTCCCCTACAGCTCCCCAGTTCTTAATTACCGGAAGGAAAAACTTTGACGAAGAGAAGAAAAGGCTGATCGGTTTTATCCAAAAAACACAGCAGTTGGGGGCAGAAGCTTTCGATGGAAAAGAGTCATTTTCTTTTGGTAAATTAACTTCACAGCAATGGAACAATATGTTTGCCAAGCATCTGAACCATCATCTTTCCCAATTTGGCGTTTAAACATTACACATTATGAAAAAACTTTTATGGTTCCTCATTCTTGCCTGCAATTTTGCATGGGGGCAGATGCCGGATATTTCAACAGTCTGGCTGAACAACAGCAAACCTTATACAGGAACAATAGGAGACCGCGGACAGGAACTGAAACTCAAGGTCAATATTTCCGAACAGAATAAGAAAAATGACCAGGAATACTTTATTTCCGGCTATTCTCTTGTGAATGATAGCTATGCAAAATATGAAGGTAAAATAACCATTACAAAATATAGAGACACCAAAAGAAAAGGTGTAGTATTTGGAGATTATGAACTGGCGGAAGAACCCACAGGTAAGCATATCGGTATTTTTAAAGGTAAATTTATTTATACCTTCAAGTGGAATAAAAAAACTGAAAAAATAGAAGGACAGTATATAGAATTAATTGGAGATTGGAAAAGTTATGACGGAAAACTGGACTTTAAAACCCGTTTAAAAAATCAATAACCATGTTAAGAAGAATACTGGCCGTTCCGGCTGGGCTCATTGCAGGTATTATCTGCATTACCATCATTGAAAAAATAGGACATCAGCTGTATCCGCCTCCTGCCGGAGCTGCAAGTGGTGATATGGTAGCCATGAAAGATTATGTTGCCCATGCTCCCTTTATGGCGCTTTTCTTTGTAATCATCGGATATGCCCTGGCAGCTTTCGTTTCAGGATTCACAGCCTCAAAAGTGGCTAGCAATGGAAAACATACTTCTGCCATAGTTTGTGGAGTTATTTTCCTGTTCATAACTATATATATGATGTTCTCCCTGCCTACTCCGGTTTGGTTTTGGATCTTAGGAATTTTTGTGTGGGGATTGGTATTGGTAGGAAGTAAATTGGCTTTAAAAAAATAAAACACATATGAAATTAGGAGCATTCTCAATCAGTTTAAGTGTAAAAGATCTTCAGAAGTCTAAAGATTTTTATGAAAAACTGGGTTTCTCCGCTATGGGCGGAAGTATGGAGCAGAATTATCTCATCATGAAGAATGGGAGTACCCTGATCGGTCTTTTTCAGGCTATGTTCGATGGTAATATGCTTACCTTCAATCCGGGATGGGATGAAAATGCCCGGAACCTGGAATCTTTTGATGATGTACGTGACATTCAGAAACATTTAAAAGAAAATGGAGTGGAGCTTGAAAAAACAGCAGATGAAACCACTTCTGGCCCTGAACACATTTTCCTGAAAGACCCGGACGGAAACATGATCTTAATTGACCAACACAGATAAAAACCAAATTATGAAAATATTAAAAAGAATTATCCTTGTCCTGGCTTCTATCCTTATCTTATGGATGGTAGTGGCTGCTCTTGTTTCAGGAGACTGTGTCTATGAAAAATCAATAACGATTAATGCGCCCATTGAAAAAGTATGGCAGCAGACCAATACATTAAGAGCTATGGATCAGTGGAGCCCCTGGAATGATCTGGATCCGGCTATGAAAAAAGACTGGACCGGAACTACAGGGCAACCCGGTGAAAAAGTATGCTGGGACAGTGAAAAAGATGCTGCCGGAAAAGGATGTCAGAAAGTAAAAAAAGTGGATGCAGCAGGCAAAAGAATAGATACGGAGATTAAATTTTTAACACCGTATGAAAGTGAAGCCAATGCTTATGTAAAAATTGTTCCGGAAGGCAGTGGAAGCAAAGCCACCTGGGGATTTACCTCAAAAATACCTTATCCTTTCACAGTAATGAAATTGTTTATGAATATGGAAGATGCTATTGGAAAAGATTACCAGAAAGGACTTTCGAGATTAAAAGAATTATCTGAAAAACCTTAAACAGAAACTCATTAAAACTTAACTCATAAAAAACAATCAATGGCATCAGTAAACACTTATTTAACATTTAATGGAAACTGCAGAGAAGCATTCGACTTCTATAAATCAGTTTTCGGAGGAGAATATCCTTATATCGGAACTTTTGGGGAAATGCCTCCAATGGAAGGCAAAGAAACTTCTGAAGAAGATAAAAACAAAATTATGCACGTTTCTCTTCCAATATCTAAAGAAACCATTTTAATGGGAAGTGATACAGGTGGCGAATGGTCTTCCAATTTCAAAGCAGGAAATAATTTCGCTATTTCCATCAATGCAGAATCCAAAGAAGAAGCAGATAAGCTATTCGGTGGACTTTCTGCCGGAGGACAGGTGACAATGCCTATGGCAGATACTTTTTGGGGAGCATACTTCGGAATGTTTACCGATAAATTCGGAATCAACTGGATGGTAAACTATGATGATCCTGCGAAAATGCAACAGCATCCTTAAGATTCTATACGAAATAAAGTTTAAAAATAACCGGCAGAGAGATCTGCCGGTTTTTACTTTATATTTCATTCCAAAAAAAACATAATTTAGAGTGTAGGAAGAGATCAGGATATGGACAATTAAAACAAATAAAAAAGCAGTGATGAAATTTATAATTGAACAGATTAAAGCGGCACCCAAAAGTGAAAAGCGGAGCAGGTTTTCCGAAGTATATCCAGGCCATAAAGAATTTTGGAGTTTCGGCGTATACGATTTCCATTCCAGAGGAGGAATAGACTGTTCAGAGATCGGAATAAAAGGCTGGAAAATGGATCTTAATGCCATGACATGCATTATTTTGATACAGAAGGTATGAGATTTTGCTAAGGCAAATTCCCGGTTAATTAAAAATATCTTCAATTGAATTCTCCATTCATTATTGTTTGCTATTATTGATTTAAATTATTAATTTTGTTCTGTACGATAGATAATAGTAATTGAATAACATGAGAAAGATCTTCACGAAGCTGGTATTTACAGTATTAAGTCTGGGGTCGATAACGACATTTGCGCAGAAAAATGATTTAGGAGCATGGTACATGTATTTTGGAAATAATAAGATCAGCAAGAAGCTGAACTGGCACAACGAAGTCCAGTACCGGAATTTTGATGCAGTAGGAGACCTCGAACAGCTATTGATCCGTACGGGAATAGGATATGATCTGACGGAAAATAACAATAACGTTTTGCTGGGTTACGGTTTTATTTTAAGCCGGCCTTATGTAAACGGTGAGAAAAAAGAGAATATCGAGCACAGGATTTTCCAGCAGTTTATTACGAAACAGAAGTTCGGACGTTTTAATCTGCAGCACAGATATCGTTTGGAAGAACGTTTTCTGCAGGATGATTTCAGGATGAGATTCCGCTATATGATCGGACTGAATATACCCATTACCCAAAAAGAAATGCTCCCGAAATCTCTATATGCTTCGGTATATAATGAGATCTTTCTGCATTTTGACAGTCCGGTTTTCGACAGGAACAGAGTATATGGAGCTTTAGGATATGTTATCAATAAAAATATGCGGATAGAAGCCGGTTATATGAATCAGATCCAGGAAAACAGAAACCGGGGGCAGATCCAGATCGGTTTTTACAATAATATTCCTTTTAACAAAAATTAATATTAACAGTCCTTGCCGGATGCCTTGATGAAGAAAAAACTGTTAGTTTAGAAAATAGAATCAACAGATCAAAAATAAATAACACATATGCATTCAGGAAAAAGATTTGGTGCGCTTGAGTTCGCTACCTGGACAAGACGAAGTATCTATGTTCTAACGATATTGTCGGCAATACCTACTGTATTGTACTTTTTAGGCTGGAAATTTGTTTCCGTTCCCTGGCAGCCCATTGCCATTTTGGGAACTGCAGTGGCTTTTATTGTTGGTTTTAAAAACAATGCCAGCTACAGCAGGCTTTGGGAAGCCAGGCAGATTTACGGTGCCATCATCAATGACAGCCGTAGCTTCGGATACATTCTGAGAGACTCCCTTTCTGCAAAAGATCCGAAAAAAGTAAAAGAAATGTTTTCCCGTCATTATGCATGGCTTACAGCACTCCGTTTCCAACTGAGAGAGCCCAGAGCCTGGGAGAATATGGGAACCGCACAATATGATGAATATGCTAAAAAATATGATATACCGGAAAGACTGACCCAACTGGACGATGAGCTGAAAAAGTATATTTCCGAAACCGAACTTCAATACATTTTAAGCAAAAAAAACCGAGCAACACAGCTGATGGCCAGCCAGAGCAAAGAATTATCCGAAGCTTATGCAAAAGGAGACATCAATGATTTTCAATGGACACAGATCAACCAGCAGCTGGTAAAATTTACAGATGACCAGGGAAAAGCAGAAAGGATTAAGAACTTTCCTTACCCGAGAAATTTCTCATCCATTACCACGTATCTTTTACTGCTGTTTATTCTTTTCGTACCTTTTGGATTACTGAAAGAACTGGATAAATTAGGTGAAGGAACCGTTTTGGAAGGCTGGACCATATGGTTTAATATTCCATTTTCATTGATGGTTACCTGGTGTTTCCATACACTGGACAGTGTAGGTGAAGCTTCGGTAAACCCTTTTGAAGGAAGTCCGAACGACGTGCCAATCACCCAGATCAGCCGTACCATAGAGATTGATATGAGAGATATGCTGGATGAAACTGAACTTCCGCCAGCCATTACTCCAAAGAACAATATTGTACTTTAAAATAAAGGGTAGATTGAATATATACTGCTAATCAGTCGATAGAATTTTAAATAAAAACAGAACTTCCAACCTTATAGGTTTCCACAACTTATAAGGTTTTAAAAAAGATAGATTTTAAAAGCCAGCCTTAGTTAAGTGTCATACTTTTTCGCCTAAAAGCAAGGTTTTTAAAAACTTAGCGTCTCTGCATTTAGTCAACTTCAAAATCAAAAAACAACTAAAAAAACAAATCAAAATGATTCACAGTTATGTTATCATATCCATTGCAGTCCTTTTGTCTGTAATGATATTGGTGATGATAGGGCAAAAGCTGAAAGTAGCTTATCCCATCTTCCTGGTTATTGCCGGTCTTCTGATCAGTCTGATCCCCGGAATGCCACATATTGAAATAGAGCCGGATCTTGTATTCCTGATCTTCCTTCCTCCAATTCTTTTTGAAGCGGCATGGTTTACTTCATGGCAGGATTTTCACAAGTGGAGAAAGCAGATCTTCTCAATGGCTTTTGGGCTTGTATTTTTAACTTCAGTTGTAGTGGCCTATCTTTCATCTTCCATTATCCCGGGACTTACTGTTGCAATGGGATTCCTGCTTGGAGGGGTGAATTCCCCACCCGATGCAGTAGCAGCCACTTCCGTATTGAAACACATGAAAATCCCTAAAAAGATTACGAGTATTCTGGAAGGCGAAAGTCTAATCAACGATGCTTCCAGTTTAATTGTCTTTAAATTTGCCTTAGCGGCTGTTATTTCGGGACAGTTTATATGGAGAGATGCTATTCAGGACTTCTTTCTGATGGCAGTAGGTGGAGTGGCAGTAGGTATAGCTACAGGACTCTTGTTTGGAGCTTTGTTGAGGATTATTCCTTCCAACTCCAATATTGATACGGTGATTACGCTGATTGTTCCGTACATCATGTATGTAGGGGCAGAATACTTCCATTTTTCAGGAGTATTGGCTGTGGTAGCCGGAGGTCTTTTGATGTCGTATAATTCACACTGCTACTTAAGTCATACCTCAAGAATACAGTCCGGAAATGTTTGGAGTGTACTTATATTCCTTATGAATACTATTATTTTTATTCTTATTGGTCTTGAGCTTCCGGTGGTCGTTGCCGCTATGAAAGATTACACCATTTCAGAAGGAATCTTTTACAGCGTTGTAATTGGAGGGGCTATTATTTTTACAAGGATATTGTACAGCTATGCTGTCATGTATTTCCCGAGACTCTGTTCAAAAGAATTAAGGTTAACAGTTCCCAAACCGGACTGGCGGGAACCATTTATCATCAGTTTTGCGGCTATGAGAGGAGTTGTTTCACTGGCTGCAGCGCTCTCGATTCCGGCATTTTTGCCAAATGGAGAAGCTTTTCCGCACCGTAACATTATTTTATTCGTAACTTTCGTTATTATATTGATCACGCTGGTAGGACAGGGGCTTCTTCTGACTCCGATCCTGAAATGGCTGAAAATAGATGATGCCGGAAGCGAATTACCTGAAGAAAAACAGGAAGTGATCCTTATGCGTAAGCTTAAAGAAACAGCACTGCATAAAATGGAAAATGATTTTTCTGAGCTTGCAGAGAAAAATACTTTGGTTCGTCACCAGAAACATAAGCTGGAAACCGAAATGATGCTGATGGCAGATAAAGCCCAGTGTATGGCTTCTACAGGAGATTACGTTAATGCGATCAATGAAAATAAAGATGTGCTCCGTCAGATCATCCAGGCGCAGAGAAACGAACTGCACCGGATGAAGAAGGAGAAAATTTTTGATGACCATGTCATGAGAACCATTGAGATGCAGCTGGATTTTGATGAAGCGAAAATCACCGGATTTTCTCATGGGTAAGCTATAATTTAGACAATGGATGCGAAAAAAATTATTGTAAAAACAGAATCTTCCAATTTATGGTGGGGAATTTATGGACTTTGTGATAAGGCCGGTTGGGAAGATCTGGAACTATTTTATGAATCTGGCGAGAGAATTGGAGCAGTTTGTTTAAATACAAAAGGATATTTAAGAAATTTATCAAACAAGGAAAGCGAAAAAGAATTCTTTGATGCAGTCCAGAAATATTTATCAGATAATGCCTGTCATTATTGGTTCTATTATGACGAGCCTGAGGATGAAGATTTCCAGGAAGTATCTTATGATGCTCCCAAAAATGAAAAAGGAGTAAAACCGCGTTTCATAGATATTTGGCATCCTGATGAAGAAATTGACCTCAGAACAATTGAGACGGCAGTAGGTTCATTTGCCAAAAATATTTTAGAAATCGAAAACTGTACTGTTGAGGTTGTAGACGATGAACCGTTTGAGGAAGCTATTAAAAGCTTTAAAATACATCAGGAAAGGTTTGGTGGCGATGATGTGAAAATAAGATTTTCAGATGAATTGATTTTAGAGTTATCAGAACGCTGGAAAATGGAAAAAGAAAAGATATTGGAAAAATTGAATTCAAGTATTTAAATTTTTTTAATTAAAAAATAAAGATATGAACAACCCAATCACTGTTCAGTACAAAATAAATGCTCCGGCAGAAAAAGTCTGGAAAGCATTAACTGATAAAAATGAAATGAAATCCTGGTATTTTGATATCCATGATTTTACTTTGGAAGCAGGAAAAGAATTTAATTTCTATGAGCCGGGTGAAGCTAAGAAATATCACCATCAGTGCCGTATTCTGGAAATTATTCCCAATCAAAAATTAAAACATACATGGTCATATCCTGAACTTTCTGATGCCGTAACTACCGTAACATGGGATCTTCAGAAAGAAGACACCGGAACGTTGGTAACATTGACTCATGATGATATTGAAGGTTTCGATAGTTTGGGCGAAAATTTTTCAAAGAAAAGTTTTACCGAAGGCTGGAACGGAATTATCGGAAAAAGTATGAAAGAATACCTGGAAAAATAAGAATATGATTGAGCTGCAGATTTTTAAAGCAGAAGATGCTCCTGAACTGATTTCTAAAATAAAAGACAAAAGATCACTTCTTCAGTTTGCCGGTCCTGCTTATCATTTTCCCCTTACAAAAGAACAGCTGGAAGATGATCTGAAAAACGAAAACCGATTTATGTTCAGGGTTTTTGATACATCAGAGCACAATGTGATCGGTCATGCTCAAATCTTTTTGAAAAACCATACTTTCCTGCTTGGAAGAATCCTGATCTGGGATGAAAACAATCGGGGAAAAGGTTATGGAAAGAAAATTGTAAAGGAGCTGCTGAAATATGGCTTCAGTCATTTAGATAGAAAAACAGCTGAGCTGAATGTATACGACTGGAATACCGGAGCTATTGAATGCTATAAAAAAGTAGGATTTGAGATTGATCCGGGTGTCATGAGCGAAGTCAGCATCGATAACGAGCTATGGATTTCTATTAATATGAAAATTAATACGGATACTTTTGAATCCCTGGAATAATGACAACATTTACTGCGCTGCGTTCCTAAAAGATTTAAAACAAAAGTAAAATCTGTTGTAAGATCAGGACTTTTGAATAGAATAGGAGGGAGTTTACGGTGTATGACCACAACGGTTATATAGTACAATTTGGATAGCCTGTGGATAATATTGGCAATACGGAATAAAATTTGCTATTTTTGGGGAAATATTTAGAAATTCAATGAAAAAGAATATAATAGTTGGTTTGGCGGTGGTTATGATGTTGGCGTCTTGTAATAAAGATGAGAAAATCCTGAACACTTTGAATGAGTATAATAATTCAATGGTAGAAAAAGGATATCATTTTGGGGATAAACTTGAACTTCCGAAAGAGGTGACGGAAAATGCCGAAAGCATCAGTATCAGCTTTGGAGATAAAGAAACTTCAAGCTTAACTGTTGACCCTAAATTCTTTACATTAGGTGATAATGCTGTTACTTTTAATATCAAAACAAAAGGCGGAAAAACCCTTAATCAGGATGCAACCATCAATGTATTTGCAAAAAATCCTGAAAAAACCATGGCATATCAGATCATAGCTGAATACCCGCACGATCCAAAGAATTTTGTTCAGGGTTTCCAGATCGAAGGAAATACAATCTATGAAAGTGACGGGCAGAACGGCTCTTCACAGATCCTTAAATATACATTAGGAACTACAACCCCGCTTGCTTCTACAAAGCAGGCTCAGGAAGATTTCTCTGAAGGAAGCACCATTGTAGGTGATAAAGTATATCAGCTGACGTGGCAGAGCAAAAAAGGCTATATTTATGATAAAAGCTCTTTGAAACTGCTTTCAGAATTTGCTTACCCGAATGTTTTGGGCGAAGGTTGGGGACTTACGTATGACGGAAAAAACCTGATTGCATCGGATGGAAGCAAGCTTTTATACTTCCTGGATGCCAACAATCCTTCAAAACTGATCAAATATGTTGCAGTAGCAGGAAGTTCCCAGATCTATGACCAGCTGAATGAGCTGGAATACCACAACGGATTTATCTATGCGAATGTATGGCAGAAACCTGTCGTATTAAAGATCAATCCTGCAACGGGAGAAGTAGTAGGTACATTTGACTTTACAGATATTGCAAAACAAAATACCAAAGGAAGTGATGACGTATTGAACGGTATTGCTTTCAAAGGCGACAATATGCTCGTAACCGGTAAAAACTGGCCTAAAATCTATGAAGTTCAGATCAAATAATCTGAATGAAGATTTATCTATAAAAAACAGCGTTCCTCAGGAGCGCTTTTTCATGAAAGGACTAAAAATTTACTATTTTTGACGAATGATTAATAAGTCACTGAAAAGAAATACCATAGCAGGTTTTGCAATAATTTTTCTGCTGTCATCATGTAATAACAATGAGAAAATGCTTGATTCTCTGGCTGATTACAATAATTCAAAAGAGGCAAAGGGCTACCATTTTGGAGATCGGCTTACTCTTCCAAAAGAAGTGACAGATAATGCAGAAACAATTACGGTAAGCTTTGGAGAAAATGAAACTTCAAATTTGACAATTGATCCTAAGTTTTTCACGTTGGGAGATAACAACGTTACTTTTATCATTAAAACCAAAAGTGGTGAAACCTTAAGTCAGGATGCAACAATTAATGTTTTTGCAAAAAAAACTGAACAGAATATTTCCTACAACATCGTAGCAGAATATCCTCATGACCCGACTAATTTTGTCGAAGGGTTTCTTATGGAAGGCAATATGATTTACGAAAGCGCCGGATTAGACGGTGATTCTAAACTTGTAAAATATACTTTAGGTTCATCCACCCCAAGTGTTATAGAAAAACAGCCCATTGATGTTTTTTCTGAAGGCTGTGCTATTGTTGGTGATAAGATTTACCAGCTGACCTATAAAAATAAAATAGGTTTTGTGTACGATAAAAACTCATTAAAAAAACTTTCCCAATTTCCTTTACCGAATATGATCGGCGAAGGGTGGGGACTAACGTATGACGGGAAAAATCTTATTGCAACCGATGGTTCAAAAAACCTTTATTTTCTGGATATAAACTCTCCTTCTAAGGTAGTCAGAACAGTGTCTGTTGCCGGACACGCTGAAACCTACAACAATATTAATGAGCTGGAATTTCATAAGGGTTTCATTTATTCCAATGTTTGGCATAAACCTATTATACTAAAAATCAATCCTGCTACAGGGGAGGCCATAGGGAAATTTGATTTTACGAAATTAACCCATGAAAATGATCAGGGTAACAGTGAACATGTTCTAAATGGAATTGCCTTTAAAGGTGATAACATGTTGATAACCGGTAAAAACTGGACGAAAATTTATGAAGTTGCCATTCAATAAATTCATCATTTAAAATTTAAATAAAAGTGTGTAAATTGCCGACGTTCCGCATAGGAAAGTTATCTTTACCAAAATAGATTTTGAAATTATTTTACATCATATTTATCTTCTTTTTCTGTACGGTAAACGCACAGAAGTCCCTTCCTTTAGATACATTAAAGCTGAAGGAAGCTAAAGATATGCTGGCGGACGACTACGGCAATCTCTATATCTATAAAAACAAAGATTTCAGTTTTACCAAATATGATTCTTTAGGAAAACAGCTTGGAAAAATGATGCTTACGGTGCCATATAAAGTACAGTCTGTGCAGAACCCGCTAAGCCTGGCATTATTCTCAGAAAATGCCCAGGAAATGAAATTTGTCGATCAGAATATGAACGAGATCCAGAAAATAGATTTCAGACAGAAGTTCGGGTTTATCAAAATGGCCTATGCCGAAGATCTTCAGCAGCTGTGGCTTCTGGATGACAGTACGAAACGACTGATTCAGTATAACTTCAGAAACGATACAACAATTAATTCTTATCCTTTTGATATCAGTTTTGATGATATGATGGATCTGCTTGTATTTGAAAATAAAGTCTATATTTTAACCCGGAAACATATCCGGATATACTCGCTGAAATTTGAAAAGCTCTTTGAAGCTCCACTTGAAAACGGGAAAAGATTCAGACGGGAGAATGATGTTATTTTGGTGGTCGCGGACAATTCGATCCTGAAATATGACCCGGAAAAAGGGATGATTAAAATTTTTGAAGATAAAGACGCACAAATTGTGGATAAAAACATCCTTTCTTATTTTGAAATCAAAGCGAACAAACTCTATCTTTACAGCCTTGAAAAAATAAAGGAAACTAAACTGCAGACAGAACCCGAAACCAAGCAGGTTGCTCCGCCAGCTCCAGAACCACCATCTGAACAGTCAGTTGGAACAGAAGTGGAAAAAACTGATGTAGAAAAGACGGAATCTGATAAAAAAGCTTCGGATAATACCCTACAAAAGCTGATGGAAGACACATCCGAGGTTCAGGCTGCAGGTGTTTAGTCAGGATTAAATAAAAAATATTAAGGAGAATGCATATTGCAGTTACAGGAAATATTGGTGCCGGTAAAACAACATTAACTACGATGCTTGCCAAGCATTACGGATGGGATGCACAGTTTGAAGATGTAGATCACAACCCTTACCTCGAAGATTTTTATGCGGATATGAGCAAATGGAGTTTTGCACTTCAGATCTACTTTTTGGGAAGCAGATTTCGTCAGGTTAAAGAGATCAGGGAAAGCGGTAAGAATATTATACAGGACCGTACGATCTATGAAGATGCCCATATTTTTGCTGAAAACCTAAATGACATGAAACTTCTTTCAGACAGGGATTTCAATAACTATGTATCTGTTTTCGGTCTGATGAAGTCTTTCGTCTCTGCTCCGGATCTGTTAATTTATCTTAAATCCGATGTTCCGAATCTTGTGAAAAAGATCTACAAAAGAGGAAGGGAATATGAAGCATCGATCAGTATTGAATACCTGTCAAAACTCAATCAGAAATACGAAAAATGGATCTCCGATTATACTGAAGGAAAACTTCTGGTAATCGAAGTGGATGACCTGGATTTTGTAGAAAAGCCCGAAGACTTTGGGTTTATTCTTGAAAAGATAGAAGCAGAACTGAACGGCTTATTTTAACAAATTTTTATCAGAATTTAAGAGAAGCTCTCCGTTTATTCTTCCTAACTTTAAGGAGAAAGTTCAATTTTAAATAGTAATATTATGATGGTTAAGGTTTTACATAACGGGAACTGCTCTAAATCAAATGCTGTACTTGAGTATCTTGATGAAAACGGTGTGCCTTTTGAGATCATCAACATCATGGAAGATCCTTTGAGCGTCCTGGAAATCAAAACAGTATTGAAAAAGCTGAATCAGAGCGTATTTCATATGATCCGTAAAGCAGATAAGCTGTACATGGAAAATTATGCTGATAAAAATTATTCTGAAGAAGAATGGATTAAAATCCTGTCTGAGAATCCTTCCCTGATACAGAGGCCTATTCTGATCAAAGGATCTGTTGCCATGCTGGGGAGACCTATTGAGAATGTAAAATTCTTTATTGAAAAATAATAATAAAAAAGTCAGCTAAAAGCTGACTTTTCTTTTCTCTTACAATAGAATGACGCCTTCTATTTTAGCGACATCTTTATAAATATTCACCACCTGATCTGCATCCAGAACGAATGCATTGATATTACATGCAGTGTATTTTCCGTTTTTGCTTTCGCGGTTTCCCAATGTAAACTTGATGCCATCAAAAACTTTATAAATTTCAGTAAGTTTTGCCTGATCTGTGGGAATGATAAATTTAAATAAATAATCTTCAGGAAAGTCATGGTGACCTTCCAGTTTCTCCTTCAGAGAATTATAAAAATCCTCAGGGTTAGCGTGTTGGTTTCCTTGTAATATGTCCATCTGCAGTTGTTAAGTTATATATAAATATAGCGAAAATTTTTCTATTTTCCAAGTGGTCCAAGCAGTGCTTTAGAGTTCTGATGCTCGTAATCTTCAATGATATTGAACAGTCCGTTCACCAGCTGTTCAGAGGCAAGTCTGCTCAAGCCACCGGTGTTTACATTACTGTTGCTTCCACCAAGAAGGCTTCCCAAAAGATTATTTCCTGAAAGAGCGGTATTGATTGTTTTTGCAATTCCATATTCATTCAGTTTCTCATCCACTTTGGGAGCAATGGCAGCAACGAGCTGCTGAGAGGTCTTCTCCTTTAAGATCTGTGTTGCTGTTGTACCCTGAATAATTCTTGTCACATCCTGTGCATTCAAACTGTTTACAGCCCCTTGTAGAATAGGCTTTGATGTGTTAACGGTATATGCTGCTGCCTGTGCAATAAAATCTCTTTCCTTAGCTACCAGGGAAGGAGCAATTTTTTCAAGGGTAGAATTAATGTCTCTTAGCTCTTTTGGAAGAGCCTTATCCACCATATTATTTTGAAGGAAAGCTTCCTTGTTGCTGTAAATCCCCATTCCTTTATCTATACCGTTCAGTAAAACTCTTTTAATAATAGATAATCCAAGGTCGGATGTCGCCATGGTTGTGCAGGATTGAACACTGGTAAAAATTAATGTACCGGTTCCAATTAATAATGCTGCTGTTATAATGTATTTTTTCATTGATCTTTTTCTTATTTTTCCAAATATTGCGCCAAAGGTAAACACTATAACCGTATTAACAAAATATTAAATTCTTATTACGTATTTGGGGATTTTTTTGTTAAAAGTAAAAGGTTTTCGATTAGGTATTTTGTTGTAAATTCATATTTATAATGTAATTTAGTTATTCTAATGTGAATTATTTAGCTTTCTGTATAAGATTCATCTGAGTTTTTTAAATTTTTACAATATGTTAACATTGTTCGATTTTTTTTCTATTTTTGAGTAATGTCTTTTTTTGAGAATTTAAATAACTCCACTAAGAAGGACATGTTTTTAAAATTAGATTGTACGAATAAAATTGAACTATATGAAACAACGTGATTTAAAGTATTCATGCCTCATTGCGGTTTTGTACTTCGGTATGAACGTCAATGCGCAGACTACACCGAAAGACACTCTCAAAGAGCAGAAGATCGAGGAAGTGGTTTTGATAGGATATGGCTCTCAGAAAAAAGAGAATATTACCGGAAGTATCGGGCTGGTAACAGCAAAAGATCTTGCTGATAAACCGAATGCCAACCCAATAAGCTCAATACAAGGTAAGCTATCTGGTGTTCAAATTTTGAATTCCGGAGCTCCTGGTAGTTCGCCTAGAGTGGATATTAGGGGAGTAGGTTCACTTACAGGGAAGACTGTATTTATTGTTGACGGAATGATTACGGATGATATCTCATTTTTGAATCCTCAGGATATTGAATCCATGAGTGTTCTTAAAGATCCTTCCAGTTTGGCAATTTATGGAGCCAGAGCTTCCAATGGAGCTGTGATTATTAAAACCAAAGTAGGAAGAGGAAAGAAGCCCGTTTTTAATTTTAATTCATATCTGGGCTTTAAAAAAGTAACTAATATTCCAGAAATGGCTAATTCTGATCAGTATATAGAATTATATAATGAAAAGCTGAGAAATGAAAAAGTTACCGATCCTGCCGCATATTTAAGCAGGTCCAACTTTCCGGCAGATACCAATTGGTTTAAAGAAATTTTCAGGACAAGTATTATTAATTCAAATGATTTTTCGGCTTCCGGTAACTTGGGGAAACTTAACTATTATGGAAGTATCGGAAATTTGCAGGATGAAGGTAATTTAGCTGCAGGAAGAGGTATAAATTCAGGAAGCGGATTCAACAGGTTAAATACAAAATTAAACCTTACATATAAAATAACGGACAATATTACCATTGGAAATAATTTTTCATTTTCGAAAATGCGTACCGATGCAGCACAGAATCCATTGTTAGATGCCTATACTGCTCCACCGATATTTTCGACGATGAATTCCACAACTGGAGATTATCAGTTTTTCAATGGATATTCTATTCCTAACCCAAGAGCCAAGCTGGATTTATTCCGTTCGCAGATCAGGCAGGAAAGGCTGCTGAATAATATTTGGGGAGAATACAAATTCTTGAAAGACTTTACATTAAGAGTAAGCTATACGTCGGATAATATTAATACAAACAAATATGAGTATTCCCCGACACTTACTTACGTTCCTGTTGCGGACCAAAAACCAACAAAATTAATTACAAGAGATTCCAGAGACAGAAATTATGTTTGGGACAATACCTTAACCTGGAAGAAAACTTTTGGAGGTCACAATTTTGAAGTGCTGGCAGGTTTTTCCAGAACAAGAAATTCCTATTCTGAAACCTACGCTGAAGCGCAAAATGTACGCTATGACGGGACGAACGAATCTTTAAGCATAAGTAATGGAACTGATATCTTGATTTATAATAATGACAGACCGGAGTTAAGCCTAAATCAGGATCAGTATCGTATTGAGTCTTTCTTTGGAAGATTGAATTATGATTATAAAGGAAGATATCTATTGAATGCTTCTATCCGTAGGGATGGAACTTCACAAATTTCTTCAGATGATAGATATAAGATTTTTCCGGCAGTAAGTGTAGGTTGGGTAGTATCCAAAGAAAATTTTATGAGTGAACAGAATCTGTTTAATCTTCTAAAATTGAGAGCAAGTTACGGTAAGCTAGGAAACCCTAATGTAACAAGAAAATATACACTAAATGTTTCAAGTATTGCAGGTGGTGCATATTATGGAAATACAGGATATCCTGCACAAACTATTGATGAAATAATAGATCCAACCATTGGATGGGAAACCACATCCGGTGGAGATTTAGGTTTGGAAATGGCTTTACTTAATAATAAGCTGAAGATAGATGCTACTTATTTTAGCAAGGATTCCAAAGATGTCGTATATGGAATTTTCCAAGGAACAGTTTCTGGAGCAAGTAATTGGCGTAATTATGTTACCAATGCCTATTCTTTTAATAATAAAGGATTTGAGGTTTCCGTAAATTATAATACTAAAATCAACGAAAATTTTGGCATTGGCGTTTATGGTAATTTTACAGGTTTGAAAAACAAAATCACTTCAGTATATGGGGATTCCTATTTAGAAACAGGGGTCAGCTTATTTGGTAATTCTATTGTAAGACTTGAGGAAGGGCAGGCAGTTGGATCTTATTATGGATATCAGGTTGCTGGAATTTTCCAGAATCAGGCGGAGGTAAATGCTTGGGCAACGCAGAATCAAGCACAGCCTGGCGGATTTAAATTTGCAGATCTGGATGGAAATGGGGTTATTGATACAAGAGATAAAACATTTTTGGGAAGCCCTATTCCTAAAGGAACTTATGGTTTTGGAGTTAATATGAATATTTATGACTTCGATTTTGCTATTGATTTCCAGGGAGTATTCGGAAATAAGATCTATAATTATAACCGTGAACAGCGTTTTGGAAACGAAAATTGGGACCTAGATTTTTATAATAACAGATGGACTGGTGCAGGATCATCTAATTCTTATTCAATGGTTACGAATAATCAGGCTATTATCTTACCTAACAGCTTTTATGTAGAAGACGGGAGCTATATTAGAATCAGAAATGTTCAGATTGGATACAACTTACCGAAAGCATTTACAAATTCTATGTCTATCACTAAACTGAGATTGTATATAAGCGCACAGAATCCTTGGACCAGTTTCAAATATAATGGTTTTTCTCCTGAAATTATGAATACAGACAGAGTACAAATGGGAGTTGATCAGAATATCTATCCTATCTCGGCGATCTATACATTTGGTATGAATTTAACATTTTAATTAGAAGAGTTATGAAAAAAATATTTTTATCAATCGCATTAGTTTCTCTTTTAGCTAGTTGCAAAGATGATTTTTTGGATATAAAAGAAGAGGGGGTAATTGAAGCGTCTACATTTTTTACCACAGAACAGGATGCAATGAATGGAACCAATGCTATTTATAGTTTTTTGAGAAGCTGGGACAATTCAGCGTTTCCATACCAGTTTGTTTTTGGAGTGCCTGCGGATGATGTGGTGAAAGGCTCGAATCCCGGAGATGCATCATTTATCAATGAGTATGATAATTTTACATACACCGTTAGTAACGATGGAGTAAGAGGATATTGGATTGGGCAGTGGCAGGCTGTTAATAGAGCTAACCAGGTAATTTCTAAAGTACCGGGAATTGAAATGAATGCTGACTTGAAGAACAGATTGGTTGCAGAAGCCAAAATGTTAAGAGCATATTTTTATTTTAATTTGGTGAGAATCTATGGTGGTGTTCCAATATTTGATGGTCTGCAGACCAATTATAATATTCCAAGAAACTCTGTAGATGAAGTTTATAATTTTATTATTTCAGATCTTACAAGCGCTGCAGCTGTTCTTCCACAAAGTTATGGCGCTGCAGATTTAGGAAGAGTAACAAAAGGAGCTGCTCTTGGGCTGCTTTCTAAAGTTTATCTCTATAAAAAAGACTGGCAGAAAGCTTATGATACTACCAATCAGGTTATTGCATTGGGATATGGTTTAGATCCGGATTTCAATCATTTATTCAGACCAGCTGGAGAATTCGGATCAGAATCAGTATTTGAAGTTAACTGTCAATGTTCAGCTCAGTTTGGAGGTAGCCAGTATGCTGAGGTTCAGGGAGTAAGAAATCAATTCGGTTGGGGATTCTTTACCCCTTCTCAGGCATTGGAAAATGCATTTGAACCAGGAGATATTCGTAAAGAATTAACCATTCTCCGAAATGGAGAAATTACTCCGGAAGGAGACCTTATTGCAATGGGAGATCCTCAATCTGTTACTACTTACAACCAGAAAGTGTATGTACCAAAGGCACTCAATAATAATGCATGTGGTTATGGATCGATCCAAAATATCAGAATTTTGAGATTTGCTGAAATACTACTAATAAATGCTGAAGCAGCAAATGAACTGGGGAATACTGCTGCAGCTATTACAAATCTTAATAAGGTTAGGACCAGAGCGCAGCTTCCAGGTACTACAGCCTCAACACAGACAGCTCTCAGAGCAGCAATATGGCATGAACGTAGAGTAGAGCTGGCATTAGAGGGTGATCGTTTCGTAGATCTGGTAAGAACAGGACAGGCCGCAACAGTACTGACTCCTTATGGGTTTAAGGCTGGAAAGAATGAACTTTTCCCAATTCCATTGGATGTCATCAATGAAAGTAACGGGCTGTTTACACAGAATCCGGGCTATTAAAAATAAACCATAAACTTTAGAGGAGAATGAAAGTTCTCCTCTTCTTTTAGTAAAAACAGGTAAAAAAGATTTCATGAAAAGGACCGTATTATCAATTGCTGTAACCTCTTTATTCTTTGCATACTCTTGCAAAAACTCCAAATCTCCGAAACAGGAAATTACTCAAAATAAAGTTGTAAAAAGTAACATCACAGATGAACAGCTTATGGACAGAGTTCAGAAAGATGCCCTGAAATATTTTTGGGACTACGCTGAACCTAAATCTATGCTGGGAAGAGAGCGCTATCACGAAGACAATATCTATCCTGATAATGATAAGCATGTAGTGACAACAGGAGGATCCGGGTTTGGATTGGCAACGCTTCTGGTAGGAGTGGAAAGAGGATTCATTCCAAGACAGGAAGCGGTAAAAAGGCTGACTCATATGATGGATTTTCTTGCCAAAGCAGACCGTCATAAAGGTGCCTGGTCCCACTGGATCAATGGAGAAACAGGAAAAACGGTTCCTTTCGGAAAAAAAGATAACGGTGGAGATCTGGTTGAAACCGCATTTCTTACTTCCGGAATTTTGATGGTCCGTGAATACTTTAAAAACGGAAATGCCGAAGAAAAAGCCCTTGCTGCAAAATGCGATGAGCTTTGGAAAGGAATTCAATGGAACTGGTACACAAAAGGAGGCGAAAAAGTCCTTTACTGGCACTGGTCACCAGAGTATCAGTGGGAAATGAACTTTCCGCTGGAAGGGTATAACGAATGTCTTATCACCTACATTTTAGCTGCTTCATCACCTACCCATCCAATCGATGCTGAAACCTATTACAAAGGCTGGACGAGAAATGGAAAGTACCTTACAGATAAAACAAAATACGGGCTTCCTCTATATGTAAAACACAATTATGCCGAAGAATACGGCGGGCCGCTTTTCTGGTCACAATATTCCTACATCGGTCTGGATCCTACCGGACTTTCTGACAAGCTGGTGAAAAACTATTTTGACTTAAACAAAAATCAAGTCCTTATCGACTATAAATACTGTGTTGAAAATCCAAAACAGTGGAAAGGCTACGGGCCAAATTACTGGGGTCTGACAGCCGGATATACAAGAAATGAAGACGGAAGTACAGGATACACTGCCCACATGCCTGGCAATGACAACGGAGTGATCACACCTACAGCAGCACTGAGCAGCTTCCCGTACACTCCAAAAGAATCGATGAACTTTCTGAGATTCCTATATACTGAGAAACCTGAGTTTATCGGCTCAGCAGGACCATATGATGCTACTTCAGTGAATTACAACAATTGGTTTACACCAAGATATTTAGCCATAGATCAGGGCACAATAGCACCTATGATTGAAAACTACAGAACCGGATTCCTTTGGAAATTATTTATGAATGCCCCCGAAATTCAGCAGGGACTCAAGAAATTAAGTTTTCAGTCTGAAAAATATGGCATTAAATAATTATAAATCTTACCTTCAGCAGGATTTTCATGAATAGAAACAGACTTTAGTCCGTTCAAATACAAAGTAACACACCAAACGGCTTTAACCAAACCCTGATTAACAATATGAAATTAAAACTAAAACACCTTCCACTTTTACTCCTTCCGCTTTCATTACACGTGAATGCTCAGGAAATAAAAGCAGAACTCAATAAAGAAATTAAAAGAACAGAAAAGATATCTTATATTCTCGATTACCCTCAAAAGGTAAAAGGAAATGTTCCGCTGATCGTGTTCCTTCACGGATCAGGAGAAAGAGGTAACAATCTTGAAGCAGTCAAGGTACACAGTCCGTTTACATATAAAAGCCTGATCAAAGAACCTGTAGCCATTTTAGCGCCGCAGTGTCCTGCAGATTCATGGTGGGATACAGTGACAATTTATAACCTGATCCAAGAAATTCAGAAAAAATATAAAATTGATGCTTCAAGAATTTACCTTACAGGACTTTCCCTGGGAGGCTGGGGAACTTTGAAACTCGCCATGGAGCATCCTGAAATGTTTGCAGCAGTAGTGCCGGTTTGTGCACCTACAGATATGATCATGTATGCAAATATCAACCAATATAAAGATCTGAATATGAAGATTTTTCATGGAGGAATGGATGATGTCGTTCTGCCTGAAAATGCATTTAACTTCTACCAGAGATTACATCCGGTAAACCCGTCAGCAGAATTGATTATTTTTCCTAATGACAATCACAATTCATGGGATTCCACCTATTCAGACCCTAAACTGTACGAATGGATGTTGTCTAAGAAAAAAGGAGAATAGAGCTTTTAGTGAATAATGCAGAACCAAAAATCAAAAATGTTTAAAGAAAAGGGGGAGATAATAATATGATCAATTTTATCGCAGATAAAATCCTTGCACCTAAAAAACATAAAGCTTAAAAAAATAGCGCCTTTGCATTATCCAACAAAAAAAGACCCCACGGTTAAACAATAAAATAAAATTAGAACTATAATTTAAGAAGATAGATTTATGAAAAAGTTAATTGTACTCGCAGCTTTAGCACTTTCACCTGTGTTTTCCGCACAGGAAATGGTAACCAAGCCGGTGCAGTCTTACCAGACAGCCCAATATCAGGCGAAAAGAAAAGCTTTCGTAGAGAATCTTTTGTCTAAGATGACTTTAGATGAAAAGATTGGCCAGCTCAACCTGCCTACCTCCGGAGATTTTACAACCGGACAGGCTCAAAGTTCAGATATCGGAAAAAAAGTAGAGCAGGGATTAGTAGGAGGATTATTTAATATAAAAGGAGCTGATAAAATCAAAGCTGTTCAGAAGGTCGCTATAGAAAAAAGCCGTCTGAAAATTCCTTTGATCTTCGGAATGGATGTCATCCATGGTTACGAAACCACTTTCCCGATTCCATTAGGCCTTGCTGCTTCATGGGATATGAACCTGGTACAGCAGTCTGCAAGAGTTGCTGCGAAAGAAGCTTCTTCAGACGGGATCAACTGGACTTTCTCGCCGATGGTGGATATTTCCCGTGAGCCGAGATGGGGAAGGGTTTCCGAAGGTTCCGGAGAAGATCCTTATTTAGGCAGCGAAGTTTCTAAAAATATGGTCTATGGCTATCAGGGAAAAGATCTTTCCGCCGGTAATACCATTTTAGCCTGTGTAAAGCATTTCGCACTATACGGAGCGGGAGAAGCCGGACGTGATTACAATACGGTGGACATGAGTCATGTGAGAATGTTCAACGAATATTTTCCTCCATATAAAGCAGCGGTAGATGCAGGAGTAGCTTCTGTAATGGCCTCTTTCAATGAAGTGGACGGAGTTCCGGCAACCGGAAATAGATGGCTGCAGACTGATGTTCTGAGAAAAATGTGGAACTTCAAAGGTTTCGTAGTGACCGATTATACCGGGATCAATGAAATGACAGAACACGGGATGGGAGACCTTCAGCAGGTATCTGCTTTAGCCCTGAAGGCCGGAGTAGATATGGATATGGTAGGAGAAGGATTTTTAACAACCCTGAAAAAATCCCTTGACGAAGGAAAAGTTACGCAAGCTGAGATCGATATGGCTGCAAGAAGAATTCTTGAAGCAAAATACGATCTTGGATTATTCGATGATCCTTACCGTTACGGTGATGCAAAACTGGCTGCAAAAGAGGTTTACAATATGGAAAACCGTAACATAGCAAGAAGTGCAGCAGCTCAGTCTATGGTTTTATTAAAAAATGAGAATAATGTATTGCCACTGAAAAAATCCGGTACAGTAGCCGTAATCGGACCATTGGTTAATAACTCACTGAATATGGCGGGAACATGGAGTGTTGCCACAAAACATGCTGCCTCAGTTTCATTAATGCAGGGTCTTCAGGCTAATTATGGAAAAGAAGTGAAATTCCTTTCCGCAAAAGGTGCTAATATTGATTACGATGCCAAATTAGAAGATATCTATGCAGCTCACGGTAAAAAAACAGACAGGGATAATCGTTCTAAAGAAGAATTATTGAAAGAAGCAGTTGACGTAGCCAACAAAGCAGACGTTATCGTTCTGGCAATTGGAGAATCTGCCGAAATGAGCGGGGAGTCTTCATCAAGAACAGAAATTACCATTCCCCAGTCACAGGTTGATTTATTAAATGAACTGAAAAAGACCGGAAAGCCGATCGCGCTGGTACTTTACACAGGGCGACCGTTAGCTTTAACCAATGTAAAAGATACACCTGATGCTATCCTGAACGCATGGTTTGCCGGATCAGAAGCAGGAAATGCTATTTCAGACGTTTTATTCGGGAAAGTAAATCCTTCAGGGAAACTTCCGATGACCTTCCCGAGAAGCTTAGGGCAGGTTCCTATTTATTATAATGCAAAAAATACTGGCCGCCCGTTAAGTCAGGATAAAGTCGATAAATGTGTGTATGAAAGATTCCGTTCCAATTATATGGATGAGTGTAATACACCACTATATCCATTCGGTTACGGTCTGAGTTATTCTAAATTCAGCTATTCCGATATGTCAGTTTCAAACCCGAATCCAAAAGGAAATCAAACGATTCAGGCTTCAGTAACGGTTACTAATTCCGGAAATTATGACGGGGCTGAAGTGGTGCAGCTGTATATCAGAGACCTGGTAGGCAGCATTACCAGACCGGTAAAGGAACTGAAAGGATTCCAGAAAATTTTCCTAAAAAAAGGAGAATCTAAAAAAGTAACTTTCGATATTACACCAGAAAGCTTGAAATTCTACAATGGAGAATTGAAATTTGACTGGGAACCGGGAGAATTTGATATCATGATCGGAACCAATTCTGATGATGTGAAACATTCAAAGATCAACTGGACTAAATAATATTAACCAAAGCCATTCTTTTGAATGGCTTTTTCCCTTTTTTTGGCATGATTTTTAATAGCACAGTTATAACTTTAAGATAATAATTATGAAAAAAACGATTTTACTTGGCGCAATGTTTTTGGGTTCTTTTATATTTGCACAGATCAAAGGTGGTGATCGAGATGCACATGGATGCATCGGTTCTGCAGGATATACTTATTCCCAGATCAAAAAAGATTGTGTAAGAGTATTTGAGCAGAAGATTAAATTAACAGAAGTTGCCCCTAAAGGAAGCTCTACTTCAATGGCTGCCGTGATTTTTAGTAAAGATTTGAAGAAAGCCGAAGTTTTTGTTCCGGATACGGATGGAGAGAGCCTGATTCTTACAAGAGCAGGAAAAGGTAAAATCTGGAAAAAAGATGGATATGCATTGGTTCCTTTCAAAAAGAATGGGTATCAGCTTAAAAAAGACAATGTTGTGATTTATCAGTAAATCCAGATTTATAAAATACAATTGAGACTGTCCGTTAAGGCAGTCTCTTTTTTTTAATTGAATAAAGAGTGTAATTCTACGAACATATATTTTCTACTAGGAGCCTGGAGAATTGTATAATATGATCGGAACCAGCTCTGGTGATATAATATCTAGGAGATACATAATTAAATAATATATTTTGTAAACCCTTCAAAATAAGTGTTTTTTTTGTATCTTAGGTTAGCTAATACCTTGTTACTATTGTTATTGTATAAAACTAAAACCATTAATATTTTACTATGAGAAAAACTATTTTATTGGGCGCAATATTCGTCAGTTCTTTAGCCTTTACCCAACAAAAATCTCCAGTTTTAGGAGGTGACAGAGATGTTCATGGCTGTATAGGTTCAGCAGGCTATACGTATTCACAGATCAAAAATGATTGTGTGAGGGTTTTTGAACAGAAAATCAAATTAAAGGAAGTGAGCTCAGATAAAAGTTACACTTCTATGACAGCTGTTATTTTCAGTAAAGATATGAAAAGGGCTGAAATTTTCATCCCGGACGGAAATGCAAAAAGCATCATCCTTACCAGAGAAGGAAAAAGCAAAATGTGGAAAAGTGGAAGCTATATTAAAGAAGCTTATGTTTTGGTTCCTTTTAAGAAAAAAGGATATCAGCTTAAAAAAGATAATGTTGTGATTTATCAGTGATCCAATTTTAATACACAAAAGCCACTCGGAAAAGAGTGGCTTTTTTTATGAAACCAGGGTGGATTTTGACTTGTCTGTCAATTAAAAATACTCTTTGATAATTTGAAAAAAATAAAAAATAAATATTAAATTACACTTCCGACTAAAAAATGTATATTGCTGTGACCAAATCATAGCGGAATCCGAAAAGCTTATAGAGTAGGAAAGTGTAAAAAATACTATATGAAAAATCTAAAAAAACTTACAAAACAAGAATTGAAAACAGTTCAGGGAGGTATTCCTATGTGCTTGCCAGGCTATTTCTGGTGTTCATTTGTGAAAAAATGCATACCTGTAGGGACAGAGTGTGGACTTGCTCTATAGTAATCACTCTTTGCTTCTGTAAACAAAAGAAAAGCCGTTCGGAAGAACGGCTTTTTGTATAATACGGTGGTTACGCTGATCTGGTTTTTATTAATATTTCAGGTCAGATATTTTTTAATAACATTTATCAGGGTCGTAAGTTCTGCATGGTCCATTTTCTGTATATTGACAAGTACCGGCAGGGCAATATCCACCCGGTGGAGGAACCCATCCTCCCGAAATCATTTTTAAATCACTTTTTGATAATTTTTTTAGATTTTTCATAATAAGTTTGATTTTAGATTTGTTATTTTTTTTCTGTAAACTTTTAAGTTCTACACCTTACTAAATTAGAAAATAAATTGAAACAAAATCACCTTTTGTTGAAAAATTAAAATTATTTCTGTAAAATAAATTGTAAAAACAGATTTTAGCTTATTTAAAAACACGAATAAAATAACCAAATTTAACTAAAATTTAAAACAGCATCCACAATTTTCATCTCTCACTGAAAATCCTTATTTTTGTACATCTAAAAAGTAAAAGAAAGAATGAATTCCTACAAAAATCCATTGGAAGAGCGCTATTCCAGTGAAGAAATGTTGTTTAATTTCTCACATAATAACAAATTCCGTACCTGGAGAAAGCTTTGGATCGCTTTGGCTGAAATTGAAAAAGACTTAGGTCTTGATATTACAGACGGGCAGATTGCTGAGCTGAAAGCTAATGCTGAAAATATCGATTATGATAAAGCAGCTGAGTATGAAAAAAAATTCCGCCATGATGTAATGGCTCACGTTCATACCTATGGTGATGTGGCGCCTTCAGCAAAAGGAATTATCCACTTGGGTGCTACTTCAGCTTTTGTAGGTGATAATACAGACCTTATTCAGATCCGTGACGGGCTTTTAATCTTAAAGAAAAAGCTGGTTAACGTCATGAAAAACTTAGCTGATTTCTCTATTCAGTATAAAGATCTTCCTACCTTAGGATTTACTCATTTCCAACCAGCTCAGCTGACGACTGTTGGAAAAAGGGCTACACTTTGGTTGCAGAGCTTGGTTCTTGATATTGAAGAACTGGATTTTTTCCTGGAAACACTTCGTTTCAGAGGAGTAAAAGGAACTACAGGAACTGCTGCAAGTTTTTTAGAACTTTTCAATGGTGACTATTCCAAAGTAAAACATTTAGATAAAGAGCTTTCAAAAAGATTCGGTTTTGAAAAAGTATTCGGTGTTTCTGGTCAGACTTATGACAGAAAAATCGATGCTAAAGTAGTTGCTTTATTAGGGAATATTGCTCAGTCTGCTCATAAATTCACCAACGATTTACGTCTTCTTCAAAACCTTAAAGAAATTGAAGAGCCGTTCGAGAAAAACCAGATCGGTTCATCAGCAATGGCTTACAAACGTAATCCAATGAGAAGTGAAAGAATCGGAGCATTGGCAAAATATGTAATGTCTTTGACGACAAGTTCTGCGATGGTAGCTTCTACCCAATGGTTTGAAAGAACACTGGATGATTCTGCCAACAAGAGGCTGACGATTCCTCAGGCATTTCTTGCTGTTGATGCTATTCTATTGATCTGGAATAATATCATGAACGGAATTGTTGTATATCCGAACAGAATCAACAAGCATATTATGGAAGAGCTTCCTTTCATGGCAACGGAATACATTATCATGGAAGAAGTGAAGGCTGGTGGTGACCGTCAGGAAATTCACGAAGTGATCAGAGTTCATTCTATGGAAGCTTCTAAAAAAGTGAAAGAAGAAGGAAAAGAAAATGACCTTATTGAAAGAATCTTAAATGATGATTCTTTAAAATTAGATAAATCAAAATTAAAAGAAGTTTTAGATCCTAAAAACTTTATAGGTTTCGCACCGATCCAGACAGAGGAGTTCATCAGTAATGAAGTTCAGCCAATTCTGGATAAAAATAAAGACCTGATAGGATTGGAGGCTGATCTTAAAGTATAAACATATGCAGTCCTTTTGGGCTGCATTTTTTATTTTATATTCAACATGAAAAAAACTCTTCTACTCATTTCCCTGATACCCATCCTTTCTTTTTCCCAGAAGAAAGAGGTCTTAAAATATTTTATTTCAAAAGATTCTTTGGTTGGAGTTAAAAATCAGAAAGATGAAATTATTGTTCCGGCCCAGTTTAAAATTTTTTCAAACATTGAAAATGGAGAATTAGTTGAAGGGGAGACCATTTATTTTGATGGGTTTAAAACAGGAGAAGCAAAAGAGAAAAATGCATGGGGATATGTCTACGATAAAAAAGGGAATTTCCTTTACAGACCTTTCTTTTATGACAATGGAGCAGATTATTTTTCCGAAGGTTTAAGAAGATTCGTTAAAAATGGAAAAGTAGGTTTTGCAGACAGAAATGGAAAAGTTGTTATAGAACCAAGTCATGATTTTGCATCGCCTTTCAAGTATGGCTACGCTGCTTTTTGCGACGGCTGTGACTGGGAAAAAACAGAAGATGAGCACAAAGCAATCGTTGGCGGAACATGGGGAGTAATGGATTTCAAAGGGAAAATTGTAAAGCCCGTTTCAAAATCAGAAAATGCAGTAGAAGTTGGAGGGAAATATTTTCCAAACCCATTTAATTATAATGAAAAAGAGAAGACCATTCTTCAGTTTTTCAATATACAAAACAAAAAGCTTTCAGAAATCTATTATGTAAATCATTATACAAAACTCTCTGATAATGAAAAGAAATTATTTTTTGAAATTGTAGAGAGACCAAAAGAAAATTTTCCATTCTATCAGGTAAATACGTATGATTATAGAAAAACGGAAGCAGGAATATCGGATTTTAAGTTTATAGTTTCAGAAGATGGTAAAAATATTTTTGCACTTGAATTTGAAAATGAAAAAATTCCTTTTCAGAAATGGCTGAAAGATGAGACAGAAAAGGCCGAACAGTTTCAGAAAGAACATCCCGATAACCCAAATAAATTATAAATGAACGTCATTATAATGAAAAAACTTTCGATTTTTTATTGATTTTTCTGTCTGTGAAAAGTTTTTGAAAACCAGAAAGAGATATACGCCATCATGGAGGCTAATGTGAAAAATTAAAAGAAAAATCAGGGGCTTATTCCATATCGGTCGGAATAGGGAAAGAGAATAAATGTATACAAAACATTTTGGGGAAATAGATAAAGCGGATGACAATAATCTGACGTTAAAGTTATAAAATATAAAGAATCATGTATTTGGTTCTGAAAAACTAAAAAGAAAGTAATAAATCTAATATTTAAAATCTGACATCTAATGTCTAATAACAAAAGAATTTTCGTAGAAAAAAGAGGTATTTTCGATGTAGAAAGTCCAAAAATTTTTGATGAAGTAAAAGCGGTTGTGCCGTCAATCAAAAGTGTGAAAGTGTACAATGTGTACGATATTTTCAATTTGAATGATGGTGAATTCGAAAAGGTGGTCAACAGCACTTTCGTAGATCCGGTTACTGATATTTTACATGAAGAAAATCCTGCCGAAGGAATTTATTTTGCCATGGAGTTTTTGCCGGGCCAATATGACCAGCGTGCAGATTCTGCACAACAGTGTATTGCTTTATTGACGGAGAATGAAAAGTCTAAAGTAAGAAGCGGGAAACTGATCCGGTTTGAAGGAGTTTCTGAAGCAGAGCTTGTAAAAATCAAGGATCTTCTGATCAATAAAGTGGAGTCTCAGGAAAAAGATCTTTCTACCTTAAATATTCCTGCAGATGAAATTCCGACAAAAGTTTTGATCCACGAAAATTTCATCAGTTTCGATGATGCTGAGCTTGAAAATTTTTACAATAATCACGGTTTTGCATTAGGATTGGATGACCTGAAATTTATTCAGGAATACTTTAAAACAGAAAAAAGAAATCCTACCGAAACGGAACTGAAAGTTTTAGACACCTATTGGAGTGACCACTGCCGTCATACCACCTTTGAAACAGAATTGTCAGACATCCAGTTTGAAGGAGATTTCAAACATACATTGGAAACCATTTTCAATGATTATATCGAAAAAAGAAAATTCTTAGGCCGTGAGCTGAAGCCGATCTCTTTAATGGATCTGGCAACAGTATGCGGAAGATATTTCCATAAAACAGGTAATCTGGAGAATCTTGTTGTTTCAGACGAGATCAATGCATGTACCATCCAGATCGAAGCTGAGTACGACGGTAAAAAAGAGCCGTGGTATTTATTATTCAAAAACGAAACCCACAATCACCCTACAGAAATTGAACCTTTTGGAGGTGCTTCAACATGTTTGGGAGGTGCTATCAGAGATCCTTTGTCCGGAAGATCATATGTATTCCAGGCGATGAGATTGACTGGTGCTGCCAATGTTTTAGAACCGGTTGATAAAACCTTACCGGGAAAACTTCCTCAGAAAACCATTACAAAACAGGCTGCCAATGGATATTCCTCTTACGGAAACCAGATTGGTCTGGCCACTACAATGGTTTCGGAAATCTATGATGAAGGTTACAAAGCCAAAAGAATGGAAGTAGGCTTCGTTACCGGAGCAGTTCCTATTGATTGGGTGAGACGTGAGAAGCCAGCAAATGGTGATTCCATCATTATTTTAGGAGGTGCAACAGGTCGTGACGGTGTTGGCGGGGCAAGCGGAAGCTCAAAAGAGCAGGACGAAACCTCTATTCATACGATGAGCTCTGAAGTTCAGAAAGGAAATGCCGTTGAAGAACGTAAAATCCAGAGACTGTTCAGAGATCCTGCTGTAACAAAACTCATCAAAAAATCTAATGATTTCGGAGCAGGAGGTGTTTCTGTAGCCATCGGTGAAATTGCAGATTCTTTAGAAGTGAATCTTGATGTTTTACCTTTAAAATATGAAGGATTAAACGGAACTGAGCTTGCTATTTCCGAATCTCAGGAAAGAATGGCGGTTGTAGTTGATCCGAAAGATAAAGAGCAATTTATCAAATTCTGTGAAGATGAAAACATTGTAGCTGTAGAAGTAGCAAAAGTGACGGATTCAGGTAGAATGCAGATGTTCTGGAAAGGCGATAAAATTGTTGATCTTTCAAGAGAATTCTTAGATACCAACGGATGTTCAAAATCACAGGATGTAAAAATTACTCATCTTGAAGAAGTAAAAGAAGAAGCAGCATCTTTTACAAAAGAGAACTTCCTTAAAATATTAAGCGATAAAAATGTAGCTTCCCAGAAAGGATTGCTGGAAATGTTTGATTCATCCATCGGTGCAACTACTGTTGCGATGCCTTTAGGTGGAAAATACCAACAGACGTTGATGGAAGGGAGTGCTCAGACACTACCAATCTTAGGAGCAAAAAATATTGAAACTGTTTCCTTCGCAAGCTGGGGATTCGATACCGGAATTTCAAAACAAAATTCATTGCTGGGAGCCTCTTATGCCGTAGTAGAAAGTGTTGCTAAAATTGCTGCCATGGGAGGTGATTACAAAAATATCAGGTTAAGCTTCCAGGAATATTTCGAAAAACTGGGCCAGAATCCAGAGAAATGGGGCAAACCTTTAGCTTCTCTTTTAGGAGCTTATGATGCCCAGATCAATTTAGGTCTTGCGGCTATCGGAGGAAAAGATTCTATGAGCGGTACATATCAGGATCTGAATGTTCCGCCGACTTTGATTTCATTTGCCTGTGCCAACGGTGAAAAGAAAAATGTAATTTCACCGGAATTCAAACAGGCTGGAAACAAAATATATTTCTTCAACCATATTCCCCAGGAAAACGGACTTCCTCATTATGAAAGCTTAAAAGGAATTTTCGAATTTATTTTTGAAAACATCAAAGCCGGAAAAATTGTTTCGGTAAAAACTGTTAAAGAAGGAGGTGCTGCGGTAGCTTTAGCCAAAATGAGCTTTGGAAACAGGCTTGGAGCAGAAATCAGTATTGACGAAAATGCTTTACTGGCTAAGAATATCGGTAGCCTAATCATAGAATCAAAAGAAGAGTTGAGTAATGGTTCTCTTCAGCAGATCGGTGAAGTAAAAGGCTCAGGTGTCTTAACGATAAATGGTATGGAATCTCCTATCCTGGATCTTCTGGCAGCGTATACCGGAACCTTCGAAAACCTTTTCCCAACCAAGGAAAAAGAAAAACTGACGGTTGAAATTGATGAGAAATCAAACTCAATCCATCCAAGAAATATTATTATTAAAAAACACGGAATTGCCAAGCCGAAAGTATTTGCTCCTGTATTTCCGGGAACAAACTGCGAGTACGATACCCTGAATGCATTCCAGAAAGAAGGTGCTCTGATCAGCAGCCTGCCTTTGAAAAATATCAGCCACCAATTGCTGGATGAAAGCATTGATGCATGGGTGAAGGAGATCAGAACATCTCAGATCCTTGCATTCTCAGGCGGCTTCTCAGCAGGTGATGAGCCGGATGGTTCTGCAAAGTTCATTGTAAACGTTCTGAAAAACGAGAAGATGAAAAACGCTGTTCACGAACTATTGGACAGAGACGGGATGATCATCGGTATCTGTAACGGTTTCCAGGCATTGGTTAAATCCGGTCTGCTACCTTATGGAAGAATCAAAGATCTGGACGAAAATTCTCCGACACTGGCCCACAATGCCATTAGAAGACATATTTCCCAGATGGTCAATGTAAAAGTGGTCAACGATGAAAGCCCTTGGTTAAAAGAAATGAAAGATCAGGTATTCACCATTCCGATCTCTCACGGGGAAGGGCGTTTCATGGCTTCCGAAGAAGAAATCAAAAAGCTTTATGAAAACGGACAAATTGCTACCCAATATATTGATCTTGACGGAAATATTGCCCACGGAATGCCTTTCAACCCCAATAACTCATTATTCGGAATTGAAGGAGTTACCAGCCCTTGCGGAAAGATTTACGGAAGAATGGGACATCCTGAGCGTTTTGCAGAAGGCCTCATGAAAAACATACCGACCGCGAATTACCACAATATATTCAAAAACGGAGTAGAATACTTCAAATAAAATAGAAATGACCGCCACTGAATGGCGGTCATTTTTTATATTTACAAGGATTAAGCTTATAAAAATTAAACAGGGTTGGAGTCAGATAAAAATAGAATAATCACAATCGATGGCAGGCACTTTTCAGATCTTCCTGGGTTCTACCATGAGGTTTCCTTAGTGTTGATGAAAGATATAGACTGGAAAGCAGGAACACTGGACGGCTTTGACGACATTCTGTATGGTGGTTTCGGTGTATTTGAAGGCGGAGAAGAAATTGAGATCATATGGAAAGAATCCCAAAAATCAAAAGAAGATCTAGGCCTCGAATCCACCCGGAATTTTTACCAGAACAAGATCAGACAGGGAAAACCATTTAACATACAATTAATGCAGCAAAAACTGGAGGATTTGCTGTCAGGAAAAGGCCAGACCCTGTTTGAAATTTTAGTTGAAATTATAGAATCACACAAAAATATTACACTAATTTTGGAGTGATATTAGACGAATGATAAATAATGAATTGTGTTCAACAGTATTGCTTATATTCCAACAGTACTAACATCTAATTTCTAATATCTAACATCTTTAATATGAAGAAAATGATTTATGGGCTGTTCTTCGGAGACAGCATTACGTATGGAGAATATGACGGAGTATTCGGAGGTTGGGTTGATATTCTTAAAAGATATGCCCTGCAGCAGTTTCATGAAGGAAGCAACGAATTGATTCTTTTTAATCTGGGAATAGGAGGCGAAACAACAGAGGGCTTGTTAAAACGGATGCCTTATGAGCTGGCAGCCAGAAATTCAGCAGAAGGAAATATAGTTTTTATTGGGTACGGAGCCAATGATCTGGCCATAAAGGACGGAGTACCTATGGTAAGTACTGTCCAGTTTAGAAATAATATGATTGAAGCTATTCATCATGCAAAACAGTATACGAATGATATTTATCTGGTAAGCATTCTTCCGGTTTCCCGGAAAATAGATGGAGTACAGGCTGCAACTGGAAAATTAAGAACAGGTGAGGAAATTCTGGTTTATAATCAGATTCTTAAAGATATCGCGGTTGAAAATACCTTGCATTATATTGATTTTTATACTGTATTTTTAAGAGATAAGGAAATTTTACTTTCCGGAGACGGTGTTCATCCCAATGAAAAAGGCTACGGCGTAATGGCTGAAACTGCCATACCAATTATAGAAAAATATTTATAAGATTAATTTATCTTAACGTAGTGAAATATTAATTTTATTTGTAGTTTTAGGATTACAAATAAAAAAGTATGAAAAATCTAAAAAAACTTAAAAGACAGGAACTGAAAAATGTAAATGGAAAAGGGGTAAACCCACCTTTGATTACTGTCCCTGTTGATGAAAACGGATATTGTAATTATCCTTATGGCTGGTATTGTCCAAAATTTAACGGCTGTATGACCTCCGAATCCTGGGACTTTCACTGCTCTTAAAAACTACAAAGCATTCCTCTTCGGGATGCTTTTTTATTGAAATATATACTTCCAATAAACAATAACTCCCACAACAACGGACCCAATTGTCATCAGAAGAGTGGCTCCGGCAGAAATATCCTTAATAAAACCGATTCTTTTATCAAAATCAGGCTGAACCATATCACATATCTTTTCTATGGCTGTATTGAATATTTCAGCACTTAAAACACCTATTGACGCTACAAGAATAAGCATGATATCAATTGATGAAAGCTTAAAATAGCATATCAGAATCAGATTTATCAAGAAAGCAGCAAGTTCAATCCGGAAATTTCTTTCCGTTTTTATCATCAGGAAAATACCCCGGAAAGCATTTAAAAAACTTCTGTGAACAGGCGGTTTTTGCATAGCTTATTTTTAACAAAGATAGGATTTGTAATTTGATACAAGTGAAATATTCAGGATCCATTTTCATACTTATATTCACTCACCAATGAGAAAATAAAGATCAGATTTTGATCAGAATTAATGATTAGAAGTAAATACGGACATTAAAATCATGTCTTAAAACCGCTTAATGATATTTGTTCAAAACTCCTTAAGATTATTTTTTTCATTATAGTTTCTATTTATTATATTTGTAGAAACTTATTTTTAAATCTATGAAATTTATTATTTCAAGTGGTGAACTGCAGAAAGCATTGCAAACTGTAAGTGGCGTAATATCAAGCTCTCAATCGAGACCGATTTTAGAAAACTATCTTTTTGAATTAGACGGAAATAACGTTACCATTACAGCATCTGATGGCGAGACTACTCTTGTTACCTCTCTGGACGTAAAGTCTGATGATTCGGGTAAATTTGCCGTTCCTGCTAAAATTTTTCAAGATTTTATCAAGACGTATGGAGAACAGCCTTTAACGTTCGTTGTAAAGGATAATGCAGAAGGAACCGGAAGCCAGCTTGAGATTTTAGATGAGAAAGACAATTTCGCTGTAGCACTGGATAACGCCGACGATTATCCGGAACTTCCTGAATTTGATGCGGCTCAAAGTGTAGCTATGCCGGCAGGAGTTTTATCTGAAGCATTGACAAACACTCTTTTTGCAACAAGCAATGACTCTCTTCGTCCCGTAATGACCGGAGTATTGTTCCAGTTTGGAGAAAATGAAACCAATTTTGTTTCTACAGATTCCCACAGACTGGTAGTTTATAAAAGAACAGATCTGATGAATGCCGAGCCAATGGAATTCATCATGCCTAAAAAACCTTTGAACATTTTCAAAAATATTCTGGCCAGCTCCAACGAAGACGTTACCATCGACTTCAATGAGAATATGGCTAAATTTACTTTTGGAAAACATATCTGGATCTGTAGATTGATAGATGGTAAATACCCTAATTATACAGCGGTAATTCCGAAAGAGAATCCAAATGTACTGACGATCAACAGAAATCTTCTTCTGGGAGCGATCAAAAGAGCATCAATCATGTCCAATAAATCTACCAACCAGGTAAGATTTAAGCTGTCTGCCAATATTCTTCATCTTCATGCAGAAGATACAGAATATGCAAACAAAGCGGATATGCAGATTCCTTGCGATTATAACGGGGAAGACATCAATATTGGTTTCAGTTCCAAGTTTTTAACGGAAATGCTTACCATTTTAGGTTCTGACGATATCACTATGAAAATGTCTCAGCCAAACAGACCAGGAATCATAGAACCTCTTGACGGTCTTGAAGAAAGTGAAAATATTCTGATGTTATCAATGCCGGTAATCGGGTTGTAATATTTGAAACCAATAAAAATATAAGAGATTGAATTTTTTTTCAGTCTCTTTTTTTTATTTTAAATGAGTTCTGGTTTTTAAAAGATTAATTTTAGTGAATAACTGCAAATTCTAAAGATAATATCAACGAATTTATCTTTTTTTATAGGAAAACTTGCTCATTCAACAAGAAGAAATTAATAAAAACTATTTGTTTTAAAATGATTCCTAAATTTCTCTATTTCTTAAAAAAACACGACATTTGTACGGGAAAATCGTACAGTACATATTGTGCGAAAATTCAATAATTTTTTTTCAAAATATAGCAAATGAAAATATCAAACAACTGGCTGAAAGACTTTATCAAAACGGAACTGAAAACGGAAAGGATTGGAGAATTCCTGACAGATATAGGTCTTGAAGTGGAGGGGATAGAAAAATTTGAGAGTGTAAGAGGCAGTCTGGAAGGTATTGTAGTAGGAAAAGTATTGACCTGCGAAAAGCACCCGAATGCAGATAAACTAAAGAAAACAACAGTTGATGTAGGGAATGGGAAAATATTAAATATCGTTTGTGGCGCTCCTAATGTTGAAGCAGGACAGACGGTTCCTGTAGCTGTTGTCGGAACTAAGATCTATGATAAAACTGGAAAATTTTTTGAGATCAAGGAAGCTAAAATCAGAAGTGAGGTATCTCAGGGGATGATCTGTGCAGAAGATGAACTTGGCCTTAGTGATGATCACGGTGGAATTATGGTTTTGGATGAAACCCAATATGAAGTAGGAAAGAACTTTGCTGACTATTTTGAATTGGCCACTGATGAGGTGATCGAAATTGGTTTAACGCCTAACAGAACAGATGCGATGTCACATTATGGTGTGGCAAGAGATCTTCATGCTTTTCTTTCAACCAACCAACAGAAATCAACATTTGAGAAAGTGAATTCTGAGGTTTTGAATGGCGAGGGTTCACATAACTTCACGTTGGAAGTGGAAAACGCCGAGCTGTGTCCAAGATATATAGGGGCTGTTATTGAAGATGTGAAAATAGCCGAATCTCCTGCCTGGCTAAAAAACAGGCTGAAAGCAATCGGGTTAAACCCGATCAACAATATTGTAGATATTACGAACTATATTCTTCACGGTTACGGACAGCCTCTTCATGCATTTGATGCAGACAAGATTGCTGACAGCAAAGTGAAAGTAGGAACTGTAAAAGAAGGAACAAAATTCACCACTCTGGATGGTGTTGAAAGAACTTTGAATGGTTCTGAAGTGATGATCAAAGACGGGAAAGATAACCCAATGTGTATTGCAGGGGTTTTCGGTGGTGCGAATTCAGGAGTTTCTGATGAAACGAAAACCATCTTCCTGGAAAGTGCTTATTTCAACCCGGTAGCCGTAAGAAAAGGGGCTAAATTTCATGGCTTAAATACAGATGCTTCTTTCAGATTTGAAAGGGGAGTAGATCCCAATATTACCAGAACAGCAATAACTCACGCGATCAAAATGATCCAGGAGATTGCCGGAGGAAAATTGGTTGGGGATCTGTTAGAGGAATATCCAAAGAAGATTGAAGATAATTATGTGATCATCAGATTCTCAAAGATCGAACAGATTTTAGGAACAAAGATCCACAGAGAGAAAGTAAAGGAAATCTTAAAATCTCTCGAGATCCAGGTTTTAAATGAGATCCAGAACGGACTTGAAATCTCTGTACCGGCTTACAGAGCTGATGTGACGAGAGAAATTGATGTAATTGAAGAGATTCTGAGAATTTACGGATACAATAAGATTGATGCCCCACAGAAAATATCTTTTACACCGGTAAAATTAAGTGCTAACGATCAGGACGAGCTGGAAAATAACTGGGCAAGAACACTGCAGGGACTTGGTTTTAACGAAGCTATGAATAACTCGCTGACTTCTGTAAAAGATGAAACCGATGCCGTAAAATTGCTGAACCCATTGAGTGGAGACCTGGCGTTCATGAGAAAATCTTTATTGGAAGGGCTTCTTCAGAACGCAGTGTACAACATCAACAGAAAGAATCAGGATATCAAATTCTTTGAATTCGGAAAAATTTACCATAAAAAAGATAAATATGAAGAAAGAAAACAGCTGGCCCTTCTTGTTACAGGAAGAGATGTTGCTGAAAACTGGCTTCAGCCTAAATCTGCAGTAAGTTTCTACAATCTTAAAGCCTATGTAAAAGTATTATTAGAAAAACTGGGTGTTGATTATAAAGAAATTGCTTTAACAGACGAAAGATTTTCCGATTCATTAGCTTATGAAGCCGGAGGAAAAACTTTAGTAAGAATTGGAAAAGTATCTCCGGTTTTATTGAAAGATTTTGATATTGATCAGGAATGTTTCTATGCAGAAATAGAACTTGAGTTGGCTCAGGAATTACGTTCTAAAAATGTTCTTAAGTTTAAGGATATTCCTAAGTTCAATAAAATCAGAAGAGACCTTGCCTTATTGATCGATAAGAATATAAGCTATGAGGATCTTTATCAGACAGCGAAAAAGAACAAATCTCCTTTCATTAAAGGGATTAATTTATTCGATGTGTATGAAGGAAAGAATCTTCCGGAAGGAAAAAAATCTTATGCCATGAGCTTTGAACTTCTTAATGAGGAAAAGACATTGGAAGAGAAGGAAATTTCTGAAGTAATGGATTCTCTGATCAAAGCATTCCAAAAAGAATACAACGCAGAATTAAGATCTTAATTCAGATAAAAAATATATCAAAAAAAACGGGCTTTAGCCCGTTTTTTTGTTTTGTAATCATTGCAAATTAAATTCTACATAATCTTATCGTATATGTTTTTAAAGTATAGAAATCTGCTCAATCAACCAGATCTGTGAGAAAAAAAATAATTCTAAAATAGAGAACATTCGAAAGTAATAAAATCTTTCACAAACCGTTTAAATAATATAATTTCCTTAAATTTGACTAAATCAAAAAGAAAAAAATGAAAAATCTTTTTTTAAGTATAGGTGCGGCTGCTATTCTGGCATCGTGCGGTACAATGTCCAGTGCTTCTGCATCTAAAGTAGGAAAAGCACAGCCTTCACTGGCCAATACGAAATGGACATTGGCTGATAACGTAAAAGGTAAGGTTCCGACCCTTAATATCGAAGGCGAAAAGATCAATGGAAATGGGGGATGCAACAACTATTTCGGGACAGCTAAAATAGATCCTTCTACAGGCGATTTTTCTGCCGGACAAATGGGATCTACAAAAATGATGTGCAACAATATGAGCGTTGAGCAGAATTTTATGGATATGGTAGGGAAAGCTAATAAATATGTGATTTCCGGGACTACCTTAGAGCTTTACAAAGACAATTTACTGCTGTTGAAATTCAATAAAGCGGAATAAAATAAAAAGGAACTCAATTTGAGTTCCTTTTTTATGTTTAGGTAGTTATTATTCTTCCTCTTCTTCGTCGTACTTAGCCAACTCTTCATCACACCATTTAAATGCAGCCTCTACAACTTTTGTAGCTTCGTCTGCCATAGTTTCTTCATCGTCACCTTCCAAATCATCTAGCCACTCAACTTCCTCTTCCTCAACGTTTAAGATAAATCTTGGATATTCTGTGTGAACTACGAATAAATCTTCAGGAAATTCCGAATTGTCTGCTAATAAAAACTTTGGTAATTTCATTTTTTTATATTTTAACTTTAATCAAAGATAATAAAATTATTGATATTTGTTCCTGTTGATTTTAATTTTTTGCAAAACTTTATACCTTGTAAGAGTCGTTCTCCGAAGTGTATCCTCAGGTTTGAAAGTAAGGGTAATATCAGGATTTACTGTACTTAAAAGTTCAGCAACCTGTATTCTTTCCAGACTTTCTTCATTTAAAACAAAAAACTGTATAGGAACTTTATCCAGCTTCTCACTCTTTAAAAAATCTGAGGCCGCTTTTCTGTTTTCAAGATAATTTCCTTTAGACAGCCATGTGAAAGCCAGTCCGGACAGTAAGCTTAGTCCGGTGATTACATAGGTTTTAGTATTGAAGATCCGGAAAAGTCTGTTAAAGTAAATAAGCCATACAGGAATTATAAAAGGTCCTATAATCCTGTAATCGAGAGGGATGACCGAATAAAAATACTGAACAAAATAAGAGCATACAATGCCGGAAATACTGATAATGCTAAAGAAATATTCCGTTTCGGACAGCTTATTTTTTACAAGAAGATAAATCATCAAAAAGATATTCAAAGCCCCAATACCATAAATACCATAATTGATGAAGCTTCCCCGGGGATCTGCAATATGGATGAAAGGATTGAATGAAGTTGTCAATCCCTGTATCAGTTCTTTCAATAGCTTGGAAGTGGGGTGAATTCCCATGATCAGAACCTGCTTGATATAATTTTCATTAAAATAATCAATAAATAAAAGTTTATAAGCTCCCACAAACAGGATTCCAATAATACTGGAAATAATAAATACCAGTGAATACTTTTTTCTCAAAAATATTAAGCCGTAAAGGCCGGTTCCTCCAATGAAGAATAAAGCACTGTATCTGATATTATAAAGAGCAATTAATGAAAGGGAAAGATAAAAAATAGCTTTTCCTTTTTCAAGTTTTCCTGTTATGATCTGCGAGGCAGTATATAAAAATAAGAATACAAAAGGAATAATAAGGGCTTCGCTCATCGTATAAGCAAACAATGAAACAAAGCTGAACAATCCGCATACTGCAATGGCTTCACGTTTATAGAACTTTTTTTTCCAGCAGAAATAAATAATAAAAAGATAAGCGGCAAGTCCAAGAGCCTTACTTCCCCAGAACTCATCGAAGCCTAGAAATGTAAACAACCTGATGCCAACAGGATAGCCTACCGGAGTGGTAGTATTGTCAATAGTAGGAAGAACATGCGCAAATCTCATGAAGCGGATAGAATCAGGATTTACTCTTCCTTTTTCATTTAATATAAAACGAAGAATGGTCATCATTACAGTGATGATGACCATTGCTATTTGGATATTTCTTTCCTTTAATTTCATTCAGTTATTTCAAAAACATTTTTGAAACTTTTTCAGCTTTTTTGCTTTCCGAATAATCATAGAAACCTTCTCCTGACTTTACACCCAGTTTTCCGGCCATTACCATGTTTACAAGAAGCGGATTCGGTGCATATTTAGGGTTTTTGAAACCGTCGTACATTACATTAAGAATAGCAAGACAGATATCAAGACCGATAAAATCTGCCAGCTGAAGAGGCCCCATCGGATGTGCCATTCCAAGCTTCATTACCGTATCAATTTCTTCTACACCTGCCACACCGTTGTAAAGCGTTTCAATAGATTCATTGATCATAGGCATCAGAATTCTGTTGGCTACGAAACCAGGGTAGTCATTCACTTCCACAGGGACTTTACCCAGTGTTTTGCTCATTTCATAAATAGCATCAAAAGTTTCCTTGGAAGTAGAATATCCTTTGATGATTTCTACCAGCTTCATGATAGGAACCGGGTTCATGAAATGCATTCCGATTACTTTATCCGCTCTTTTGGTAGCCGCAGCGATTTTTGTGATGGAAATAGAAGAAGTATTGGTAGCCAGGATGCAGTTCGCAGGTGCAAATTCATCCATCTGTCCGAAGATTTTCAGTTTCAGATCCTGATTTTCAGTGGCTGCTTCTACGATAAGGTCTGCACTGCCTGCCGCTTCTTTAAGTTCAGTAAAAGTGCTGATGTTTCCTAGTGTTTCAGCTTTCTGCTCTTCCGTAAGGTTTCCCTTTGCGATTATTCTGTCAAGGTTAGTTGTAATTGTTTTCAGTCCTCTGTCCAGAGCATCCTGAGATACATCCACCAGATTTACTTTGAATCCGCTTTGTGCAAAAGTATGCGCAATTCCATTTCCCATGGTTCCAGCTCCAATAACTACAATGTTTTTGATCATTTTTTTCTTTTATTTTTTATAGATAGTTAAATTTTTAATATCTGCTAAATCAGATTTATAGACAGTCACTGCGGGATCGAAATCCACTGTACCGTCACTGTTCTGTTTTCTGGTTCTGTTTTGTGAAGTAATAACAGATTGCAGGCCTTTTCTGAAAGCAGTTTTCTGTTTTTTACCCAGTTTGTCTGTTCCGATGTATAAAGTAAACTCACCTTCTCTTCCTAAGCCTCCTTGTTTCAAGATTTCAAAAGCTTTCAGTTGATTGTTTTTCTCAAACTTTTTCAGATAATCCATCACAGGTTTTGTGGAGGGTGTTCCACAGCAGATGCTGCCATAGCTTATGCGTACATAGCTCATACTCTTTTGCGAAAAAAAGAATGCAGAACAGAAAAGAAATGTTGTTAATATTATTTTTTTCATATTCATAGTTTTTCCGGATTAAAGAACAAAAAATTACCGGTTTTTTCAGCTTTAAAAATAAGCTTAATATTTTACTTATTAAAATCGTCCCAGACTGCCTTAGAAATATCAGAAACCAATCTGCAGTTCACGGCATTACTTTCCATGGAATTGCTTACAAATATGGCAATTGCGTAATGTTTTCCGTTCGGAAGGGTGATGATTCCCATATCGTTTTCTGCAATGGTAAGTCCTTCGTTATTTTTCCCGGAAGCTCCCGTTTTATGGGCTACAGGAGTGTTTTTAGGAAGCTGTTCAACAATTTTATTGGTGCCTGTTTTTGTACCGATCATAATCTGCATCAGATAATCTGTGGACTTTTTGGAAAGCAATTTTCCATCATGGAACTTTTTAAGAAGCTGTACAGCAGAATTCGTTGTACTGTAATTCTCATAAAGTGCTTTCCAGTCGTTTTTGTGCATTTCATTTTCATTGTACTTAATCTGGAAGCCTTTTACCCCTTTGGAATCCATAAATCCTTGAACCGTTTTTGTTCCGCCAATGAGTTTCAGCAGAACATCACAAAGATTATTGTCACTTAATGCAACGGTATAATCGATTATTTCATTTAAGGAAACATCAATATTTCCATCGGGATGCTTTTCCCGAAACGGAGACCATGTATTTTCCATCAGATCAGATTTACTGATGAATATTTTCTGACCCAAAGACAGTTTTCCTTTATCCACAAGATCTAACACTGCGCAGGCAATATGAAATTTGAAAACACTTAAAGTAGGAAATGGCATATCCTCGTTTTTGCTGTATTTGAAATTATTTTCAAAGCCAAGAACCGAAACTCCAACGGTTGCTTTTTTATCTTTAATAATAGAGTTTATTTTCTGCTCTAAAACAGATTTTTGAGCTACAGCCAGCGACGAGATCAGAAGAAAGAAAAGTCCTATTTTTTTCATAGTATAATGATTAAAAGAAAATCCCTTTCAGATACTAAAAGGGATTTGCAATTTAAGATAAATTATTACTCTATTTCAAAATAATTCAGGTTGGAACCGTCGCTTTCAAAATGCAGCCTGATTTTATTTGTTCCTTTCTTCAGAGAGACGTTCTTAACTGAAACTGTTTTCCAGTTTTCATCTCCTCCGGTGGAAGGCAGTGAAACTTTGGCCAGCAGTTTTCCCGAAGCATCTTCCAGTCTGATACCAGTATTATTCTTACCTGCATACCTGATGCTGAAGGTATAGTTTTTTTCAGATTTTGCATCAATGGTATACTGAAGCCATTCTCCCGCTTCCGTTTTTCCCACATAATAAGTATTGGTAACACTGTCATGGTAAATATCCACACCGTCATTTCTCATCTGCTGTCCGGAATTCCATTCCGATCTTTTCTTCGGATCACTTACCCAAAGGTTGACAAAATCCCTATCCAGATAGGCTGAACCCATTCTTCCCAAATCATAGTCCGAAGCAAATATTCTTCCCGGAGCCTGATGGTTTTTAAAGGGTTTTGCAGAGTTGTCATTAACCTGTCTGAACATGGCATCTATAACATCATTTTTGATTTCGACATTATTGAATTTATAATTCTCGGCAATCTGCATCAATGCTTTTGTTGCATAGTCTTTAGAAGGTTTTTCGCCGCCGTTTTTCCAGTAATTCAGGAGTTTTTCGTATTCAGGAGTGATTTTGACATTCGTAATTCCTGCAATATTATCGATCTTTTTCATCGGCCAGAATGCATATCCGATGTTGTGTCTGTCCAGAAGCTGGATCAGCTCTGTAAACCATACATTGGAATTTTCTCCGGTTTCCCCAAGCCAGATCGGAATATTGTGTTTCTTCCTGAGATCTAGGATAGACTGTATAGTTTCATCATTGTTATAATTCCAATACTTATGAAAGCTGAATGCCATATTGCTGTCCCAAATCGGGATCAGTCCGTTGTAATTATTTCCCCACCCGTTTCCTTCAATAAATATGATATGCTTTTTATCGGTTTCACGAATAGCAGTGGTAATGTCTTTCTGCAGCTTCCAGAGTGGAGCATTCGACATTTCGTCGGTACCGTTCGGATTTTTTCCGGTGAAATTAATATTTGGTTCATTGATCAGATCATAACCTCCGATCCACGGTTCATCCTTATACCGTTCAGCAAGCTTTTTCCATAAAGCAATCGTTTTCTCTTGGTTTTCAATGCTTTCCCAGAGGGAGGGTTTTGTTTTATCATTATCTGAAATATTAACGTCATTTCCCTGCCCACCAGGTGCTGCATGAAGGTCAAGGATCAGATATATTTTATTGGCAGCACACCATTTCAGAAGATCATCTGTCATTTTAAAGCCTTCTTCCAGCCATGTATTCTGTCCTTTTACCGGTTCTTTTTCAATGGGAAGAGTGTATAGATCATAATGCATCGGAAGCCTTACAGAATTGAATCCCGCTTGAGTAAGAAAATCGATATCCTGTCTGGTGATGCCGTTTTTAAGGTAAGCTTTATAGAAATCTTTCATTCCATCTTCACCAATTAATTCGGCGATCTTCTCTTTGATCTTGTACTGAGGCCCTGCAAAATCGGCTGTTTTCAGCATATATCCTTCCTGAAGCATCCACCCACCAAGGCCCAAGCCTCGCAGCTGGATGTTTTCTCCTTTGTCATTAATTATTTTCTGTCCGTCAGTTTTTAATAATTGTGATGTCCCAAATTGAGACAATAATAAGACGGATAATAGGATGAGTCTTTTCATATTAGATTTATTTATTTTAAATTATAGGAGAGAATTTTAGAATAATAGTTTTAAGAAAGACAAATATATTTAAAAAATCCAGAATAAAAATTAAAATTGTGTCATGAAAAAATTATTTCAGAAAAAAGGAAATAGGAAGGTTTGTTGATGACTTTTTAAATACAACAGGCTGTCATTTTAATGACAGCCTGTTGTAAATATTATGAGATAAAACTTATTTTGAAATCAGTTTTACAATTTCAAGGGCAACCTTTAAAGCTTCCGTTCCGTCTTCCAGGGAAACTTCCACATTTTTACCGTCAGTGATGGCATCTGCAAAAGAATTTAATTCATCAAGAATTGCATTATTAGGCTGGATGTCCGGATATTCAAATAAGATCTGATTCTTTTCTCCATCAGCATTTTCAATGATCATGTCAAAAGGAGTAGGGTTTTCAGGAGCATCTTTCATTCGGATCACCTCTGCTTTCTTTTCCAGGAAGTCTACAGAAATATATGCGTCTTTCTGGAAAAAACGGCTTTTTCTCATCGCTTTCATAGAGATTCTGGAAGTCGTAAGGTTCGCTACGCAGCCATTTTCAAATTCTATTCTGGCGTTTGCAATATCCGGGGTCTTGCTTACCACGCAAACACCGCTTGCATGAATATTTTTAACCTTAGATTTGGCCATGCTCAGTAAAATATCCAGATCATGGATCATAAGATCCAGTACTACAGAAACATCCGTTCCTCTGGGATTGAATTCTGCCAGCCTGTGGATCTCAATAAACATTGGATTTTTAATGTATTCTTTAGTGGCAATAAAAGCGGGATTGTATCTTTCAACATGTCCAACCTGTGCCTTAATACCATTTTCCTGGCACTTATGAAGAATTTCTTCCGCCTGCTCAAGCGTTTGGGTTACCGGTTTTTCAATGAAAAAATGAAGACCTTTTTCAATTGCTTTTAAGGCATAATCATAATGATAGACTGTGGGAGTCACAATATCCAGCATATCGATCTGTTCAAGAAGTTCATCAAAATTTTCAAAATATTTATACCCGAATTCAGCTTCTATTTTTTTCCCGTTTTCAGTATCTTTATCATGGAAACCTACCAGCTCGTACTTATCTGACTGGTTAAGAAGTCGTAAATGGATCTTCCCCAGATGTCCGGCACCTACCAAACCTGCTTTTAACATAGATTTTTTTAATTTTTGTAAAGATAAGAATTTTAGGTATTAAGAAATACCCTGTCGCTTTTAGGTTGATAAGTATGGATAGTTTTTTTACTTTTGCAGGAACTACTACCTGTAACCTAATAACTATTATCTTACTAATGATGCATGATTCGTTTGTACATAAAGGAAAAAGAAAGATTCTGGTCGAATATTTAAGACATAAGATAGGAATCTCGGATGAAAATGTACTTTCGGCTATGAGTAACGTTCCGAGACATCTTTTTATCGAAAGTATTTTTGAGGATTTTGCTTATGAAGACCGCGCTTTTCCGATTTTGTCACATCAGACCATTTCCCATCCCTCAACGGTAGCGGAACAATCCGAACTGCTGCAGGTAAAACCGGGCGAAAAAGTTCTGGAAATCGGAACCGGATGCGGGTATCAGACTGCTGTTCTGATCGCTATGAAAGCCTTGGTCTATACCGTGGAAAGGCAGAAAGATCTTTTTGATTTCTCAAAGAAAAAATTCCGTGAGCTTCATCTGAATCCAAAATTTCAGAGTTTTGGGGATGGTTTTGCCGGGCTTCCTACTTTTGCACCTTTTGATAAGATTATTGTTACCTGTGGAGCTTCGGTTTTGCCCACAGAATTATTAAAACAACTGAATGTAGGCGGAAAAATGGTTATTCCGTTAGGCCCTACCGATGAACAGATCTTGTACAGATTTACAAAAACTGCTCCTACACAATTCGAAAAAGAAGAATTCGGAGCTTATAAATTTGTTCCGATGTTGGGAGATACGAATCATTAACGGAATTTTTATAACTACAAAAGACACAAAGGTTTTCATTTCAATTAAACACTTTAGAGCACTTTAGTTTTAAAAGTTTACCATCTTGATTAGTAAGACTATATCATTAGAAAATCAAAGGTTTTCATAAAACTTAAGTGTGCTTCATAGGCGCAAAGTATTTAACTTTAAAATAACTAAAGTGTTTAAAAGACTTTTGTGGTTAAAAATAAACTTCGGTTTTTTAATAAACTTTAAGACTGCTTCGGAACAGTAATTGGATTCAATTTGTAACCTAATCACTTAAATTTTTATTATTATGGATACGAATAGATTTAAATCTTCACACGATTTCAGTAATATTCAGAAAAACCTGCATAATAATCCGGGATATCACGCAGAGAGCTATTCCCAGCAGGTAAAGGATTATATGAATGATATGAAAATTAAGAATCAGGAAGCAACCAAGCAGGGATTTATAGCTCATGCACAGAAATCGGCAAAGGATGTTTGGGAAGAGATTCAGGAAATGGCTTCTCAGGCTTGGGACAAAAGCCAAAACCAATCAGATGAAGACCAATAATTTTTAATATTAAAGTTAAAGAACCTCACTTTTTAACAGGAGTGAGGTTTTTTATTTGAAAGCTCTAAGCACAATAAATACAAAATAAAAAATGAAAGTATTTGTAAACAAAAGAATTCCGGAAGTGGGGATCAATATCTTGAAAGAAGCCGGACTGGACGTTTTTATTCCGGAACATGAAAACCTTTCCCATGAAGAATGGTTGATCTACTGCCAGAACCACGATGCCATTTTAAGTGTGGGTGGGGAATTTAAATACGACAAAGATTTTTTTGATCAGTGTCCCAACATAAAAATGATTGCTTTATACTCCGTAGGTTTTGATCATGTGGATATTAAAGAAGCAAACCGCAGGAATATTCCTGTAGGAAATACACCGGATGTCCTCAGTAAAGCCACGTCTGATATCGCTTTTCTGCTGATGCAGTCTGTGGCAAGACGAGCGAGCTATAATTTTCAGAAAGTGAAAGATGGCAACTGGGGAGATTTTGACCCGTTGCATGCTTTGGGGCAGGAATTATACGGGAAAACTTTAGGAATTATGGGGTTGGGAAGAATAGGTTTTGAAATGGCCGAAAAGTCGCATAAAGCTTTTGATATGAAGATCATTTACCACAACCGGAACCGGAATGAAGAAGCAGAAAAAAAACTGAATGCCACTTATGTTTCTTTCGAAGAACTTCTTGAACAGTCGGATGTACTGAGTGTCCACGCCAATTTTACCCCTGAGCAGAAGGATCTCTTTAACAGACCTGTATTTGAAAAAATGAAATCCAGTGCCATTTTCATCAATACAGCCAGAGGTGGTTTCCAAAATGAAAAAGATCTGTATGAAGCATTGATTTCAAAACAAATCTGGGGAGCAGGTCTGGATGTGACCAATCCTGAACCCATGTCCAAGGAAAGTCCGCTTTTGGAACTTTCCAATGTCTGTGTACTGCCACACATAGGTTCAGCAACCATAGAAGCAAGAACCGGAATGGCAAAGATGGCCGCTGAAAATATGGTCGCCTTCTCCAAGGGTGAAAAAATTCCTTATTGTGCCAATCCTGAAGTATATTCTAAGAATTCCTGACAGCTTGGACTTATTTTTGATTTGTATACATAAATCCTAAATACAAAATATTATGATACCAGAGAACAATACCAATGAACAGAACAGAAAGTTAGAGGAAATGGATTACAATCCGAATGAAGATATATTTAATCAGGAACCGCATATCCCGCTTGACGGTGACGGAAATCCAATCCTGAATGAAGAAGATGATGATAAAATAGACAAAGGACTTGACATTCCGGGAATCGAAGATGATGACGATATGGAAGAAATAGGATCTGAGGATGAAGAAAATAATTACTGGAGCCGAAGCGATAACGAAGATGACCATGAGGAAGAAAATGATGATGTTTTAACTTAATTTGTGCTTTGTACAATAAACTGACCTTACTGATTTTCAGTGAGGTTTTGTTATTTTTGGAAGCCACTTGTTTTCCCTGGAATATTTTCCCCTCCCTTTTGAGGGGAAACCTTTCTCCAAATTATAAACAAAGATCGCAGCTTATATTTTATGTCTTACAAATCATCTGTAAGCATTTTGCCTTATCATTTCGCCCTTTTCGCCTTTTATTTGCCTATATTTTCTAATTTGAATATCTTTAAAACTTCAAACATTGATTCTAAACATTGAACTTTAAATAGCAATATGACATTTCAAGAACAGATACAACAGGGGATTCCTGATCAGCTGCCACAGCCTAAACCATACGAGACCAATATCAACCATGCACCGAAGCGTAAAGAGATTTTAGGGGAAGAAGAGAAAAAGCTTGCCCTGAAAAATGCCCTGCGTTATTTCGAGCCTAAGTTTCATGCAGAATTACTGCCTGAATTCAAAGAAGAACTGGAAAAATACGGCAGGATTTATATGTACCGTTTCCGTCCTGATTATGAAATGAAGGCGAGGGCAATTGAGGAATATCCCGGAAAATCTGAGCAGGCAAAAGCCATTATGCTGATGATCCAGAATAACCTTGATTATGCTGTGGCACAGCACCCTCATGAGCTGATTACTTACGGAGGAAACGGAGCTGTATTTTCCAACTGGGCACAGTATCTTTTAACGATGAAATATCTGTCGGAAATGACGGATGAGCAGACTTTAACCATGTACTCAGGGCATCCGATGGGACTTTTCCCTTCGCATAAAGATGCACCGAGAGTGGTAGTCACCAACGGAATGATGATCCCAAACTATTCCAAGCCGGATGACTGGGAGAAATTCAATGCTCTGGGCGTTACGCAGTACGGGCAGATGACGGCAGGAAGCTATATGTATATTGGTCCGCAGGGAATTGTTCACGGAACAACCATCACCGTTCTGAATGCTTTCAGAAAGATTAAAAAAGAACCGAAAGGAGGACTTTTTGTAACCTCAGGATTGGGAGGAATGAGTGGAGCACAGCCTAAGGCAGGAAATATTGCCGGTTGTATCACAGTATGCGCCGAAGTAAATCCGAAAATCACCAGGATCCGCCACGATCAGAAATGGGTAAACGAAATCCATGAAAATCTGGATGCTTTGGTAGAAAGGGTACAGAAAGCTCAGGAAAATAAGGAAACAGTTTCACTGGCCTACCTTGGAAATATTGTTGAGGTTTGGGAGAAATTTGATGAGAAAAATTTGAAAATCGACATAGGATCAGACCAGACATCGCTTCATAATCCTTGGGCAGGCGGATATTATCCGGCTGGACAGAGCTTTGAGGAATCAAACAGGATGATGGCTGAAGAACCTGAACTGTTTAAAGAAAAAGTTCAGGAAACCTTAAGAAGACATGCCACAGCTATCAATAAGCATACACAGAAAGGAACGTATTTCTTTGATTATGGAAATGCCTTTTTACTGGAAGCTTCAAGAGCAGGAGCGGATGTAATGGCAGAAAATCCGAGTCTTGGAAGAGAATTCAAATATCCGAGCTACGTTCAGGATATTATGGGGCCTATGTGTTTCGATTACGGTTTCGGGCCGTTCCGTTGGGTATGTACCAGCGGAAAACCGGAAGATCTGCAGAAAACAGATGATATTGCATGTGCTGTTTTGGAAGAAATGGTAAAAAACTCTCCCGAAGAAATTCAGCAGCAGATGAAAGACAATATCCAGTGGATCAAAGGTGCTCAGGAAAACAAGCTGGTAGTCGGTTCCCAGGCGAGAATCCTGTATGCAGATGCAGAGGGAAGAATGAAGATCGCCGAAGCTTTCAACAATGCTATTAAAAACGGGGAAATCGGGCCTGTAGTTCTGGGAAGAGATCATCATGATGTTTCGGGTACAGATTCGCCTTACAGGGAGACTTCCAATATTTATGACGGTTCAAGATTTACCGCAGATATGGCCATTCACAACGTGATTGGTGACAGTTTCCGTGGCGCGACTTGGGTGTCTATCCATAACGGCGGCGGAGTAGGCTGGGGCGAAGTCATTAACGGTGGTTTCGGAATGCTCCTGGACGGAAGTGCAGAAGCCGACAGAAGACTGAAATCTATGCTGTTCTGGGACGTAAACAACGGAATTTCCAGAAGAAGCTGGGCCAGAAATGAAGGCGCTGTTTTCGCCATTAAAAGAGCTATGGAAGCAGAACCTAATCTGAAAGTAACGCTTCCGAATTTTGTGGATGAAAATCTGCTTTGATTCATACTTATAAATGATGAAAAATTTTACAATCAGAGAATACAGAGGTTCATTTTGCCTGTTTGATGATAATGGAAAACTGGTTGGAGAAATATTACATGGATACTTTATAAATTTAAAAGAAAAAATAAAAATAGACAAAGAAGTTTATAAAATAAAATATACTGGATTTTTATGGCAGGATATGAATGTTTTTGATAAAGACAATAAACTGTTTTTAAGAAGCGATTCTTCAAAAGGCAGGATATTTTATTATGGAAATTATACTGAAATCTATACATACAAATACAAAGATTATAAAGCATATTTGTATGATAATAATGATAATTTGGTTTTATTGTTAGATCATAAAAAAAGTTTCTTTGAAATTATATATAAAATGGAAGTTGGAGACAATTTTAATAGCGATATGGTTATTTTAAGCTTTCTGAATTTGTACATAAGAAATTCATCAGGTGAGTAAACTTTTAGAGCTTGCTTTAAAACTTTTAGATATGGAAAAACCTGCCGTAAGGCAGGTTTTTTTGTTATTCAATGATGTAGCTCTACTTTAAATTATATTAACCCTAAGTTTTGGATCAATTCTAAAATGTGGTCTCCTTTTAATTGATTAACCAAGGAATGTTGGGTTTTGTCTGTAATTTGGTAGGTTGAAGTCCAGATTGTTTGAAAACCATACGTATTGTGAATATTCTCTACAGCAGCTACAGTTTCTCCTCTGGTTCTGCACGTACATATGATAATATCACAATTAAAGTTTGTAACTAAGTCTATTAACCTATTTCTTAAATTTGTTCCCGGGTCTCCTTGACTTTCGATTCCAACAACAATTCCATTTATTTCAACTACTAACCTAAAATCATGTATTGTTGGAATAGTAGCAGGGACAGGAAATATTGGAGTATAGGTTGGATATGCTAATAATAATGAATTAGCAAATTGTCTTACACTTTCAGTTTTTCCTTTTCCACCAGCATTCCATACGGCAAGAATAGTTTTCAATTGAGAATTTTTTAAAATTATATTGTTAATATCTTTCATATTGTTTTTTTTAGATTTAAATTATTATTTTAATAATATTTCCTTTATGTTGTGTGAGCTTTTGTTTCCTCCTTATTGTATGGATCACGAGCTTAGTAGTCTACGTTATCTGGAAGGACGGGTTTTCTTTAATCAAGGTTTACAATAAATTGTAACTTCTGTATTTAATTCTTGGCAACTAGATATTAAAGAAGATATTAACCATAATATCTGAATTGCTTCACTCCTTTCTGCAAATCTTTCACCAGTAACCAATTTATTTAAAGACTCTAATAATCTTCTTTTAGAAATAAAATTAATTACCAAAATAACTTCTTTTTTCAAATACGGATTATTTGAAGCATTTTTTATTGCTTGTATAAACCCATCTACATCATTACCTTTTCTTAATCTGCTGATAGTTGTGGATGCATAGTTGTTTATCCATAACCCTCTTTTGGTATTTAATTGAAAATCTTGAGGAGTTATATTGCCTAAATTTTTTTGAGCTTGACTTACTATATCTTGGAATGCACTTGCCGAAGCATTTGTAGTGCCAAATTTTGAATGTATGAATGTTATTTTATCATTGGAAACCCCTATATGATCAGCCCATTCCCTTCCCAAGTCATCACAAATAAGATAATTATAGCTATCAATAAATGTTTCCTCGACAAATCTAAAAATTGAACCTTCTTCAAAAGAAGTTGATGTTGTATTAAAATGTCCTTTTTCAGAAGTAACATTTTGTAATTGTTGATGAGTTTGAAAAATTGTTAAGAAGTTAGAAATGCTTCCTAATAATTTACTATCCCTAAATAATTTCCTATTTGAATATGCTAAATCAATATCGTCAAAATTAACAATAAATGCATTTTTACTATTAATATGATCTACTATAGACGTACTATTTCCATTAGCATAGACTATTCTAATGTTTTTAAATTTTGGAGATCTAATTGTAATTGATTTTTCATTTAATTTTAATTCTAGGTCTGATGATATAGCGTTTATAATTTTAAAAGTATTATCATCTGGCTCAGTAATCTTGCAAAGTCTTTCAAATATATCTAAAAAATAAATCAGATTAATTTCTTTTTCTACATATTCATCTTCAATTTTTTTTACAATTATAAATTTTGAAATTAAATCATGTTCAAAGTCAGCATAAATACTACTAAAATTAAATAAAATTGATATTGGAGTTAGTGATTCTCTTTGTTCTTCATAATCTTGAGGTTCTGCAAAAATTGATAAAAATGTGGAGGTAACAGAATGACCTCTTATTTTATTAATTTGTTCCTTTGACCATTTACAGAAATTTTCAATATCATTTTTTTTTCCGAATTTATTAATCCTAGATGAATTAAGCATTAATGTTGTCTTCTCATTATTGTTACTTAATCTTAAAGAATTTAGTAGATAATTATTTGCACCGAGAGAAGAAAAATTTTCTTTTAAATCAATTGCTTCAACGGTTTTTTCTCTTAAAGCTCTATCAGATACATTTAAATTTTTTAATGAAAATTTTTCAAAATTTGTATTATCGTCTACGAATAAAGTTGAAAGAACTTCATAATCTAATGGATGTAATAATTTGATAAAATCGTGTATTTTACTTATGTTTTTCCTACTTATTATTATGAAATCTTCAATTTCAACAATTAACAGATATGCAAGCTTTTCTTCGAACCAAGTTTGTAGTGGCTCATCAATAAAGGTTGGCTTTGTTATATATTTAAATACACAAATGGAATAGTAAATTTCCTCTGATCTTATTTTTCTTTTTCTTTCATTTAAAAGGTAATGTCCAGTTTTGGCTGAAGAAACTAAGGTAAATAAATTCTTTATTCGATTATCAGAAATAGAAATATTATCTCCATTTCGATAAAAATAAGCATTCTCGTTAATAATTATATTTTTAAGTTTTTCAAGATTAGTCATTGGCTTTTAGTTATATAATGATACTCTCAAATATATAAAAATGCATTTAATCACCATTACGGGAATCCGTAATCCCAAACATACTGTTTCCAACCTCCCAACACCTCTGAAACTCTAAAACACTAGCAAAACAGACCTCCCGACTTCTCCGATGGTTACAAACCATATTGTTTGCCACTTCCGGAGATCTCCGGAAGTCTACTGCAAGTTGTGGGGGGATTTCCGTACAGTTCCGGAGATTTATTTCGAGGTTGTAGAGTTGGGCTTTTTATTAGCCTTGGATAATTCTGTTTTTAATTTCAGAATAGAATGAGGAATAGGATGGTGTTTTTTTAACGCAAAGTTTTTACAATGGCATCTTATGATTCTAAAGAAAGTAAAGAATGGCGGCTTCGTCACTTATGGAGCTGTAAGATAAACGAACGCTTAGCAGATCAACCCACAGAGGATTGATCTCTCTTTGCACCCTTGAATATAAAGGCTAAAAATGAATCCTTTGCGTTAAAAACAATAGATTAGAAATTTTTAGGATTGAACTATTAAGAAGGTTTAAGTAATTAAGGCTGGTTAAGAAATATCTTTGATGTTTTGTGAAGCGTACTGCTTACTATTCTTAACACCTTAAACCTTCTTACTGATACAAAATAGCAGAGTTCAAAGCATTTATTTGCTATAATTTTTCGTATTCTTTCAGAAAATTATACGTGGCATCTTTTAAAGATTTTTTTAGATTGTTCTTTTCGTCTCCGCCACCGCTTTTACGGATTCCTGTGGTTTGTATTTCTTTGTTGTTGCTGATGTTTTTATAGTTCACCACTGTTTTCAGGGTCGCTACAGAAAAACCGAAATGCCAGTTTATTTCTGAAATATCAGCATCGAATACCAGAGCATCTTTATCCGTGATTTCTTCGGAATTTTCAATGAATTTTAGTTTTACATTGGTCTCATTGGCAAGCTCATTCAAAGATAACTGGAAGGTTTCTTTTACATTGGGCTGAACCACACCGCCCAGTACAGTTCCATGCATTCCCGTAAAGTTGATCAGGGTCTGGCTTTTAGGATTCAGTTTGAAATAGATAGGTTTTTCTGCATAGAAATTTTTGTTCAAACTGTTATTCGTGTAATTGTGGGATGTTCCGCAAGCTGTTAAAGCAATTGTTGCTGCTAATAGTAAAAGAAATCTGAAAATTTTCATGGTTTGTTTTATAAAATTACTGACCAAATATATATAAAAAAGGAAGATAATTATAAACGGAGGAGACCATAATCAAAGAGTTTCCAACCTTTTTCCAAAACAAAGCATCTTTACTATAAAAGATCCCTATGAAAATTACCATACCAAAGCCATGTCATGAAAACTGGGAAACCATGACTCCTGACGAAAAAGGAAGATTTTGCTCCGTTTGTTCCAAAACAGTCCACGATTTTACCAATTCCTCAGATGAAGAGCTTATCGGCGGCCTTACTTCTGGTGATAACATTTGTGGAAGATTCAGAGATGATCAGCTGGGGCGGAACCTGAATTTTTCAATTACCAGTAAAATTGCATTAGGCCTATTGGGAGTCAGTGGAATTTTGGCAACAGCAAATGCCCAGGAGGTTAAAAATGAAAACATGAAAAGCGTTGATAAGCTGAGAGGGCTTAATATAAATCAGCAGACAGATGATTCCATATACAGGAATAAAACCATCCGTTTGGGAGCGCCGCTTTCAAAACCGGCAGCAAAGCCTATTATCCTGTTTAATAAGAAGAGGATTTCCCAGGCTGAAATGCAGAAGCTAAACCCAGATAAAATTAAAAGGATTAATATTCTCTCAGGAGAAGGAGCCGTAAAGCTTTATGGAAAGGAAGGCGAAAACGGAGTCATTGTTATTGAAGGTAAAAATTGAGAAGTATTCATTTTAAAATATTTCCTGAAAACTCTTACAGGGTGAGTGATAAATAATAGCTCCGGCAATCGAAGATTGCCGGAGCTATTATATGAATCTAAAAAGAAAGTCTTATTTTTTCACCGCTGCAATAGCGGCTTCATAATTAGGTTCATGTGAAATATCATCCACCTGCTCTTCATAAATGATTTTTCCCGAAGGATCAATAACCACTACAGCTCTGCTCAAAAGGCCTTTCATTACAGAATCTGTGATTTCCACTCCATAGGTTTTTCCAAAATCAGAACGGAAATCCGAAAGCATCACCACATTCTTGATCCCTTCTGTGCCACAAAACCTTTTCTGGGCAAAAGGAAGATCTTTGGAAATACAAAGAACCACCGTATTCGGAATATTCCCTGCATCTTCATTGAAATGATGTACTGAAGCCGAGCAAACCCCTGTATCTACACTTGGGAAAATATTAAGAATAACATATTTTCCTTTATACAAATCCAGAGTCTGATCTTTCATCGTTATATCCGTAAGCGTAAACTTGGGTGCAGCTTTATTCACTGCAGGTAATTTGGAGTACGTGTGCACAGGCTTTCCTCCCATCAGAACAGTATTCTGGGCGAAACTGAATACTGAGAAAAGGAATAATGCGCTGAAAATTAATCTTGATACCATGAATTTTATTTTTAAACAAAATTATTCTTTTTTTAGTACTCGTTCATTAATTTTAATTCAAATACCCGTCAAATAGAGCAAATCTATCGGCAGCCTATTTTTTTTACCAATTGTAACATCTACCTTTATTCTGTAAAAGGCAATTTTACATTCAAATTATCAAAAAAATAAAATTTATGGATTCAGTAAACAAGCTGTCATTGCAGGATATCTTTAAAAGTGAAAATGAAATTCCTGAAGAATATAAAGTTCCCGAGATCCACCAGAAGGTTTACCTTCTGAACGGAGAACTGGTAGAGTGGAAGGGTGAAGTTCAGAATATCTATTCGCCCGTCTGTATTCCTACAAAAAATGGGTTGGAAAGAAAACTTCTGGGGAGTGTTCCTAATATTGGCCCAAAAGAAGCGATGGATGTCCTTGAAGCTTCCGTGAAGGCCTATGATAATGGTCTGGGAGAATGGCCTACCATGTCTGTGGAAGGAAGAATTAAATGTATGCAGAAATTTGTATACCTGATGATCGAACAGCGGGATCTGGTGATTAAATTACTCATGTGGGAGATCGGGAAAACCTTAGCGGATTCAACCAAAGAATTTGACCGTACTGTAGACTACATCAATCAAACCATTGATGCGCTGAAAGACCTGGATAGAGAATCTTCCCGTTTCCAGGAGGCGGAAGGAACCATAGCACAGATAAGAAGAGCTCCGCTAGGGGTGGTTCTGAGCATGGGACCTTTCAATTATCCTTTAAATGAGATTTTCACTACGCTGATTCCGGCTCTCATTATGGGAAATACCATTCTCTTTAAGCTTCCTAAGCATGGCGTTTTAGCTCATTATCCATTATTGAATGCATTTAAAGAAGCTTTCCCGAAAGGGACGGTCAATACCCTTTACGGAAAGGGTTCGGAAATCATTACCCCGATCATGGAAAGCGGAAAAGTAAACGTTCTGGCCTTTATCGGGTCCAGTAAAGTAGCTAACGGACTAAAGAAGCTGCACCCTAAAGTAAATCGCCTCCGCGCCATTCTCAGCCTTGATGCTAAAAATGCAGCTATTGTTACTAAAAATGCCGATCTGAATGTCGCAGTAAGCGAATGTATCCTGGGAGCATTGTCATTCAACGGGCAACGGTGCACGGCACTGAAGCTTATATTTGTGCAAAAAGAAATAGCCGAAGAATTTACCCGGAAATTAAGTGCCGCTGTTTCTGCACTGAAGCCAGGCCTTCCGTGGGAAAAAGACGTAAAAGTGACTCCGTTGCCGGAAGTTAATAAGCCGCCTTACCTTAAAGAATGTATAGAAGATGCGTTGGCAAAAGGTGCGAAAGTTTTAAATGAAAACGGAGGCTTTACTGAGGAATCTTTTGTTTTTCCTGCAGTGGTTTATCCTGTCAGCAGCGATATGAAGTTGTATCATGAAGAACAGTTCGGGCCGGTGATTCCTGTGGTGCCATTTGAAGATATTGAGGAGCCTATAGATTATCAGGTAAATGCCTCTCATGGAATGCAGGTGAGCATTTTCAGTGAAGATCCGCAGGAAGTTTCCAGATTAATTGATCCTTTTGTGAATCTCGTAAGCCGTGTCAACATCAATTGCCAGGCACAGCGTGGGCCGGATGTTTTCCCATTCACAGGAAGAAAAGACAGTGCAGAGGGAACGCTTTCTGTTTTTGATGCGCTCCGCTCATTTTCAATCAGGTCTCTGGTAGCTGCAAAACTGACAGATTCTAATAAAAAATTATTAAATACAATTGTAAGAGAACATGATTCTAACTTTTTAAGCACTGATTACATTTTTTAGACAGTTTTTAATTCTATTTAAATAAAATAATAATCCTCAAGAAATTCTTTATTTTTTGAGGATTTTATATGAGTAGTAAAGTTGATTGAGTAAACTTTGAGTCAGAAATATAATTGTATTAAAAATCTGTAACATTTCTTTGCATTTCAAACTAACTCTATAGAGCCTGGAATCATGAACTCATTAGAGCAGGAATTTTTAAATAAAATTGAAAAACATAAAGGAATCATTTTTAAGATTTCCAAAATGTATATGTCCGAAAAAGATGACCGCGACGATCTTTTCCAGGAAATAACCTACCAAATCTGGAAGGCATATCCGCATTTCAGGGGACAAAGTGAATTTTCTACGTGGCTGTACAGGATTGCACTTAATACAGCTATTATTTTTCTGAAAACAGAGAAAAAAAGAAGTTTTATTTCTAATGAAGATTTCTCCGGATATAAAATCATTCAGGATGATTATGACGATGAAAAGGAAGAGAAATTAATCCAGATGTATGAAGCAATCCGAAAGCTAAACTCCATCGATAAGGCATTCATTTTTTATTATCTGGAAGATTTTTCGGGAAAAGAAATTGCAGAACAGATGGGTATTTCTGAAGGCAATGCAAGAGTAAGAATGAACCGCGCTAAAAATAAGCTGAAGGATGTTTTAAACTCAAATAAATCATAATTTTTAAATCAATACCAATGAATATAGATGAATTAAAAAATATATGGAATGAAGATACTTCGGAAGACACCCCGAAAATAAGTATTGAACAAAGAAATAAGATTAATCTGCCGCTGGAAAAAGTCCGCAAAAATATGCGTATGGAATTTTGGTTTATGATCGGGGTCTTTATTTTTTCATTTATAGTATGTGCTTTCTGCAGGCCGTTTAAACTCCAGTTTTATATTACAGTTCTTATCGCCTCAATGCTTCTTGTCACCATCTTCTTTTTCAGTAAATTTTTCAGGCTTTATAAGGATATCAGCGATCCGATGCTCAAAACCTATGATTCTTTAAAAGATCTGGTTATGCAGTTCAATCTCAATAAGCAGTACTATTTGTCCTATTATCTGAGCTTTGTTCCTTTTATTGTCTGCGAAATGATCATCGTTATAGAATTTATACCGTGGCCTAAACCAATGAGTGAGATGAAAATCGCCGTGATCCTGATAAGCTCTGTTACAGTAGGACTGTTCGTACTCTTTATCAGTGGGAAATTCTGGTTTTACCGTTATTATGGAAGGTACATCATACATATAGAAGACCTTTTAAAAGAATTAAAAAAATCAAAATAGTTTCGGCGGGCTGAAAGCCCGCCGAAACCTTATAAATTATTTGCTTTTTCTTTCTTCTGAAATCTTATTTTTCACCCAGTCCAGCTGCGGATCTTTTTTGTTCATAATATCCTGCATACTTTCCGTGACAGTAACATCTGGAACAACTCCTCTTTTTGTATTTAAAAAATCGATGTTGGGCTGTACCAGCAGGAGCCCGATAGGAAGGTTGATTTTCGAATTAGGAAGCTTCTGATAAGAATAAAATCCGGCTACAGTTCCGTCATTGGCACCACCTGTTTCTTCGCCAACCAGGACCGCCCGTTTATCATATTTCAGCTTTGCTGTAATAATCGACGACGCAGAAAAGCTTCCGCCGTTAATCAGGACAAATACTTTTCCCTGAAAAGCATCCTTATTAGGTTTTGTAGGTTTAGCTGCTTTCATTTTGTAATACACTTTTCCATCCTTTTTATAAGTGCTGAAAGTCTGTGCAAAAACATAAGTGGGATAGGCAAGACTTTTAAAAGCATACTGGAAAGGAGAACTTTTCCTGAAATAGTTGGTTTTAAGCGGAGTAATCCTTGAGGTAAGCTGTGATGGCTTGATCAGAACATACGGTGCCGGTGCGAGGTATGAATACAGGTTATTGATCTCGTGAAGGGATCCACCGTAATTATTGCGGACATCTATGATTAAATATTTAGATCCTGCATTTTTTATTTTTGCAAATGTTTCCCTGTAAAACTTATCTGAATAATCACTTGAAAAACTTTTTATCTTTATGTAAGCTGTTGTGCTGTCTTTATCCAGAAATTTAAAATTCCGGTTATAAGAATCAGTGAAGGCTACATAATCATTGACTTTCTTTTCCGGACTTCGCTTTTCCTGTTCCTTATCTTTTTCCAGATCAATTTTGGATTTAGATTCCCGGTAGAGGATATATACTTGTTTTTTGCCGTTGTAAAGGGTTTCTAAATAGGCTTTGTCTGCAAAGCCGTTTTCTGCCGTATAAAAATTGAAAAAAACATCCTTTAAAAAATAAGGCTGAAAAGTGTCATTATATCCGTCACTGCTAATCAGGGAACGGTATTTCTTTATATATTCGGATACAGGAATATGGTTGATTGATAAAATTTCAGTTCCCGGCTTTATATGGGCTATAGAATCTTTATTTTGAACAATAAACAGACGATTGTCTTTTATATAATATTCGAAACGGCTGAACATTCCCTTTTTATGTTCAAGAGATTTAATTTCCTTTTTAGAAAACTTTTTTCTGGGAATTCTCAATGCCAGATGGCCTTCACGAATATCTGCAATTACAGGCTGGAGTTTAAAATAAAACTGAAGCGAAGTTAGAGGCTGGTTGATCGTTTGTTTAAGACTGTCAAATTTATGGTCAAGATCCTTTTTGGAAATATACCAGTAAAGCTGGGGATGCATCTTTTGGAGCTTTAAGTAGGCATAGTCTATGTCTTCCTTAAGCTCTTCAGGGCTTATGCATGCTGTGTTCTGCTCATTATGCCTTCTGATAGATGTACATGAAGAGAGTGCTGCAGCCAGCAGTATGATCGAATAATTTTTCAACGTACTTTGAATTTTTTTTCAATCGGCTAAGTTAAAAAGTTTCAAATTATTCTGATTTAAATAAATAATAAAATATTCAGAAAGCTTTATAAATTAAGTTAAAAAAATACTGAATTTTCTATGCCAGATTAAAAGTCAATACCTTTGCTGCCTATTTTACTGAAGATGATATATTTGATTTTATTGGCTGGACTTTTGGTGGCAGTTTACCTGATGGTAATGAATATGCCTGCTTTTGGTGCAGACCCAAAAGGCAGAAGACTGGAACGTATCAGAAAGTCTGAATTATATAAAAACAGGAAATTCCAGAACATCAGCCATACCCCGCCTATTGCCGAAGGCTACAGTACAATAAAAGTTACCTGCGATTTTATTTTAGGTAAAAAACACCCATTGCTGAAACCTTTGAAAAATATTCCGTCCATTCATACAGATTTAAAAAAGATTCGGAAAGATCAGGATATTTTCATCTGGCTGGGGCATTCATCCTATTATCTGCAGACGGATGGTGTTTCTTTTCTCGTAGATCCTGTCCTGAGCTTATATGGTTCCCCGTTTAAGTATTTTAACAAAGCTTTTAAAGGCTCGGATATATTCAAACCGGAAGATATTCCCGATCTGGATTACCTGGTGATTACACACGATCATTTTGACCATCTGGATTATCCAACAGTGAAATCAATCAGAGACCGGACAGCAATGGCTATTCTTCCATTAGGAGCGGGAGCACATTTAGAAAGATGGGGCTATCGTGAAGAAAATTTAATTGAAGAGGAATGGGGAACAGAGGTCCTTTTAAAAAACAGTCTGAAAATTACCTTTACCCCGGCAAGGCATTTTTCGGGAAGAAAAATAAAACAGAATAATACGCTGTGGACTTCCTATGTTCTGGAAACTCCCACAAAAAAAATATTCCTGGGTGGTGACAGCGGCTACGATTCCCATTTTAAAACAATTGGTGAACAGTTTGGCCCCTTTGATTATGCTGTTCTTGAGAATGGGCAATATGGCGAAGCCTGGCGATACATCCACACTCTGCCGGAAGACGTTATTCAGGCGGCTGTTGATCTTAGAGCTGAACATATTATTCCTGTTCACTCCTCAAAATTTGCTCTGGCTCTCCATCCCTGGGATGAACCGCTTCAGAAAATAACAACTTTGGGAAAAGAAAAAGGACTCAGCATACTCACTCCGATGATTGGAGAAGTGGTAGATATGAACCGTTCTCAGCATCAGTTCGGAGAATGGTGGAAAGAATAATCAGGCGTGCCAGATATCCTTATATCTTGCAGGATGGTTTTCAAATTGCTGGCGTACGAAATCACATTCGGGATCTACCAGAAGGTCTTTTTCTTCGGAATAGCGGACCAGTTCGTCAAGAAGCATTTTTGCATATCCGTGGCCTTCACGTTCCTCAATAATTTTAGTGTAATATACAATCAGCAACCTGCCGTCAATTTTTATAGACATATATCCTGCTTTTTCCCCGTCAATTAATAGCTGTAGTTCGTCCTGATATGGCGAGATTTCAAACTTTATATTTTCCATAATAATTAAGATTTGATGAGTTATATTAATGACCTGCTTCATTCAATCCATAAAGTATTTAACAATCTGGCGACATAAAATCCTTCCGGATGTATACTTCCCACTCTTAAAATTACAAATTAAAATAATACGAAACATGAGTTTTCCGAAACTTAACGAATTTTAAGCTATTTTGAAGTTTAAAAGTGGAAAATGGCGGTGAAATAGATTTAAATCGTATTATTTTATAACAGATAATTAATAATCCATTATTCAAAAACATTTCAAAATAAATATTTTTTGTAAAAACAGGTAGATGAATGTAATTTTTTGGTACAGATTATCAATTAGTTATGCTTTATTTAACAAAAATTGTGAATAGCTGTAGAAAGCTTGGCATTTTAATTGGCTATACTAGAACAGTTTAACTTAACAAATTAAAAGATGAAAAAAATATTAATCGCATTAATGCTTGCAGGCACATTTGGCCTCACATATGCACAATCAGATTATTATAACGATTACAGAAGAAGTATAACAGATGTCAACTGGCAAACAGTAGCTGCAGATCTTTTGCTTTCTGTGGCACAGACCAACCAGCTGAATGCTTTAAATGACAGATACCGTGATTATGATTCCTGGAACAGGGTATACGTAAGTAATCCCGACCGATGGAGAGAAGACAGATATTATGAAATAGAAAGAATACTTGGACGTGAAAAGTATACTAAGTTTAAAACTAAATACTATAAAGGTCAGAACCCTGTAGCAGTTTATAACCGTAACAAAAATAATTACAAGAAATACAAGTCCAAACAATACAAAGAGTATAAAAAGGAATATAAAAAAGAACACAAAAAGGGACATCACTAAGTCTCACATATCAACTATATATTCAATTTTAAATGGCCGGCATTTGCCGGCCATTTTTATTTTATCAATAATCAGATTATTTTTATTTGTTTGAATTTTATAACTTAGCTATATGGAATCTAAAGAAACAATAAACGGATTTTATCTGCGGAATGCATCTATGGAAAGACAGGATGTTGTGACAGCTCCCGGCGTGGGACATTTCAATGTTTTTTCACGCGAAAATTGTGCACTGATATCACCTTACAGCAGAAGAGACTATTATAAAATTTCACTCATTATAGGAAAAGGAAAGCTTCATTATGCAGACAAATGGATTTATGTAGACCGTCCTGCACTGTTATTCTCCAATCCTGTTGTTCCTTATTCCTGGGAAACGGATGATGAAGACCAAAAAGGCTGGTTCTGCCTTTTTACAGACCAGTTCCTTCAAAACGGGATACGCCTTGGAAACCTTCAGGATTCCCAGCTTTTTAAAATTGGCGGAACCCCTGTTTTCTTTGTGGACGAAGAACAGCAAAAAACCATTTCGGACCTCTTTACCAAGATGATGACAGAGATTGAAACGGAATATATGCATAAATATGATATGCTTCGGGCATGTCTCCATCTTCTGATTCATGAAACGATGAAAATGCAGCCTGCAGAAAGCTTTGAGCCTTATCAGAACGCTTCTCAGAGGGTAGCATCGCTGTTTATGGAGCTATTGGAAAGGCAGTTTCCCATCGACAGCCCCGAAGCATTCCTGAAATTAAAAACACCTAATGACTATGCACAGAATCTTTCTATCCATGTAAATTCTTTAAACCGTGCAGTGAAAGAAATGACCGGAAAAACAACAAGCCAGCAGATCACTTCCAGGATCATTCAGGAAGCCAATGCTTTACTGAAACATACGGACTGGAATATTTCTGAGATTGCCTATGGATTAGGATTTGAAGAACCTGCTTATTTTACCAATTTCTTTAAAAAACAGACCGGTTTAGCTCCCAATGCAGTCAGAACAGAAATTGTTTGAATTTTATAATTCTTAGTTTGAATTCTATAGAGTATCCGGCCAATTCTTGTTCTAATTTTGTTCTATCAATTAAAAATCACAGCAATTATGAAATTCAGACAATTAGGAAACACAGGAGAGCAGTTATCTGCAGTAGGTTTAGGATGTATGGGGATGAGCTTTGCATACGGTCCGGCCGACGAACAGGAAAGCATCAATACTTTACATAGAGCATTGGACTTGGGAGTTAACTTCTGGGATACCGCAGATATGTATGCTGCCGGAGAAAATGAAAAGCTGATCTCTAAAGTTCTGGTTCCGAACAGGGACAAAATCTTTATTGCCACCAAATTCGGATTCAGGTTTAAAGATGGAAAACCAAGTCACAGCGGGGCTCCCGGAACTTATTTTGACGGTTCACCGGAGTGGATCAGACAGGCTGTCGATCTGAGTCTTCAGAGACTTAAGATCGATACAATTGATCTCTATTATGCCCACAGGGTAGATCCAAATATTCCCATAGAAGAAACAGTTGGCGCAATGGCAGAACTGGTAAAAGAAGGAAAAGTAAAATACCTTGGATTATCAGAAGCCTCTGCTGGGTCCATCAGAAAAGCGAATAAAATTCACCCCATTACAGCATTGCAGTCAGAATATTCTATTTTAACTAAAGATGTAGAAAAAGAAATACTTCCAACCATCAGAGAGCTGGGGATTACCCTGGTGCCTTATTCTCCACTGGCAAGAGGACTTTTTGCCAATATCAATGAAGTGCAGAATTTTGGGGATGAAGATTTTAGAAAAACATTGCCGCGTTACCAGGCAGAATATCTGGAAAATAACAAAAACCTGGCGAGAGAAATTAATGAATTTGCACAGTCTAAAGGCGTAAAAGGAACTCAGCTAGCATTAGCCTGGGTATTGAACCAGGGGGACGATATCATTCCTATTCCGGGCACTAAACGTATTAAGTATCTGGAAGAGAATATTGCTGCCGTGAATATTGATCTTTCGCCTTCTGATCTGGAAACAATAGATTCGCTTCTTAAAAAGTACCCCAACGTAGGCGAAAGGTATACTGAAGGTTCTATGAAATTAGTAAACAATTAAAAAATCATATTCCGGATCCCGAATAGTCAGTAGGAATCCGGAGTATAAAAAACACATATTGATTATGAACAGAAGAGAGCTTTTAAAAAGCGGACTCATGGCCGGAGCATTAAGCTTCGTTCCGTTTACTGATGTTTTTGCCGGTGCCAAAACATTTTCACTGCGTTCTGAAGAAGACCTTGCAGGGTTCAAAAAGATAAAACTTGGAGAACTGGAGCTGTTCATTCTTACGGACGGATATATTCATGAGAAAAACATCGATACATTTGCTCCGAGAGCGGACATCACTCAATTAAAGGCTCTTCTCAGAGACAATTTCCGTCCGGATGATTATGTTGATATGGCAATGAACCTGATGCTTGTCAAGACCAAAAGCAGGCTTGTTTTACTGGATGCCGGAATGGGGATTTTTGCAGATGAAAGAACGGGATTTATTCTGAAAAGCTTACAGAAAGCAGGATTCTCTCCAAAAGATATCACAGATGTTTTCATTTCTCATGCCCATCCGGATCATATTGGTGGGGTAGTCGACAAACAGAATAACCTGGTTTTCCCCAATGCGGATATTTATATTTCAAAGATCGAGCATGACTTCTGGCTGCAGGCTTCCATCAAAGATTTTAAAAACAGCTTTCTGAAGAACCAACCGGAATTTCTTAACCAGATTATTCCACCTATCCAGAATATTCTGAAAACAATCCGCCCGAAACTGAAATTTTATGATTTTAAAAAACCTCTTTTTGATCATTTCAGTTTTCAGCTGGCTCCTGGACATACGCCAGGCCTTACCGTCACGACAATTTCATCGGGCAACGAGAAACTCATGTATATTGCAGATCTGATCCATTCCGATGTTATTCTCTTTCCACACCCCGAATGGGGATTTTCAGGGGATACAGACCTGGATATTGCTACAGGATCCCGTAAGAAATTACTTAATCAGCTGGCAGAAACCAAGGCTAAAGCTTTTGCTTATCATCTTCCATGGCCAGGCCTTGGCTTTACAAGGAAAAAAGATGCTGCCTATGAATGGATTCCGGAAAGTTTTATGAATTAACGGTTTGCTAACGGATACACCTTAAATTTTCTACGACATAGTTTCAATAATAAATCCTCTCATTTTCGGGAGGATTTATTATTAAAATCCCCAATCAAAGGAATACAATCGTAGAAAATGAAAAATAATATTACCTGATTGGGGGAAACATAAATAGAATTTTTAAATAGGATCAGATCATAAAAATTGATCGTCTGAATTTTTTTTTGCAAAGGTGATTATATTTTTACTGAATTAGAAACAGAACGTGTAAGGGATTCAGAATTTCGAACCTCCAATTAAGCACTTCAAGACCGGCTGTTGCTACGCTTCTCCAAAAATAAGTTCAGAAGAATACAGCTTCCTGAACATGATATACGTTACAGAAAGAATGGTAAATGCGATCACTGCATCTATAGTGGCAGCGAAGCCCAGCACTGCAATTTTTGAGAAGAAGGCGAAGATGATATCAAAAAACATTCCTGCAAACACCCATTCTTTTAATCGTAATAAACGGTTGGGAAGAAGAAGTACCAGAATTCCGGATAATTTAAAAACACCTAAAATGTAAATAAAGTGAGGAGGATAACCAAGCTGTTGGGTAATGTCCCATACCACTGGATTTTTAGTAAGTTCAAAGAAGCCACTCGCTCCGAACCATAATGACATAAAAATGATTCCTGACCAATAGATGATTTTTGTTGTTTTTGTTTTCATTGTTTTTATTATTTAAAGTTTTGTTGAATTTTTTATATGCTATTCCTCTAAATGTTATTGAATGACAGCTTTAGAGGCCCCGTACATTTTTCCTGTCTTTGAGTTCTGAATAAATCCAATGACCTCCCAATTGTCCTTGGTGAAATTGTCCGGGAGTTTAAAATCTTCAGTTCCTTCCGAATGATCTTTCAGTGAGATTTGTTTCTGCTTATGCACAATCTGCCAGTGCTGCAAATGGTGACCCTCATTTTCACCTCCTGCTACCTGAGTAGATGATTTCTTTTCCACTAAGCTGATAAACAGCTGATTTTGAGGATCAGTTTCAGCCGTTTTATAACTGATGGTGATTGTTTTTTGTGAAGCTACAGCTGAAAGGCTTACAGGGGCGGTTTTAGAACTGAGAATAACATTCTGAATGGCATTTTCTATGGCATTTCTGTCAGAACCTACCAATTCTGTTTTCCCATTGATCACCAATTGTGGAGTATAGGTTTGTGATCTGAGCAGACTGCTGTACATCTGCTGCCGCCGGGAGTTTTCAGCACTGCTGAATCTGTCTTTCCACCCGAGCCGGTTCCAGTAATCTACATGGTAGGAGAGGATGTAAACCGGTTGGTCTTTGTACTCTTTTTCAATCTGTCCCATCAGTTCATCTGCAGGTGGGCAGCTTGAGCAACCTTCTGAAGTGAACAGTTCCAGAACAGCAAAACCATTGTCAGGGAAAACAGCAGTGTTTCTTGTGTTTATCTTATCTTTCTGCATAAATGCAGATACTGCGAATATAAAAGCCGTGAAGGCACTTACGATGGTTAGATTTTTTAGAATCATGTCTTTAATTTTGATTCAAAAGTAGGAACCTCGTAAGCGCAAAAGAATATAAAAAAGGGTTAGTCGGACAAATTGAAAGGTGAACCCGGAAAATATAAAGGTTGAAAATTTATATATTAACGGTCTTCCAGCCAGGAGAAGAAACTGTGCGTTTTATCTTTGTTGATCAACAGTTTTTCAGGAGTTTCAATAACAAGCTTAACCAGAATTTTCCGCTGGAAATAATGTTCCATCTCCTTGACAGCCTTAAAACTCACCAGGTACTGTCTGTTGATCCTGAAAAACTGTTTCCCGGAAACCTGTTCTGCAACCTGGCCAAGTGGCTGTGAAAGCTGAAATTGCTCCTTATCAAAAGTAACCAGATGCGTGATTTCATTGTGGATATAAAAATAAGCGATACTTTCTGTAGGAATCGTGGTATATTTCTGATTTTTAAAGACTAAAAAACTGGTTTTTCCGGCAGGCTGGCTGATCTTTTGCAAAAGAGATTCGATATCAGGAAGCTCATTTTTACGGAAGAATTTTCTTAGTTCATCCACTTTTTTCAGCGCTTCGGAAATATCATCTCGCGAAAAAGGCTTCAGAATATAATCGATTCCCTTGCTTTTGAATGCATCCAGCATATACTGATCAAAAGCTGTACAGAAAATGATAGGGCAAGTGATATCTATTGCTTTGAAAATCTCGAACGACAGCCCGTCCGAAAGCTGGATATCCATAAAAATAAGATCCGGCATTATTTCTTTTGATAAAGCTTCAACACTGGTTTCAATACTGTCATAGACGCCCATGATTTTGGACTCGGGTCTTAACTCTAAAATAAGATTTTGAAGAGACTTTGCTGCTCTGAATTCGTCTTCAATGATGATGATATTCATGGATTAAAGGTAGTTTTATTTGAAAAATTTTTTCGTCTGAATACATTTCTATTTCCTGTTCCAACAGATGTCTGAACCGCATTTTAATATTGTCAAGGCCTACGCCAAGGGATTCTTCCGTGGCAATTTTTCGCTGGACAGGGTTTTCTATAATGATCCTGTCTTCAGAACTATAAATTCTGATATGCAGGGGCTTACTGCGGGATACAATATTGTGTTTGATACAGTTTTCTACCAGAAGCTGAATGGTAAAAGGTGGAATAAGTGTTTTAAGATCTTCACTTTTGAGTTCGTTGGTAAATGTAATTCCTTCGCCGAAACGGGCTTTTTGAAGAAAAAGATAAGCATCAATAATCTTCATTTCTTCCTGAACTGAAATGAGGTCTAGTTTTCTGCTTTCAAGTGTAAATCTGTAAAAGTCAGAAAGTTTGATAATGAAATCAACCGTTTCAGAATCGTTGGTTTCCGCCATCGATTTTAAAGTATTCAGGCTGTTGAAAAGAAAATGGGGATTCACCTGTTGTTTTAATAATTCGTATTGGGCCCCCAGATTATCACTTTTTACCTTTTCCAGTTCCAACTGTACCTGCTGTCCTGCATAATTATTCTGAAGTAATGTCAGGAACATATAACAAACGAGGTTGATCAGGATTCCCCGGACTTCCACCATCAGCATAACCGGACCGAAATTGATGTGAGATAAAATGAGCTGCTGGATCCAGGCCAGCCCGAACATAATCACCATTCCGAATGCCAGAGCAGTTAATAATCTTGAATATGAAATATTCTGTTTCCGCTTTCCTGCACTGCGGTTAAGCAAATAAATGTTGAGGTACCACATGATCACGGAAAATGCGGCTGTTATTGCTGAATTTACAGTGGCCTCTTTCCAGTTGAATTCATGGGAGGCCAGTTGAGGTATAGAAGATAAAATACCCAGAAAAAGAGAGCTTATCCAGATGGTGGCCTGTGAAATTTTTATTTTTTGCTGTTGCATGGGAACAGTGGTTTTGAGAAGTGAAATTAGGTTTTTTATTTGTAAAAAGAATGGTATTGGTGATGAATAGTGAAAAGGTGAATAGTCAATTGTGAATTTGCTTTGCCGGTGAATTTTTCCTGTAAATTGACTATTGACTCAGTGTAGCAAAATGGATCATTCACAAAAAGCACTCAGAAACTGAAAATCAGCTTCTGAGTGTTTTTTTAAGGTCTTTTTACAGGTTTATAGCTCATGATATACTGTATTCTTTCTTCTTTCTTCTTTATTTTTATTGATGTTAATGTTTTGATTTTCTGAAGCGTTTTTTATCTGATAGGAAACATTTCCGTTATGATCAGTCTGAATGGTTTCTATACTTAATAGTTCACCTGTAATGGTTCCCCCTATATATTGTGGATTATCATGGTATTTCCACGTGACTAATTTTATAACAGAGCCATTCTGAAGTTGATTATTTTCACCTGACAGAGAGATTAAGGCTTCCCGGTTTCCATACAAAGCAGATGAAGTTTCTTTTTTTGTATTGAGTGATGTGGAAATAAATTTTAAATCTCCAGGATCGAAAACAAGACGTTTTAGATCTTTGTCCGGTTCATCAATTTTGCAGGCAGTGAATAAGGCACAGACTGACAGGATCATAAACAGTATTTTTTTCATTATTTCTCAAGGTTTTTAATTAATCTTTCTGTGTTGACTTTCATTGGGACATCAAATAAATAGCCTGTTTTTTCGGCTAACTGACGGTGGCAGGCGATACAGGATTCTTTCGCGAAAGAGGCTGTTTTTCCTGTGGGATGAAGATCGTTTCCTGAAAATTTGGCAAATCCCCAACCTTCTGTATCTGTATATTTTTTAGAATCTTTGACCATAAACTGAGCATTGATAAACTCTCCGGCTCTCACTTCTCCGTCTGCAAAATTTTCCTGCTTCCAAACTGACTTTACAACGATGCTTCCATCCGGCCACGGATGAAAATTCTCTGTTTCAATGGCTTTTACTGCAATATCATTTCCGTAAATGACCCGAATGGATTTGTCAAAAAGAGTACTCATGCTGATCACTTTCCAGTTTTTAAACTCGTCTGTATATCGGATCCCATTGAGGGAAACCGGAAATTTTGCCGGATCAGGGCTGTGATTAGTCTGAATGTTTTGATGAAGATCTTTTTCTTGTTTTACAGGAGACAGTCCGGATAAGGAAAGGGTGTATTTCTTAACCGTTTCAATATCTTTTTTCGTGATTTTGGCTGTTGGATGGAACAGTGTATATTCATGAAGGGGCATTTTTCCACTTTGCATCATATTCAAAATGGCATACATCTTTCCCTGATGTTCAGCCGGCGAATAATTCCACTCTGAAAAGTTTAAAACTTCTCTGGCTCTTTCTATATCTTTGTTTACCGCCCAGGAAATCGGAGCAATTTTGTCGTACCAGCTTAAATTCTGCTGATTGGAATGACAATTAAAACAAGAGTTTTCTAAAATGGCAAGAACTTCGCGCGGAGCCTCAATCTTTTTAGAAACAGGCTGTCCTTTCAAAGGCTGATTGGAAAACTGCAATCCTGCAAAGATTCCTAAAACTGCCAGAAATACTATGGCAATAGGTTTTACATTCCTTTTTTTATGTACTGAGTCCATAATGATTTATTTTTATGGCTCAAAAGTATACGCTTAAAAAAAGAATCGAAATATAAAGCTGGGTGAACCGGACAAATCAAAAGGTGAAAATGGAATTTTTAAGGGTAAAAAGAAAGCTGGATGATGGAAGCTGAAAGTTTATGATGTTTTAATACTAACTCCCAGCCTCCTTACTTCCAACTACAGCGCCATTCCTCCGTCAATGATAATTTCTGTACCTGTTATAAAGCTTGCCAAATTATTGTCTGATAAATACAGTACGGCTTTTGCGATATCTTCCACAGTTCCCATTTTTTTCAAAGGAATTTGATCAATCAACCATTCATCAAGTCCTTCCAATGTCTTTTTATCCAGACCTGCCTTGGTCATGATGTTTGTTTTCGTAGGTCCCGGGCTTACCATATTGACACGGATCTTTCTTGGTGCTAGTTCTGCTGCTGCCGTTTTTGCAATTGAATTTAAAGCTGCTTTACTTGCCTGGTAAACCGAACTGTTGGGTTTGTAAGTGGATGCGACAACCGATGATAAAAAAACAACCGAAGCACCGGTATTTAATAAAGGAATGAATTTGCTTAATGTGAAATAAGCTCCCCGAAAATTGATATCCATTACCTGGTCGAAATTCTCTGAGCTCATATTTTCAATTGAGCCTAATGTTCCTGTGATTCCTGCATTAATAAACAAGATGTCAACTTTTTCAAACTGACTTTCGATTTTTGATTTTAAAGATTCAATATCTTCTAATTTTCCCTGATCTGCTACAAACGGGATGGCTCCCAATTCTTCAGCTGCTTTTTCAATAGCCTCTTTTCTTCTTCCGGTAATAATCACTGTTGCACCTTCTGCTATTAATTCCTTTGCAGTTGCATAGCCAATTCCACTGTTTCCTCCGGTCACAATAGCTAGTTTGTTCTTAAATGTATTCATTTCTAAAATTTTTTGACAAAGTTATTTCAAATTGATATACTTTTGTAATCAGTATCACAGAGTATATCAGTATCATTAATGATATCATTTAACTTTGCATTTATGGAAAGAGACCAAACCGAAGAACTAAGAGCCCTGCAGGATACCCTCTATTTTATTGGAGGAAAATGGAGAATTCCTGTGATCAACTCAATCTGTAACGGACACAGACGTTTTCGCGAGATCGAACGTAGTATACCGGGAATTACCACAAGAATGCTTTCAAAAGAGTTAAAAGACATGGAGCTGAATAAATTGGTCAAACGAAATGTTTACCCCGATACTCCGGTTTTAATAGAATATGAACCTACAGAATACTGCAGAACATTTGGAAAAATCATTGCAGAAATGATCAATTGGGGAAGAGAGCACAGGAGGGTGATTGTGGAGGATAAAATTTAAAAAATTGACATTCAGTCTAAAAAAAATTAATACTATCTGTATTGAAAAGTGTTTAAAATAAAAAAAGCTCCTTATAGAAAGGAGCTTTTATTTATATCAATTCAGAAATTAAATTCCGTCAATAATTTCATTTAAAACAGTGCTTGGTCTCATGGCTGCATACGTTTTGTAGGTATCCGTTTTGTAGTAACCGTCAATATTCTGAGGTTTACCCTGAGCGCTGATTAATTCTTCGTTAATAACAGCTTCACTTTCCTGTAATGCTGCTGCAACCGGAGCAAAATGAGCTGCCAATTCAGCGTCTGCTGTCTGGTTAGCTAAAGCTTCTGCCCAGTACATTGCTAAATAGAAGTGAGAGCCTCTGTTGTCGATCTGGCCTACTTTTCTTGCAGGAGATTTATCGGTAGCTAAGAATTTAGCATTAGCTTCATCCAGTGCATCAGCTAAAACCTGAGATTTTGTATTGCCCTGTGTCTGAGCCAAATGTTCTAAAGAAGCCTGAAGTGCAAGGAATTCCCCTAGAGAATCCCATCTCAGATAACCTTCTTCCAGGAACTGCTCGATGTGTTTTGGAGCTGAACCTCCGGCACCTGTTTCAAATAAACCTCCTCCGTTCATCAATGGAACGATAGAAAGCATTTTAGCAGAAGTTCCTAATTCAAGGATAGGGAAAAGATCCGTTAAATAATCTCTCAATACATTTCCTGAAACAGAAATGGTGTCTTTTCCTTCTCTTGCTCTTTTCAGCGTTTCAGTCATGGCATCTTTTACATCAAGAATTCTGATGTCAAGACCTGCCGTATCGTGATCTTTAAGGTATTTTTCTACTTTTTTGATAATCTCTCTGTCATGTGCTCTTCCTTTGTCTAACCAGAAAATAGCAGGTGTATCGGATAATCTTGATCTGTTTACTGCCAGTTTTACCCAGTCCTGGATGGGAGCATCTTTAGTCTGACACATTCTGAAGATATCTCCTTTTTCCACTTTCTGAGAAAGAAGAACGTTTCCGGCTTCATCCTGAACCTCGATAGTTCCGTCTGCTGTTGCCTGGAAAGTTTTGTCGTGAGAACCATATTCTTCAGCTTTCTGAGCCATTAAACCTACGTTTGGAACAGAACCCATAGTCGTAGGATCCAGTTTTCCGTGAGCTTTCATATCATCAATAACAGACTGATAGAAACCTGCGTAAGAACGGTCCGGAATAATACAAACTGTATCTTCTTCGTTTCCGTCCTTGTTCCACATTTTACCGCCTCCTCTTACCAGTGCAGCCATGGATGCGTCAACAATGATGTCAGAAGGAACATGGAAGTTGGTAATACCTTTATCGGAATTTACCATAGCGACTCTTGGTCCGTTAGCTAAAGCCGCTTCAATATCAGCTTTGATTTCAGCTTCCTGAGCATTGCCTTTAATTTTTTCGAAAAGATCGGCAAGACCGTTATTTGGGTTAACATCTAAAGACTTGAATGTCTCTGCATATTTAGTGAAAACATCTTTGAAATAAGTTTCAACGATAGCCCCGAAAATAATAGGATCAGAGATCTTCATCATCGTAGCTTTCAGGTGAGCAGAAAGAAGTACGTTTTTGTTTTTAGCCTCATCAATCGCTTTTTGAACAAATGCTTTCAAAGAGTTTAAATTCATTACAGAAGAATCGATTACTTCTCCGGCCTGAAGACCTGCGAAATCTTTTAATAAAGTTTCAGCACCATCATTACCTTTGAACGTAATTTTGAATTTTGTAGCGTTTTCTACAGTGGTTGAAGTTTCAGTTCCGTAGAAATCTCCTCCCTCCATGTGAGCAACATCAGTTTTGCTGTCAGAAGCCCAGTCACCCATTCTGTGAGGGTTGGCTTTTGCATAGTTTTTAACAGCTTTTGGAGCACGTCTGTCAGAATTTCCTTCTCTTAGCACAGGGTTTACGGCACTTCCTAAAACTTTGGCATATTTGGCTTTAATGGCTTTTTCTTCGTCATTTTTAGGCTCTGCAGGATAATTTGGAACTGCGAAACCTTTAGACTGTAATTCAGCAATAGCCTCATCAAGCTGAGGAGCTGAAGCTGAAATATTGGGTAATTTGATAATGTTTGCATCCGGTTGAGTTGCCAATTGACCTAATTCAGCCAATGCATCACCGATTTTCTGGTCATCTTTCAAAAACTCAGGGAAGTTGGCCAAAATTCTTCCAGCCAAAGAAATATCCGGAACTGCAATTTCAATGTTTGCCGATTTTGTAAAAGCTTTTACAATAGGTAAAAACGAGTGTGTTGCCAACATTGGAGCCTCATCCGTAAGAGTGTAATAGATTTTTGATTTGTCTGACATTATACTGTGTATTTATTATTTGATTTTTAAGAATCACAAATTTACTAAATATGATTGTTTTATGAAGGTATTTTAAATAAAAAAAGAGGCCAGCATCTCTTTTTAAACAATTGTTTATCTCTAATTTTACTTTGTAATCGAAATACTACCTTTAAACAGAGAATAAAAATGTAATAGTGTTTCCAATCAGCTTCATAGTTCCGGAACATGAACTTAAATAATGCTTCTAAGTCTAGGATGTTTATTTTCACTTTAAGAATTATTTAACCTTTATTTGACTCAGAAAACTTTCTATTTTAAGTAAATTTGAAAAACTAAAAAAATAAAATTATGTCAACGATTACCCTTAAAGGAAACGAAGTAAATACAATAGGAACCCTCCCATCAGTAGGAACCACCGTAAGAGATTTTGCGTTGGTGGATTCCGGTCTGAACGTGAAACTTCTTTCAGATTTTGATGGAAAAAAGAAAGTATTCAATATCTTCCCGAGTATTGATACAGGGATTTGTGCCGCATCTGCAAGAAAATTCAATGAAGAAGCTTCAAAACTTGATAATACGGTAGTGATTAATGTTTCCAAAGATCTTCCTTTTGCATTGGGAAGATTCTGTGCAGCTGAAGGCTTAAACAATGTAGAAACACTTTCAGATTTCAGAAGCAGTTTTGGAGATGATTATGAAGTAACTATTACAGATTCACCTATGAAAGGACTGCTGAGCCGCGCCGTAATTGTTACAGACGAAAACAACAAGGTTGTCTATACAGAGCAGGTTCCGGAAATTACGACCGAACCTAATTACAGCGCAGCAATTGACGCATTGAAGTAATTATAATAGTAAGATTGTATAAAGCCTTGTGGAAAACCCGTTCACAAGGCTTTTTTTGACTCTGGAGAATAAATAAACGAGTTACAACAACTCTAACCCCATGGTTGAATAATTGAGCTTCGAGTTATCTTATTAACCGCATTAAAAAATTAATACCATGAAAATAATTAAATTTAACAGGAGAATTTGCTACTTACGCTTTTCAACGCTTCTGCTTTTACTTTTCTTTATTGCCTGCAGCGGGCAGGAGAAAAAGAAGACAGAATTCCGTTCAGAAACCAGTACACCCAAAAAATTTCAAAACAGGAAATATGAAAATTATGATCTGATTGGTAATGTTAAAACGACCCAATGGGAAATTTTCAACTATGATACTTCAGGAAATACGAATACATATTATTATAAGGGATATACTGACCAGATTGATTTAAATTTCAATAAAGAAGGAGAACCCTTTTTGGTGAAACTTGTAAGTAAATCTATAAAAGCCTATCAGCAGCCCCGTGATAATAAAATAGAAAATATAGTATATGAGAAAGAACCTGTAATCCTTTTAACATCTTCATCTATTGAGGACATAAGTATTGACTATCTGGCTTATTCATCAAAGGTAGATCCCGGGACCAATAAGCTTATTGCTGAAAATAAATATATTAAATATTACTATAATAAATATGGTGACTTGCAGGACTATATCATTACTGCCGGAAAAGATGAAGCCCCGAGATATTTTAAATTTGCATATAAATATGATGAAAAAGGCAACTGGGTAGAGCGTATCTTATCTGAAGAGTTTTATGATTCAGAAACTCCGGATGATAAAGAAATTATACAGAAAATTGTAAGAACAATCACTTATTATTAACAGTAATCTATATTATAAACTCTTAATTTGTATAAAATGGTAAAGAGAATTGTGGCCAACATACAAACAGACCATTTAGCTGATGCAGATCGCTTTTATAAAGATATTTTGGGTCTCGAAATCCTGATGGATCATGGCTGGATCAAGACTTTCGGAAACCATGAAGAAGTGCAGGTTCAGGTAAGTTTTGCCACCCAGGGCGGAAATGATACGGAGGTTCCGCTACTTTCGATGGAAGTTGATCATGTAGATGAACTCTACGAAAAAATGCAGCAGGCCGGTTTTGAAATCACTTACGGGATCACCAATGAAGATTGGGGAGTACGAAGGTTTTTTGTAAAAGATCCGTTTGGAAATTTAATCAATATACTCTCGCATCAATAGCTTGTTTGTCAGCAGAAATTATCATTTTCACTATAGAATTTTATTATGAAAGCAACACGGATTATTCCTATTCTCAGAATCTTCGACTATCAAAAAGCCGTAGAGTTTTATGTGGGCTGGTTGGGATTTAAAATAGTATGGGAACATTATTTTGAAGAAAATGCTCCTGTTTACATGGAAGTGGAAAAAGGAGATATAGTTTTTCACTTAAGTGAACATCACGGAGACGGAACACCCGGAACCAGAGTGATGATTTGGGGCGAGGGAATTTCTGAATACCGCAGTGAATTAATAGAGAAGAAGTATAAATACAACCGTCCGGGGCTTGAGAAAACATTTTATGGCGCCGTATCCTTCACGGTAAATGATCCATTCGGAAACACTATTATCTTCAATGAGGAATATGTTGAAGAAAAACATAAAGATCTTGAATTTTCTTCTATCCATTAATTCATTTAATAGGAACAAACTTTCATCTGTTAATGAAAAGGCAACAATAAAAGGGTTTTGGTTCAGACCTATTATTTAAGAACTGATGATTCAAATCATCAAAAATAAACCGTACAATAGCTATCTTTACATTTTAAATACAATGAAACGTTCAGGAACTGCAGATCTGCCATTACATTACGGAAAAGTCCCGCCGTGGCTTTACGAACGTATGTCTGTGCTCGGGCTTTCCATGATTGAAGTGATCCTGATGGATTACGGAAAAGATGAGGTTCTCCGTAGGCTTGCAGATCCGTTCTGGTTCCAGAGTTTTGGAGCTGTGATGGGCATGGACTGGCATTCCTCAGGGATTACAACTTCTGTCATGGGCGCTTTGAAACGGTCCATTAATCCCAATTCAAAATCACTGGGACTTTATATCTGCGGTGGAAAGGGTAAATTCTCACGAGAAACTCCGTCAGAGCTCCTTCAGATTGCTGATAAAACAGGCCTGAATGGCCATGAGCTTGTAAGAGCCAGTAAACTTTCTGCAAAAGTAGACAATACGGCCATTCAGGATGGTTATCAGCTCTATCTCCATAATTTTATTTTGGCAGACAACGGAAGCTGGAGTGTAGTGCAGCAGGGAATGCATGAAACTGATGGTACTGCAAGGCGGTATCACTGGCATTCAGGGAATATCAAATCATTTATAGAAGAGCCGCACACAGGAATCAATGGTATCTCACGAGGAAGAATCCTCAATCTTACGGATGCCCATGCCTCAGAAAACCGCCAGGGAATTCTGGATATTTCCCATACTGATTCTATTGATGTAATGAAAGATTTTTCAAGATTAATTCTTCCGGCTCATCATGATGTGCAGGCTTCAGATGTTGATTTAAAACGCCTTGGAGCACTCTTATATGTGACCCGTGAGCAGCAGCCTCAGAATTTTGAAGACCTTTTAATGCTGGAAGGAGTAGGACCCAGAACTATGCAGTCTTTAGCATTAGTGAGTGAAGTTATTCACGGTGCACCTTCAAGATTTGCCGATCCGGCGAGGTTTTCTTTTGCTCATGGCGGAAAAGACGGACATCCTTTCCCGGTTCCTACCAAAACTTATGACGAAAGCATCAGTATTCTCAGAAAAGGAATTGAAAAATCAAAACTTGGAAACTCCGACAAGCTGAATACTTTAAACAAACTGCATCAGATTGTTGCAGCCACTGAAAAAGATTTTACTCCCGATTTTGATATCCAGCAGGTGATAGAGGAAGAAAAACAGAATTCATGGCGCTTTGGAGGGAAAACAGTATTCGGGGACGCACAACCACCTAAAAATCCAAAACCGATCCAGCTTTCTTTGTTCTAATATTATAGGTTAGCAGAGGTAATTAAAAAACTGTTTAATTATTTAGAAAGAATAAAAACAATTGATAACAATACAGTAAAATGGGGTTCTTTTTATGCATTCCATCAATTTGTTTAATTTTTTATATTTAGGATTCAATTAAAAATTATATTTTTAAAGCTTTAAAAAAGCAATAACTCTATGATCAGCAAAGCCTTAGAGATCTGTTACGATTTCCCGTTTTTTCTTCAGGAAGAGCTTGACGAAATATTCCAGGCTCATGAAAAAGTTTCGTTCCAGAAAGGAGATAGTATTCTTGAAGAAGGAAAGACGGCTAATGAATATTATATCCTGGAAAAAGGCTTAGCTCGTTCCTACGTGAACGACTTTAGCGGGAATGAAGTAACCACACATTTTTTTGCTGATAACGAGATCATTATTGAGGTATTGTCGATTTTTCAGAGAATTCCAACCCAGGAAAATATCATTTGTATTACAGACTGTGAATGCTGGAAATTTGATTATGAAACATTTCAGGAGCTTTTCCATAAAATACCCAATCTCAGAGAATGGGGAAGAGCATGGATGTCAAAAGAGCTTTTTGTCTATAAACAGCGCTCTGTAGAAATGTTTACCCTTTCCGCTACCAGGCGTTATCTTAATCTTTTGGAGCAGAAACCCCAGGTGGTACAGTTTGCTCCTCTCAAACAAATTGCATCCTATCTGGGCGTAACAGACACTTCCTTAAGCCGTATCCGCAAAGAAATTGTATCCCATTCGAAGAAAAATTAAATCTTGTCTTATGGCAAGTTGATTTTCATCAAGGCTTGGTAATTTTGGTTAAAAGATTAACACAAAAAATTACTATTATGAAAGCCAATCAAATTTATGTCAACCTTCCGGTAAAAGATGTACAGAAAACAAAAGAATTCTGGACCAGGCTCGGATTTGCGATTAATGAGCAATTTTCAGATGACAAAGCAGTCTGCGTAGTGATGAAGGAAGATAACATTTACGTCATGTTCCTGACAGAGGAATACTTCCAGACTTTTTCCGAAAGACCGGTTCCGAAAGGCGATACAACACAGGTTCTTGTTGCTATTGCTCTGGACAGCCGTGAAGAAGTTGATCAGGTAGTGAATACAGCCCTGGAAAATGGAGCTTCGCAGCACGAAGAACCCCAGGATTACGGATGGATGTATCAAAACTCTTTTTGGGACTTAAATGGTCATGGCTGGAACATAACGTTTGCCGATGTTTCTCAGATGCCAACTGAATAAAGATCAAAGATTATTCACAATAAAATCTTGCCGCTATGGAAACAAAATCAAACGACATTGAAATAGTGAAGGTTCAGGTATTCAGCAATTACAAAGTCATTTCAATGAATACTGAAGGCATTACCCATGAAGAAGCTATGATCTTCCCAAATGGTGAAGCCAACTGCCTGAACTGGGTTCTGGGGCATTTAATTTACATAAGGAATGCATTTCTGAATACCCTTGGAGAAGAATCTGTCTGGGACAACAATAAATTTTCCTGCTACAACAGGGGAGAGATACCGTTCGAAAGAAAAGATGAGCTAGTAGGTTTTGAAGAATTAAAATCCTATCTGCAAAAATCCCAGGACAAACTTGAAGCAAAACTCATCAGTATTGAAAAGTTTAATCCTGAAACAATTAATGATATTGCTATCTTTTGTCTTCACGAAATTTATCATAGCGGACAGTTGGGGTATCTCAGAAGAATCTTAGGAAAACCCGGTGCTGTAAAATAGCCACGCTTAGAATTTTAAAAAAATTGTAGAAGAACTCTATATTCCCTACAAAAGACACCAATCACTAAAAATTAAAGAATGGACACACCAAAATCAAAAAAAATGGAGCTCGTTATTCCGGCTTACAGAATGCACTCTCAAAACTTTCTCAATGTTTTGGACGGCATTTCGGAAGAAGATGCTTTGAAAAGAATTGAAGGAAAAACCAACCATATCGTCTGGATGGCAGGAAACTTTGTCAATATGCGCTATGGCCTGGGTTGGGTTTTAGGACTCAGGGACGAAGATCCTCACAGTGATCTCTTCTTTCAGGGAAAGGCTCTGGATGAACATTACAACTATCCGGGCTTGGATGAACTGGAGAAAAATTTTCACGATATTTCGCCAAAAGTATACCAGAAGCTTTGGGAAGTTACGGATGAAGAGTTGGATGAAATCTTTGAGATCGGGATGAATATTCCTTTTATCCGTGAAACCAAACTCAATTTCGTAGGAATGTGTATCGGCCGTGAAGACTATTTATGTGGGCAGATAGGTCTTATGAGAAAAATTCTGGATTATCCGGGCATGAAATACGAGGTAGATGAAAATCTAAAGTATTAATCAATGGAACCTAATGAAAAAGGCTATAAACAGGTCAACGGAATCCGTATGTACTACGAGGTTTATGGTTCCGGAAAACCTTTGGTACTCATTCATGGCGGAGGATCTTCCATTCTGTTTGATTTTAAAGAAATAATTTTCAGGCTTGAAACCCAGTTTCAGCTCATAGGTATTGATCTGCAGAATCACGGAATGACCGATCATCGTGACATTCCCGAAACCTTTGAACAGGATGCCCATGATGTAGCAGCTCTTTTAAAGGAACTTCATATCGGAAAAGCTTCATTCTGGGGGTTCAGCAACGGTGGAAGCACAGTGATGCAGATTGCGCATCTTTATCCTGAAATAACCGAAAAGATCATTATTGCATCTGCATTCTACAAAAGAGGCGGTATGATGGACGGTTTTTTCGAAAGCATGGCAGAAGCTACTCTCGAGTCTATGCCGGAACCTCTTAAGATCAATTTCCTTAACCTGAATCCTGATTTTTCAAAACTTGAAAACCTGTTTGAGAAAGACAGCAAAAGGATGCAGACTTTTGAGGACTGGGATGAGAAAGTCCTGACATCTATAAAAGCTCCTGCCTTATTCATAAGTGGAGACAAAGATGTGATGAAACCTGAACATGTAGTGGAAATGTGGCGTCTGGTCCCCGAATCCGAACTGATGATCCTTCCGGCAGGCCACGGATCCTACATGATGGCAGACTTCGAAGGAAACACAGATTCCAATCTTATAAACTTTACAGTAAGTGAAGTAACAAAATTTTTAAACCATTAAGGCTATATGATGATAGCTCTTAATATTCTTAAAAGCTTAATCAAACTTAATGGTTTAACTTAAAACTTAACTTAATTAACAATAACATTTAAAAATCAGAAATCATGGCTAAATTAAATCCGTACTTAAATTTTGACGGGAAAGCAGAAGAAGCTTTCAACTTTTACAAATCTGTTTTCGGAGGAGAATTCCGTGGAGAGGTTTTCAAAATGGGCAATGCCCCGGGAACCGAAAACTTATCAGACGAAGAAAAAAACAGGGTGATGCATATTGCATTGCCTATCGGAGATGACCTTCTTATGGCTTCGGATATTGTTCCAAGCTTCGGGCAGAGCCTTAACGTAGGAAATAATAATTATGTATCCATTTTCCCGGAATCCAAAGAAGAAGCTGACAGACTGTTCAAAGGCCTTTCTGAAGGTGGAAATATAGAAATGCCGATTGAAGACCAGTTTTGGGGAGACTATTTCGGTAGTTTCCAGGATAAATATGGAGTTCATTGGATGGTGAACTATAATGAAGAATCTGCAAAATAGTCTTATATTTAACTAAATTTATTGAGGGCAGTTCAAACCCGGACTGCCTTTTTATTTAATTTAAAAAAATAAAACAATGGATCCTATTAAGATAGATATCACAATTTTAGCCCCGGTAGAAAAAGTCTGGAATTATTTTAATGAGCCACAACATATTACGAAATGGAATTTTGCCGATGAATCCTGGCAGTGTCCCAGTTCCGAAAACGACTTAAGAGTAGGAGGGAAATTTAAAACCAGAATGGAAGCAAAAGACAAAAGTTTCGGTTTTGAGTTTGAAGGAATCTATGATGAAGTGGTTACGAATTCCACGATTAAATATCATTTGGAAGACGGCCGGAAAGTTGAGGTTATTTTTGATAAGATAGACGAAAATACCACAAAAGTTACCGAAATTTTTGATCCCGAAAAACAGAATTCTGTGGAAATGCAGCGGAATGGCTGGTATGCTATTCTCAATAATTTTCACAAGTATGTTGAAAATCACTAAAACACTTAATTTCAGTCATGATAAATCTGGTCATAATGGCAAAATGTTTAAGCTCCATTTGTGCTGTTAATCATGTTGTTAAAAATAATAATTTCCTGTCTGGCATTATTGCAGTACCGGCAAGAAGAGCTTTGGAAAGAGAAAAAATCGATTCTCTCGAAAAACTTTCGGGCTATTCTGAAGAAGAGATCATGAACCTTCATGGTTTCGGAAGAAATGCTATGGAAAGACTGAAAAACCATATGGAAGAACATCAGATTTCTTTCAGGAACTGATTATTAAAAAAAATACCGGATCTTCATTGCAGCCTTTGCCAGCGATGATCAATAAACTATATTTTCACTCTTAAATTTAATAGTATGAATAACGATATTTTTCCATGTCTCTGGTTCGACGCAGAATCAAAGGAAGCAGCAGAATTTTATTGTGAAGTATTTGACGGAAAAATCACTGCTGATACTCCCGTAGTCATGAACATCGATCTCTTTGGACAAAAATTGATGCTGCTGAACGGTGGGCCTCATTTTAAAAAGAATCCTTCAGTTTCCTTCATGGTAATTTGTAAAACAGAAAACGAAGTACAGCAATATTGGGACAAACTTGTAGAAGAGGGAATTGCTCTCATGGCACTCGATTCCTATTCCTGGAGTAAGAAATACGGCTGGGTGCAGGACAAATACGGCGTTACCTGGCAGCTGTTTTTAGGAGATAAGCCGGAAGATCAGAAAATTATCCCTACGCTGATGTTTATCCATCAAAATAACGGAAAGGCAAGAGAGGCAATGGAGTTTTACACCAAAACATTCCCTAATTCGAGCATTGGAAATATCCTGAAATATGGTGATGGTGGAGAAGGACATCCTATATCCGAACCGGCAGAAAATGTACAGCATGCCCATTTTATTATTGACGGTTACAGCTTCTTCTGTATGGATAATTCTTATGACCATCAGTTTGATTTTAATGAAGGAATTTCTATTGTAATCATGACGGATGACCAGGAACAGACAGACCATCTGTGGAATACCCTTATTTCAGATGGCGGAAGAGAAAGCATGTGCGGGTGGCTGAAAGACAGATATGGCCTCAGCTGGCAGATTGTTCCGAAAAAGCTCATTCAGCTGATGAACGACTCCGATCAGTCAAAATCACAAAAAGTAGTACAGGCCATGATGAAGATGCAGAAGATTGTTATAAAAGACCTGGAAGAGGCTTATAATTCGTAAAAGAAACGACGGATTTCTCTGTTTCTCCATTTGAATTCCAGCTTTCGGCTTGCCGTTTGATGTGGTTTTACAAAAAGATTTGCTTATGAAAACACAGAACAGATCACAATCTAAATCAAAAGTTCCCAAAGAAGGAATCTTTCCGGAGATCATCCGGAATGATTACCAGGGAAGCCGTAAACTTCAAGGAAAAAAAGCTGTTATTTCAGGCGGAGATAGTGGGATAGGACAGGCTGTAGCCGTTCATTTTGCAAGAGAGGGAGCAGACGTCGCAATTATTTATAAAGAAAGCGATGACGATGCCAAAGAAACAAGAAAGCTTGTTGAAAAAGAAGGACAGCAATGCATCCTCATCAAGGGAGATCTTACCAAAAAAGCTTTCAGAACAAAATGCGTGGAAAAGATAAAAAAGGACTGGAAGGATCTGGATATCCTCGTTAATAATGCAGGAATTCATACCTCAAAAAACAGTCTTGAAAAAATCTCTGATGAGCAGATCCAGGAAACTTTTAATACCAATATCATCTCCATGATTTCTTTTACAAGAGATTTTCTACCGTTAATTGGTGAAGGAGGTCGTATTATTTGCACTACGTCGGTTACAGCATACAGGGGTAGTGATCATCTGATTGATTATGCGGCTACAAAAGGAGCTATTTTATCCTTTATACGTTCCCTTTCAACCAATCTTGCTGAAAAAAAAATCTTAGTCAACGGAATTGCTCCCGGGCCAATATGGACACCTCTTGTAAAAGAAACCTTTGATGATCTGTCAACATTTGGAAAAGACACACCTCTGAAACGGGCAGGACAACCATCAGAAGTAGCTCCGGCTTACGTTTTTCTTGCCTCCAACGATGCAGATTATATTACAGGAGAAGTTATCCATATCAATGGCGGTGATTTTGTGGGAGGCTGATTGAAATAGAAACAAGAAGTTAGAAGTTAGAAGTTAGAAGTTAGAAAAACGTGACATCTACGATCTAAAATCTAATGTTTAAAAAACTAACTTCTAATTTCTAACCATCTAACATCTAATAAAAAAAACAATGCAGAAATTATTTTTTGAGATTCAAATCGATGCGCCCCCTGAAAAAGTTTGGGATGTGCTTTGGAGTGATATGACATACAGGCAATGGACAACAGCATTTACAGAAGGTTCTTTCTATATGGGAACTTTTGAAGAAGGAAGTATTATTAAATTTTTTGATCCGGATAATAACGGAATGTTCAGCCGGGTTGAAAAAAATATACCCAATAAAGAAATGAAATTTCTGCACCTTGGAGAAATTTATGGCGGTGTGGAAACTGAACAGGATTGGGGTGAAGCCACAGAAGGCTATATTTTAGAAGAAACCCCAACAGGGACAATACTGAAAATTGAAATTCAGACACCCGGGGAATTTAAAAGTTTTTTTGAAGAAAAATTTCCAAATGCTTTGGGAATTGTGAAAAACCTTTCACAAAATCAATTGTAATATCAACCACAAAAATATAAAATATGGAAACCTTATCCTACGAAATTATAATCGACGCTCCATCACAGAAAGTCTGGGACGTTCTTTGGAATCCGGATACTTATACCGAATGGACAAAATTTTTCGGTTCCGGATCCAAAATGAAATCTGACTGGAAAGTAGGCGGAAAAACCTACTTCGTGAATGCAGAAGGTGCAGGAATGGTATCAACCATTGATAGCCTGGATGAGCCTAACCAGATTGTTTTTAAACATCTGGGAATGGTAGATAAAGAAGGAAATGAAGACACCCAAAGCAAAGAAGTAATGGAGTGGAGCGGCTGTTTCGAAAAATACATTCTTATTGATCTGGAAGGGAAAACGAAGCTTCATGTTGAAGTACAGGTCGAAAAAGAATGGAAAGACGATATGGACAAAGGATTCACGCAGGGGCTGGAAGTTGTAAAAAATCTTGCTGAAAACAAATAATTTGTTCCTGGTATAAAAAGAAAAACCACATAGTTTTCATCTATGTGGTTTTATTCATGCATGACGGTACAGTATTGTAAAATTTCTTCTATCTTTTAGTACAGTAAATAAAATAAAAAACATGAAATTATTAACAATCCTTTTCGCAACATTTATTCTTGCTTTGGTAGGAACTTATATATTTCAGGGAAAGCCGGATTTTTTATTCTCCGGGAATCTGGGTATGGCTGTATTTATTCTCTTCACAGGATTTTCGCATTTTAAATTCCAGAAAGGAATGGCTATGATGATTCCCGATTTTGTTCCCGGTAAAATGTTTTGGGTGTATTTTACAGGAGTCCTTGAAATTGCTGCGGGAATTGGTCTGATGATTCCTTCAATAAGAGAAATAACGGCTATACTGCTGATTATCTTTTATATTTTGGTTTTTATCGCTAATATCAATTCTTCAAGAAAAAAAATCAATATTTTCAAAGCGGACTATACCGGGCCGGGCATGAAATACCTTTACACCCAAAGAATCCCAATGCAGCTTATCCTGATTGCTTGGACCTGGTATTTTGGAATTTACCTACATTAGAAGTGAACTATTATTGTTTTTAAATCTTTTTTCATAAAATTTCATAATGTATGTAACATTTTGCGGGTAATACTGTCATATTATATATAAGATTTTTATTAATTTAAGATCTGGCTAGGCAATTTAACATCCAAAATATGAATTATGAATATTAATACTAAAATTTTTGGTGCGGCTCAAGTCGTACTGTCAGCAATTATGATTAATGCACAGACCTCAACGGCAAAACTGCCGGGCGATCCTACGCTTCCATCCACTAAAGCAAATCTTGAGAAACTGATTTCTTATGATAAGGGAAACTTCAAATATAAAGTAGAAGATTACTTTGCAAGACCCAGTGCTTCACAGTTTAAAATATCTCCGGATGGGCAGTATCTCTCTTATAAAGAAAAAGATAAGGACAAGAAGAACCATGTCTATGTAAAAGAATTGAAAACAGGCAAAATCACTAAAGCGATTGTTGAAAAAGATGACCTTATCAAGAGCTATGGCTGGCTGGATAAAAAACGCCTTTTCTTTACCCAGGATAAAGGAGGGAATGAAAATATCCATCTTTACGCAGCAGATATTGACGGAAAAAACCTTAAAGACCTGACTCCTTTCGAGGGGATTACGCTGGGAACTGTTAAGCTGATAAAGGATACGGAATTTGTTGTGGTGACTATGAATAAAAACAACAAACAGATCTTTGAACCCTATAAGATCAATTTCAACACGGGAGAAATGACCCAGCTGTATGAAAATAAAGATGTAAACAGCCCTATTGATGATTATATTTTTGATAAAGACGGGAACCTCAGAGGATATACCGTCCTTGAAAATGGGCTAACGACCAAGACTTACTATAAAGATTTGCAGACTGGGAAATTTAACCTGCTTAAATCCACAGACTGGAAGGATACTTTCAGCATCATAGGACTTAATGATAATTCCAAAAATAAGGATGAAGCTTATGTTGTGACCAATCTGGACAGTGACAAATCCAGGATTGTACTGTATGACCTTAAGAAGAATGCAGTGATCAGAGAAGTATATTCCAATCCTGTCTTTGATGTAAGCTCCATAAGCGTTGCCGGCAAAAACAGGAATTATGAACTCGATTACGTAAGCTATGATGGGATCAAAAGTGAAACCGTTCCGGTAAGCCAGTTTTATAAAGAAATTGATGCTAAGCTGAAATCTGAATTTAAAGACAAACAGTTTTCTATCGTTTCTTCAGATGATAATAATGATAAACTTTTGGTATATGTAGGAAGCGACAAATTCTATGGCGCCTATTACGAATACGATACAAAAAGTAAAAAGATAAATCTTCTTTATAACCTGATGCCCCAGCTGAAAGAAGAAGATATGGCAGAAATGAGGCCTATCGAATTCAAAAGCAGGGACGGATTAACGATTCGTGGATATATAACCCTTCCAAAAGCTGCTCTTGAAGGTAAAAAAGTGCCTCTAATTGTCAATCCTCACGGCGGTCCGCAGGGAATCCGTGATGAATGGGGATTCAACCCGGAAACACAGCTCTTTGCCAGCAGAGGATATGCAACGCTCCAGGTGAACTTTAGAATTTCCGGAGGCTACGGAAAAGAATTTCAGAAAGCAGGATACAAGCAGATCGGAAGAAAGGCAATGGATGATGTGGAGGATGGAGTGAAGTATGTCATTGAGCAGGGTTGGGTAGATAAAGATAAGATTGCGATCTATGGAGGAAGTCATGGTGGTTACGCTACGCTGATGGGGCTTATCAAAACTCCGGATCTTTATGCCTGTGGTGTGGATTACGTAGGAGTATCCAATATTTTTACCTTCTTCGACTCCTTCCCGGAATACTGGAAACCTTACAAAGAAATGGTAAAACAGATCTGGTATGATCTTGATAACCCTGAAGAAGCAAAAATTGCCAAAGAAGTTTCTCCGGTTTTCCAGATCGATAAAATTAAAAAACCTTTATTTGTGGTACAGGGGGCCAATGACCCAAGAGTTAACATCAATGAGTCTGACCAAATTGTAAAAGCAATGCGTGCAAAAGGCTTTGAAGTTCCATACCTGGTAAAATATGATGAAGGGCACGGATTTGGAAAAGAACCAAACAGACTGGAGCTGTATAAATATATGCTGGGCTTCTTTGCAGAGAATTTCAACAAAAAATAAAATTTCATTTTTATAACGATAGAGACGGAGAGTGTAATGCTTTCCGTTTTTTTTAGATAGACTCAAGAAGAGCCAAGAATCAAGAATCAAGGGCCAAGATGTCAGATATCAGATTGCAGATATGAGATTGAGGTTGAAGTTAAGATTAAAGAGTGATTATTTACAATTCAAATACTCAAAAGTCTTAATCCATCAACTCGCAACTGAAATCGCGGATCATATTCCTTTCATCTTCTACTCTAAAACTCTCTTACCCCCAAACTCACAAACCCGCATCCAGAAACAAAATCTCAACAGTCAATAATTTTTTTTAAATTTATTAAAGTAAAATCAAAAGGCAGATCGTCATAGCAATATGGAGGTTGTCGAAGAAATAACAATGCCACAAGAGGAGAAAGCAAGCATCATCTCACAAACCGTTTCAAAGTACGGAGGAAAACTGATGTCTTATATTCGTCCGAAAGTGAAAAACACAGAAGATGCGGAAGATATTCTGCAGGAAGTGTGGTTTCAGTTCAGCAGTCTGACCAATCTTTCCGAGATTGTGAATGTAGGCGGCTGGCTGTATAGGGTGACTGCTAATAAAATCACCGACCGTTACCGCAAAAAGAAAACTGAAAATCTTGAAGATTTTGTCTATGAAGATGAAGACGGAAGTTTTTCTATCAAAGATATCTTATTGCTGGACGAGAGTGCAGGTCCCGAAGTTAAAATGTTCCAGGACGAAATCTGGAAAAAGCTTTTCGAAGCATTGGACGAGCTTCCCGAGAAACAACGGTTGGTTTACGTAGAAAACGAACTGAACGACAAAACCCTCCAGCAGATAGCCGATGAACAGGGCGAAAATATTAAAACCATTATCAGTAGGAAAAACTATGCTGTAAAGCATTTAAGAAACAGACTGAGAAAATTATACGAAGATTTAAATAGTTAGTAAAGAAGAAAATTATGAATCATAAACACAAAAAAGGCTGGATTTTTTTACTCTTATGTCCGCCATTGATCTTAATTACTGTTACATTTATTGTGATGTGGCTTTGGAACTGTCTGCTTCCTGAGATCCTGGGGGTAAAATCCATTACATTCTGGCAGGCAATGGGGATTCTTATCTTAAGTAAGATTCTTTTTGGAGGATTTCATTTCGGAAAAGGAGTGAGAGACTTTAAAGAAAGGAAAATGAGAGAGAAAATGGCTGGACTATCTCCTGAAGAACGGGAAAAATTTAAAGAAGTATGGAAAAACAGATGTTCAGGAGGATTCTTCAACAGAAATAACGGATAATTTAAAATTTAAGAAGTAGTAAAGTAAAATTGAAATTCATCCGTCTCTATAAAAAACAAGAAGTAGTAAAATTTAAAATTTTGAAAAAATGAAAAATTCAGCATTAAAAGGAGCTCTGGGAGCATTAGCCGTTGTAGGAGTGGCATTAGTTGCCAAAAAAGCAATACAAAGAAAAAGATTTATAAAAGGTATTTTCAGCGAATACGGAATCAAAGAAAAATCGCCTTTCGGCTTGGCAGATAAGATCAGAGAAATGAACGAAGAACAGTATCAGGAACTGAAAGGGAAATTCAAAAAAGAATTCGCTTCAAGATGCTGCAGAACAGGACATAAGGACAATACTGCAGAAGCTTAAGCAGTACATAACTAAATTGAAATTGTTAATTCCGGCGCGGGAAGCTTTGCTTCCCGCGCCGGAATTTTTTATTGTCATTGTCAGTGAGGCGAAGCAATCTCAAAATACAGATGACTTCAAGGGCTTCAACCACCAGAAAAGCACAGCATATTTAGAATCTTTTGCTAAGTGAGACGCCTTTGCGATCTTAAAAACATCAAATGTTCAAAAAATCTTTGTGGTCTTTGCATTAAAAGAGATTGCTTCGCTTCGCTCGCAATGACACTGTGGAATTTTATTATGGAAACAAAACGAGACCTTACATCATTATTTTTCATCAAATAGCCCTCTGTATTTTCAATAAGAAAAAAAATAAATTCCTATTTTTGTGTAGCTCAATGAAAGACTACTACTATTTTCTCGGGATTTCTCCGGATGCTTCAGAAGAAGACATCAAAAAGGCTTATAGAAAATTATCTTTGAAATATCATCCGGACAAGAATGATAATGATGATTTCTTTGCCGGGCGTTTCCGTGAAATTCAGGAAGCGTATGAAATATTGAGTGATTCAGGAAAGAGACGTACCTATGATCAGAATTTAGAGAGTCATCAGAAGAGTTTCAGATACAATACTCCGCCTTCTATCAAAACTTTTACGTCCAATAAAATTCATGCAAAAAAAGGGGAGGAGATTATCATTAACTGGCAGACGAATAATGCCGATGTGGTAAAAATACTGCCTTTCGGCCTGGAAAAACCTTTTGGAGAACGGATTTTTAAGATTACGGAATTTAAAGACGGAAAATTCCAGCTTTTGCTTCATGCGACAAATTCTTTGCTTCACAAAACTGCGGTACAGGGAATTACGATTACTGAAGTCTTTGAGAATGATGCTGCTCAGTTTAAAAACAGTGTTGAGGAAATGTTTAAGCCTCAGCCAAGAACACCAATCAACAGAACAGGCCAGCCAAAGATCATGATGCTGATCTGGGGAATTCTTATTTTGGCGGCAGCAATATATTTCCTGTTCAGAAATTTTGGCTAGTTTAAGCCATCTTTTTCCTTCCCGGGCACTTTTTACATCTTTTTCCCTTTTTAAATTTCTTACAACATGATTTCTTTTCACAGAACATGTCTTCATTATTGAATGAGTATACTGGCGATAAAGGCGGTACTTTAAATGGGACAATCATATTCATACTGCAAATATATTAATTTAGAATAAATATAATTAATAAAATTTTATAAATCTTATCACCCCTGTTTATCAGTGTGTTTATGAGGTATCCAATACCGGATTTTAGAATGAAAGCATAGTTTTTGGGCCCAAAAAATTACCTGAAAATAATAATCAGTCTAAACAAAAAACTAAAATTTAGACTGAATAAAATTTAAATGCAAGTTTTAAACTGATCTATTTTTTGCACGGTCAGTTTAACAAAACCTTATGTTGAAACTTAAAAAGTTGAGCTTTTAAATTTTATGTAATAAATAGTTTTTATATCGTTTCTTTTTTTAACTGATCCGGAATTTTCCCTATTGTTTCGGCAATTTCAGACTCTTGTACAATCGTTTAAAAAATTGTAATTTTACGAATCTTTTTTACGAACAAAATCTAATAAATAAAAATGAATACAGAACAGTTTGTGAGCCGTCACATTTCCCTTAATGAAGCCGATAAACAGGCGATGTTGGAAAAATTGGGCGTTTCAAGTATTGAAGAACTAATTTCTCAGACCATTCCTTCTTCTATCCGTTTAGAGAAAGATCTTGAGATCTCGGCACCGCTTTCAGAATACGAAATGCTGAACCATTCGAAAGATTTGGCATCGAAGAATACTGATTATACGAGCTACATTGGTTTTGGATATCACAATACCCTTTTACCATCAGCTATTCAGAGAAATATCTTTGAAAACCCAAGCTGGTACACGGCGTATACTCCTTATCAGGCGGAAATCGCCCAGGGAAGACTGGAAGCGCTTCTGAATTTCCAGACCGTAGTGTGCGATCTTACAGGCTTTGAGCTAGCTAATGCCTCTCTTTTAGATGAGTCTACAGCTGCTGCTGAGGCGATGCACATGTTCTTTAACAACAGAACGAAGGACCAGAAAAAAGCGAATGCCAACAAATTCTTCGTTTCCGATCTTGTTTTACCTCAAACCGTTTCTGTTTTAAAAACCAAAGCAGAAGGTTTAGCCATCGAAATCGTGGAAGGTGATCATAAAACTCACCAGTTTGATGAAACTTATTATGGTGTTTTATTACAGTATCCTGGTAAAAACGGAATCGTTCTGGATTACACAGAAGATATCGTAGACTATAAAAAATTAGATCTGCAGGTAGTGGTAGCTTGTGATCCGATGGCTTTGGTTAAATTAAAGTCGCCGGCTTCTATGGGAGCTGACTGTGCGGTTGGAACTTCACAGAGATTTGGTATTCCATTAGGGTACGGAGGTCCTCACGCAGCATTTTTCTCTTGCAGAGAAGATTATAAAAGAGATATTCCGGGAAGAATCATCGGGGTTTCTCAGGATATGTATGGAAAACGTGCACTGAGAATGGCGCTTCAGACCAGAGAGCAGCACATCAAAAGAGAAAGAGCCACTTCCAATATCTGTACAGCACAGGTACTTCTTGCAGTAATGGCAGGAATGTATGCAGTTTATCACGGTCCGAAAGGATTAAACTATATTGCTGATCAGATCCACTTTAAAGCCAATGCTTTGAAGAACGGTCTTAAAGCGTTAGGATACCAAACTGTTGAAGAGCCAATCTTCGATACTGTGAAAATCACAATGAGCGAAGATGAAAAAGGAAGGTTAATGAGAATGATGCTTGATCACAGACTTAATCTGAACTATTTCACAGAAGGAGTGGTAAGTATTGCAATCAATGAAAGTACAACATTGGAGAAATTAAATTATCTGATGGCTTCTTTCGCTCAGTTTAAAGACAAGCAGACTTTCAAATTAGAAATTAAAGAAGGATACAGCATTCCTGAAGAATTTTTGAGAAAAGATGAAATTCTTACAGAACAGGTATTCAATAAATACCATACAGAAACAGAACTGATGCGTTACATCAAACGTCTTGAAAGAAAAGACCTGTCATTAACGCATTCAATGATCTCTCTTGGATCTTGTACCATGAAACTGAACGCAGCGACTCAGATGCTTCCGCTTTCCTGGGCAGATTGGGGAAGTGTTCACCCGTTTGTACCGGTAGATCAGGCCGGAGGTTACCAGGAAATGATCAAAGAACTTGAAAAAGATCTTGCTGAAATTACTGGTTTCGCAGGAACTTCATTACAACCAAACTCCGGAGCTCAGGGAGAGTATGCGGGATTAATGGTGATCAGAGAATATCACATTTCAAGAGGTGAAGGCCACAGAAATGTAGTACTGATCCCTCAGTCTGCACACGGAACAAACCCAGCTTCTGCAGCAATGGCGGGAATGAAAATTGTAGTGGTTAAAAATCTTGAAAGCGGACAAATTGATTTTGAAGATTTAAAAGCTAAAACAGAACAGCATTCTGAGAACTTATCTTGTGTAATGATCACTTATCCGTCAACATACGGATTCTTTGATGACAATATTAAAGAAATTACAAGCCTGATCCACAAACATGGTGGACAAGTATATATGGATGGTGCCAATATGAACGCTCAGGTAGGATTCACAAGTCCTGGAAACATTGGAGCAGATGTTTGTCACCTGAACTTACACAAAACTTTCGCAATTCCTCACGGTGGCGGAGGTCCTGGAGTAGGCCCGATCTGTGTGGCCAAGCACCTGGTTCCTTTCCTTCCTTCCAATGCCAATATCAAAATCGGTTCTAAAGATGCGATCGACGGTATTTCTGCAGCACCTTACGGTTCAGGTCTTATTCTTAACATTTCTTATTCTTACATTAAGATGTTGGGAACAGATGGACTGAAAAAAGCAACAGGCCATGCCATCATGAATGCGAATTATCTGAAAGAGATATTAGCAGAGCATTTCCCGATCTTATATTCAAACGAGAACGGAAGAGTGGCTCACGAATGTATCGTAGATTTCCGTCAGTTCAAATCTTTAGGAATTGAAGTAGCTGATGTGGCGAAGAGACTGATGGATTATGGATTCCATGCACCTACTGTTTCTTTCCCTGTAGCAGGAACATTAATGATAGAGCCTACAGAATCTGAAAGCAAGTCTGAAATCGACCGTTTTGCAGAGGCATTAATCTCAATCAAAAAAGAGATTGATGAGATTGCCAACGGAGAAGCAGATCAGGCAAATAACGTGCTTAAAAACGCTCCTCATACAGAACAATTGGTTATCTCAGATTCATGGGATAAACCATATAGCAGAGAAAAAGCTGCTTATCCGCTGGAATGGGTAAGAGACCACAAATTCTTTGCTTCTGTTTCAAGAGTGGACGAAGCCTACGGAGACAGAAACTTAGTATGTACCTGTGAGCCGATTGAAGCTTATATGTAATTAATTATTATAATAAAGATAAAAGCACCCGTTTGATTTTCAAACGGGTGCTTTTTTTATTATTTATCTGCTACCTTCTTCGGGAGCTGTAGGCTACAAGAAGTGCTACAGCCATGGTACCAAAAGTTACCATTGAAACTGTTTTAATTGATGCTTCACTATCGTTTACCTGTGATGTACTGTGATCTTTATCACACGAAGACAAGAATACTACTGTCATGAATAGACAGCCCGAGAATAATTTTTTAATCATATAGGTGTATTTGTTTGGTTTTAAAGATTTTATGATCAAAAAAGATACCAATTAGTCTATTTGAATAATAATTCTGTATGTGATAAATAGTAAATATTAGATTGTATTGTATCAATATAAAACGGGAGAAATACGGATAATTTAAATCGTGGGTATTGTTCCTCCGTCAATAATGTATTCGGTTCCTGTGAGATAGCCAGCTCTTGGTGAGACCAGGAATCCTATGAGTTCAACTACTTCTTCAGGTTTTGCGATCTTCCGTAAGGAATTCCTCCCAGTGCATCCATTACACTCTATGCAGCCTGTTCTACGGTACTTTTGTTACTTTCATCAATAGGTTTCATCATTCTTGTAGAAGCTGTAGTCATGATCCAGCCGGGTGAAACAGTTAATAACCGGACTCCTTTTGGAGCAACTTTGTTGGATAAGCTTTTGCTGTAATTCAGTAAGCCTGCCTTTGCAGCGGCATAGGGTAGCGTAAATTTCCAAAGTATCTCCATATCAGGCAATAAGGGAAAATCGAATTGTATAGGATTAATTTTTCCCCTATTGTACATTTTAGAACATTGGGCTAATTTTACAGTATGTATGAAAGAAAAATTCCTTTGAACTTAAATTGCGGCCTTGACCTGATCGGTGAAGTGCTGTACGGAAAATGGAAGATCCGTTTGCTTTGGTTTATTAATGAAGGTTATCAACGCCCGAGTGAACTGCAACGCAAAATTCCCGATGCTTCAAGGCGGGTGCTGAATATTCAGCTGAAAGAACTGGAAGAACACGAACTGGTTTCAAAAATCATTTACGCCCAGCTTCCGCCCAAAGTAGAGTATTATCTTACGGACTTTGGAAAGACACTGATTCCTGTTATTTCTGCACTGGGAAATTGGGGAGATCAGCATGAAGAGCGGCTACGGAAGGTTATTTTGAAGAGATAGATGAGTGGTAATGATTTACCGTGGAAATTGAACCAAGGTTGCTAAACTATGTTAGCTTACTGTTTTTCTTCATTATTTCTGCCCGCTTTTTCACAGGCTTTTTTTATTCTCTCATTGATGATCCCAAGATTGTAGAGGATGTCTTCTTTCATGGCTGTGTGATTTCTCTGGCTTCCAGTTTTTTAATTAAAGCTGATTTTACCGATGTCAAAGCATGATCTTTCGCTTCAGCAAAAGAAATATTGTACTTACGGTGTATATTTTTCAGGTCTTCCGGGAATTTTGACAGGAGATCATCATAAAAAGTATCGATAAATTCAGCAGAAGGCATTTCATAGCTGATTTTCAGCTGAAAGCGCCTCAGTAAGGCAGTATCAATGATTTCTGCGTGATTTGTAGCACAGATTAAAAGAGCATTTTCAGGATAATAATCGATCAGCTGGATCAACGTGTTCACCAGTCTTCTCATTTCGCCTACATCCTTATCGTCACTCCCTCTTGCTTTCCCAATCTGGTCCAGTTCGTCCAGAAAAAGGACAGATCTTTCCCTCGCCGCTTTATCAAAGATCATTTTAATATTCTGGGAAGTTTCCCCGATTCGGGACGAAACGATATTGCTCAGGTTTAAAATCAGGATATTTTTACCCAAAGCATTGGCAACGGCCTTGGCAGTCATGGTTTTTCCGCATCCGGAATTTCCCTGCAGGAGGATTTTATTATTTACCGGAAGACCATATTCCTGCAGCTCTTTTACATAAGTATGTTCTTTAATGAGCTGTACCAGCTGAGCTCTGTTGTCGTTGCCGAGAAATACGTCATTGAGGGTTACCTCCTCTTTATCCTGAATGATGAGATTATACAGATTCATGCTATAATTTAAAAATAATTCTTATCTGTACAAAGATAAAACTTTATGGAATGATGAGTGAAGTCTGAATCAGAATTAGCAGGTAGTCCAGAGCAGGGAAGAGTAGAATATTCAATAAGAACGGGCTAAAGCCTGTTGGCCAGATGTTACAAGAAAAGCCGGACTATTGGTTCGGCTTGACTATTTGGGATATATAAAATTTGCTATGAATTCAGTTGAAGGGATATGTTTTTTGGGCTCTTTTACTCCAGTGAGTAAAAGAGCAAATCTGACTATTCAGATTAAAAAACATAAACAATACAATTAATATAGACGTTCTATAAGCTTTCCTTAAATAGAACTTAGTTTCTTTCCTCTCTTTTTACTGTCATAAAGTAAGAAGCGAATACTACTACACATGTTGCGATACCGATGTAAGTTATCATTTTTTGTTTTATTTAATTATTTGACTTTATTTTATCAATTTTCTAATTGCAATATTACAGTTTTCAAATCACGTGCCAAAGCAAATAATTATGATGTATATCAGTATGTTAAGTATATGAATTGTTAATTTTAACAAGCTTTTTGTTTACAAAAAATTAATATATTTTTATGAAATTATTGCTATCTTTATTGTCTTATCTGTAAAAAATTAAAAAGTTGACAACTGTTTCAATGCTTCTATATTGGACTTGATAAAACAAAAAATTAAAAATGCTGTGCATAACATTCACTTTTCATTTGGGTTTTGAACGTCAGATTTTGTGAAATGGATGAATTATTATGTTAAGAAAATTTATTTTTCAGGAGTGAATTTTGTGCTTAAATTTTTAAAGCCTGACTAATTTTATGACAGACGTTTGTAAATTTTGTCACATGTATTGGAAATATTGACAGATTGAAACAATTACTGTCAGACATTTTTAAAGAGGATAAGTTTTCTTTTTGTAAATTGTTAATAATAAATACCCTGATGGATATTCACCAGCAAGGGATATTAAGAGAAGTATTTTCTTAGAGTATTTTTTTCTTCATATTCATTAACAAGGGATATAATAAAAATGAAATAGAAGAAGTTAGATAACATTAGTAATACGGAACAATAATGTTGATTTTATTGGTCAGTTTTCAACGTAAGAAACAGCTTTTCCTTATTTTTGTAAAAAACAAGCCTGTATGGGACGCAGTTATATATTCCTTGCATTAGCGATCATATTTGAGATCATAGCAACAACTTTTCTTAAAAAATCTGAAGAGTTTTCAAAGCTTTGGCCTTCTGTAATTACGGTTATTGGATATGCTGCTGCATTTTATTTTCTGAGCCTGACCCTACGTCAGATCCCTGTCGGAATAACCTATGCAATTTGGTCCGGAGTGGGGATTGTCTTTATTACACTCATTGGCATTATTGCTTTTAAGCAGGTGCCCGATCTGCCTGCTATCATAGGGATTGCACTGATCGTGATTGGTGTGATTGTTATTAATGTATTTTCAAAAATGGGAACGCATTGATTTTTTAATTTAAAGATTTCAGACATTAAATTGAGTATGGGTTTAAAATGGGTTTTAAAGCTGAGCTTAGGATAAAGTTCAGCATAGTCATTTAAGGTTTAGTTTAAACCCGATTCAAAAATTCTGGTTTTGCTTTCCAGGAACTCTTGAATGGTTTTCAGAAATTTGAAATTATTTTGCTCTCGGTTTTCCAAACGGATTATAAGATACCCCGATATTGAAATAGAATGAAGGTTTGTAGCTGGCTTCAAAAATATAATCTTTAAAAGATTCCTCCTTATCAAACACTCTTGCCTGCGGAACTGCCCTGATCCCGGTTTTTAAAGTTCCTATAAAATTATTGCCGAGATTATGTTCATAAATAGCCCCGGAATTGATTTCCAGCTGCCGGAATTCATAAGTTCTGGTATTCCGGTAAATATAAAATGATGTATTCTCCATTTCTGTTCCCAGGGAAATCCTGCCGTTGGCAAAAATATCCTTTCTGATCAGTAACTTTTTAGGAAGAAGAATATCCAGTACCCAACCGTTGTTGAATCTGTTTTCATAAGTAAATATCGGAAGTAAAGGAATCTGCGCGCTGGGATCAATAAACCCGGCCAGGCCCACCAGCATTTTTGTCTTTGGAGTAGCTTTTAAAACAACAGAAGCAGTCAGCATCCCTCTGATTCTTTCAAAATGCCGGTCGCTTCCATCCACTGAAGCAGTGGCGGTATATATTGCTGTTTTATTGAATAATTTTGTAAAATAACTCAGGTTGACCGCTTCGGAATGATAATGATAATCATTCTTTTTATCTGTTTCGGATAAAACCGGTGCTTCCGTATTGAATACTGTATAACGGTAATTCAGGGTAGTACTTAACAGCAGGTTTTTCTTTTTGATGAAATAAATATTGGCATTGGCTTTTAGCTGCTGGAAGCTTTTCACCTTGTTGTCAGGTAAATCCGCCCCCTGAAGTTTCGAAGAGAATTGATAAGGTGTAGTTACGGTATAATCAATATTAAAATCGCGGGTCTGTGGAAATTTATCAGCAAAAAATGCTCTTACTTTCAGCGGAATGCTGTCTCTTTTTTGGGCCGAAGCAATATTCTTTAAAGGAAGCATGGCAAGTGGAACAAAAACTTTTCTCAGTGTTTTCATAGTTTATTTTAAAGTATGGATGACAGATTGGAAAAAATGGAATACGAATATTTTGTCATAAAATATCTCTAGACTATTCTCAATAATAAAATCAGTATGACGGAACGTATCGGAAACAGCATCTTCCTCCACGAAGACAAACCAGACTTCTTTAAGCAGGTTCCGCCTTTTGTACTCCTCAAAGGCATTCCAGTCGAACGGTGCAGAATGTTTAAGATTATAAAATAAAATTCCTTTTCTGATACCATTTTCTTCTACGGTATTAATAGGATGTTTAATGTAGTTTAAAATCCTGATTTCCGAATGATAGCATTCTACAAAATGATGCAGGTCGATCATCTGTATGATCTTCTCTTCTTGCTGGGATTCTGTCATATAAAAGCATTCTGAGGTTATTTCTTCTGTGAGTTCCTGAAAAACGGCTAATTCCATAAGCATAAAAATTCAGGGCAAAGGAAGATAGAATAATAGAGCAGGAATTTTTTTTTATACCAAACCGCTTCTATTTTATACGAAATCCTTATACTTTATAATTCGTATAAAAAAATGCAGGGTTTGTATAATATTGTGGGGACTTCTTGCGTTATTCTCTATTTTTGTTCCGTATTAAAACCGGCAGAATACTATGAAATACAGCGCACTAAAATTTAAGGAAACACTTGTCATGGACTTTCTGGTTGAAGACCGGTTTAAGTTCCGCAGGCACCTGCTGTTCCTTATTTTCTTTTTCTTCCTGCTGTACAGCGCAAGATTCTGGCATTGGTATTCCGGAATTTATCAGTATTATGCTTTATTGTTTGTATATGCTATACTGATTGTAATGGTATATATTAATATCTATGTTCTGGTGCCAAAATTTTTCTTTAAAACAAAATATATTACCTATCTGATTCTTCTGGTGCTTATGGGAGTGATCGGATTGAATATGATAGGTAACGGTTTTAAATTTTTTTTTGAAGATTTCAGAGTGGAAAATATTAAGAAGGAAGGGGAGAAGGGCAGCATCTATGAAGGGATATTAATGTGCATCCCGATTATTTTGACCACAACTACAGTGAAGCTGCTTCAGAAATGGATCAATGATACCAAAAGAATAACCGAGCTCAACAATCTTACCTTGCAGATGGAGCTGAATGAACTCCGCAACCAGATCAATCCGCATTTTCTCTTTAATATGCTGAATAATGTAAAAGCGCTTACAAGAACAGATCCTGAAAAAGCATCCGCAGTAATTGTTAAACTTTCAGAGTTTTTAAGGTACCAGCTGTATGAAAATGGAGAAGAAAAAACCCTCCTGACTTCGGAAATAGATTTTCTGTCCAATTTCCTTAATCTTGAAAAAATAAGAAGAGAAAATTTTTCCTTTGATATTAATGCAGAAACAGAAGGCAGAACTTTAAAAAGTACTTTTATTCCTCCCAACTTATTTACCACTTTTGTTGAAAATGCTGTAAAGCACAGTGTAGATATCAGCAGTAAAACATCGTATGTGACAATACATATAAGTGTTGAAAACAGAAGTCTCCATTTCACCTGCACCAATTCAATGAATCCAAGCCTGACTATATCCAGTACAAACTACAGCGGTCTGGGACTTGCCAATATTAAAAGAAGGCTCGAGCTCCTCTACGGAAACACCTTCAGCCTGGAAATCATTTCAGGAGAAAAAGAATACACCGTTAACTTAAAAATTCCTGTATGAACTGTATTATAGTAGATGATGAACCTTTGGCAAGAACAGAAATGCGTTCGCTGATTAATGAAACATCAAAAGCCGAAATCCTGGGAGAATTTTCCAATGCTCCTTCAGCTCTGGATTTCCTTAAAACAAATGATGTAGATCTTATCTTCCTGGATATCGAAATGCCAATGGTAACCGGGTTGGAATTTGCCGAAATGCTTCCCAAAAAGTCCCTGATTATTTTCACCACAGCCTATGCCCAGTATGCCTTGAAAAGCTATGAACTGGAAGCTGTAGATTATCTGCTGAAGCCGATAGACGCCAAAAGACTGGATAAGGCTATAGAAAAGGCTGTTCTTTACACAGAGCTTTTATCCAAAGACACCATAAAAAATACAGTAGAATCCAATACGGCAGATTTTTTATTCATCAAAGCAGACCGGAGATTCTATAAGATCAGCTTTTCAGATATTAAATTTATAGAAGGTTTGAAAGACTATGTTGTCATCCACACCAGGCAGCAGAAACTCATTACAGCCATGAACCTGAAAACCATCCACCAGAAAATTTCGTGGGAAACCTTTCTTCGCGTAAGCAAATCTTATGTAGTCAATTTTGATTTTATTGATTCATTTGATAATCATAATATCTATATTGATGAATCTGAGATTCCCCTGGGTGAAGTCTACAGATCCGATTTTTTCACAAAATATGCCGGTGGATTTCTGAATTCTGAGGGATAGATTACCGCTTTCGTCCTGTAAAACGGATCACAGAACCTGTTCCGTTGTGAAATAAGCCTTCACTGAGTTCTATTTCTTTTTCTTCCAGCTCTATAATATCATAATTGGGAAAATCAGCTTTGATCTCATCCATTGAGAATAACGACCCAATATCTTTGGGGCCGCCAACCTTCTCATTTTTGGTTACATAATCCAGGTGATTTTTGCTGAATGCTTCAAAAATAATAATTCCGCCTTTACGCAGATACCGGTCCAGCATCTGATGAACAGAAGATTTGATTTCAGCCGGAAAGTGTGCATAAATAAGAGCAATGGTATCAAACTGGTCCGTCTGAAAGTTCAGGGCCTCAAGCTCACCAATCTGATAGTCAATCACTACGTTTTGACTTTCAGCAAGCCGTAGCGCTTTACTTTTACCTTCGTTGCTGATATCAAAAGCGGAAACCTTCCATCCTTTTGTTGCTGTAAAAACAGCATTCCGGCCTTCACCTTCCGCGGGAAACAGGATAGTGCCGGGGTCTAATTTTTCTAACTGTTCTTTTAAATAATTATTGGGCTCTGTTCCGTAAGCGAATTCTTCACTGCTGTACCTGTCATTCCATCTGTCAAGCCATGTATTATCTGTCATTTGTAAGAATGTAAGTGTTATTTGGTTATTTGTTGCTCATCAGTCACTGATGAATCATAGTTTTCATTGAAGACCCAAATATAGGATGTTTCCAGCCGTTTCCGTGAATGGAAAAAGCACTGGTGAAAATAGATTTTGTAAATAGGTTTTTGAAATGAAGGCTGCCGTAAATTTTTTAATAGAGCTTCTGATCCTTTTCGCAGTAGAAGCTTCGCCTTTTTCCCAGTCCCGTCTGTTTCTTCACGAGTTTCTGCCCGCATTTCGGACATGTTGTTTTGGTATGGACGAGCCAGTGTTTCTTTAAAACAAATTCCCGCTTCCATTCCAGGAATTCAAAACTGTAATTTCGGGCTTCAGCGATAAGTTCCTTGAGTTTTTTTGCAGGCAGATTCCCTATTTTACTTTCCGGCTGAACGCCAATTCTGAACAGAACCTCGTTTTTGATAATATTTCCCACACCTGAAAAAATATCCTGATCCATCAGAGCATCACAGACCATCATTTCCGGTTTGGATTTCAGTTTCTTTTCTGCTTTTTCAGGATTCCAGATATCACTCATGACGTCGGCTTCCCAGTCTATCCCGGATAAAAATTCTAACTCTACAGATTTGACGGAGCAGGTGTAGAAATAGATGCTTCCGGTTTTGAAATGAATTGACAGGCGCAGGCTTTTATCCGGTTTGGTCTGTTCATCAATACTGTATGATCCGAACATCAGCAAATGAATTCGAATAGCTGTATTGTCTAAAACAAGATATGTCTGTTTTCCGAATGTGCGGATTTCGCGAAGTGTTTGGCCAATCAGTGGTTCTTTCTCGAATTTGGCATTGCCTGAAGCTTCCGTTACTTGATGTCCGGTAAACGGCTGCAGGTTTTCTTTCATTAAAATAATGGATGGTCCTTCAGGCATGGCTTTACTTTTCAACAAAAGTTCAAATACTATTCCGTAAAAATAAAATTTGGAGTAATTTTGAAAAATGATGAATTTAAACCAGATTTTCACGAATCAGCGTACAGGAAACAATCCGCATACTAAAGCTTCAAGAACTGATTTTCAGAGAGATTTTGATAGAATTATCTTTTCTTCTGCTTTCAGAAGGCTGCAGAATAAGACTCAGGTTTTTCCTCTTCCCGGGAGTGTTTTTGTGCATAACAGACTGACACACTCACTGGAAGTTTCGTCAGTAGGCAGAAGTTTAGGAAGCATTATCGGGGAATTTATCTTTGAAACCTATAAAAATGACCTTACGGAAGATTCTAAAAATTTTTATCTTCATAATTTAGGAAACGTAATTGCTGCGGCATGTCTGTGTCATGATGTCGGAAATCCGGCTTTCGGACATTCCGGGGAAGATGCAATTGCGAGCTATTTTGAGAGGAATGAAAAGGATCTGAAGCTGAAATTTAATGAAAAAGAATGGGCAGATCTTGTTAATTTTGAAGGAAATGCCAATGCTATAAGAGTTCTGGCCCAACGTCAGCAGGGAAAAGATGATGGAGGAATCCAGCTTACTTTTTCTACTTTAGCGAGTATTGCAAAATATCCGTGTGAAGCCGTTGCCAGGAAAAAAGGGATCATTCACAGAAAGAAATTCGGGTTTTTCCAGAATGAGAAAGATATTTTCCTTGAAATAGCAAAAGCAACGAATCTGATCTTGGAAAATGAAGAACCTTATATATTCAAAAGGCATCCTTTCGTATGGCTTGTAGAAGCTGCAGATGATATCTGTTACAATATTATTGATATGGAAGATGCACACCGATTGGGAATTGTATCCACTGCAGACTGTGAGAACCTGTTTTTTGAACTGATCAAATCTGAAAGCAATGATACGGACAGGGTGAAAAATAAGCTGGCTTCCATTTCCAATGAAAATGAAAAGATCTCTTACCTGAGAGCAAAAACGATTAATGCCCTGATCAATAAATCCCTTGAAATTTACAAACATAATTTCGAGAACATCCTTCAGGGAAATCTGGATAACGGTCTCCTGGATATTTATAAATCAGAGAACCGCGCCCTGCAGGACATCGAGGCGTTCTCCATTGAAAAGATTTACAATCATAAAGCCGTAGTAGAGATTGAAAATGCCGGTTACAATGTAATGTATGAACTTCTGGATCATTTTATTCCCTCTATTCTGAAACCTGAGGATGAAAGAAAATCTTATGATAAAAAAGCATTGAAACTGCTTCCGAGACAATTCGTTTACGAAGAAGGAACGGATTATCAGAAAGTACTTGGTGTGGTAGATTTCGTTTCAGGAATGACTGATAATTTTGCAACCGATCTTTACAGAAAGATCAAAGGGATTGATATAGGAATGACGGTTTAATCTGAGCAACAATAAACATTCAAAATAAAAACTCCCGGAATTTTCCGGGAGTTTTGTGTATTATTTCTTGGTTTTGGAAACCTCTTTGATCAGGGTGTATTTTATAGAAGATCCGTCGGCTGGAGGATTGGCGATTTTCTCGGTCTTTACTCTCAAAACGTATTCGTATCCCGGCTCATAAGTAAATCCTTCAATATTTGTATAGAAATTCGTCCAGCTTTCCGATGCTTTTTCTTTTACCTGCAGGCATTTCATTGGGGCTACTCCTGTACAGTCTGCAGTTTCAGGTCCTACGATGAAAGTTTTTTCATCTGCTCCGGCAGTGTTGGCTGTCGTGGTACATTGTGTCATTGCGAATAGTGCTACTGCAGGAACAGCGCTTTTTAGAATGTTTGCGATAATTTTCATAAAACTTTATTTTACATCTTGGTTCCAATTACTGTGCCGAAGTTTTTGACGCAGTTCTTCTATTGTTTTTTATTTTTTAATTATTTAATTTGAGCACTTCTAAAAATTTAACCAAAGACAATTACCAGAATATACTATGAATAATCCAATTCACATTGAAAACTACAAAATTCAGAAACCTGAAGCATGGGCTGGAAATATAGAAGATCATGAACTGATTGATAAAATAAAAGACTCTGAATTTTCCAGAAAACAGATTGATGAAGGAAGAGATTACTGTTATTTTCTTGATAAAAAATATTATACAAGCAATACTGAAAACAGCGAATATGTCTGTATGGCCTATACCCTTAATGAGCCGGTGAATCTGGAGCGGGCTTCTGTTTCGGAGGTTATTGTGGAAGAAAATGAAGTCTACAGTATTCACAGGATCAGTGTTTTGAGAGACGGTGTACTGATCGATAAGATTCCGGATACTAAAATAAAAGTATTGGACAGCGAGAGCCAGAGCAGCGGCGGAGTTTTAAGCAGTAATAAAAAGATCAATATTACCATTAAGGATCTGAGGCTTTACGATGTACTGATTCTCGAAGATTCGCGGTTTAAAGCATTTACAGAACGAGATTTTCTGAGAAAAGAATTTTCAAAATATGTCTGGGTAAGTCCGGATAATTACTGGGCATACGGAAACTTTAAGTTTACATTTATCAATGACCGGGAAGAGAATATTGCTTATAAAAAGACTTTTTTCAGAGATGAACAAGGCAATGTTTTGCAGCCGGAAATCCATTATCTGAAAAAAGGGGAGAGGTTCGTTATAGAAGAGGATAATTACACTAATTCAGTAGATGCGAGTCGTGAAATTTTTCCGTTTATAGATTTTGCAACCGAAAACAGCTGGAAAGAGTTGTCCAATTATATTGCTCCGATTTATGAAGAAATGTTCAGCACCTATTCCTTAAAGGATTTTGCGCCCCATCTTGCTGAGAAGCTGGATGCGATTGCTAGCCTGGATGAAAAGCTGCAGTTTGCCATAGAATACGTCCAGAATCATATTTATTATATTTTCAATGCCGATGAGATGAATGGGCATAAGCCTCAGGAACCCTCAGTCACGTATGAGAATAAGCAGGGCGACTGTAAAGCAAAATGTGTTTTACTGAAGGTTATTTTAAATTATATCGGCGTTGATTCTTCGGTAGTCCTTGTGAATTTTCATACCGACTATTATATTAAATATTATTTGCCTTCACTGCTTAGCTTTAATCATGTGGTGGTAAAGATTGACTATAAAGGGCAGGAATACTTTGTAGATGCTACGGTTCGTGATGAATTCGGACTGATAGAAAACCGTGGCTTTATCTACTTTATGCATTATCTCGAAGTAAAACCGGATCAGGTACTTCAGGAAAGAAAATCATATAAATTTCCGTATTACTGTATTGATGAAAAAGTTGAGTTTAACGCTCAGAATACAACGGGTCGTCTGAAATTGACCACAACATATAAAGGAAACCGAGCCAATGCGATGAGAAGGTATTTCAAGACTACCAACAAAAGGGAAATCGTAGACAGCTGGAACAGTTTTCTGTTTTATGGTCTTAATTACTCTGGCGACAGAAACGGAACAGATATTAGAGATATTTTTAAAGATGCTACCATTGATATTGTGAGCGATGATAAAAAACTGAATGAATTCAGGATCCAGTATACTGCGACAGTAGAAAATCCATATTACACAGATCCCCAGAAAAACCGGTTCTTAATGTATTTTGATCGTAATGTCATTAAAACAAGCGCAAGGGATTTTATACATAAAGATCTTCCTTTCTGGCATAACTTCGATAGTGAAAAGTATGAGATAAGTCTGAATACAGATCAAAAGATTGATACCCAGGAAAAATATACCGTCCAGGAAAGTACGATAAGCAATCCTTATTTTGAGTACAAAAGCCGCAAGAAAATTACTAAAAATGGGGCTACGGTTTTTATAGAATACAATCCTCTGGTGAATCTTGAAATTCCGCAGGATCAGTTTGAAAAATTCCGTGAAGATCATCATACAATAGCAGACAGTAATTTTGGATTAGGAATTGACATTATCGAACCTGGCCTGATGAATATGATCAAGTTTAACTTTAAGAAAAAGTTTAAATAGATTGATATTTAGTATTTTAAATTTTTATACTTAAAGTTTATATTTAAGATTGATTTCTTATTTTCGGCGGCCGGAGGCCGCCGAAAATAAGAAACTTTCTCTCTCAAAATGTCTCAAATAAAAGAAGTACAATTGTATTAATAATGAATAAAATATACATAGGAATACTGTTTTTAACGGTCAGTTCCTTTCTCAGTGCCCAACAATTAAAGAAAGAGGATATCACAGGATTCTGGAAACTGAAAGAATCCGGCTTTTATGAAAATAAGGAAAAAGTAATTAAGGATTTTGACAATTGCCGCCTGATGAGAAACTATTCCATAAGAGAAGACGGTTTTGCCATCTATAATTATGTAGAAGGAAGCTCAGGAAACTGTATGCCTTCTGAACCCAGGCTTTCGTTCTGGAAGATAGTGGATGACAGGCTTCAATTCTATGTTGAAGGTCAGATTCTTGAAGAAGTAACTGTTACATTTAATAAAGACGAAACGGTTACATTTTCAACATACAGACCGGAACATACCAAAGTGGATGGAGATGCTTTAGCAGAGAAAATAATGAATACCATTCATTATGATATTCTGGAAAAACAATATTAATTCACCACTAAAAAACAGGACATTTTTAAAACTTAAAGGTAATTTAACTAACCCTAAGTATTAGATTCAGGCGGTGACTTTTGTTATTAAAAATAAAGACCCCTACAAATTCCCGGAATCCTCTGTTTCCTTTGGCACCGGAGCTATCCCTCTGAATTTCTGTTTACCTATTAATAGCTCGAAAAACAACCTGAAATCAGAGATCAACGACCAGAGCGGATATTTGAAAGTAGCAGGTTTATTTTTTTCTATGACTGCGTGGCTGAACCAGGCAAAGCCATAACCAAAGATCGGAATGTACCACAGAAACCGCTCCTTTCCTGAACTGATGACATACCAGATCACAAGAAATACCAGAAGTGTTCCAATGAAATGAAAGATCCTTGTTCCTGTTTTACTGTGCTCGGTAAGATAGAACTGATAAAATTCCCCGTAAGTTTTTATTCTTCCTGACATGGCAATATTAGTTATAGTTTCAGATAAAATCTATGCAATAATTCTGCCGATTTGATGAAAAAATAAAAGGCAAATTTGCTGATCTGCGAATTTGCCTTTTATTATATGTCTTTTATATTGTTTTTTTACGCTGCTTCTTTTCTGAGCTTACTGTTTTTATAACCGTAGCAGAAATAGATCACCAGACCTAAAGCGAACCAGAGTCCAAACCAAAACCAGTTCTCATGGCTCATTCCGGTAAGGAGGTATAAACAGGAGCTTAAACCAATTAACGGAATTAAAGAGAAGTTCTTGATAAAGGTAAAGATACACAGTACCAGGTTGATCAGAATGAAAACGAAGATAGAAGCTTTGAATTCACCTTCTTTAGGATTGCTCCAGTCCATCAGGTTGCTAAAGAATTCCGGTTGCCAGAAATAGAAACCTATTAACCCACCGATAAAAATAACCGGGAATATGAATTTACCGTTAATATAAGGAAGGTGGAATCTGCCTTTGATCTTCTGTTTTGCAGGAAGCATTAAAACTCCGGCGCATACCAGTACGAAAGCGAAGATCGTTCCGATACTTGTGAAATCGAGGATGAATGTTTTATCTGTAAAAAGAATAGGAACGCCTACTGCAATACCCGTAACAATAGTTGCAAATGAAGGTGTTTTATACTTTGGGTGTACAGTTTTGAATTTTTCAGGCATCAGCCCGTCGCGGCTCATCGCATACCAGATCCTCGGCTGCCCCATCTGGAACACCAATAATACAGTGGTAATGGCAACAATAGCTACGAAGGAAACCACAAGTTCCATCCAGGCCACATTGGCGTTCGATTTTTCGAATATGAATGAAAGCGGATCTCCAATACCGTCAAATTTCCTGTAATCCACCATTCCTGTTAAAACCAGTGTTAGAGCAATATAAATTACCGTACAAAGTACAAGAGAGATGATCATTCCTTTCGGAAGGGTCTTCTGAGGATCTTTGGTTTCTTCGGAAAGCACACTTAATGCATCAAAACCTATGTAGGCAAAGAAAACTCCTGATACAGCACTCATCACCCCCGCAAAACCATTTGGCATGAAAGAAGCGACCTGTGTTTCCGGATTTACCGGCGTCCAGTTATCCGTATTGATATAAGCAAAACCTACCAGGATCACTAAAACAATGACCGCCAGTTTTAAAATGACTAAAGAATTATTGAAGTTTTTACTTTCTTTCACCCCAACATAACAAAGCCACGTAATGAGACCGTTGATCACTAATGCAGGCACATCAACGATGAATTTCAAACTGCCGATCAATGGGGCAGATTTCCATGCGTTTAAAAGCTCTTTATTCTCAGAACCGTTCTGAAAAGCTTTTCTTGCTTCCGTATAGCTGCAGGTAAGATAATCGGGAATATGCATTCCCAGACGTTCCAGGAAGCTGGTGAAATAGTCGGACCATGAAAAAGCCACATAAATATTACCAAAAGAATACTCCATGATCAGGGCCCATCCTATTACCCATGCGATCAGTTCTCCGAAACTGGCATAAGCATACGTATAGGCAGAACCGGCCGTAGGAATTCTGCTCGCAAATTCAGCGTAGCATAATGCCGTAAAACCACAGGCAAAACCACAAATCAAATACAATAGAATCACTCCGGGGCCGCCTCTGAAAACCGCTTCACCTAAACTGCTGAAACTTCCTGCTCCAATAATGGCCGCAATACCAAAAAAAACAATATCCCAAACACCTAAAACCCTTAAAAGGCTTGTAGAAGTATCTGTTTCTGAATAGTTTTTCCTTCTAAAAAGTTGATTCATTCAATATTTATTTGAGTTTGAAAAAAAGCAAATGTAATGATTTTTTATTTTGGTGCTGGCTGTAATCATAATATTTCGTTAAAAAGACTGAGACTATAAGCGTTAATGGCCTTTATTCTTGATAAATAGGTATTTCCACATAGCTGTCGTTGTACCATTTTATTTCCAGCGGCTCACCGGAATCTTTTATCGTTTCATCGCTTACATCTTTGCCCGTTCCATAATTGATCTGCCAGCTTGGGCTTTTATTGACGCCAACCAATAGGGCAAGTCTGCTTCCTTTTTCTATTTTTTTGCTGATGAATATTGAATTTTTTATAGGGATCTGTTCTATTTTACCGGGTTCAAGTAGCTGGCGTAAAGCATTGTTTTTTGCATAGCTCGCTCTTACAATATGGGTTGATAACAGGAAAGCTTTGCCATCCGGCTGTATCTGGTACAGATATGTATCCGTATCAAAGTCTTTTTTGTTAATGAAAACATTGAAGAATCCGGCCGGGTTTCCACTGATAATAAGATCTTTGTCCAACACTTCGCTTTCAAAATACATCGAATTTGTGGTTTTTATACTGTCTGTTTTGCTTACTGGATGATAAGTATCTTTTTGATCCCGGTTTTTAAAATCAACGGTCTGTTTAGTGAAGCTTTTCTCTGCCGGCGGATTAAAAACAGATGAACTGCCTTTACGGTCCTGAAGATAAAACTTAAGTGTTGAAGTGTGCATTTTTTCAAGAGTAGGAGCATGTTTCCATGTATTGGTATTCATTACCTGAAAGTTGATTCTGTCTTTTAGAAGAGCTGGTTTTTTGCCGTTTTTCAGAATATAATCAAACCATGAAAAAGCCAGGTCGTCAATGCTTATTCTGGCTGCAGGATCTATTGGTCTGCCATTAACGAAAGTAAATCCAAAACTTTGTGCACCGCCATGATCATATGGGCCCATTACCAAGTAATGATTGGCATTCTTATTATATTGATGATGGGCCTTAAAGTAGGACATTGCACCAATTTGATCATCATCATAATATCCTGTAGTCGTTAAGATAGGAATATTGATATTCGCAAAATCTTCCTTATAAGGAACCATTTTCTGCCAATATTGGTCGTAACCCGGGTGATCCAGCCATCTTTGAAATATCCTGTTAGGCTTGCCGCTGATGGTATCCAAAGCTCTGAACGATCTTCCGCTTTTGTACCATGCCGTATTGATAGAATCCCATTTTGTGAAATTATTAAAATCCGCTTCGTCAGTAAGCTTATTGTTGGTCACATAATTAATCCACTGTAGCATATAGCTCATGAATATATTGTTTTGGGCAGGGTAGTCTATTCCAATTCCTACAGCGACCTGTGGGACAATTGTTTTTAAGGCAGGGTGCAATTTCTTCACCGCTGCCCACTGGCTGAAACCTAAGTAACTTCCGCCGATCATTCCGACTTTACCATTGCTCCAGGGCTGCTTGCTTACCCAATCTATAACTTCATAAATGTCCTGTGATTCATGCTCAAAAGGATTGTTTTCATCATTGCTGTTTCTTTTGCCACGGGTATTTACAACAGCTCCTACATAATTGTAAACGGCAGCTCTTTTTCCAAAATATGAATCAAAAGGTCCGGCATAGATATTATTGGTAAGAATAACAGGAAGTGGAGCCGGGTTTTCCTTTTTTCTGACAATAGTGATCGTCAGGGTATTTCCGTTTTTGGTTTTCAGATCCTTTGTTTCGGTAATGAATTTTTCCTGGTCTTTTAACTTCACTAACTGTACAATCTGAGGCTTGGTGCTGGAAAAAGTCTTATAGTTTAAATAGCTTTTACATAACGCCAGAGCCGAGGTATAATCTATGCTATCCTTATCTTTCTGCTTGTTCAACGCTTCTTTTAATAATTTCCTGGAAGCAGGAACATCTCCATCAACAGCAATACCCACTTTGGTGATCAGTTGATCAGGAAGGCCTTCATACTTTTTATTGAACGCTTTTTGAAGCGCATCAGGAAAACTTATTTTTTTCTTCTCCTCAATCAGTTTTGCCAGGCTGTAAAATTCGTAGGCAATGAATTTATTTCCTGCCATATTATGGTCTGCAAATTCCTTACGGTAATCTGCTAATGTTGTGATAGATGTTTTATAGTCTTTGGCGACCATCTGCAGGCGTAGCAGGTTATCTAAATAGGCAAGCTTATTGGTTTTTTTTAGCTTCAGCATTGGAGCCTGAGTGATCAGTTTTGATGCTAGCTGGGGCATTTGTTTTTCCAGAACCACGGAGTCTGTAACTGCCGTTTTGGGGAAGTAAAACTTCTGGGCATGCATCAGATTGACAAATATTAATGCTAAAAGTATCTTAATTTTCATAATATGGTATGTTTTTAGCTGCTGTAGAATGAGGATTAAATCAAAATATTTTATGATAATTCTATATTGATATCTATTTAACTTTTATGATACTAAAGTAATCATTTTTTATCATCAAATAGTGAAATGCATTCAATAGATATTTTGGATTATTAAACCTTTTAAAACTTGCTTAAACAATAAGTTTTTAATATTTTCGTTAACTTATATAGACTAATCTTTTTATTCAGAAAAAGAATGAATTCAAAAAAAATCCTTCTCTCAGCTGCCGTGCTTTATTTCGGAACTTCCGAAGCGCAACAGTCACAGTACTTTACACAGAAAGACAATTACAGATTCAACCTCGCAGAAAATCTTTATCAGACCAAAATATACAATGCTTCCCAGTTCGAATATGCCAGACAATACTTCTATAATCAGAATTTGTCCAAATCGAGAAAGGAAGCAGCGCAGTTTTTTGATAACGTGATCGGGGTGATTCTGCAGAAAAACCATGCGGAGGAAGGATTAACGGCCTTCATGAAAGAATATCCTAATTCAGCCTATTTTGCTCAGGCTAATTTACCGCTGGCCGATTATTATCTTGCTAAAAAAGATTTTGAAAAAGCGTTAGAGACCCTGAAAAAAGTAAATCAGTACCAGCTTTCAAAAGAAGAGAATACACAGTATATTCTGAAGCTGGGCTATGCTAAATTCATGATGGGCGATACCAAAGGGGCTACAGATGCTCTAGAGGAAGCCTATAAAACAGCTGATGAATCCCAAAAAGGAGATATTGCTTATATGCTGGGTCACCTGTATTATTCCAACAGACAGAGCGATAAAGCGTTTCAATACTTTGATTCTGTAAAAGACCAGCCTAAGTTTTCTAAACTGGTGCGTCCTTATTATGTACAGATGTATTATAATGATAAGAATTATGACCAGGCAATTACCGAAGGAACCGCCCTCCTGAACGAGGACATTTCTGAATCTTACAAAGCTGAGGTTCATAAGATCATCGGGGAAAGTTATTTCATGAAAAATGACTACACTTCGGCATATCCACATCTTAAAGATTATTTGAGCGTACAGCAGAATCCTTCTGAAAATGACCTTTACGAAATGGGATTTGTAGCCGCTCAGCTTAAAAAATATGATGAAGCAGTTTCGTATTACAACCAGCTTATCAACAGCAATTCGGCGCTTGCACAAAATGCTTACTATCAGTTAGGAAATGCTTATCTGGCAGTTGATAAAAAGCAGGAAGCCCTTTCGGCCTTCCGTTCTTCTTACCAGATGGATTACGATGCCAAGGTGAAGAAATTAGCTCACGAACAGTACGCAAAACTAAGCTACGATATTGGGAACCCGTTTGAAAGTCCTTCTGCGGTAATCCAAAATTATATCAATAACAATCAGAATGATGCGAATGCTCCTGAAATGAGATCGCTTCTTGTGAAATCCTATTTATATTCTGGAAACTATAAAGAAACCTTGAATGCAATTGACAGACTTCAGGATTCTACTCCGGAAATCAATAAAGTGGATCAGGAGGTTTCCTATTTGTTGGGGACGGAAGAGTTCAACAAAGGAAATTATGATGAAGCTGAAAAATATTTCCTGAGGAGCTTAGGGTTCAATATCAATAAAGAATTTTACAACAGAGCATTATATTGGTTAGGACAGGTGTATTACCAGAAAGGGAATTATCCGTCTGCCATTACCCGCTATGAGAAACTCCTGACCGAAAACTTCCCTGAAAAACAGCAGCTGCCTTATGATTTAGGCTATGCCTATTTCAAAGCTAAAAAATTCGACCAGGCGCAGACTTATTTCAAGCAGTATCTGGGCAATCCGAAACCTGAATTTAAAAATGATGCGGAACTCCGCCTGGCAGATATTCATTATGCGAACAATGACCTGAACGAGGCAATTGCGATTTACGATAAGAATGAAGATGCTACGGACTATACTTTATATCAAAAAGCAATGGCTTTAGGATTTAAAGGGGACACACAGGCAAAAATCACCAATTTAAAGAATCTTTTATCCAAATATCCGGATTCTGAATATTATGATGATGCTCAGTATGAAATGGGAACAGCTTACGCTGCCCAGGATGATTTTGCCAATTCCAATGATGCTTTTGCCAAAGTGATCAAAACATCTTCGGATAAAGACCTTATTGCAAACGCCTCTATTTACAGAGCGCAGAACTATATTGACCAGAACCAAAACGATAAAGCGCTTTCTGAGCTTAAATCTTTAGGAGAGCAGTACAAAAATACAGCGTATGCCGAGAAGATTGTTCAGGCAGCGAAACCTGTTTTCACGAAAAACGGAGACGTTTCAGGATATGAAAGCTTTGCAAAAAGTATCGGCGTGAATGTAGATGCTTCTGAGATTGATGAAATTAATTTGTCTACCGGAAAACAGTATTTCACTAAGAAGGACTACAAAAATGCTATTTCTTACTACGAAAAATATTTAACGCAGAATCCTACCGGGGAAGGCCTTTACCAGGCTAAATACGAGCTGGGTGAAAGCTACTATCAAACCAATAATGCTACGAAAGCACTTCTTGTTCTTCAGGAAGTGGCCTCGGTTCAGAATGATTACCAGGATGATGCACAGACCCGTCTGGCACAGATCTCCATCGCTCAGGGGAACACGGCAGAAGCCAAAAAATACCTTGAGAATCTCAAAAACTCTTCAGATATCAGCATTAAGAACTATGCGAATGTAGAGCTCATGAAGATGTACGCGGATGAGAAAAACTTCTCTCAGGCTGAAAAACTGGCAGATGCAGTGATTGCCAATACGAAAAACTCTGCTGCAGTTATTGAAACTGCGAAAGTAATCAAAGCGAGAAGCTTAATGAATTCAGGAAAAGATAAAGATGCACAGTCAGCTTATAGTACTCTTGAAAAATCATCCAATACCTCGGTAGCGGCTGAAGCATTGTATGCAAAAGCGTACTATCAGAATAAAGGAAAAGCATTCAAATCTTCAAACGAGACCATCTTTAAGCTGGCCAATAATTATGCATCCGAAGACTATTGGGGAGCAAAAGCTTTGGTACTGATGGCTAAGAACTACGTTGGGCTGAAAGATAATTATCAGGCGAGCTATACATGCGATCAGATCATCGAGAACTATAAAGATTTCCCGGAGATCGTGGCAGAAGCAAAAGAGGTTAAAAAGCAGATTAAAAAGTAAAGTGTATAAAGTATAATGTAAAAATGTACAAAGTCCAGTAAATACATTATACATCCGACATTATACATTAATACAAATATTGAACAATGAACAGAAAAATTCAATTATTATCCATATTATTTTTAGGGTTTTCGCAGTTTGCGTTTTCCCAGATCAAGGAGGAGAAACTGATTCTTAATAAGAAGCGGGAACCGGAGGTGAAAAAGATCGAGAAGAAGAAGACCTCTGTGGAAACGATCAAGAATTATCCGCCGGAAGAGAAATCTCAGAACCCTGTAAAATATACCATTACAGATGTGCCTGCGGTTTCAGATTTCAAAACTTCTACCATTCAGGGACAGGATGTGACTCCGAAATTCGAAGGAACAGCTCAGAATAATTATGTACAGTTCGGAATGGGTAACTTCGGGAAGATCCTTGCAGATGCCAATATTTCCAAGACGCTTGATAATAAGCTGGAAGTAGGGGCAGATTTCCATTTCCTTTCTACTTTAGGTCTGAAAAAAGAATATGCCTGGGACTCCAAACAGAGCTCTACGGCGATCGGAGCTTACCTGAATTCATATGGCGAAAAAGGAAAATTCAACCTGCATGCTCAGTATGGATTGGATAATAACAGATATTACGGGATCTATGCTTTGGAGCCGGCTGCAGATGTTGATTTGAAGCAGAGAGTAAGCCAGTTTAAAGTGAACGGATATTACGATTTTTATTCCAACGAAATTCTAAATGATGTAAGGGTAAAATCATCTTTCCTGAAAGATCATTTTGATGCACAGGAGAACCAGGTTTCCATTTTGGCGAATCTTTCCAAGCATGCTGTTGAGATCGGAAAATCAGGAATCAATTTAAATGCGGACTTAGGCTTAGGATTGGAGGCTGTGAAAACAGAATTTGCCATCGTTGACAAAAATTCATCCAATTTCTTTAATACGACTCTGGACCCGAAAGTGACATTTAGAAAAGGAGACTCTTATTTAATGCTGGGATCTACATTTTCTTTCTTAAATGCCAAGAACTCAAACGATGTGCTTGGTGGTGAAGTCAAAAATAATAAAACATACTGGTTTCCACAGGCCGAGTTTCAGGTTGCTGCCGCTAAAGAATTCAAATTTTATGGCGGGGTAGACGGAGGTTTAAAGCTTAATACTTTTGGAGATCTTTTACAGGCAAATCCATTTATTGTTTCTGACCAGTTTTTAAAGCCAACAGAGACGAAATATCATTTTTATGTAGGACTGAGAGGAGACATCGATGAAACATTCAAATATGACTTCTCTGCCGGTTATGGAAAGATGAAAGATATTATGTTTTTCCAGGGAAACAACCTTTTCGACAATGTCTATACTTTGAATCGTTCTGCTTATAATTTTGCCAATACGTTCTCTGCAGTTTATGACGACGGAAATGTAAGTGATATCAAAGGAAGTGTACAGTATTTCCCGCTTGAGAACCTGATTTTAGATGGGGAAGTAAGATTTACCAAATATGATCTGAAGAATTACGAGGATATTTACAACGTTCCTTTAGTGAACGCCAGCATCGGAGCAAAATATACCATGTTGGATAAAAAGTTACTGTTAGGATTCAAAGGAATTTTTGCCAGCGACAGAACAACCAATTCTTTTGCTCTTGAAGGAGTAGCAAACCCGGATATGGTTTATCAGTCTACGGAAAACAGAAACGATAAAGTAGGAGGCTATGCAGATTTAAACCTTTCTGCAGAGTACAAATTTCATAAAAACTTCAGTGTTTTTGCCATCGGAAACAATCTTCTAAACTCCAATTACCAGACCTACAAAGGCTATAAAGTCTTAGGTGCACAGATTCTGGGAGGAGTGAAGATTACCTTTTAAGCCTAAAGAAATTTTCAAAACAATAAAACCCCTTACATTCCAAATGTAAGGGGTTTGTTTTTATAGCTGTAATGCTTTATTTTTTTGTCCGTAATCGTTGGAAGTTCAAAACAAAAAAAAGAGAATGTGTAATTATTTAATTTTTAATAATATACAAATTCTCTTTTATCAAGTGACCGCAGAAGGATTCGAACCCTCACTGTCGGAGCCGAAATCCGAAGTTCTATCCATTAAACTATGCAGCCATGTTCATCAGCAGTGAATAAATTCAAAAAGACTTATCACGTATGATTTCCGATTGCGAAAATACTGATTTTTTTACAATTTATGAAGCCTGCAAAAGTTTAATTCCAAAATCATTGTAAGATAAAATTATCTTTTGACAACAGGTACCAATTGATGTAGAGACAAGTGATTAAAGCTCAGTTATTTAAAATAAGATCTTCAATTTAGAACCATAAAATAAACTATTGAAGCAATATTTTGCTTCAAGGGATAGTTCGATTAAATCATTAGGTCTTGTCTAAAACTAATACGTAAATCTTATATGGAATTAGGCAGTAGGAACACGATAAAAATTGTTTAATTTACCTGCTGGAACGTGCGCTGTCTGATACTGCTGCATTAATATTACCAGTGGCGTTGCCTGTATTATTATTGCTTGTTTTTCTGCCGCCTATATGAGTCTTTGTATTAATATTGTCCCGACCTGACGTGCTATCTGCGGAGATACGGGGCGATGAGGCACCTGTATCATTAAATGCTTTAATTATTCAAAATTATATATTACTCATCAATACGTCTATGAGTGAGATCATAATACATTATTCGGAGTGGATTACTATGGTTCCCCGCATAAATAATTTTTGAAGTACAAAGTGAAATTTTGTCAGTTTTTCTGCAAAAAAAACACATTTTTCACCATGGTATTTTTTTTGATGTTTTCATAACGTACAGCTGGCCAGCTGATTTGTGTGTAAAATGATTGTTTAACTTAATTTAAAAAGATTATTATGAGTCTTATTAAAAGAAACCCGAATGGCTATTTAGCCTTTCCAGGTCTTTTCGATGATTTTTTTAATCGTGAACTTTTTAACTGGGGAAACAACAATTATTCATCGACCAGTACAACGGTTCCTTCGGTTAATATCAGAGAAAATGAAGATGCTTATGAGGTGCAGATTGCTGCGCCGGGTATGAACAAGAAAGATTTTGAAGTGAAACTTGATGGAAACCTTCTGACTATTTCGTCCTCTAAACAGGATAGCAGCGAAAGGGAGCAGGACAATTTTACCCGAAGGGAGTTCAGCTATCAATCGTTCCAAAGAAGCCTGGAACTTCCAAAAGATGTTGTCGATCAGGATAATATCAATGCAAAATATGAAAATGGATTGCTTTTGCTGACCATTCCGAAGAAAGAAGATGCCAAACAGAAGCCACCGCGATTGATTGAAATATCTTAAGATAAATTCCAATTGTCATGAAACTAAGAAAGAAGGTCTGAAACAGGCCTTCTTTTTTTATTTAACAGTTTTCCGGTTGCTTCTAATTCTTTTTCTGCCCGGCAGATAATAGGTAGATGTCTCTAAAAGCAGTACCAGTCTTCCTCGTATCTTAGAAATTAATTTCACGGAAAAGAGATTGCAGTGAGTGCTCAAATAACATACATATTATAGCCGGTTTCTAAATTCGCTAGGGCTGATTCCCAACATATTTTTCACATATCTCGTAAAAAATGAATGACTGGAAAATCCCATTTGGTCAGCAATTTCAGAAATATTCAGGGTTTTGTTACCCAGTAGGAAAATAAGTCGGTCTTTCGTATAACGTTGTATCCACTCCGATGCAGTGATGCCGGTATTGGTTTTGCAAATCTGGTTTAGATATTTTGGGGTTATATTAAGCAGACTGCTATAAAATTGCACTTCGCGGCGTTTCATACAGTGTACTTCTACGAGTTTAATAAATCGCTCGTATAATGTTCCGCTTTCCAAACTGCGGCTTCGCCTTTCAAGCTGGTCAATAAAAATATCCCACATTTCCAGCAGGAAAAGCCGCATTTGAAGTTTTAGAATTTCATCATAAAAGCGATTGGCTGTTTCAAGCGACTTAATGTACAATGATTGAAAATTTTTCAGAATTCTTTCTTTGTTTTTTTTATCTGGACGTAATAGTGGATCAACTCTATGATGCACAATGGCGTCGATGCTGATGTTCAGGCTGGGAAAATTGTCTGTTAATAAATAATTATCAATAAACAGTACTGTTGCAGCAAAGTTTTTAGAAAAAGATAAATCTGAAATCTTACTGTCAGCAAGCCAGAAAATAAATTCGCCTTGCTTACATTGAACAGGCTTTCCATTAAAAATAAAGCTTGCATTTCCACGCTGGCAATAGATGTGCGTATGATAGTGTAACTGGAAATCTTCCGGAAATTCGATGTCTCCGGTGGCTTTCAATAATAAAACTTTTGGTTGAGCTGGTGTTTCCATATTACTTTCTGTCGATAAAATGCTAAAATACGTAATATTTGACATTATTACTGTACTATTTGTAACAAGTTGCATATTTATCTGATTTAATTTTGCATTATAAATTAAGTGATTGAAATGAACAGTCCTCCTTACCTGAACGGGAACAAAAGGTCAGTGGTTCTCGCAGTTGCTTATTTCAGGAAAAATCAATTAACTAAATAAATACTGTAATGAAAAAAATAATAACACTGGCAGTGATGCTCTTTTTTACAGGGCAGATATTTGCCCAAAACAAAAATTTTAATACCTCAAAAATGGATACGGCAGAACACTATACTTTTCAACTGAGCGAAAACGTAGTAAGAACAGCGGTGACTTTCAAAAACCGTTACGGTATAACATTATCAGGAGATTTTTACCTTCCGAAAAATGTTAAAAGTCAGAAATTAGCAGCATTAGCGATTAGCGGACCATTCGGAGCAGTAAAAGAACAATCATCCGGTTTATATGCAAACCAAATGGCAGAAAGGGGTTTTGCTGTCATCGCGTTTGATCCTTCGTATACCGGTGAAAGCGGTGGAGAACCTCGAAACCTCGCATCACCGGAAATCAATACCGAAGATTTCAGCGCTGCTGTCGATTTTTTAGGACTTCAGAAAAATGTGGATAGAAACAGAATAGGCATCATTGGAATTTGTGGTTTTGGAGGCTTTGCATTGAATGCAACTGCAGTTGATAAAAGAGTGAAAGCGGTCGCTACTACCAGCCTGTATGATATGACCAGATTGATGTCAAAAGGATATAACGATGTAATAAGTTTGGAACAGCGCACAAAAATATTGGAAGACCTGGGTCAACAGCGTTGGAAAGATGCTGAAAATGGAAACCCAACCAAAGGCGAAAGAAACCTTCCCGAAAGTCTAAAAGGCGACGAACCACAATTTGTAAAAGATTATTTCGATTATTACAGGACTTCCCGTGGTTTTCACACCAATTCACTTAATTCAAACGGAGCCTGGCTTTTGACCAACCCTTTATCGTTTATGAATATGCCGATACTTACCTATGTAAAAGAAATTTCTCCAAGACCTGTGCTTTTAATTGTTGGTGAGAAAGCACATTCGAGATATTTCAGTGAAGATATTTACAAAATGGCCTCCGAACCCAAAGAACTGATGATAATTTCTGGTGCAGTTCATGTTGATCTTTATGATAAAGTTGATATAATTCCATTTGATAAACTAGAAAGTTTTTTTGAAAAGTATCTGAAATAATTTTTAAATCATTTTTTTTCAAGCAAAGCCGTAAGCTTTGCTTTTTTTATTTCACAGATTATAAGAATTGCCTGGTGAAAAATGATAATGCCATTTATTATTAAAAATAAACATGAAGAAATTTCATTTTTTTAACATTATGATTTTTTAACATATCGGCTTTAAATTTGAAAAATACTGTGTTGCAATGAGATATGAGCGTTGTGTGTTCTACATGGTTAAAATAGGTAATAATTTCAATATATAATATGTTAAATTAACATATGATGCTAAATACTGTATTAATAATTAATTATATTTGTTTAAAATTAAAAACCACCAAATGTTGAATTAAATAAAAAATATAAATATTTTTAGGTTTATCTGTAGTATGGGGAATGTTTTTAAAATCAAAGAGTTAAGGTACGTACCTAGGTGGTTAGTTTTTTTTATTGATATTTCAATAGTTTCCTTTTCTGTCTTAACGATCTATCTGTTATTAAAAAAACTGCACGTAAAAATTTATTTTGTTGAATATCTCAATGAAAAAATTTTAACGGTTATTGGGGTTAATATTTTATGTATGCTCCTCTTCAAAACATATGCAGGAATAATAAGATATTCTACTTTTTTTGATTTTTTTAAAATTCTGTGGTCTTCGGGCAGTACCTTTATAGTATTGCTGGGCCTGAATTTTATATCAGATATGGTGTTGGGAAGGCCGCTTTATTTATATCCGGCACTTTTTTTATTCTTTTTTATTTCCACTCTTCTTATGTTCTTTTTCAGGATGCTTACCAAACAGCTTTTTAGCATGGTTATGGATCATAAGTATAAGAGTATCCCATCCAAAATAAGAGTTGCTGTTGTAGGAGTGGGGGGTGAATCTGTCTCATTAGCCAATGCAATTATTCATAATCCGGGGCACGCTTATCAGTTGGAAGGCTTTTTTAGCGCCAGATCAGATTCCAAAAAGGCAATGTTACTAGGGTATAAGATTTATAATAAAAAAGAACTTCTTAAAAGTCATAGTCTGACTAACCAATTTGATGCGGTTTTAATCCGGGGAACGATGGAGAAGGCAGAAATGGAAGAGTGGATGACACTTGCACTGGATAAAGGATTGAAAGTGTTAAAAGCACCGTGTCTCAACAAAATAAAGGAAGATGGTATTGTAGGAGGTTTCAGTCCCCTTCAGATTGAAGATTTACTGGACCGCAGCCCGATAAAAATTGAAAGTGAAGAAGTAAAAAGCCGTCATTTTAATAAAAGTATCCTGGTGACCGGAGGTGCCGGGTCTATTGGAAGTGAAATTGTGAGGCAGGTTGCTCAGTTGGATTCATCACTTATTGTGGTTGTAGATCAGGCTGAATCCCCTTTACATGAACTGAAGCTTGAGTTGCTGGAAAGATTTCCGAACCAGAATTTCAAATTTGTGTTGGCGGATATTTCGAATTACTACAGGCTTGAAAAATTATTTGAAGATTACCATTTTTCAATAGTATATCATGCAGCAGCCTACAAGCATGTTCCATTAATAGAAGACAATCCGCATGAAGCTATTTTTGTAAATATCGGGGGTACCAGAAACTTAGCTTTATTATCCAGGCAATATCATGTTGGCCGGTTTGTAATGGTATCTACCGATAAGGCTGTGAACCCAACCAATGTAATGGGAGCCTCTAAAAGAGCTGCCGAACTTTTTGTGCAGTCTTTACAAAACTCTCCTGATAATACAACAAAATTTATTACAACCCGTTTTGGGAATGTGCTGGGATCTAACGGTTCTGTAATACCGCATTTCAGGAAACAGATTGAAAAAGGAGGTCCGGTTACCATTACCCATCCCGATATTATCCGTTATTTTATGACCATTCCTGAAGCATGCGAACTGGTACTTCAGGCGGGGACAATGGGCAACGGAGGCGAAATTTATGTTTTTGATATGGGTAAGCCTATTAAAATTCTGGATCTGGCTAAAAGGATGATAAAGTTATCCGGATATACGCCGGATGTTGATATTAAAATTGATTTTATAGGGTTAAGACCTGGCGAAAAGCTGTACGAAGAGCTTCTAACAGATAATTCTACGACTATTCCTACCCATCATGAGAAAATCATGATTTCAAGAGACCCGCTGATGGAATTTGAAGATATAGAACTTCTGTGCAGGCAGATTATGCGTTCGGCCATAAAAAAAGAGAGTTTGCAGGTCGTTCAGATTTTGAAAATAATTGTACCGGAATTTATAAGTAATAATTCGGAATTTGAAATTTTAGATAAAACACCGGAACGTGAAGTCTATCAGTAACATAGTTTGAATTATGGTGTTGATAAGTGAAAAATAATCAAATATTTTTACTGTTTTATTTCTAATCGGAATGAAAATTGCTACAGAATGAATTGACTTTTAAAATAAGATGTTTCATTTAAATTCATTTCACGTATAGGTGAAATTTGGTTTAATGTAAAAAATATACTTATTTCTGAATTTTGTTGTAAATATCTTTAATAAAATTGAGTATTAATTCGAATAGACTTAAATAACATATGAAGAAAACTATTATTACGTATATAATACTGATGTCGGTTACTTTGCTATCGTGTAAACCTAAACAGAATATGGTGTATATGTCAAAGCATAATATGGAGGAAGAAGTTAGCAGGGCAAAGTTTCAGGGTTTGCATATCCAGGAAGGGGATGTTCTTCTTATTCTTGTTTCTGCACTTGATGAAATTGCTGTAAAACCTTTCAACCTTAATACAACCAATAAGGTAGGAAGCGATACCAACACCGGAATTAATCAGTATGTACAGCCAAGTGAATATTTAGTGAATGAAGAAGGGTATATCTCTTTCCCGGTTTTAGGGAATGTTTACGCTAAAGGAATGACTCAGGTACAGCTAAAGCAGGACCTGGAGTCGCGTCTGAAGAGATATCTTACAGATCCTATGGTGTCCATTACTCTAAAAAACTTTAATGTAAGTATTTTGGGTGAAGTGAAAGATCCGGGCCAGAAAGAAAGCGTTTCCCAAAAAATCAATGTATTCCAGGCACTTGGCCTTGCAGGTGATATGACGGACTTTGGAGACCGCACGAATGTAAAGCTTATCCGTACAGGTGATGACGGGGTGGACCAGGTGGTTAATATTGATCTTTCCAGATCCGATATTGTAAGCTCACCATACTACTATATGAAGCAAAACGATATATTATATGTACAGCCGGATAAAAACAAGCAGGTTCAGGCAAATACAAATCCTAACAGGGCTCTTACATTCCAGATTATTGGAGCATTATTAACGGCAGGGACACTTATTGTTGCTTTAACAAGATAATAAATATATGCAGCAGACAGAATTTCAGGCAAGGCAAGAAAAATTGAACATAAGAAAAACCATTTCTCAATACCTGTATAAATGGCCGTGGTTTATTGCTTCTATGTTGCTCTTTGTGGCTGGCGCTTATATTTATCTCAGATATAGCGTTCCCAAATATCAGTCAAAGACTACCCTTAAATTTGATAAAAAACAAAATGATCTTTCTTCAGCTTTGGCCGATCTTGATAATCTCGGGATAGGTCTTGGTAATGCAGATGAGCTGAAAAGTGAGGCAGCAGTAGTGAACTCGCGGCCTATACTCATGCAGGTAGTGAAAAACCTTAATCTAAATGTAGAATATTTCAGTGCAGGAGAAATTAAAGATTCGCAACTGTTTACGAATGCTCCCATAACGGCAAAGATATTAGCTTATACCAACGAAAAATTTGTATCCTCCCAGTACTCCATATCGGAAATAAAAGGGGATCAGTTTACACTTCACAGTGAGAAAAAAAAGGATGTTACAGGGAAATTCAATATTCCTTTACAGCTGGACTTTGGAACGGTGATATTGCAGAGAAATTCTGCTATTAAGCCTAATTCTGAGTACAAAATTATTTTCTCGAACCCTATTGAGAAAGTAAAAAAGCTAGAAAAAACAATACAGGTAAACATTCCGGATGAAAAGGCCATGCTGATGGAGATTAGCCTAATAGGATCTCTTCCAGAAAAGTCAGAGGCTGTTCTGAACGAAGTGACCAAACAGTATAATCTGGACGGACTGAGAGATAAAAACCTGCAAGCCAAGAACACCCAGGAGTTTATTGATAAAAGACTGGAGGTAATCACTAAAGATCTCTCAGGAGTAGAAAACCAGAAAGAAGATTTCCAAAACCGTAACCGAATTGTTGATTTGCAGGCACAGGCAGAACTGGCCCTGCAGAATACCAGCGAGAATACTAAAGTTCTTCTTCAGCAGCAGGCACAGCTTGACCTTCTGAACTCCCTTTCAACAGAAGCTTCAAAAGGCAATAACCAGCTTATGCCTTCTAACCTGGGGCTGAATCCTTCGTTGGAGCAGTCTATCTCCCAATATAATTTGCTTATCATCAGCAGAAACAAAACCCTTAAGCAGGCCACCAATGAAAACCCTGCTGTCATAGAGATGAACAGGGAAATTGCTTCTCTCAAAAGCATTATTCGAGACAATATCAATGAGCAAAAACAAACTGTACAGACAGGTATTTCCCAACTTCAAAACCAAATTGCAACCAGCAATAACGTCATAGAAAAAGTTCCGGGACAGTCTAAAGTTTACAGAGGAATAGAACGTCAGCAGAACCTTAAAGAGCAGCTTTTCTTATTCCTTCTGCAGAAAAGAGAGGAAAACGCAATCAATCTATCCGTAGAAGTTCCGAAAGCCAAAATTGTAAATCCTGCATTTACAGAAGATACCCCGGTATCCCCTAAAAAAGATATTATCCTTCCGGGAGCTCTTTTTCTTGGGATGTTGATTCCTTTTGCCGTTTTCTATTTATTGTTCATGCTGGATGACAAAATTTATAACAGAGATGATATTAAGGAGCGTTCCGGACTGGGCGTACTGGTAGATATTCCGTCTCTTAAAGATAATGAAAACCATTTGGTGCAGAAAAACGACTTTTCGGAGTTGGCTGAAGCATTCAGGGTTCTTGTTTCCAATCTTAAATTTGTTTTGCCTACAAAAGATTCTGCCAAAGTGATTATGGTAACCTCTTCGGTAAAAGGTGAGGGTAAAACCCTGGTATCCGTTAATCTTGCCCTTACCATAGCCAATAAAAACGGAAGAGCTCTTCTGATTGGTTCGGATATCCGTAATCCTCAGATCCAGAGATATGACAGTGAACCTGTTAAAAGAAAAGGTCTTACAGAATATTTATATGATGATTCGGTGAATGTAGAGGATCTAGTCCACACATCAACTACGAATCCTTCATGTGATGTCATTTATGCGGGTTCAATTCCTCCCAATCCTCAGGAGCTGCTTTCTAATGGAAGATATCAGAAGCTTATTGAGCAGATGTCTTCTGAGTATGCTTATATTATTATAGACTCTGCACCGCTTATGCTGGTTTCGGATACACTGAGTATTGCAGATACAGCGGATGCAACATTGTATGTCGTAAGATCCGGAGTATCAAAAAATATATTGATAGATTTTGCTAACGACCTTGTAAGAGACTCTAAACTGACGAATGTATCTTTTGTCGTTAACGATGTTTCCAGACGGGCAGGAGGTTATGGATATAACTACAGCTATGGCTATGGCTACAGTCAGACCAAGGATAAAAATAGCTGGTGGAAGAAAATTTTTAAATCATAGAAATGCATAAAATTTTAATTACAGGAGGAGCGGGTTTTATAGGTTCCAACTTAACGGAATATTTTTTAAATAAAGGCTATTATGTCGTTTGCTTAGATAATTTTGCAACAGGGCACCGTCACAACATCGAGCCTTTCCTTAACAACCCAAATTATAAACTGATTGAAGGGGATATCCGTGATTTGGAAGTTTGCCAAAAAGCAGTAGAGAATGTAGATTATATACTTCACCAGGCTGCATTAGGTTCTGTTCCGAGATCAATTAAAGATCCTATTACAAGTAACGATGTGAATGTTTCAGGATTTTTAAATATGCTGATTGCTGCCCGTGATGCCAAGGTAAAACGTTTTGTATATGCTGCTTCATCATCTACCTATGGTGACTCTGCATCATTGCCTAAAGTGGAGGATGTGATCGGGAAACCGTTATCGCCATACGCCATTACCAAATATGTCAATGAGCTGTATGCAGACGTGTTTGGAAAAACATACGGAATGCAGTGCATTGGTTTGAGATATTTCAATGTATTTGGACGCAGGCAGGATCCGAATGGGGCATACGCTGCTGTGATTCCTTTGTTTGTAAAGCAGTTAATCAATCACGAATCTCCAACCATTAACGGAACTGGCGATTATTCACGTGATTTTACTTATATCGATAATGTCATTCAGATGAATGAGCTGGCCATGCTTACCGAGAATCCTGAAGCAGTGAACACAGTTTATAATACAGCAGTCGGGGATCGTACAACACTGAATGATCTGATTGGATACCTTAAAAAATATTTAAGCGAATTCGATGAACAAATTGCTGACGTGAACGTCATTTATGGTCCGAACCGTGTGGGGGATATCCCGCATTCACTGGCGTCTGTTGAAAAAGCAGGAAAATTATTAGGATACCAGCCTACTCATACGATAGAAAAAGGATTAAAAGAAGCTATCAGCTGGTATTGGGAAAATTTAAAATAAACAAGTTTAAATCGAGTCTTTGTGGAAAAACAATATAAAATTGCCGTTATCGGATTAGGATACGTAGGTCTGCCTTTAGCACGATTATTTGCAACCAAGTATCCGGTTGTAGGTTTTGATATCAATCAGAAAAGGATTGAGGAATTGAATACCGGTGTAGACAATACTTTAGAAGTGGAAAACGAAGTATTGAAAGCTATATTAAAACAGGAAAACCCTTTTCACCATTCCAATGAAAATGGATTGTACTGCTCTGCTGATATCAACGATATCCAGGATGCAAACATCTATATTATTACGGTTCCAACGCCGGTTGATAAGCATAACCGCCCCGATCTTACGCCGTTATATAAATCATCGGAAACGGTGGCTAAAGTATTGTCAAAAGGAGATATTGTAATTTATGAATCTACTGTATATCCGGGTGCTACTGAAGAAGAATGTATCCCTGTTCTGGAAAAAGTTTCAGGATTGAAGTTTAATCAGGACTTCTTTGCAGGATATTCTCCGGAGCGTATTAATCCTGGAGATAAAGAACATACCGTGGAGAAGATTCTGAAAGTGACTTCAGGTTCTACACCGGAAATTGGAAAAACAGTAGACGCTTTATATAAATCTGTGATTATTGCCGGAACTCATTTAGCTCCGACTATTAAGATTGCAGAAGCTGCCAAAGTAATTGAAAACTCACAGAGAGATATCAATATCGCTTTTGTCAATGAGTTGGCAAAAATTTTCAACCTTTTAGAAATAGATACCCATGCAGTGCTTGAGGCTGCAGGCACCAAGTGGAACTTTTTACCGTTCAAACCGGGATTGGTAGGCGGACACTGTATTGGTGTAGATCCTTATTATCTTGCTCAGAAGGCTCAGGAGAACGGTTATCACCCGGAAATTATCCTGGCAGGACGCCGTCTTAACGATTCTATGGGACAGTATGTGGCTTCCCAGCTTGTGAAAACGATGATTAAAAAGAAGATTACGATTAATGGTGCCAAGGTCTTAAACTTAGGAATTACCTTTAAAGAGAACTGTCCGGATGTACGTAATACCAAAGCGGTAGATGTGATCCATGGGCTGGAAGATTATGCTTTACACGTTACTACTTTTGATCCTTGGGCTAAGCCTGAAGAAGTAAAACATGAATACAACCTGGATGTGATCAATGAGATTCCGGATGAAAAATTTGATGCAATTATTCTTACTGTTGCACACAAGGAATTTATGGATATCAACCTTAATCACTATCTGAAGGAAGAAGGAATCATTTATGATGTAAAAGGAATCCTGGAGAAATGTGATTCCAGGCTGTAATAAAAATTAAAGCTGAGAGAAAAGGTAGAAGTTACTTTTTCTCTCGGCCTTTCCGGATTCATTCCGGATTTGAGATGTTTGTACCGTATTATACTATTTATTTTAACTAGAAGTAAGCAGCCTATTGAGCATGGAGGGAAATAAATCATATAAATTAGTTTTATTCACTTTAAGTTTTCTGTTTTTCTCTATAGGTTTTTTTATCTATGGGAAAATCGGCAATACTTCTTATCAGGATGTTTACTTTTTACCGATAGGTTTAGGTTTCTTTACCTTATTTATTTCCAACATATTTGTAAAGCTTAAGTCGTATTTTATCTTTTGGATCATAACGATTCAGCAGATCATGCGTTATATTGTTATTCCTCTTCTTTTTATAGGAGGTGACAAATTAAGATTTGGCAGCACTACAGTTAACGAAGCTTATGCTGTTTCTATGATGCTTATTGAGCTGTTATTCATCTTAATAGCTTATTTTATCTGTACTTATTCGAAAGAAACAAAACTAAAAACCGGTAAATTGAATTTCTTACCGTTAAATACCATTACTACCGGCCTATTTCTTTTATTCGTACTGATTATTGCAACCAACAGGAGCTTTTTACATAAATTAAGTTTCGTATGGGACGTTGCCACCTATTTAAAGCTTAAAGTTTCCGGAGATTTGGAAAATATTTCTCCGTTAGTAAGTATTATGTTCCCTGTGATGAGGGCATATATTGCTCTATTTATCTTTTCAGTAATCAATTCATTTAATCTGAAGCAGGGCACAAAACTGATGCTTTCGATACTGGTTGTATTAATCAATGCGACCATTATTGTAGGGATCAGCCGTTTCAGTATTGTATATGCTTCTTTTCCTTTAATACTCTTATTGATTTATTTTTATCCGGCTTACAGAAAAAAAGTAGTTACCTATACCACTGTTTTCTTTGGGCTTATATTAATGGTGGCTTCACTGGCTAAGTTTTCCGGAAATACGAAAAAAGCTGATGTAGGCGGGTTTTTCACTCTCCATGAACTGAATGCGTATTTTGGGGGAGTGGCCAACTATGCTATAGGATACGATTCCTATGAGAAGAACATGGTAAATCCATTTGACAAGTATTATTATTTTATTTCTGACATTACCCAGAATATCCCTGTATTGTCCAAGTTTTCCAATGACAATTATAAGACCAACATTAAATTCAATAATCAGATCTATGGGGCCGGCCGCTCCAGGGATCAGATTGTGCCTGTCTCTGTAGCAGGACTCTATCATTTTTCAAAGTATTTTTTCTACATCTATATATTTGTTTTAACCGTCTTAGCCTTTAAATTTGAGACAAAAGCTTACACCACAAATTCCCCGGTTTTATTTTTTTTATATATCATTTTAGCTTTTGGCTGTTCAACATCCATGATGATTAATATTGGTTCCCTTTCCGCTACGTTATTTATCAACCTAGTTGTGTTTATACCATTCTTTACAATGATTAACAAATTAAATCTAGCAAAATGAAAAAGCTGATATTCTTATTTTCCGTATTCATATTTTTTTGGGGAAGCTCTCAGGAATATGTTAAAGACCGTTTTTCTGGGTATGCAACAGTTAAAAGCGAATATTTCAAGAATGCAAAAGATCTTACCGTTTATCTGCCAAAAGGGTATTCTAAAAACGGAGATACAGATTATACCACATATATTCAGAAGGGGCTAACTGAGAATTCCACTCTTATGATGCCTGATTTTCCTGTTTTGATTAACGAAAATGGACTGGCATTGAAATCAGGTCAGAAAATTCTTTTTCAGAAGAATTCAAAGCTCATCATGAAACCTAATGCTAAGGACCGCAACGGAATGCTTAATTTGTTCAATATTCAGAATGTGGATATATATTACGCCAATATCACAGGAGACAAACATAAGCATTTGTCGACCACCGGAGAATGGGGAATGGGAATCTATATACTGTCATCCAGTAACATCAATATCATCGGTTCTTATATTGAAAGCAGCTGGGGAGATGGAATTTGCATAGGCAGCAGAAATAATATCAATTCTTCAGATATCAATATCAAAAATACCATATTAAAAGATAACCGCAGAAACGGACTAACCATAGGAGGAGTCATTAATATGCTGGTGGAAAACGCTTACATTGCTAATACTTCCGGAACTAACCCTCAGGCAGGAATCGACATCGAGCCGGACAGCAATTCCTACGAGGTAAAAAATGTTAAGCTCAATAACATCGAAACCGAAAATAACGGGAATTACGGAATCATCATTTCTCCCGGAAATATGGTAGGTAAAAAGCAGAAGGCAATTTCAGTGGCAATAAACAATTTTAAGGATAACGGATCTAAAATTGGTCTTGCAATGGCGATGACCAGAGATAAGCCCAATGCAGGCTTTCCTGAGTTAAACGGAAATATTAGTGTCAGTAATTTTTCTTCACAAAATAATTCAACAGCAAAATTCAGATCATTTAAAGGGGCTCCGCATCAGGTCAGTGTGAATATGGATTTTGGCAAACTCGGTACAACGGTTTCTAAAAGCAAAAGCAGCTATGATCAGAAATTAAAAAATAACGACGAAACGATTACTTTAAAATAATGATCAACAGACTAAAAAAGATTTTTAACACCAAAGACAAAAAAGCACTGTTGGAAAACTTTGTTTCATTATCTGCATTGCAGTTGATAGGAATGCTGTTGCCATTGGTTACCCTGCCTTATATTTTAAGAGTAATAGGATTTGAAAAATATGGAGTAGTAGTCTTTTCAGCATCACTCATTGCTTATTTTACGGCCCTTACTGATTTTAGTTTCAGGATTACAGCGACCCGTGATGTAGCTATTTACAGAGACAGTCCCAAAAAACTGAATATTATCTACAGTAAGATATTAACGATTAAAACTCTTTTCTTGTTGCTTTCCTGGCTTATTATTGCAATAGCAGTATATCTGTATCCGCCATTTTACGAAAACAAAGAAATTTACTTTTACACAAGCTTACTCTTACTGGGATATGTCTTATTTCCAGAATGGTTTTTTCAGGGCATTGAAAAAATGCGATATATCACTTATCTGAATTTAGGAATTAAGCTTTTCTTTACCTTATGTGTCTTTATTCTGATTAAGAAAGAAAGTGACTTCTGGATTTACCCTTTATTGCAAAGCGCCGGATATATAGGAGCTGGTTTGGTAGGGCAGTATTTACTGGTGAAAAAATATAAGCTGAAATTTATTTTTCTGCCTTATAAACTGATTGTTAAAACCATAAAAACCAATTCACCGATATTCATCAACCAGTTTGTTCCTAACCTGTATAACAATACCAGTACTTTTCTGTTGGGAATTTTGGGAACGCCACAGTTAGTAGGGATTTATCAGGCTATTTTAACGATAGTAAATTTGATTGTCACCTTAATAGAAATCCTTTCCCGTGTGTTTTTCCCTTTTTTAAACCGCAAAAAAGATGCATTCCAATGGTATAAAAATATGATGCTGGTCACTATAAGTGTCATGATAATTGGAGTTTTGGCTTTTAATAAATTAATCTTCTGGTATTTAAATATCAACTATGACAATGCCTTCTGGATATTATTAGTGTTGGCAATTGGGCTGTTCGGATATACGCTGTATAACATTTTCGGACTCAATTATTTTATTGTGCACCGTCAGGATAAGCTGGTCATGAAAAATACGCTGTTTGCTTCCCTTTTGGGTTTTATTTTAGCGTACCCTCTGATTCATTATTACTCCGTATTGGGTGCAGCTATTAATCTGTCTTTAGCAAGATGTGTAATGGGTGGAGGATTATTTTATAAATTTTTTACAACAAAGAAATGAAGGTAGCAGTACATCACCGTAAAGGAAGTTTTTCGGATCGCTGGATCGAATACTTACAAGAAAAAAATATACCTTATGTTATATTGAATGCTTTTGATAATGATATTATCACGCAGATAAAAGAACATAAGGCAACCCATTTCATGTGGCATTTCAACCAGAATTATTTTGAAGATATGCTGCATGCAAAAACCCTGTTCAGAGCCATTAGCCAGATCGGGATAAAAACATTTCCCAATGAAGATTCATTTTGGCATTTTGATGATAAAGTAGCTCAGAAATATCTTCTGGAAGCATTGGATGCACCTTTGGTGAAAGCAGATGTTTTCTATCATAAAAAAGAAGCGGAAGAATATATAGAAAATACGTCATTTCCAAAAGTTTTCAAACTAAAAGGAGGTGCCGGGTCAATTAATGTAAAACTCGTAAGAACAAAAAATCAGGCCAGAAAAATTATAAATCAGGCATTTGGGCGTGGCTTTGATGCCTTTGATTCATGGACGGTTTTTACAGATACCATCGAAAGATTCTGGAGACAGAAAACTACTCATAATTTTCTTAGAGTTTTGAAATGGGGTTTTAAAGGCATTTTTGTAGACAAGCAGTACAAAGTTTTTCCAAAACAGAGAAATTATGTCTATTTCCAGGAGTTTATTCCTGGTCTTTCCTATGATATCCGGCTTATTGTTATCGGCAATAAATGCTATTATCTCAAAAGAAATACAAGAGATAACGACTTTAGGGCTTCCGGTAGTGGGATGCTGGAGTTTGATCCGGGAAAATTTAATCTGGAAGCAGTTGATATTGCTTTTAAGGCTGCCAGGCAATTAAATATGGTATGTGTTGCTTATGATTTTATATTCGACTCTAAGGACCAGCCCTTGATTGTGGAGATCAGTTACGGGTTCCAGCCTTATGTTTATGACCGGTGCTTAGGGTTTTATGATACAGCCTTAAACTGGAATAAAGCAAAGGTTAATTTGGAATACGAAATCATTCATAATTTTTTAAATGGCTTTTAATGTATTTCGTTTTTGTTCAATGACTTATCATTTTATTAAAAGTTAATAAAATATAAACTTTGATTCAAATATTTGTGACATATTATTTTTTTGTATATTTGTTTTATGTAGTGAAAAATTCATTAATAATGTAATTATTGTAACAAATAATTCACATAAATGTATTATTTTAAAGATAAATTTACTACAACACTATTATTATCTGAACACACAGATCTGAAAAAAAATCATTTTTATTATTGAGAATAATGACAATATTTTGAGCTTATGGCTTTTAAAATACTGTAGTTGTTTTGTTCAAGTTAAAACTCAGCTAAAAAACTAATAACCCGAATTTTATCTAACCATATAGTGAAAGTGATATAAAAAATGAACATAATTTTCCTTGAAGCCGTTCAAATTCATGGTGGTGCCCGTAAGAGCACGATTGAATTGGCGAAACGACTAAATGAAGAGGGGCATAATTCGGTTATCGTAGATTTCTGGGGCAGTTGCAATGAATTTACTGAAGATGTAAAAGCCAATAAAATCCCAATAAAGATTTTAAAGAAAAACGATAGCCCTATAGCCATTTTCAGTACCAGAAATCCTTTTAAGGTCGGTATAAATATCACTTTGTTTTTATTAGACTGGATCAGACTGAAAAAAGAATTCAAAAAATTTCAGAACACCTTTAAGCCGGATGTGGTTATTGTAAATAATATCAAGACCAATTCGATCTTAAAGAAAGGAAGAAATTATAAGATCGCTTATTTTGCACGGGGCTGGTTTGCTTACAACTCTATAGGCTTCCTGAAAAAGCTGATGTTTAAGTACAATTCCGATTATTTTATCGGAGTTTCTCAGGCTACAAGACAGGCTATTTATACAGGAGGTTTGGCCCCCTTGGAAAAAATTTTTGTAGTGCCGAATGCTATTGATTTAACAAAAGTTGAGCAATACAAAAAGGAAAGAACAGAACGGAAGGATAATGACCCTATGGTGATTTTGCATTGTGGCGGTTTTTTACCGGCAAAAGGGCAGGATTTATCAATTTCTTTAGCAAGGAGATTAAAAGATAATGATATTAATTTTAAAATAATCTTAATGGGAGCCGTATATGACACACCTGTTTCAGAGAATTTTTTAAATAAAATCCGCCATGAGATCAGTCAATATAAGCTTGATGATTATGTAGAGATTCTGCTCAATCAAAAAGATCCGTACAGTGTTTTCAAGAACAGCGATATTTTAATACATCCGTCCGATACAGAAGGGTTACCTCGTGTAATTATGGAAGCTTTGGCATTTGAAATACCTGTTATTGCCAATCCGGTAGGAGGGGTTACAGATTATATCCTGCACAATTTTACTGGTTATATTGCCACTCATAATAGTGTAGATGACTATTATGAGTATATCTATAAACTTTATAACGACAATGAGCTGTACAAGTTTATTGCCGGCAACGGAAAATCATTGATCATCCATAACTATGGTAAAAGAAACCAGGTAGAAGAGTTTGATAAAATCTTTAAAAAATTGGGTAAATCATGAAGTCAATAACTGTTTTTACGCCAACATTTAATAGAGAGAAAACGCTGATCAGGCTTTATGATTCTTTGTGCAGTCAAAGCAGCCCGGATTTCAAGTGGATCATTGTAGATGATGGTTCCAGCGACAATACTTCCAGCCAGGTTGAAAAATGGATAGAAGAAAACAGGATCGAAATACAGTATTATTATCAAAAGAATAAAGGGAAGCTGGCAGCTCAGATATTAGCTCTTGACTATATAGATACTGAGTTATTTACCTGTATAGATTCTGATGATTACTTGCCTGCTGACGGTATTGAAAAAATATTGAAATTCTGGAAAGCCAATAAAAAAAGCAATTCTGCAGGAATTATTGGTTTAGATGCCTATGAAGACGGTTCCGTAGCAGGAGAAAATTTACCGGATAGAAAAGAATCTACTTATTCTGAATTAGTAGATCATTATAAAATTAAAGGAGACAAGAAATATATTTTTGACACTGAGATTTATAAAAAGTATCTGCCTTACCCTTATTTTGAAAATGAAATTTTCCATGAGGTCAGCTGGATATTTACACTGATTGATCAGGATTATAAATTTCTTCTTTCAAATGAAATCTACTGTATTATAGAATACCAGCAGGACGGATTATCCAATGGACTATACAAAAGATATAAAGAAAGCCCCAAATCATTTATTGAATACAGAAAAGTGAAAATGAAGTATGGGATAAACAAAAAAATAGTGCTAAAGAACTCAGTACACTATATATCTTCGTGTCTTTTTGCCAAAAAATGGAATTTTTTTAAAGGTTCCCCCAATAAGCTATATACCCTTATCGCAATTCCTTTTGGAATAGCACTGAATGTATACATCAACCATAAAGTAAAGCAAAACACACACAGGATTAAACAAGGAAAATTGATTTAGAATGAATAATGCTATAATAGTACCAGGAGTAACAGATTTAAATAAAGGAGACCAGGCATTGGTTTGGGAAAGCTGGAGGCTGGCCAAAGATACCGGGCTGTATGACGAAGTATATATACTGGATGCCGGTGAAAATGACGAAGAAAGAGCATTGTTGTGTAAACAGTCCGAAGAACATGGCTTTAAATTATTAGATAATATTTTAAAACACCCCCGAAGAGGGCAGCATAAATCGGGAGAGCATATTAAAGAATCAAAATTTGAACTTTTAAAGCAAATTAGAAATGCAGGGTTGGACTTTAAAAATACAAGACATTTAATTAAAATATGTAATGACCTTGAGAAAGTAAAGAAATCCTTTGATCATAAAACTTATCAAACCGTTAAGCAGTTTCATGAGGCAAAAACCATTTTTGTGAAAGGTGGAGGTTTCATTCATGCTTACGGTGAAAAAACCGCACCATATTTAATGTGGTATTTCTTATTTTATGTCAGATTGGCTAAGGCACTAGGGAAAAAAGTTGTTTTTTTGCCCAATTCATATGGTCCGTTCATAGGATTAACGGTTAAGCAGCAGGTACGTACAGTATTCAATCAGCTGGATTTGGTGTATGCCCGTGAGAATGTTTCTTCAAAAAGCCTGGGCCAGTTATTGGAAAAAAATATTCCGGTAGAAATGGACCTTGGGTTCTTCTTAGAAAAAGGAAGCCAGGAAGAAGCTCTGAAAATATTACAGAAATATAATTTAACACCGGAGGATAAGATTGTAGGAGTTACGATCCGTCCCTGGCGTTTTCCAGGCTTGTCAAACCCGGAAGAACTGTACAAAAAATACATCGACTCAGTTGCAGACCTTATAAAGCACCTTTTGAGTAAAGGGTATAAGGTCGCTTTATGTAACCAGTCATTAGGGCCTAATTCCCACGAAGACGACCGTAATGCCATAAAAGATCTGCTTAATAAAGTTCAGGATCCTAATATCATCTGGATCAACGAAAATTTATCATGTGATATATTGAAAGCGGTTTATTCCAACTTTTATTTCTTCATAGGGACGCGTTTTCATTCCATCATATTTTCATTGACATCTCTGGTTCCTTCCATTGCTATCGGATATGGAGGTAACAAAGCTCTGGGTATAATGGGAGATTTTAATTTGGATGATTATGTGGTTCAGATTCAGGATGTAGAGTCGGATTGGCTGATTAACAAATTTGATAAAGCTATTTCAGAATATGATGATATAAAATCACAGCTGGAACAATCCATGAGTCTGGTGACAGACAGCAGGAACAGATTAATAAAAGATATTCAATCCTTATACTAATATGAAAATAATTCGGACATCAACAATACCATTGTCTTTGAATGTTTTATTAAAAGGGCAATTGAAGTTCTTGAGCGAGTTTTATGATATTGTGGGGGTATCTTCCGAAGGTCAGCTGCTTGACGAAGTAGAACAGAGAGAAGGTATAAAAACGATTGAAGTAAATATGGAAAGAGGAATCAGTCCTTTAAAAGACCTCACCTCTCTCTATAAATTATATAAAATTTTAAAAAGAGAAAAACCGGTCATTGTACATTCCATAACTCCTAAAGCAGGACTTTTAACTATGCTGTCAGGGAAAATGGCAGGAGTACCGATCCGCATACACACCTTTACCGGGCTTATTTTCCCGACGAGAAAAGGGATGGTGCAGAAACTCCTTATTAGTATGGATAAGCTATTATGCTCAGCGGCCACCCATATTTATCCTGAAGGGGAAGGAGTGAGAAAAGATTTAATTGATTACAAAATCACTTCAAAGTCTTTAAAAGTTATAGGAAATGGTAATGTGAATGGTATTGATCTGGAACATTTTTCCCCCGGACAGATTACCGAAGCACAGAAAGATCTTTTAAAAAAAGAATTGAATATAGAAGATGCACATTTTGTGTTTGTCTTTGTAGGACGTTTGGTAGGGGATAAAGGAATTAACGAATTGGTCAAAGCCTTTTCTCACATAAACAAGAAAGAAAATTCACAGCGCCAGTCCAAATTATTACTGGTTGGCCCACTGGAACAGGAGCTGGATCCTCTGCATCCGGATACATTAAGAGAAATTGAAAATAACCCGGATATCATATCGGTAGGTTTTCAGAAAGATGTACGTCCTTATTTTGCTATTTCCGATGCATTGGCCTTTCCAAGCTACCGGGAAGGGTTTCCAAATGTAGTGATGCAGGCGGGAGCAATGGGATTACCAAGCATTGTTTCTGATATCAACGGATGCAACGAAATTATTATAGAAGACCAAAATGGAGCAATAGTTCCGGTCAAAAACAGTGAAAAGCTTGGTGAAGCAATGAGAAAAATGAAATTGGACACAGATTATTATCAGAAATTAAAAATGAATGCCCGGTCGATGATCGAATCTCGTTATGAGCAGTCTGTTATCTGGAACGCTTTATTGAGTGAATACAAAAAACTAATTAAAGAAAAAGATTACCGTGTATAAGTTTTTTTTTAAACGGGTTATAGATTTTCTGATTGCGTTAATAGGGCTGATCTTGTTGTCACCTGTTTTCATTATTGTTACGGTCTTGCTGTATTTCGCAAATCAGGGCAAACCATTCTTTTTGCAGGCACGGCCTGGGTTAAATGAGAAGATATTTAATATCATCAAGTTTAAGACAATGAATGATAAAAAAGACGGACAAGGTAATTACCTGCCCGATTCGGAACGCTTAACAAGGGTTGGAAGTTTTATACGTCAGACTTCCCTGGATGAGCTTCCACAATTAATTAATGTATTGAAAGGAGACATGGCGATTATAGGTCCCAGACCTCTGTTGCCGCATTACCTTTCTTTATACAATGAATCTCAAAAACGAAGACACAATATACGCCCTGGCATTACAGGCTGGGCGCAGGTGAATGGGAGAAATGCCATTTCCTGGACGATGAAATTTGAATTAGATATTTGGTACATAGAGAATGTATCATTTGCAACAGATTGCAAAGTGATGTTCCTTACTTTAAAAAAAGTAATAAAAAAGGAAGGCATAAACCAGGCTGATCAGGCCACGGTAGAGGCTTTTACAGGAAATAATTAATTTAAATTAAATGTAGACAGAATATGTATTTATACGGAGCAAGTGGTCATGGCAAAGTAGTGGCCGAAATCGCCGAAGAATGCGGTTATAATATTGAAGCCTATATCGACGAAAATCCGTCGAAGGAGAGAGTGTTGAATTATACTGTTATTCACGAAGCTCCGCCCTATGATATAGAAGTGCTTATTTCTATAGGAAATAACAGGTTACGGAAAAGAGTAGTTAATCGGGGTGAGCATTTCAATTATGTTACCCTCCTTCATCCCAAAGCAATACTATCCAAAAGATTGAAAATTGAAGAAGGAACTATCGTTATGCCTGGTGTGACTATAAATGCAGCAGTAAGGATAGGGAAACACTGTATTATCAATACCAATGCTTCTATTGATCACGATTGTGTCATCGAAGATTTTGTCCATATATCTCCAAATGTCGCACTGGCAGGAAACGTATATGTAGGGGAAGGAACCCATATTGGAATCGGAGCCAGCGTGATACAGGGAATAGAAATTGGCAAATGGTGCACTATTGGTGCCGGAGCTGTCATTATTAGCGATGTACCGGATGGCGCTACAGTAGTAGGCAATCCGGGTAAAGTAATAAAAAGTAGAAGTTTAAATATTTAGTAAAATTTAGAATAGTAAAATATGAAATCAAAAGTATGGTTGTCCTCTCCCCATTTGGGTGGAAACGAATTAAAATACATTAAAGAAGCATTCGCCGCAAATTGGGTAGCACCCTTAGGGCCGAATGTTGATGGTTTTGAACAAGATTTGGAGTTATTCTTAAATGAAGATGTAAAAGTAGCTGCACTTTCTGCAGGAACTGCTGCTTTACACCTGGCATTAATTGAGTGTGATGTCACTCATGGAGACGAGGTTATCTGTCAGTCTATGACATTTTCTGCCTCTGCTAATCCTATTGTCTATCTGGGAGCTGTTCCCGTATTCATAGATTCCGAAAAAGATACCTGGAATATGTGTCCGGTCGCTTTAAAAGAAGCTATAGAAGACAGAATTTCAAAAGGCAAAAAGCCCAAAGCAATTATTGTCGTTCACCTTTACGGAATGCCGGCAAAAATGGATGAAATTTTATCCATTGCTGCAGAGTATGACATTCCTTTAATTGAAGATGCCGCTGAATCATTAGGCTCCAGATATAAAGGAAAAGCCTGCGGAACTTTTGGCCGTTTCGGTATCCTGTCATTCAACGGAAACAAAATTATTACGACTTCCGGAGGAGGCGCATTGGTATGCCATTCCCAGGAAGACAAAGATAAAGCGGTATTCCTTTCTACACAGGCAAGGGATAATGCCCCACATTATCAGCATTCTCAAATTGGATATAATTATAGAATGAGTAATATCAGTGCGGGAATCGGAAGAGGACAAATGGAAGTGCTGGATGAGAGGGTAGAAGGCCGTAGAAGAATGCATAGCTTTTATTCAGAACTCTGTGAAAATATAGAAGGAGTAAAAATATTTTCAGAACCTGATTCAGATTTTTACAGCAATCACTGGTTATCCGTTATTACAGTTGAGGGTGCAAAAACAAAAACATCAAAAAACCACGAAGATTTACGACTGGCATTTCTGAAGGATGACATCGAGTCCCGTCCAATCTGGAAACCGATGCATCTGCAGCCTATATTTAAAGATGCACCCTATTACGGAGGAAAAGTTGCAGAGAATCTGTTCGGAAATAGCTTATGCTTGCCTTCAGGATCTAATCTTTCGGAAGATGAAAGAGCCAGAATTGCAAAAGTAATGCTGGATGTGCTTTCAAATAAGAAAGAATATTCGGTAATGCGGTAATCCAGGTCTTTGTTTTGGAGGCTGACAGATAAAAATTAACACCAAATTATTTATATAAAGTATACTTTCCATTAAGTTGGCACCTCCGGCAGGCCTAGTATAATTAAAAAGTGATCATTTTTAAATGATCACTTTTTATTTTTATCCTTTAGCTGTAAATTTTTTTATTGACTCCTTTGTTAAAGGGGTAAAGAAATTAACCAGATTGCCATCAGGATCTCTGAACAATAATGATTTGTTCCCCCACGGCATCGTGGTTGGTTCCTGTATAATAGAAGAAGATAGAAAATTTTGTAAGCGTTCAAATTCTTTCTCTACATCATCAACTAAAAATTCTATGATTGCAGAACGGTTTTCAGCAGCTTGTATCAAACCTTCTCCACCAAAAAACTGCAGTGTTCGCACGCTTCCGATAGCAATGGTTGCTGTTGCTGTTTTCAGTTCAGCAAAATCGGGAGTATACTGTATGGCCTGTATTCCTGTTATTTGTTCATAAAATGGTACTAAATTTTCAATATTAGCCGTGATAATACGTATTGATACTAAATTCATTATTGAAGATTTTTAATTAGGCTACAAAAATAGAATGGAGCTGTGACAAGTAGGTGTCAGTAGGTTTTTGTTGGTTTACAATTTTTCAATTTATTCAGTTTAATTGTAACTGTCAGATTAAATGTTGACTACTTTTTAAAATCAAAAACAGCATCATTAGAAGTTAAATGATGCTGTCCACATTTAGTGTTTTTACCTTAGTTGTTTAGATTCGAAATCATAATTTTTAATGCCCCAGTAACGGTCTTCATCATTTCACCCTCATTGTTTTTGATGCATTCCTAAACTGAGGAAATAAACTGACTCATTTTGCGATAGGATCATCTGAAAGCTGTTTTGCCTTAAAATATACCATGGTGCGCTATGAATTTTTTTAGTTGTTTCAACCTAAATTGTGTTAAATATATATAGAATGGTTTAGTTTGTGCAAATATACAAAACAAGACACTATTCAGTGTCTAAAATAATTAAAATTTTCTTAAACTTGTATAATCTAATGTTTAGCTATGGAAAGAAAATCAGCAGCAGGCAGTGTCCGGAACAAGGAACGAAGTAAAAAGAAATTTTTGGATGCCGTTGGAAAGATATTGAAAACGAAAGGATATGCGGCATTAAAGATAAATGATATCGCAATTACAGCCGGAGTAGATAAAAAAATGATCTACACCTATTTTGGCGGTATGGATGGTTTGATGGATGAATATATCCGGTCTCAAGATTATTGGAGTAATGTAACCACCGATACAATGATGCCCGATCCAAAAGACGGAGGAAAAGCATTTACTGAGGCAATGTTACTGCAGCAATTTGATTATGTGCGCAGCAACAAGGAGCTGCAGAAACTTTTATTGTGGCGCTTGTCTGAATCCCGGAAATCCCTGACAAAGCTGACCAATATGCAGGAAGAAAACGGGGAAACTCTTTTTAAGTTAGTTATCGATCCTCATTTCGGAGAACGCTCGCAGGATTTCCGTGCAATAGCGGCCATTTTAGTTTCAGGACTTTATTACCTGAACATGTATGCATCCGTAAATGGCAGTGTGTTTTGCGGTATAGATCTTAATACTGATGACGGCCGTGATAAAATCAAAAAAGCGGTATCTTTTTTAATAGATCAGACTTATGAGAATCTGTAATATTTAGTTAAGATAAGAAAATCAATTGCATTTGTGCTTTTTACTTTAAACTGCTCTTCTTATTTATGAAGTGTACCAAATATATATGCCAGATCATGTATTGCCGTTATTCCCAAAAAAAACTGGTAAATATACCGTCTATAAAAGCTAAAAACTTCAACATATGTTTATTTTTCTGAAAATATTGAAATCTATATTTGCTTCAATATTTCAGAACAAATAATAGATATCATGAAAAGTTTAGTATTGAATTTATCCACTCTCTGTGTAGGATTTTTGGCTTTCTCACAAAATACAAATCACCATAAACCGAAAAAAGCAACTAATTTGGCTGCTGTCGTCCACAAAAATCCGAAAGGTCTTTTTGATCCGGCGCCATTTGCTTTTTCTCATGCTACAACGAATGAAGTTGAGGGGAAATATGTATTTATATCCGGACAAAGCGGAGGAGAAGGCTTGGAACATCATCTTTCTAAAGATTTTAGGACTCAGGTCAAGTTTTCTCTGAAAAACTTGGAAACCGTACTTGCCGATTATCAGTTAGGAGTTAATGACGTTCTTAAAATTACGGTTTTAATTGTTGATCATGATCAGGAGAAACTTAAAATATGGACAGAGGAAATGCAGAAAATATGGAAAAATAAAAAGTTCCCGGCAAGTACTTTAATTCCGGTTCCCAGACTGGCACTGGATGATATGATGATAGAAGTAGATGCCGTTGCTTTCATTAAAAAGTAAGAATGCATATAGATCTGGGAATAAGCCATTTTTATAATATTTCATTGAAAAAATAAAAAAGCAGAGATTAATTCTCTGCTTGTTCTTTTTTAACGGCTTGGTGCATGACCAGGATAATTCCCAAAAGTATAATGGCAATCGCCAGATAACGCCAGGCAAGACCATCCTGTTCTGTGACAGTTCCACTGACCGAAATAATAAAACTTGTAATAGAAGTAATCACGTACACTAGTCCGCCCATCAGTCCACCTGCTGTTCCCGCATTTTTAGGAAAATAAAGCATGCTGGTTGTAAAAAATGACGTAAACAAAATCCCGGAACAGATATGAATAAAAAATGCAAAAGGAACCATAATGAAAAGGCTTTCCGCATAGAAGCTGGTCGCAATTAGTCCGGTAATCAGAATCAGCTGTAAAATGATAGGCTGTAAAATCCTTTCCTTAAAATCAAGTTTAAGTCTCCGTTTTCCTATAAAACCGCCAATCATCCATGAAAATCCTAAAATCAGGGTACAGTACCCAATAACTACAGGAGTAAAATGGAAGGTATTTTCAATAATAAAAGGACCCGTAATATTGAAAAGCATTACAATAGAATAGCTTAGTCCTAAAATGAAAATTCCCAGCATAAAGATCCTGTTTTTTAGCATCATTTTATACAGGCTGATGTTTTCGGAAAGATTAAGTTTCTTTTTCTCCGGTAAACTTTCACCACTAAAAAACCATTCAAATAAAAACAGGACTCCCGCATATAAAGCCAGGAAATGAAAATTGGCGTGCCAGTTAAACAGTTTTTCCAGATAACCGCCCAGAAAAGGAGCCAGAATAGGCCCACACGACCAGACGATCGTGAAATAGCTCAGATAATGCTTTACTTTTTCAGAATCATAGAGATCCACAAAAATAGCCCGGGTAGCAACAACCAGTACGGAAACGGCTGCCCCCTGCAAAATACGGAGCAGACAGATCAGCAGAATACTGTCGGTCATTGTAATCAGAATACTGCTGATGATCAGTAAAAATAATGCAATCAGTTTTGGACGATAGCGCCCGATACTGTCCAGGATTCCCCCTACAAAAAGCTGTGAAATCCCGTAGCTCAGCAGGTAAGACGTTAAAGTGATCTGGATATCCTTTTCAGAGACCTGCATCTCCTTTGCCATCGATGGGAATGATGGTAAATAAATATCAGTGACAAACCCGGAAAGCGGGATCGACACAAAAGCCATAATGGTTATTAATCTGATTCTTTTTTCAGATGCTTCTTTCAACAACATATTCATTCGTTATTTTACTATGCAAAAATAAGTCGGGAATACAGAAATTCAATTTTAAAAGACAAAGTAAAAATTACAAAAATCAAAGATTTAAAATGCATTTTTAAATTTTAAGGGTGAAACCTCTGCATGTTTTTTAAAGAAATTATTGAAATGGGAAGGTTGTTCAAATCCCAGGGTATATCCTATTTCAGCAATATCCCAGTTGGTATATTTTAACAGGTTTTTGGACTCTTCAAATACCCTTTCTTTAATAATTTGAGTCGTGGTAAGCTGAGTGACAGATTTTACCGATGAATTCAAATGATTAACGTGTACATTAAGCTGATCTGCAAAGTCAGAAGCGGTTTTCAGAGCCAGCGGATATGCCGGGGAATCCAATGGGAACTGCTTATTAAGAAGCTCATCAAATAGGCGGTATAAACGGATATTAGCCGGAAGTTCACTGGGGTTGATATCATCCACACGGTTCTCCAAAGCGAGATGCATCACAGAGGCAAGGTGGCTTTTAATGCTGCTGCACCGGAAAGGATATGCTGAATTATTCAGCTTATACATCTGCTCAAAATAAAGGGTAGCCAGCTGGGTCTGTTCATCCGTTAAAAAAACAATTGGCTTGCTCCATTCTTTAAACAGAGAAGTCTTCTTAAACAGATTGAATTCAGTATTTCCACTGAAAAATTCCTGATTGAACAGGCAAAAATACCCTTCCTGAAGATCGCCGTCGCATTCCCATGAATACGGAATATTAGGCGAAGGAAAAAAGAGGGCAGGTCGGTCAATGTACAATTCATGAGATCCATATTGAAATGTGCCTTTTCCCAGAATAAAGCTTATCTTATAATAATCACGGCGGTTATACGGACTTTTAAAGCTGCAATACCTCCGCATAGAAACATTGAAATGCGACTTTCCTGTTTCAAAATCATCAGAATCAAACATTTTTACCTGATTCTTTCGGACGCGTCTGTAATAATCTTCAATAGTTTCCAGCTGATCACTCATAATATAGAAATTATAAAAATCAAAGATACGAAAAGCAATATTAATTTAATATTATTTTAAAGGAGTATGATCAAGTAAGATTATTTTTAAATGGCACAAGTCTGGGAAATTATTTGATGTCCAGTTTTAATAGATGCGACGGCAGTTGAAAAGGCCCGGCTGTAGCATCAGCAATAATGGTGAAACCTGCTTCTTTAAAAAACTCTAAAAGTGGGTCATGAATCATCATATTGAGCCATAATATATCGGTGAAACTGGCTGCAGACCTGCATTTTTTCCAGAGTGACTGTCTGGTTTCCGGTGAATCAAATTCCGAAAGGATCACAAAGCTGATCTCGGTAGCCTTTTTCCCTTCCGGCAGGGCAGGATGGCCGGAACCGCTTTTAAGAATGCTGTAACCGGCAGGCTGATCATCTGCATACGTTATAATAAGCTGGTTGGAAAGGTCATTCAGGTCATTGATCATTTTTCTGGGATCAATATTGCCGGCGATGTATTTTTTGATATCTTCTTCAGGAATAAGTTCTTTATGCAAGGTGTAAACCGAGGAATCGATAATGGTTATAAGATCAGAAATTCCTTCTTCAGAACCCACTGTAAATTTTGAAATTATATTCATGAATCTTTTTTATTCAAAATTAGAAGATTATTGCATTCAAAAGGGATACAATTCCTGTTAATTTATCAGGAACAGTTATTTCGGTTAATATATTTTCGCAGTGCAACGTAACGAATATCTATTTTCCGGAATTCGAGAGCACCTAAAACTTTGGAATAAGAATAAATAGGCCAGATAAAAGGATAGAAAAATATTCGAATAATGGTCTAGAAGTCCTAATTCGCTTAATAAAAGCCGTTATTTTTTACTATAAATGCAAAGAAAATCAGATTGATAGAAGAAAAGCAGAAAAAAAATGCATTTTAAGCCAAACTTTTTTTGCCTGAGTTAGGCTGGAATTACCATAAAACCTATATTTGCACCCTAAATTTTAAAAATAATGAAAGAACTAATTGAAAAAATCAACGCTGAATTCGAAGCGTTCGCAACTGAGGCTAACCAACAAGCAGAAAAAGGAAACAAAGCTGCAGGTACAAGAGCTCGTAAATCAGCTTTAGAACTTAGCAAACTGTTCAAAGAATTCAGAAAAGTTTCTGTAGAAGAAGCTAAAAAATAATTCGTTCCCAAGCCGGCTCACTGAGCCGGTTTTTTTTGCCTTAATTTAACCAATCAAATTTAGGCTTTGATCAAAACTGCCAGCCCGGAAAATTCGTAAATTAATCCTTTTATTTCTGCACTTTTTTCTGTATTCAAGCAAATTCTGCTATCTTTAAGCATTCAATATAGGTTATGAAGATAAATAAATTTTTTGCTGTACCAGCGGTTATGCTGGTCGCCCAGTTCTCATGGGCTCAGGTGAAAGTAGATCCGAAAGAAAGGCTTGATCCTGTTGTGAAAAGCTTTGTAGATGAAATCAATAATAATTCCCAGCTGGAAAACATGGCTTATGAGCTTCTGGACGGTATAGGACCGCGTCTTGTAGGAACTCCTGAAATGCTGGCTGCCAATGAATGGTCTGCGGCTAAACTCCGTTCCTGGGGAATAGAATCCAGCCTTCAGCAATTCGGAACATGGAAAGGATGGCAGCGTGGTATTACCCACGTAGATATGGTATACCCCCGTGTAAAATCATTGGCTGCAACACAGCTTGCGTGGAGCCCTGCAACCAAAAAAGCAGTAGAAGCTGAGGTGGTGGTGCTTCCAAAAGTTTCCTCCAAAGCGGAATTCGATGCATGGCTTCCTTCTGCAAAGGGAAAAATAGTGCTTATGGCGCAGTATCAGAAGATCGGACGTTCAGATGAGCAGATCAAAGAATTTGCCACGCCGGAACTGTATGAAAAACTGAAAGCAGAAAAAGAACAGGCCGGAAAAGACTTCCGTGATAATGTGAAAAACATTGGCTATGACAATAATACGCTTCCGGAAGCTCTGGAAAAAGCAGGGGCAGCAGGAATTGCTATTTCCAACTGGACAGGGATCATGGGAGCGAACAGGATTTTCGGAGCGAAAACGTCAAAAATCCCAATGATAGACATTGATGTGGAAGATTACGGAATGCTTTACAGAATGGCAGAAAAAGGGGCGAAACCTAAGATAAGGGTAGAGGCCCAGTCCAGGATTCTTCCTGAGGCGAAAAACTTTAATACGATCGGCATCATTAAAGGAAAAGAAAAACCTGAGGAATATGTGATCCTTTCTGCGCATCTGGACTCCTGGGACGGAGCTCAGGGAGCAACTGATAATGGGACGGGTACACTTACCATGCTTGAGACCATGAGAATACTAAAAAAATATTACCCCAATAATAAAAGAACTATTATTGTTGGCCTTTGGGGAAGTGAAGAGCAGGGACTTAACGGTTCGAGAGGCTTTGTAGCAGACAACCCGCAGATTATAAAGGGAACACAGGCAGTATTCAATCAGGATAACGGAACCGGACGTGTAATTAATATCAGCGGGCAGGGATTTGTAGATTCTTACAGCTATATCGGGAAATGGTTAACCGGAGTTCCTAAAACCGTGAGAGATCATATTAAAACCGATTTCCCTGGAATGCCTGGTGGAGGCGGCTCTGACCATGCATCATTTGTAGCGGCGGGTGTACCGGGCTTTTCTTTAAGTTCTCTGAACTGGGGATATTTCGGCTACACATGGCACACGACGAAGGATACCTACGACAAGATCGTTTTTGATGAGGTTAAAAATAATGTGGTTTTAACGGCTGCATTGGCTTATATGGCATCGGAAGATCCTGAATTTACGAGCAGGGAAAAAAGAGTATTGCCTCAGGATGATAAAGGAGAAACGGTAAAATGGCCGGAAGTAAAGGAGCCAAGAAGGAATTCTAAAGATTTTAAGTAAAGATATCAGATATCAGATATCAGATTACATTAATATGTGTCTTCAAGCTTAAAGAGTAAAGGCTGTACAGATTATTGTGCAGCCTTTGTTTTTTCCTGATAAAGTAATTTTTTTATTTCTTCAATTTTACTTTTCTTAACAATATAAGTTTTACAGATTGTGTTATTCATATGCATGCTGAAATTCATCAGAGTAGTTTCCTTTTCCCATGTATGGGTTGTTGGAGGGATGTAGTCTGTAAATACCGGCCAAAGATTTGTAAGACACAGAAAATTTCTTTTTAATGATAATATTAGACCAGGATAATTTCCAAAATCATCAAGCACCTTTATTTTAAATATGCTTTTACCGAAGGTAGTTCCCCAAAATACTTCACACAAAGCTCCCCAAATAATAACACAGGGAATTGAGTACAGGAAACTGATCACAGGTGTTTTCTTAAACAAAAACAGAAAAGTAAGAAAGAATGGCAATATATCGATAAGTTTTGCAAATAGTCTTTCACTTTCGTTGCCTTTATAGGTGGGGTCGTAAGGAAAATCATATTCAAAAGATTTGTAAATTCTATAACCCATTTGATCAAATTGACGGGTTGCCCTGCGAATAATTCTTTTATCCTTAAGCTCAGATATTTTAATGATTTTTATTTGTTTCTTGTCCAAAGTTTATAATTCTTAGGATTGAATATTTTAACTAAGATAAAGTTCTATATCCGGGAATTTTGAAATCGAAGGCTTATAATCAGCTATACTCAATTTTCCAAACCCATATTCACAAAAGATAAAAGGTAGGTCATTGGCTTTTGCAGAATTGTAATCGGTCTGCGTATCACCAATATAAATTGTGTTTTCAGGGTTCAAATCATTTCTTTCCATAATCAACTTAATGTTTTCAGCTTTTGGCTTCTTTGTACGGCCATAAGATTCAAAGTCAGCGAACAGATCACTGAATTTGTTATAGGCTAAAAACGATTCTATATATCCGTCCTGGCAATTGCTGACAATAAAAAGACTGTGGTTCTTTGTCAGGCTTTTCAACGTTTTTTCTACACCGTCATAAAGTATGCCTCCATATTGGTGAAGAATCTTATTTTCTTCCTGTACGATTTCCGAAAGGACCTCATGAACCAGCTGATCGGAAATTCCGGGAACCATATCTTTTAAAATATGATCGGCCAGCAAACCCATATATTGATTCATATCTTCAGGTTTTAAATCTTTTTTGATTAACCGGTGCTTATTTAATACCTCATTCCAGATTTTGATAATTGTGGCCCTGGAATCCCAAAGGGTCCCGTCCAGGTCGAAAATTAAATTTTTATAGTTCAAGTGTATTTGTTGTTTATTAGGTTGATATTTTAAACAGTCTTTCAAGTGCATTATAAAATCATGCTCAGCTGCACTCTTTTTCTCGCTTCATCCACTTCTGTCACTCTTACGCGTACATGCTGGTGAAGTTTCACCACTTCATTTACATCAGAAACAAATCCGTCTTTCAGCTGGGAAATATGGACAAGTCCGCTTTCCTTGATCCCCATATCTACAAAACACCCGAAAGCTGTAATATTATTGACAATTCCGGGGAGAATCATACCAGGCTTTAAATCCCGGATACTTTTTACATTAGGATCAAATTCAAATACTTTAGCTGCTTTTCTGGGATCTAAACCAGGTTTTTCAAGCTCTTTCAAAATATCCTTGATCCCTAAGATTCCTATTTCTTCTGTCACATAATCTTCAGGCTTTACCAAAGCTGTTTTTTCTTTGCTGGCAATCAGTTCGTTGGTTTTAATGCCAAGGTCCTTAGCCATTTTTTCTACAATTCCATAAGCTTCAGGATGTACGGCAGAATTGTCGAGCGGATTTTTGGCATTGGCAATTCTTACAAAAGCTGCAGCCTGCTGGTACGCTTTTTCTCCAAGCCTCGGAACTTTTTTAAGCTGTTTTCTGTCCTCAAAAGCGCCGTTCTCGGTTCGGTAATTAACAATGTTCTCCGCCATTTTCTCACCGATCCCCGAAACATAGCTTAAAAGTGATTTGCTTGCAGTATTCAGGTTGATTCCCACAGAGTTTACACACTTCATAACTGTCAGATCAAGTTCGTTTTTCAATTGAGTCTGGTCTACATCATGCTGGTATTGCCCCACGCCGATGGATTTGGCATCAATTTTCACCAGTTCCGCGAGCGGGTCGGCCAGCCTTCTCCCGATGGAAACTGCTCCACGCACTGTTACATCATAAGAAGGAAATTCATCCCTTGCAATTTTACTTGCAGAATATACTGATGCTCCTGCTTCCGAAACCACAAAAACCTGCAGGGGCTTATCAAAAGCAATTTTCTTAATGAAAAACTCAGTTTCACGGCTTGCTGTCCCGTTTCCGATGGAGATTGCTTCAATATTGTAGGCATTCACCATAGAACGGATCTTTTTCATGGCCATTCCGCTTTCATTCTGTGGGGCGTGAGGGTAGAGGGTTTCATTATGGAGAAGATCTCCTTTTTCATCAATGCAGACTACTTTACAGCCGCTTTTGTATCCCGGATCAATGGCTAAAATTCTTTTTTCGCCTAAAGGAGGGGCAAGAAGAAGCTGGCTCAGGTTTTCAGAAAATATTTCAATCGCTTTTTTGTCTGCCTTTTCTTTAGCCTCCTGTAAAGCTTCGTTAGAAATGGCAGGCTCTAAAAGTCTTTTGTAGCTGTCTTTAATCGCCAGGGCAATCTGATCCGAACTTTCATTATTGGATTTGATGATGGCTTTTTCGATAAAATCAATGGCCTCTTCTTTATCAATACCTGTATTAAGTTTTACAAAACCTTCAGCTTCAGCTCTAAGCATTGCCAAAAGCCTGTGAGAAGGTGTTCTGTTAAGATTTTCTTCCCATTCAAAATACTGTGAGAATTTCTGTGCATCCTCTTCATCTTTTTTAGCCTTCACCACTTTAGAAGTAATCATTGCTTTGCGCTGGAAAAGGCGGCGAAGGTTTTTACGGACATACATATTTTCATTGATCCATTCCGCCATGATATCCCTTGCGCCCTGAAGCGCTTCTTCTTCCGATGGAACCTCAGTGTTCAGGTATTTAGAGGCAAGAAACTGCAGGTCATTGCTTTTCTGACTCATAATAATTTTGGCTAAAGGCTCAAGTCCTTTCTCCTTGGCAGTATCTGCTTTTGTTTTTCTGCGCTTTTTGAAGGGCAAATACAAATCTTCCAGCTCCAGAATATCGAAGCTTTCCTCAATTCTCTGTTTCAATTCTGCTGTCAGGGCATTCTGCTCTTCAATTGATTTTAAAATGCTTTCTTTTCGCTTTACAATTTCTTCAAACTGTTTGCTGATCTTTGAGATCTGTTCGATCTGAACTTCATCCAGGTTTCCGGTTTTATCCTTTCTGTAGCGGGAAATGAATGGAATTGTGCAGTCTTCGGCCAGTAATTGTAGGGTATTGTTGATGCTTTTTTCGGATATATTAAGCTGTTGCTGTATAAATGTTACGGTCGTCATTATTTTGTTTTCGGAAGGCTAAAATAAGGCTTTAGAATGAAAAAAAGGCGAGTTGCCCCACCTTAAATGTTTATTCTTCGTTAAAGAAAATGAACTGGCCAAAATTTAATTGACAATAGCGATTGCCATCCCGTCATATTCTTTTGCACCGACGGTTTGCATAATAGTAGCGGTAACTTTTGGGTTGTTGGCCAGCATTTGATTAAGCCGCTGCACTCCTTTCACTTTTTCATCGGTGGTATTTTCATCCAGGACTTTGCCTTCCCGGATGACATTGTCACAAATAATAATCGTTCCCGGATGTGAAAGCTGCAACGCTAATTCAAAATATTCGGTATAGGGAGGTTTGTCAGCATCAATGAAAATAAAATCAAAAGCTTCTTCGCCTTTGGAAATAAGTTCATTTAATATATCCATCGCTTTGCCGGTTCGCAGATCTATTTTATCTGAATACCCGGCTTTTGCAATATTCTGGCTGGCAACACGGGCATGATGAGGATCAAATTCTACCGTAATTATTTTACCATCTGCAGGAATTGCCCTGGCCATCCAGATCGTGCTGTAGGCTCCTAAAGTACCCAATTCCAGAACTCGTTTGGCTTTACAGCTAAGCAGCATCAACTGCAAAAACTTGCCCTGAGTGGGCGTCACACTGATTTGGGGGATAGAAGCATCATCCAAAGACTGAATAGTTTCCTGAAGAACACTGTCTTCCGGAGCAAACAAATTACCGATGTACTGATCTACTTTTTCAAATAACTGTTGATTCATATTTTTTGATTGATTTAATGATGAGTAATTTCTCTATCAACTCTTTCGATATAGTTCACTGACAAACCTGAGCCGGCTCAAAATTGTAATCTCTTTGTGAGTTATCATGAGAGTTTTACCTGCACAAAGTTAATGAATATTAAAATCCTGAATCGGTTGTTTCACCTTCATATGCTAGATGTGAATAGTAAAATCTGAAATTTTTAATTTCTTGATGTATGTTAAGATAATAATTGATATGGTTTTTCTATTTTTGAAAAATTGAAATTTAAGATTTAATTAAATTTTTAAACAAATAAACAATATGAAAAAACTTAGTGTAATTGCATTGGTAGGAATAGGATTACTTGCAGCATCGTGTACAAAAGAAAAATCAGCAGATACTGCAGCAACTGCGACAGAGCAGAAAGTAGCAGAAAGTAAAGGTGAAGTTTTAGCAGTTGATGTTGCTGCTTCTGTGGTAAACTGGAAAGCTTTCCACAAAGGAGGTATGGCTCCTCGTTGGGGAACACTTAACGTAAAATCAGGAGATTTAAGCGTTGAAGGAGATCAACTGACTGCTGGAAACTTCGTGATCGATATGAACTCTATTAAAGTAGATCCTGCTTCAGTAACAGAAAAAGATAAAAAACCGGGAGATCTTGAAGCTCACTTGAAAAACCCTGATTTCTTTGATACAGCAAAGAATCCTACTTCAGATTTCAAAATTACAAGTGTTACAGATCTGAAAGAAGCACCTAAAGATGCTGTTGCAGGAGCAAACAAAACAGTAAGCGGAAACCTTACTTTATCTGGAAAAACAATGAACGTAACTTTCCCTGCTAAAGTAGATGTTGCTGAAGGTTCAGCTTCTGTTCAGGCTAAATTTACAGTAAACAGAGCAGATTGGGGAATTAAATTCGGTACTTCAGAAGCAGATCCGGCAGAATGGATGATCAGCAAAGACATCGAAATCGCTGTTGATGTAAAAGCTAAAAAATAATTTGTTAGATACAGATACTCAGGGCTGCTTTCTTAGGAAGGCAGCTTTTTTTATGATGAATGATGTTACTGGAAGCCACCGCTTAATTCACTACTTTTGCCCTATGATTATGATATACATTCTGTTGGTAATAAATCTTTTTACTTTCATTATTTTCGGCTGGGACAAAAGGCTTTCAATAAAACATAAAAGAAGAATTCCGGAGAGCACCCTGTTGGGAGTGACTTTTGTAGGAGGAACTTTAGGGTCGGTTTTAGGGATGCTTATTTTCAGACATAAAATTTCGAAAAAGTCTTTTTTATTGAAATTTGCACTTGTGGTTTTGGTTCAGGCCGGGCTTATTTACTGGCTTTGGAATACTGGTCAGATCCAAAATCTTATCTGATGTAAAATATGAACAGTAGAGCCTGAGGTGATAAATTACAAAACACCTCGATTGAGGTGCTTTGTATTAAACAATAAGTTGTACGTTACCCTGAATAATATAATTAAGATTGGGTTCGTTAAATCCTGTTATTTTAATCACTAGGAATCCATTTTCGTTTTCAATAGAGGTTACCTGCGAATTCCCAACGTCTTTTGCTGACAGGTTTTTACCAAAGATATCACCATAAAACCATCTTCCCAAAGAGTAGGTCGCCACATAAATGTTGTACTTGGCGAACATCATATATTCCTGGAATTTAATTTTAGTTTTGATTTTTATTCCGAAATCAGAAGGGTTACTTCCAATTAACTCATGAGTACAGTCGGGAATAAAACCGGCTTTTCCGTCACCAACATCACCACTCCTCGTTACCGGAATTACTCCGAACTGTCTTTTTACATTACCAATAGCTTTGATATCAGTAGCTTTAATCTGTCCGTAAGAAGATATGATATTGTGATCTCCCACTATCCAGTTTGAAGGAAGACTTCCATCTCCCTCTATTATAGGAAGTGAGTAATTAATATAGTTTCTGGGTTGTGAAATATCCATTAGTCCGCGATAATTGTTATACCCTATAACATTATTATGATTATCGTAAATAGGTAACTGTCTGTCAGGAATTACAGTGTTATTATTCCATTCACCAGTAACTTGTCCATAATTTGCGGACTCATTAGGCCCTGCCAGATTTCCTGGACCGATTAAAGGTTTGTCTACATATGTAAAGTAACCTCCAGTTATTTCAAATGTACCCACGGGTACTTCTGATAGATCAATAGCGTTAAATATTCCTTCAGCATATGGCCCTTTAATAACTACTCCAAGACATTCATCTTTGAATTTAAAGCCGGTTTGGCCTCCTTCTGTAGTAGATGAAATAATACTTGTTGCTGTAGTACCTCCTTCAAATAAGAAACCGAGTTCTCTTGTAGCTGTCATACGTTCCAAGAGTAGAGCATTATTCTGTCCTAAAAATTGATAACTGTATTCATGGGGAGTTGTTGATTCTCTAAATACAGGAGTAGAAATAATATTTTTTAGAGTAGTATAAAAACAATGGTCAAATTTTATAGAGCAAACACAATCAGAGAAAGTAATATTTTCTAAGCTACATCCGGTACAGAAGTTTACAAAATGGATACCCGTTCCGCATCGTACAAAATTTGCATCTCTAATTTGAGATGAAACTATAACATGTGACTGATAATCTTCAAGAAGATTTGATTTTAAAAACGTAACATTATTTTCTGTTGTGAGATATGCTGTTTCAATAATTGTATTGCTGCCGTTTGAATTACCTACAAAAGTAGCTCCATTACAATAAAAATTGATATTAGAGGTAATGTAGATTGTTCCGTTTATCAAGTAGTTTTTATTGCTGCTAAACTTTAGTGAGCCTCTGCCAATTTTGGATAGATATAGTACTGCTTTATTGATACTTTCAGTGTCATCTGTACTTCCGTTACCTTTGGCTCCAAAAATACCTACATCTAAAGGCTCGCTGCTTTCAGAAACCGTTTTATTTAAATAATATACACCGTTTCTGTTCCTGCGTACAATTCCATCTGGATTACTAACTGGAGCAATTTGTTCATAGATATGGGTTTCATAAGTAAATTCATCAACCAATTCTATTTTTGCTGTATCAGCAATAGTACTGGTAGATGAGAAAAATTCATTGGTAAAAATCATAAGCTTTGTTTTTTGATGTTAATAAATTGTGTTTCCTGCAGGAAATCTACTGAAGCAAAGATAAATGCAGCCTGCGACAGAACCTGACGTATATTATTTTACCCGATTTTTTAAAAGATTTTGCATAGATTTCTCATTATGAATTTGTTAATTAATCTATATTCTTGCTCATTATTCATTAAAAAACACTATTTTTGCACCCGTAAAAATCATTCATGCAAAACATTAGAAATATTGCGATTATCGCACACGTTGACCACGGGAAGACGACTTTGGTTGACAAGATTATTCATGCTACAAACATTTTCAGAGAAAATCAGGAAAGTGGAGAATTAATAATGGATAATAACGACCTTGAAAGAGAAAGAGGTATTACCATTCTATCTAAAAATATTTCTGTTACTTATAAAGACGTTAAAATTAACGTAATCGATACTCCCGGTCACGCCGATTTCGGTGGGGAAGTAGAGAGAGTTTTAAAAATGGCGGATGGAGTTATTTTGTTGGTGGATGCCTTTGAAGGGCCGATGCCTCAAACAAGATTCGTACTTCAGAAAGCATTGGAATTAGGACTTAGACCATTAGTTGTTATCAATAAAGTAGATAAGCCAAACTGTCGTCCTGAAGAAGTTCATGACCAGGTATTTGATTTATTCTTCAACCTTGAGGCTACTGAAGAGCAGCTTGACTTCCCAACATTCTACGGTTCTTCCAAGCAAGGTTGGTTCAACACTTCATTAGAGCAGACAGAAGATATTTTCCCATTATTGGATGGTATCCTGCAATATGTTCCTGAACCTAAAGTAGAGGAAGGAAACTTACAGATGCAGATCGTTTCTCTTGACTTTTCTTCTTTCTTAGGAAGAATTGCAATCGGGAAAGTGATCAGAGGTGAGATCAAAGAATCTCAGTGGATCGGACTTGCTCAGGCAGACGGTAAAGTTTTAAAAGGAAAAGTAAAAGAACTTTATGTTTTTGAAGGATTAGGAAAGAAAAAAGTTTCAGAAGTAAAAGCAGGAGATATTTGTGCTGTTGTAGGTTTTGATGCTTTCCAGATCGGTGATTCATTCGTAGATCTTGAAAATCCGGAACCATTGCCAAGAACTGCAATTGATGAGCCTACATTGAACATGACGTTCTCTATCAACAATTCACCTTTCTTTGGTAAAGATGGTAAATATGTAACTTCTAACCACCTGAAAGAAAGATTAACAAAAGAATTAGAGAAAAACTTAGCATTAAGAGTTGAACAAACTGATGATGCAAACACTTTCTTGGTATTTGGTAGAGGTATTCTTCACTTGTCAGTTTTAATTGAAACAATGAGAAGAGAAGGTTACGAAATGACGATTGGTCAGCCACAGGTTATCCTTAGAGAAATCGATGGAGAAAAATGTGAGCCTTACGAATCTTTGGTAGTTGATGTTCCGGAAGAATTTGCTTCAAGAGTAATCGACTTGGCTACTCAGAGAAAAGGTGACCTTCACATTATGGAAACTAAAGGAGAAATGCAGCATATGGAATTCGAAATTCCTTCAAGAGGTTTGATCGGATTGCGTTCTCAGATGTTGACTGCTACTGCTGGTGAAGCTATTATGGCGCACCGTTTCACAGAATATAAGCCTTTCAAAGGTGCTATTCCTGGAAGAAACAATGGAGTACTGATCAGCAAAACCCAAGGTCCTGCTACAGAATATTCTATCGCTAAATTACAGGACAGAGGTAAGTTCTTCGTGGATCCGGGTGAGGAAATCTATGCAGGTATGATCATCGGTGAACAAAACAAGCCTGGAGATTTGGTAGTAAACATTGTAGAAGCAAAACAGCTGAACAATATGAGAGCTTCTGGAAAAGATAAAGATACTGGTGTTGCACCGAAAATCTTATTTTCACTGGAAGAATGTATGGAATACATCCAGGGTGATGAAGCGATTGAGGTAACTCCAAACTTCATCAGAATGAGAAAGAAAATCCTTTCCGAAGAAGAAAGAAAAAGAATGGACAGATCAGCGAAAGCATAAGAAATTCTTATATAAACTAGAAAAGCCTCGAATTTTTCGGGGCTTTTTTATTACACTATGTCTTAAAATGTTTATTTTGGCATAATAATCTCTTAGAAGAAATAAATTTAAAGTAGTTTGCAAACGATGAGAATGAATATCATAAAGCTTACTGTTTTAGCCGGAGTTTTTGCGTCATATACCAGTTGCTCCGTCCAGAACAATACAATAAAAGAAGCACCAACAAAAAATACAGCAAAGCCTAACAACAATACCATAAAGCCTAAAAATCCGGTTGCGGTAGTAAAACCTGTAACAGCAGTGCCTCCGTCTGATGAGAACTTCAGAACCGTTCTCCCGGAGGTTAAAAGAGAATTCCGCGGAGCCTGGATCGCAAGTGTAGCCAATATCAACTGGCCCTCAAGGAATAATTTAACGGTTGATCAGCAGAAAGCAGAAGCCATAAGCATGCTCGATATGCTGAAAGATAACAATTTCAATGCAGCAATCTTCCAGATCAGACCTTCTGCAGATGCGTTGTATACAAGTAGTATAGAGCCATGGTCATACTTTCTGACCGGAGAGACAGGAGTGGCTCCTTATCCCAATTATGATCCCCTTCAGTTCTGGATTGAGGAGGCACATAAAAGAGGCTTGGAACTGCATGTCTGGTTAAATCCTTACCGTGCCCACCATTCGAACGGAGGTGCTGTAAACAGCCTTTCTATGGTGAATAAGCTTTCTGATATTGTGGTAAGACTAAAGAACGGAATGTATTGGTTCGATCCTGCCAATCCCAAAACACAGGGACATGTTTCCAATGTTGTAAAAGATATTGTGAAAAGATATGACATTGATGCCATCCATTTTGATGATTATTTCTATCCTTATGCCACCTATAACAGGGGAGCAGACTTTCCAGATAACGCATCGTGGAATGAGTACCAGAGAAACGGGGGAACCTTATCCAGAGCAGATTGGAGAAGGGATAATGTCAATAAATTTGTAGAAAGAATTTACAAAGAGATTCATGCAGAGAAAGATTATGTAAGATTCGGGATCAGTCCGTTTGGAATCTGGAAACCCGGATATCCTGCAGGAATTGTTGGTTCTTCTCAATATGATGAACTATATGCTGATGCCAAATTATGGCTGAATAAGGGCTGGGTAGATTATTTCTCTCCGCAGCTGTACTGGCCGATTGATGCTAAAGGTCAGGGCTTTGAAGCATTATTAGACTGGTGGAAATCCGAGAATACAATGAACCGCCATCTTTGGCCGGGTCTTAATACTGTTGAGATCAAAGTATCCGACCGACCAACAGAAATTAAAAATCAGATTGAAATTTCCAGACAGGTTTTAAAGAATGATGCCGGAGAAATTCATTGGAGTATCGCAGGATTAACGAGAAATGTAAACATGTTGCCAACTCTGAAAAACGGACCGTACAGCGAAAAAGCTTTAGTTCCGAAAACACCTTGGATAAAAGCAGTCCCATTACAGACCCCAACTTTATTTACAGCAGATAACGGCAGTTTTGTACAGGCCAGCTGGAGTACAAAAAATATCGGAAACGTTTTCCAATGGATTCTTTTCACCCAATACAACGGAGTCTGGGAAACGGAAATCCTTACATTGGACACTCTTTCGAGGGATATACCAAAATCCAAAGGCGGCAGAAAGCTGAATGCAGTGGCCATAAAAGCGGTAGACAGGCTTGGAAATGAAAGTGATTATATGGCTAAAAAGATAAAATAACTTCTTTGAAGAGCAGCAATTTGAAGGAATGAAAAAATATGGGGCTGTAATTGTAAAAAATCAGCAGTACAGAAATAAAAGTGTTGTGTCTTAACTTTGACCAAAACAATAACCAGTTCAAAAAAAGGACTGGTTTTTTTTATTTTAGAATAACTATAAATTATTTATTTAAATTAATGCTATTCAGTTGATTGTAAACAGGATTTAAATTAATAGTCATAAAATAGAACTCTATCGGAACCATTTTTGCATTATTAGCTAATAATTACCAAAAATATATTATTATGAATACCAACAGACTTTCCCCGACCATTGAAAAGGCATTGAGTGATCAGATGAACAAAGAAATTCATGCATCACACGTTTTTCTGTCTTACGGGATCTGGGCAGATGATAAAGGATATCAGGGAATTGCCAATTTCCTTTACAGACATGCGCAGGAAGAAAGAAATCATTCTATCAAGTTTATGGAATATGTGCTGAACAGAGGCGGGAAACCAAAAGTAGACGCTATTCCGGCTCCGCCTGCCGATCCGGAATCTTTAACAGCCTGTTTTGACGGAGTCTTTAAACATGAAGTAGACAATACTACAGCAATTTACAGAATTGTAGATCTCGCATTGGAAGAAAAAGACTGGGCTACATGGAATTTTATGCAATGGTTTGTACAGGAACAGATAGAAGAAGAAACACTGGCCGCCAACCTGATAGATAAATTGAAAATTGCAGGCGGTGACCGCGCTACCGATGAGTCTTTATTTACTTTAGATAAAACATTGCAGGAGACACCGAATGATGTCCCTCTGGCTCAGGAAGCCACGGGAAACAATCCATAAAAAACAATTAATTGACAAAAATTATTAAAAATCTGCCTAAATTCTGGCAGATTTTTTTATTATGAAACTCCCTTTAAAATCACTATCTTTGCAGGCTGAAAGTTGGGTGGTCGGAATATGAATTTAAACATCAGACTTCCAACCTGAACTTATTGAATATTAAACTTTGAATTTTACAATATGAAATGTGGAATTGTAGGCCTTCCGAATGTAGGCAAATCAACTCTCTTTAACTGCTTAAGCAACGCTAAAGCTCAATCTGCGAACTATCCTTTCTGTACGATAGAACCGAACCTTGGTACGGTATCTGTACCGGATCAGAGGCTTTTTGAACTTGAAAAAATAGTTAATCCAGAAAGAGTATTGCCGGCTGTAGTTGAAATTGTTGACATTGCAGGTCTTGTAAAAGGAGCGAGCAAAGGAGAAGGGCTGGGAAACCAGTTTCTTGCCAACATCCGCGAGTGTGAAGCCATTATCCATGTTTTAAGATGCTTTGATAATGGTAATATTATCCACGTTGAAGGTTCTGTAGACCCAATGAGAGATAAAGAAATTATCGACATCGAATTACAGCTTAAAGACCTTGAAACAGTTGGAAAAGCTGTTGAAAAAGCTAAAAAGTTTATCAAATCCGGAAAAAAAGATGATATCCTTGTTTATGAAACACTTCAAAACCTGGAAAAATTCATCGAGGACGGGAAAAATGCAAGAGAGTTTCCGGTCAATGATTTGACTCAACCAATCATTGACGATATCCAGCTTTTAACTAAAAAGCCTGTGTTATATGTGTGCAACGTAGACGAAAATTCTATCAAAAACGGTAACGAATGGATAGAAAAGATTGATGCGATGGCTAAAAACGAGGGTGCAGAGACCGTTGTTTTAGCAGCACAGATTGAAGCAGATATCAATGAACTGGAGACATTTGAAGAAAGAGAGATCTTCCTTGAAGAATTAGGACTTGAAGAGCCTGGAGTAAACCGTCTGATCAGAAAAGCTTACGATTTATTAAAACTTCAGACCTATTTTACAGCGGGTGTAAAAGAAGTAAGAGCATGGACAATAGGACAGGGATGGACAGCTCCACAGGCTGCCGGAGTGATCCACACAGACTTCGAAAAAGGTTTCATCCGTGCAGAAGTAATCAAGTATAATGATTATATCACTTATGGTTCAGAGGTGAAAATTAAAGAAGCCGGAAAACTTTCTGTTGAAGGTAAAGAATATATCGTTCAGGATGGCGACATCATGCACTTTAGATTCAACGTATAAGAATATATTAAAGTTAGTTATAATAGAAAACGCTTCGGGGATCATCTCTGAAGCGTTTTTTCTTAATAAATTGAATAAGATTAAAAAAAGCCGTTCAATACTGAACGGCTTTAATTCTTACTAAGGCTCTATTCCGGGTCTGCATTGCAGCTGTGCACAGCCTATTGATATTTTACTGCAGGCTCCGGTCATGGGATCAATGCAGTCCATTAATCCGCCGGTAATGCTTCTTAAATGCTTTTTGTTCAGTTTTTTTCCTTTCTGTAAATCTTGATTTTTCATTGTTTTGATTTTTAGTGAGTTAGTTTGAAAACTAAGGTAAGAAAAATATGTATATGTATATCACTTCATGAAGAAAAAAGTGAATTTTTTTTTTCATTTTTCAAATCATGCTAACTTTGTATATTTGAATTTTACAAAAAGTCAGTTATGGAAAAAATCACTCATTCATCCCTTGAAGATTTCTATAAAGAAATGGCCGCCAAACTGGGAAAAGATCTTGAAAGTATTTTTCCGAAAGGACTTCATAAAGATATAGGACATTTCAATGTATTCGATATCAGGCAGACTATCGAAAGAGCGCGAACTACTTCGGAAATGCCTTACAACAGAAGAAAATATTACAAAATAAGCCTGATCAGGGGACAGAATAGGGCAGAATATGCAGACAAAATCATAGCTATCAAAAAGAATGCTTTATTATTTGCCACCCCTAAAGTTCCGTATCACTGGATTCCGGAAGATCCCGACCAGTCGGGAAGCTTCTGCGTATTTACAGAAGATTTCTTCATCAAAGCGCAATCCCGGTTTTCATTGGAAGACCTGCCGATTTTTCAGCCGGGGAATATTCCGTTGTTCGAGATTGATGATGATCTGGCAGACGAAATAGAAACTCTGTTCACAAAAATAAAACAGGAAATAGTTTCCGATTATATTTTCAAATATGACCTGATCAGGAATTATGTACTGGAGCTCATTCATTACGGACAAAAGCTGCAGCCCGCTGCAAAGCTTTCTGCCTCAAATGATGCCTCATTACGTGTAGTTTCGTTATTTATAGAACTTCTGGAAAGACAGTTCCCGATAGAATCTTCAGACCAGAGATTACAGCTAAAAACAGCAAAAGACTATGCTGACAGACTAGCGGTTCATGTGAATTACTTAAATAAAAAATTAAAAGAAAGCACTGGAAAAACAACTACCGAATTTATTGCCGACCGTATGATTCAGGAAGCTAAAATTCTTTTAAGACAAACCAAATGGAATGTTTCTGAGATTTCTTATGCGCTGGGTTTTGAGGAAATAGCTCATTTTTCCAACTTTTTCAAAAGAAAGACTTCATTTACCCCAATGCAGTTTCGAACATGATTTGAATTTTGCAAATTTCAGATTGATTCAGGCAAACGTTTCTTCCGCAGAATTTTCCAACTTTGTATCATTAAATAATATAAAACAATGAATACAAAAACAGAAATCGCATTAATCACGGGCGGAAGCCGTGGCCTTGGAAAAAATGCCGCTCTTAAGATTGCCCAAAAAGGCTTAGATGTTATTATTACTTATAAAAATAGCAGTGAGGAAGCTGAAGCTGTGGTTAAAGAAATAAAAGCATTGGGACAAAATGCTGTGGCTTATCAGCTGGATACCAGAGATGTAAAAAGCTTTGATGCATTTGTGAAAAACATTACAGATCATCTGAAAACTGAAACAGGCAGCCCAAATATCGATTTTCTGATCAATAATGCGGGAACAGCTTTATACGCTCCCATCACGGAAACTACGGAAGAACAGCTTGACGACATCGTAAATGTTCATTTTAAAGGAGTTTTCTTTCTGACTCAGAAAATGCTTCCTTTTGTTAATGACGGGGGCGGAATTATTAATATTTCATCAGGACTGGCAAGATTTGCTTTGCCGGGGTCTTCTGTTTACGGTTCTATGAAGGCTGGTGTAGAAATGCTGACAAAATATATGGCAAAAGAACTGGGATCCCGTAAAATCAAAGCGAACGTTATAGCGCCGGGAGCTATTGAAACAGATTTTGGAGGCGGAAGAACAAGAGACGATCAGCAGGTAAATTCAATGATTTCTAATAGTACTGCATTGGGAAGAGCCGGACTTCCGGATGACATCGGAGGGGTAGTGGCATTCTTGTGCACCGAAGATGCGGGCTGGATCAACGGACAGAGAATAGAAGCTTCCGGCGGAATGTTTTTATAAAATATCATTGCAAGGCATTCTTTAAAATTAAAAATAAAACCAGATCTGAAAATGAGCTGGTTTATTTTTTTTTAAACAGGATACACAGATTACCGATCCCGTTCTTTTATCTTTTATCTATTTGCCTTTTTACCTACCTTTAGTATCTGCAAAGTTCAAGGTATGATAAAAGAGTTTTTTGATCAATTTCCATATATTCTTGTAGGACTTGAAGTTCTTTATCTTGTTGGGATTATTTTTCTGGCCGGTAAAATTATTATGGATACTAAGAATACAGGCAAAACCCTGGCTTATCTTATGCTGATCATCTTTCTTCCGGTTATAGGAATTATTATCTACTTTGTATTTGGAGTTAACTACCGGAAAAATAAGTTCTATAGTTTTAAAATAGCACGGAACGAACAGATCTATCAGGGTGTAAGTGCTTATATCCGGAAAACACATTATAAAACATTAAAAAATCATACCGAAGAAATAGGACAGTTTTTAACAACAGTCAATTATCTTTATAATGCTTCCTATTCTCCGCTTTCACCAGGAAACCATGCGGAAATACTGATTAATGGGGAAGGTAAATTTGAAAAAGTTTTTAAGGTCATTGAAAAAGCGGTCCATCATATTCATCTGGAATATTATATCTATGATAATGACGGAATAGGGAACAGGCTTGCTGATCTGCTGATCAAAAAGGCAGAAGAGGGTGTTATCGTCCGTTTCCTCTATGATGATATGGGGAGCGGGAAAATAGGGCGTAAGCTTTTGAAAAGACTAAAGGAAGGAGGCGTTCAGCTATCTCCTGTTAATAAAATTACATTCAGGCTGCTGGCCAACAGGGTCAATTACAGGGACCACAGAAAGATCATTATTGTAGATGGCGCAGAAGTCTTTACAGGCGGAATCAATGTTTCCGATAAATATATTAATCCTAATCCCATACAATACTGGAGAGATGTTCACCTTTATATAAAAGGAGAGGCTGCTTTCTACTTTCAGTTTTTATTCCTCAGCAACTGGATCTTTGCAACAGAAAAGATACCTGAAATCTCTAAGCTTTATTTTGATTATAAGAACAAAGAAGAAGGAAATTCGCTTATTCAGACGGCGGCCAGCGGTCCGGATACCAAGCCTTCCATCATGCTCAGTACAGCTTCTGCGGTACTTTCTGCCAGAAAAAGAATATATATTGTTACTCCATACTTTATTCCGGTAGAAACTGTATTAAATGCCATCAAACAGGCAGCTCTTTCCGGAGTTGATGTAAGGCTCATGGTTCCTAAATCCGGGGATTCCATGGTTGTGAATGCTGCGGCATATTCTTATTACGAAGAGCTTCTGGAAAATAATGTGAGGATTTTCTTTTACAAAAAAGGCTTTATCCACGCTAAAACAATGATCGTTGATGATAACTTTTCTTCCGTGGGGACAGCCAATATGGATGTAAGAAGCCAGGAACTGAATTTTGAGGTCAATGCATTGGTATTTAATGAAGAAATCAATGATAAGCTTCAGAACCTCTTTCATGAAGACATGAATGACTGTGAGGAAATTTCTCTCGAATCATGGAGGAAAAGACCAAAAACCAAAGTATTCTTTGAACATCTGGCTAGGTTACTTTCTCCGCTTATATAAAGATTTAAAGCCTGGAAAGATTTTCTATGGCTTTTTCTAATGTTTCCTGCTTTTTTGCGAAACATAACCGGATCACATGGTCATTCCTTTTATTTTTATAGAATGACGAAAAAGGAACACTTGCCACTTTATGAGTGATAGTAAGCTCGCTCGCGAAATCAAAATCATTTTTATCCGATATTTTATCATACTTCAATGCCTGGAAATAAGTTCCTTCACAATCCAGCAATTCAAAAGAAGTTCCGGCCAGTCCTTTTCTTAAAAAGTCTCTTTTTTCCTGAAAGAACTGCCCCAAATTATTGTAATGACCTTCATTTTTCATGTAAGCTGCCAGCGCCAACTGAATAGGAGTGTTAACAGAGAAGACATTGAACTGGTGGATTTTTCTGAATTCATCTGTCAGCGCTTTTGGAGCAGCACAATAACCGATTTTCCAGCCCGTAACATGAAACAGCTTTCCAAATGAAGCTACCAGAAGAGTTCTTTCCTTTAGTTCCGGATATTTGGCGAGGCTCAGATGCTGTTTTCCGTCAAAAACAATATTTTCATAGACTTCATCACTTAAAATAAGGATGGAAGTTCCTTTTACAATGGCAATCAGTTCCTGAATATCCTGCGCTGTTAAAATCTTCCCCGACGGATTATTGGGATTGTTCAGGATGATCATTTTGGTTTTATCGCTGACCAGGTTTCGTACTGCTGTCCAGTCGATTGCATAATCCGGGGCTTTCATTTCAAATCGTTTTACAACTCCGCCGAACAGTTCTACAGTAGGTTCATAGCAATCGTAGGCCGGTTCAAAAATGATCACTTCATCATCTTTTTTAACAAAAGTGGCTACTGCAGTGAAAATAGCCTGAGTTCCCCCCGCAGTTACTGTAATCTCTGAGTCTGGATGGTATATAGCCTGATGGCTGTTTTCAATTTTCTTGGCAATTTCTTCCTTTAAAGTAATCATTCCACCCATTGGAGCATATTGGTTAAACCCTTTTTTAATGAAATAATCTACATGATCCAGCAGCTCAGGATCCGGCATAAAATCCGGAAACCCCTGTGAAAGGTTGATTGCCTCGTTTTCGTTTGCGAGCTGTGTCATTTGGCTGAAAATGGTAGTTCCTACATTGGAAAGCTTGGATAATGGAAGTTGTATCATTAAAGGATTTTTTACTTACTTCGAATTTAATTCATTTTTTGTAATCAGAAGCAGAAATTCCATAAAAAAGACTGTCCTTACATGGGACAGTCTTTGAAGTTATATTATTTTATAAGACTTTATTTTGAAATCAGCAGTTTCTGTGAACTTGTGATATGTTCAGATTTCACTTCAACGATGTAAGCACCCTGTACCAGCTTCTCCGTATTCAGGGTAAGGGTCTGGGGACCGCTGTTGAGGATTTCAGATTTTTCAAGCAATACTTTCCCTGAAAAATCCATCAGTCTTACCGATACCAGTTCTCTTTTAGGAAGGTTGGTCTGCAGGTCCACATGGCTTTTAGCGGGATTAGGAACCATGATAATTCCTTTTTGTTCCTCTGCCTGAAGTTCTGTTTTAGCAATGCTCTCAAGATCGGAAAGTGGAGATTTCAATGCAATTGCTCCGCCTTCTTTTGTTGGTACAGTGTCTCTTTTTGAGTAGCAGAATGTAAAACATCTTGTACATATGATCATTTTATCTTTCTTTTCAGTAACGCAGATCGTATACGTTCCGGGAGTAGTATACGTATGGCTTAGAGTAGATATAATGTAAGGTGAAGAAGTTCCGTCACCCCATGCCACGGTATAAGTACTTCCCGGATTGTTAGGCGTAGAAACCAGAACAGGATTCGTAAGGGTTAAGTTAGCGGTAGCCGTATTGGTTACAGTGCTGAATGAAGTGTCAAGTTTAAAATCCGCAGTACATCCGTCACATGATTTCACACAGATATTATCGTACCATACTCTTTCGCTTGGGTTTGAGGTATAATCCGGAGATATCATAACAGCCGTAGAATTGTTCATAATGTTATTAAAATCAGCAGTCGTTACTGCTGAGCCCAGCGTCCATGTTCCATCCGAATTGCTTGGAAGGGTAGTTCCTGTACCATTAGCGATCGGTGCACGCACACGAACCCATCCGCTTCCCGGAGTTACGGTGACATTGGCTACAAAAGTGATATACTGATTGCCGGACATGATGTAGATGGTAGGATGAATAGGAGCACCATAGCCGCCATCTTTTTCAAGATAGAAATCAAAATAAAGACACTGGCCTAAAAATCTTTGCCCTAGATTTTTAAAATCGGAAGGGTTGATATACCATGATCCGCCTGATTTATCATCAAGAATAATATACTGGGAACCATCCAGCGTATTCGGGGTACCGGCAGAAACACCTACATTTCCGTTGGGATAAGGAGCAGGAGTCCAAAGTCCGGGAGGGTTATTGGGGTCATTAAAATCTGAACATGGTGCCTGGGCATTCACCATAAGGCATCCTAAAAGAAGATAAATAGTTAAAAAATACATTCTTACCATAATATTATATTGATTTTATACATCAAAAACCAACAAAAACTTTAATGATTAATAGTTATTTTGGATATAGGTTAAAATTAGAATAGTTTTTAAAATCTCTTTAATGTGAATTAATAAGTGAATACATTTTTCTAATAAGTGAAGCCTTGCTGCTATTAATTGTAATTAAAAAAAGGAAAGCTGAGATTGCTCAGGTCTTTTCTGCAGCAAGCCAGTTACATTTGTTAGAACAGAACCCAAAACCACTCTAATACCATGAAAATTATAAAAACTGCAATACCGGAAGGATCTGTTTTATCCAAAGAAGAAAATTTTTTTGATTATGCAGACAGTTTTAAAGGAGAATTGAATACTAAACGAAATATCAGTACGAACGAAATAGGCAGGGCTTTTTTCACCAGTACACCTCAGTGGGGGAAGAACATGTTTGCTTTCAGAAACAGCATCGTTAAAATGTTCGGACTGAAAACCGGAACAGATAAGAGTAAATCGTTATCACCTGATGATTTTAAACTTGAAGTGGGAGATCAGATAGGAATTTTCAAAATATTCGATAAGACGGATCACGAAATTATCATAGGTGAGAATGATAAGCACCTTGATTTCAGGGTTTCAATTCTTTATGATAATGTACAACACAGCACTGAAAATAGTGTTTTAACAATTTCAACTACCGTGAAATATCACAACCGGATGGGAATGCTGTATTTCATTCCCGTGCGTCCTTTCCACCAATTGATTGTTCCGGTAATGCTGAAAAAAATGATAGCAAAACTGGAAGGCAGATAACAAAACGGAAATATATTCCGGCTGCAGTTTTTAATCTAAATTCTCAATCTTGTTTAAGAAATCATTCTTTTTACGCACAGAAACATCCAGGACAGAATGGTCCGCCATCACTACCTGCCCGCCTTTCCCTTTAATATATTCTTTAAGGTGAAAAAGATTAATCAGATGTTTATGATGGATCCTGAAAAAATTATATTTTGTAAGATGTTCCTCAAATTCATGCAGTGTTTTGGAAACAATGATCTTCGTTTTATCCGTAAGATAAAAGGTGGTATAGCTGGAATCTGCCTCACAACGGATAATATCGCTGATATTGGTCAATTTGAAGCCCTGAAGGGTAGGAAGACTGATCTTGTTCTCGCTGGAAGAAATACCCGGCTGGCTTTTACTTTTTTTAATGGTTTCCAGCACTTTATTGACAGCAATGATAAAGTCTATTTTTTTAATGGGTTTAAGTAAATAATCTGCCGCACCGTTTTTAATAGCCTGAATGGCAAAATTTTCAAATGCGGTAATGAAAATGATCCGGGAGTCTATTTCTCTGAACTTTGAAAGCAGGTCAAAAGCAGTACCGTCTTTCAGCTGCACATCCAGAAAAAGAATATCCGGGGAATTTTTAGTAAGATAAATATAAGCTTCCTCTACGCTTGATGCCTGAAATACCGTCTGGATCTCAAGAAATTCATTCTTCAGTAGAAGAGCGATATAATCTCTTCCGTCCTGTTCATCATCAATGATGCATGCCTGTATTTTGGTTTTCATAAGGTTTTATATAAAGTTTAATCTGCGTTCCCGGTCTTTGCTCTTTTTCGGAGAGATCATAAATTTCCAGTATAATATGAGTCTCAAAAAGTTGTCTGAATGTTTCAATCCTTTTTTGGGATAATCTTACCCCGAAAGAATCAGGGCTGGTTTTCCTTTTGCTGTTAATGCCCGTGCCGTTATCTTCTATGGTGACACAGATTGATGTTCCGGTATGTTCAAAAGACACCCGTATATTTCCTTTTCTGTCCTTTAAACCTGCAATTCCATGTTTTATGGCGTTTTCCACAAAAGGCTGAATCAGCAAGGAAGGAAGCACCCAGCTTTCGTTGATGTTTTCAGATAAAGTAATTTTATAGTCGAACAGATCTTTTAACCTGAGTTTTTCCATATTCAGATATAATGAAAGATAATCTGCTTCATCTTTGATAGACATGAAGGTTTTTTCTGAATAATGCAGGGTCTTTCGAATCATTTGAGCAAATATCTCAAGATAATTTTCTGTTTCTTTATAATCTTCTTTATACAGAAGATATTGGATAGAATTGAGGCAGTTATAAATGAAATGAGGATTAATTTGAGCCTTTATCGCTTGCAGTTCCAGTTCAGCAATTTTTTTTTCATAGTATAACGTTTCCAGTTTTTTATTTCTTTTCTTCTGAAAATAAAAGGTGATAAGGATAAACAGGCCAGCAACACCCAGACTGATGATCATCAGCTTGAACCACCAGGTCTGCCAGAATTGCGGAAGAATCTCAAATTGCAGATTCGTTGAGGCATAAGACTGTTTTCCATTGTATCCGATCCCCAAGATCTTAAATGTATAATTACCCGGAGGAAGAGAAGAAAAAATGATCTTCTGGGAAGTGCCCGTTTGCCAGCCATTACTGAGTCCCTCGATTTTGTACCGGTAACTTATCTTTCCCTGGGAAATAAAATCCGGAAAACTTACATTGAAGGTAACGTCATTGTCAGGAGTCTGGCCCGTTAACGGCTGTCTGATATCAAAAATTTCCCTGCCGCCAATGATAACTGAATTGATGATTACTTTTTTGTTGATAAATTTCTTCTGGCTCATTAGATTTTTAACAGAAAGAATTCCCAGCCCTTTTGAAGTTCCCACATAGATGGTATCACCGGAAATAATACATCCGGATACTGAATTTGATGGCAGGCCGTCTGTCTGTGTGAAGTTATTGATACTGATATCAGTTCCTTTAAGCTCAATCCTGCTGAGTCCATAATTAGTACTTGCCCAAAATACATGGTTGTTTTCTACTTCAATTTTTTTGATCTGGCCTGTAATCAATCCAATTTTTTCCGTAATCTTTCTGAGGACTTTAGAATGATCAAAAATAATGATCCCGTTAACGTTGGTAGCTCCGATATATAGATTGTCACCGAACTTTTTAAGATCTGTAAAGTAATATCCTTGCAGAAATAGTTTTTTCTTTTTAGAAATAGTATTCACTTTATAAAGATCCTTAAAGTTCCCGGCAAACAAGCTATCCCTGGCATAGGGAAGAGCGGTATACATTCTTTCTTTGCTGAGTATTTCAGTATAACTGCCTGTTTTATAATTATAGGCAACAAGTCCGTCTGATGTGCATAATATAATAGATCCTGGTGTATAGGGCACAATATTTTTTAAAAGATAATCCTTTAAAATTTTTTTTTTCCTCGTCAGGATATCATACTGAAACAGGCTTCTTGTAAGCCCGAATATCACTGTGTTTCCCTCAGAAAATATAGATTTATGCTCTATTTTAATGTTTTTTTCAAAAACAAGATCCGTTACATGCCCATTATGGTAAATGCCACTTTTAGCTTCGTTATAGCCCAGGAAAATACCATGGCTGTTTTTGGCAATGGCCTTTATATTGGATGAATTATTTTTGATCGGAAAATGGACATAATTTTTAAAAAACTGGTCAGCAATGAAAAAGATGCCATTATTCCGAGTAGAAAACCAGGTATTGTTGTCTTTATCTACTAAAATATCGTTGAGGATGTAGTTTTCCATCATTCTGACGGGATCGGAAAGTTTGCTGTTATCAAATAAAGGCTGTTTGAAATAAAGAGCTCCGCCTTCTTCAGGACACAGCCAGAGCCGGTAATTACGATCTATGACGAGCCGGTGAATATTTTCCTTTGCGGTATAGCTTTTAAGTTTTTTGAAGTAAATTTTGTTGTAAAGCTGGTAAACCTCTACCGTTCTTTTGTTTCTGAAAACAAAAATGTCACCCTTCCTTAATGTGACCGTGTTTTTCTTAAGAGAAATATTGCAGATTGTTTTCTTTTTTGTGATGATATTATAAGCCTGAATGTTTTCCGTTTTTTCCTGATTGAACAGATACAGCATTTGATCAGCGATATTCAGACCGAAAGCATAATAAGGATCTGCCAGGCTGCTCTTGATTGCCAAAGGAATCCTGCTCACTCTTTCATTCCCATACACGTAGATATTGTCAGGATTATAGGTAGAAAACAGGTAAAGAGACTCACCATCAACATAATAGTCGGGATTAACGGTGAACTGCATTTTTTGTAATTCGCTGTTAGAATCCGAGTTGATAATTCTGCCGTTTTTCAAATAAGCAAAATCATTCAGAAAAGGGGCAATAAAAATTTCCCCGTTGGATAAAGGGATACATGACAGGGCTTCGATGTTTTTTAAGCCCTGCTTATTGTTGAAATGCTTAAATTCCTTTCCGTCAAACCGGAATAGCCCGTTATCACTTCCTATCCATAAAAATCCGTTTTTATCCTGACTGAGTGAGTAGGTATACGAATTGTTCAGACCATCCCCATCATTATAATTGACCATTCCGGGAATCTGGGCAAATAATAATGATGATGATGATAATATAAAAGAGAATAGATGAAAAAGTATAATTTTTTTCACTAGATATTGAATAATACGGTAAATATATGATTTGATTAATAATAATACAATATTTAAGGTTAAATACTGAAAAAAAACGAATCGAAAAATTCGTATAATTTTGTACAATTTCGTACTTTTGTGTGTTTGCTGAAATCATATATGTCACAAGAAATAAATCCAATCTACTCCGAAGATAATATCAGAACCCTCGACTGGCAGGAACACATCCGTCTGCGCCCCGGAATGTACATCGGGAAGCTAGGAGACGGCTCCTCTGCGGACGACGGTATTTACATTCTGCTCAAAGAAATTCTGGACAACTCTATTGATGAGTTCAGAATGAAATCTGGGAAAAGAATTGAAATAAAAGTGGACGACGGTAAAGTCAGCATCCGTGACTTTGGCCGTGGAATCCCACTGGGGAAGGTCGTAGATGCCGTTTCCAAAATGAATACAGGAGGAAAATACGATAGTAAAGCCTTCAAGAAATCTGTAGGATTGAACGGGGTGGGTACCAAAGCTGTTAATGCCCTTTCAGAGTATTTCCGCGTAAGGTCTTTCCGTGAAGGAAAAATGAAGATGGCGGAATTTTCCAGGGGACTGATTACTGAAAACCATGAAGAAAAAGATACTTCGGACCGAAACGGAACTGAAATATCCTTTATTCCTGATGGTGAGATCTTCCTTCATTTCAAATACAGGAAAGAATATATAGAAAAAATGCTGCGCAACTATGCGTACCTGAACCCCGGTTTGAAGATTATTTTCAACGGCGAGACCTATTATTCTGAAAACGGACTTAAAGATCTTTTGGAAGAAGAGATGGAAAACGAAATTCTGTATTCCATCATTCACCTGAAAGATACCGATATAGAACTGGCTATTACGCATTCTGACAAATCACAGACAGAAACCTATTTTTCTTTCGTGAACGGACAGAATACCACGCAGGGAGGAACGCACCTTAATGCTTTCCGTGAAGCGTATGTAAAGACGATCCGTGAATTTTTCAATAAAAACTTTGATGCTTCAGATATCAGAAAATCTATCATTGCAGCCATTTCTATCAACGTAGAAGAACCTGTATTCGAATCCCAGACGAAAACAAAGCTGGGATCCAGTGATATGGGACCCAACGGACCTACCGTAAGGACTTTTATCATTGATTTTCTGAAGAGCAAACTCGATAATTTCCTTCATAAGAACCCTGAAATTGCCGAAGCGATCCAAAGAAAGATTCTTATTTCCGAAAGAGAAAGAAAAGAACTTTCAGGAATCCAGAAGCTGGCAAGAGAAAGAGCCAAAAAAGTATCCCTTCACAATAAGAAGCTCCGTGACTGCAGACAGCATTATAACGACCAGAAGAATGAAAGAAAAGGAGAGACCCAGATTTTCATTACCGAGGGAGATTCCGCATCCGGATCTATCACCAAATCAAGAGACGTTGAGACCCAGGCCGTATTCTCTCTGAAAGGAAAACCTTTGAACTGCTACGGACTGACTAAAAAAGTAGTATACGAGAATGAAGAGTTTAACCTTCTTCAGGCTGCTCTGAATATTGAAGAAAGTCTCGAAGATCTGAGATACAATCAGGTAATTATATCTACCGATGCCGACGTGGATGGTATGCATATCCGTCTTCTGATGATTACATTTTTCCTTCAGTTTTTCCCTGATCTGATTAAAAATGGACATCTTTATATTCTTCAGACCCCATTGTTCAGGGTGAGAAATAAAAAAGAGACAAGATACTGCTACACTGAAATGGAAAGAATAAAAGCTTTGAACGAACTTGGGAAAAACCCTGAAATTACCCGATTTAAAGGACTTGGAGAGATTTCACCCGATGAGTTCAAACATTTTATCGGAAAAGATATCCGTCTGGAGCCTGTAGTAATAGGCAAAGACCAGACAATAGATCAGCTGCTTGAATTTTATATGGGTAAAAATACACCGGACAGGCAGGTGTTTATTCTTGAAAATCTTGTAGTGGAAGACCCGGATATTGATAAAAAAGAAACCTTGGATGAAGTAGCAAACTAAAAATTAAACCAATAAACACAAATATTACAAATGAGACTCAGCAACCGCAACAAAGCTTCGGTTTACAATTTTGTACATACATTACTGATAATGATGGCCATATTTGGAATTGCAGCATTTTTGTTAAATGAATACAGGTTTCATGCTGTAGGAAAAGAAAGTTATATTCTTCTTATTGTTCCAGTCATACTAATGGTGATTTTTCACCTGAACGGCAGACAAATATTTGAATATGACAGTGATGGAGAAGCACTGAATTTTAAGAACAGAAATATCATTCCTTTTTTGGACAGACCTCTTCATGATGAATTTCCAAAATATAAATTGATAACATATGAGATCGTCAGTATTTTTTTTATTAAAAGACTATACGTGACCATCTCAAGCAAGAACAATGGCTCTACCATCCTCAAATATGAAATATCTTATTTGAGTAGAAAAGAAGTAAATGATTTAAAACTCTCTCTGAATAAAGTAGTACAAATTAATAAAGAGAAAAACGATTAAAAACAGATGACGACAGAAGAAAACTCGCACGAAGGTGAGAGCTTGAAAAAAGTCTCAGGACTTTATAAAGACTGGTTTCTGGACTATGCTTCCTATGTAATTCTGGATAGAGCGATTCCTTCCGTTTATGATGGGCTTAAGCCTGTTCAGAGAAGGATCATGCACTCTATGCGGGAACTGGAGGATGGCCGTTACAATAAAGTAGCCAATATCGTAGGAAATACCATGAAATACCATCCTCACGGAGATGCTTCCATTACGGATGCCATGGTACAGATTGGCCAGAAAGAACTTCTGATAGATACTCAGGGAAACTGGGGGAATATCTATACCGGAGACTCAGCAGCAGCGGCAAGATATATTGAGGCCAGGCTGACCCCTTTCGCACTGGAAGTGGTCTTTAACCCTAAGACTACAGAATGGGCAAAATCCTATGACGGCAGAAATAATGAGCCTATTGATCTTCCCGTAAAATTCCCCCTATTGCTTGCACAAGGAGTAGAAGGAATTGGTGTAGGACTTTCTACAAAAATTCTTCCCCATAATTTCAACGAGCTTATCAATGCATCTGTTGCTCATTTAAAAGGAAAGAAATTTGAACTGTTTCCTGACTTTATGACCGCCGGTTATCTTGATGTTTCCGAATATAATGACGGACACAGGGGTGGTAAGGTAAGAGCCAGAGCCAGAATTACCCAAACCGATAAGCATACGCTGGTAATTTCGGAACTTCCTTTCTCAAAAAATACAGGCGACCTGATAGACTCTATCCTGAAGGCCAATGAAAAAGGAAAGATCAAGATCAAAAAGATTGAAGACAATACCTCTGATACGGTAGAGATCCTTGTTCATCTTCACAATGATGTGTCACCGGATAAAACCATAGATGCACTCTATGCATTTACAGACTGCCAGGTAACCATCTCTCCGAATGCGTGTGTGATCGTAGGAGATAAACCGATGTTCATGAATGTTTCTGATATCCTGAAAATGAATACGGAACATACAGTTTCATTGCTTAAGAAAGAGCTTGAAATTGAACTTCACGAGCTTCAGGAAAGCTGGCATTTCTCTTCACTGGAAAGAATCTTTATTGAAAACAGGATTTATCATGATATTGAAGAGGTAAAGACCTGGGAGGATGTTATTGCAACCATTGATAAAGGATTAAAGCCTCACACAAAGCATCTTTTAAGAGCGGTAACAGAAGAGGATATTTTGAAACTGACGGAGATCAGAATTAAGAGAATTTCAAGATTCGATTTAGATAAATTTAAAGAAAATATAGCTGCTCTAGAGGGCAAAATAGAACAGGTAAAACATCACCTTGCCAACCTGATTGCTTATGCCATTGAGTACTATTTAAATATTCAGAAAAAATACGGAAAAGATAAGCAGAGAAAAACAGAGCTTAGGATTTTTGATACTATTGATGCCACAAAAGTAGCAGTGGCCAATGAAAAGTTCTATGCCAATTTTGAAGAAGGATTTATCGGTACCTCACTGAAAAAAGACCAGTATCTGTTTGACTGCTCGGATATTGACGATATCATCATATTCAGAAAAGACGGAACGATGAAGGTTGTAAAGGTGGATGCCAAAACATTCGTCGGAAAAGATATCCTGCATGTTGCCATATGGAAGAAGAACGATAAAAGAACAGTCTATAATATGATCTACCGTGAAGGCAGAGACGGACCTTATTATATGAAACGTTTTTCTGTAACGGCGGTGACCAGAAACACAGATTATCCGCTGGCTTCTGATAAAAAAGGTTCCGAAACCCTGTATTTCTCGGCTAATCCTAATGGGGAAGCGGAAACAGTAACCGTCCTTTTAAAACCGAATCCAAGAATCAGGAAAAATAAAATGGAAATTGATTTCTCTGAACTTGCTATCAAAGGAAGAGATTCTAAAGGAAACCTGGTGACCAAATATTCTGTGAAAAAGGTGGATTTGAAGGAAGAAGGCGTTTCTACACTGGCTCCCAGAAAAATCTGGTTTGATGATACGGTAAGAAGACTGAATGCCGATGCGAGAGGGACTCTTTTAGGTAGTTTTAAAGGAGATGATAAAATTCTGACAATCAATACCAATGGTGAGGTGAAGCTGGTGTCTTTCGACCTTGGAAACCGTTTCGATGATGAATATCTGGTGCTGGAAAAATGGAAGCCGCAACAGCCGGTAACCTGCATTTACTACGACGGAGAAAAGGAAATGTATTTTATCAAAAGATTCCTTCTGGAAAATACAGCCAATATACAGACCTTTATGCCTTCTGAACACCCGAAATCATTCATTGAAAACGTAATTGTAGCAGACGGTGCTTCAGCAGAAATCATTTTTGCTAAGGATAAAGGCAAAGACCGTGACCCGGAAACCATACCTATTGACGAGTTCATTGCTGTAAAAGGAATCAAGGCAATTGGAAACCAGTTCACGAAATTTAAAGTAAAATCAATCAATATCACGATTCCTGAACCTGTAGAAGAAGAACCGGAAGTATATGAAGAACCCGAAACAGGAGACGGTATTGTAGATGATGACCGGACTGTCATCGGGGATCTGTTTGAAGGCGGTGAACCAGAAAATTAAGAATTAAAATTATGAATATTCTCATCTTATTTATTATAATTACGGCCATTATCAGTTTTGTTGCCTTCAACAATCCGGGGATCACTGAGAAATATAAATTCAGTGTAGGAGCTATTCTGGGCAGAAAAGAATACATCCGTCTGCTTTCATCTGGGTTTCTGCATGCTGATATCATGCACCTGGTATTTAATATGATGACGCTGTATTTCTTTGGACCGATTATCATTCAGACTTTCGGAAATCTCGGTTTCACGATTGTATATCTGGGGTCTATATTGCTGGGAAATTTTCTCTCGCTTTATATTTACCAAAAACAGCCGTGGTATTCCGCGGTAGGTGCAAGTGGAGGTGTTTCAGGGATATTATTTGCATCTATAGCTATGATGCCTGATATCGGTATCTATATCTTCTTTATTCCGATTCCGGTTAAAGGCTATATTTTCGGACTGCTGTACTTCGGATATTCTGTATATATGATGATGAACCCTAGACAGCATGATAATATCGGCCATGCGGCACATCTTGGAGGCGCATTTTTCGGATTGGTTTATGCAGTGGCTGTAGCTCCGGATGCTGCTATGCATAATGCTCTGTATCTGGGAATCATGTCACTACCGCTGATCTATCTGGGCTATGAAATTTTCGTCAGGAAAAGAATAGGATAAAAAGATTTATCTTTAAGCAAAATATCAAGACCAATGAACACATCAGAATTAAACCGTTTCATCGTTGTATTAATCTATGGTTCATTGGTCTTGCTTTCTTTACTGAAACTGTCCAATCCGTTGCGGGTAAACAGAAAGGCCAACTTCTGGTTTGGGATATTTCTTTTTTTATGGTCAAGTTTCTGGCTGGATGAGGTTCTTACCCTAGTGAATAGTGCTCCGGTAGAGGTACATTCCATCATTTCCGTTCAGATGATCCAGTTTCTGACGCCCATTATGTTCTATTTCAGTGTGTTATTTTACACCAATCCTGCATTTAAATTTAAAATTTCAGACCTGAAATACCTTATTCTGCCTGTTGTTTTTTGGATCAATATTCTGTTACAGCGTTTTGGTGGATTTGATGATCATACTGTTTTTAATTTTGTTTTTATCGGCTTAATCCTTGTACAGGCCTTATTCTATACCGGTCTTTCATATTTCACTATCCGGAAGCACAAAAAAAGGATCCAGCAGTTTTCTGCGAATACAGAAGGTATCAACCTGAACTGGCTCGAATATATTACTGTCATTATTTTCATTATTAATATTGCTTACATAGTTTATAATTTATCCTATGATTCTACTGCCCTAAATTTTTTCATTAACGGAGCTTTTCTGCTGGTTATTTATTTTGTAGGGTATTATTCCTTAAAGCAGAAAGAAATTTATCCCCTGGAAGAAAAGCAGCGTGATGAATTGATTTCTATTGATGAAGATCCCGAGAGAGAAGAAGTAAAGAAAAAGCTGCTCCCCGATGAAGAACTGCTGAAGATCAAAAGTCAGCTGGAAGAAATCATGGATAAGCAAAAGCCCTATCTGGACAGCGAGCTGAACCTGATCAGGCTTTCCGAACTGTTGTCTATTTCTACACACCATCTGTCTTATGTGATTAATACCGGATTTAAGAAGAACTTTTTTCAGTACGTGAATGAATACAGAATTGAGTATGCCAAAAAACTTCTCAAAGACCCTCAGAGCAAACTGTCAATTTTAGGGATCGCCTACGAATCCGGATTCAATTCCAAAACTTCTTTCAATACCACTTTTAAAAAACTGACAGATCAGACTCCTTCCGAGTATAAAAATGGTTCAGGTTTATAAGTTTTAACGTTCTGTTTTAATTAATTAATTGTTTTTCAATATGTTATATAGATTTATTTTTAATTTAAAAATAGGTTCACTCAGATAACCCTGAACATTCAAAGATACTTTTCCGGATAGCTTTGTATCATAAAATTGTTTTATGGATACCAAAGAATCATATGCTGTAGTAACGGGAGCGAGCCAGGGACTTGGAAAAGCATTTGCAGAAAACCTAGCCAGTAAGAATATCAATGTCATTTTGGTAAGCCTTCCGGGGCAACATTTAAAAGAATTGTCTCGACGGCTTGAAGAAACCTATCGGATCAGGGCAGAGTATTATGAAGTAGACCTTTCGGTGAATGAAAATGTCATGAAGCTTACAGAATGGCTGAACCGGTCTTTTGAAATTCATATCCTGATCAATAATGCGGGGCTTGGAGGCACGAAGAAATTTGTAGATGCTTCGCCGTCTTATATCAATACCATTTTACAGGTGAATGTAACAGCAACCTCACTGATCACTCATCAGTTGTTACCTAATCTGTTAAGACAGCCTAAAGCCTATATTCTGAATGTATCAAGTATGGCTGCTTTTTCACCCATAGGTTTCAAAACGGTATATCCGGCTTCCAAAACCTTTATCCATTCATTTTCAAGAGGACTTCATGAAGAGCTGAAGGACACTAATGTCTTTGTAAGCGTTGTGAATCCCGGAGCGATGAAAACCAATATCGATGTCTGCAAAAGAATTGAAAAGCAAGGTGTTTTAGGAAAGCTTACCCTCCTGGACCCAAACAAAGTGGCAGCTTACTGCATCAGGCAACTTTTCAAAAAAGATTCCGTTATTATGGTGAATCCCATAAGCTGGCTGATTATGAAGATCCTGCCTATATGGATTAAGCTGCCTCTGATGACCAGTGCCATTAAAAAAGAAATAGAAGCATGAAAAAAGTTTTCGTGACCGGAGCCACAGGGCTTCTGGGAACTAATACCATTATTAAATTATTACAATATGATTATTCTGTTACTGCTCTGGTGCGCAAGAAAAGCAGCTGGATGGGCGAAGAAAATGAAAATCTCAGGCTCATAGAAGGAGACCTGTTCTCGGATATTTCAGAGCATCTGCAGGATGTGGGTACTGTTATTCATATTGCGGCGGAAACCAGTCAGGACCTGTTGCGTTATGAAGATTATAAAAAGACGAATTATGATGCTGTAGTTAATCTGTTTGCTCAAACTGTATCAGTGGGAGTAGAAAAATTCCTGTTTGTAAGTACGGCCAATACATTAGGATATGGAAATTCTGTTGGCTGGGGAAATGAAGAAGCTCCTCAGCTGTATCCTTTTACCCGTTCCTATTATGCCAAAAGCAAACTGGAAACAGAGAATTACCTTTTGCAGCAGAGAAAGGAAACCAACGTAGTTATTGTAAACCCTACCTTTATGATCGGGGCCTACGACCGTAAGCCGAGTTCGGGGAAAATTATCTTTTGGGCCTGGAAAAAGAAGCTTGTTTTCTATCCAAAAGGCGGAAAAAACTTTGTGCATGCCGAAGACGTGGCGGAAGGAATTATAAAAGCCACTGAAAATGATAAAAATAGCGAAAAATACCTGCTGGCCAATGAAAACCTGACTTACAAAGAGTTTTTTGGAAAAGTAAATGCCATAACAGGACAGGCTCCCGTTATGATCCCAATACCAAACTCAGGACTTGCCATACTCGGAATAATAGGAGACATACTGAGAAAACTGAAAATAAAAACCAGCCTGAGTTCTCCTAATATGAAAGCTTTAAGAATTAATAATTATTACTCCAACCGGAAATCTTCAGAGGAATTGGGGATCCGGTATCAACCTGTTGATAAGGCGATTGAAGATGCGATCTGCTTTTTTGAAAAGAAAAGCGAGGAAGCTAAGATTGGCACACAGACATAAATAGCTAGAATACTAGAATATATAAGTCCTGTTCATCCATCCGCTTCATCAGATCAACTTGTTGATTGCATCTTTGCTTTCTTTAATAAACACTAACAATGGTAAACCTTTGCGTTAAAATATTCCCACAGATCCGTGTTGTTTTTAGATTTATAAAAGAGCAGATGGATGTTTTTTTTAATAATTGTCAGTTTCCCAGCCTTTCCAAAGCATTTTCAAGTGTTTCAGTGAAATTAATATGTTTTGTTTTATTGCTTTCGAAAATGAAATCCCTGATGCTTTTGCTTTGATACTTTTCAAAATCCCCTACAATGGCAAGGCTCATGCGGTAATTAGAGAATTTTTGCAGGATATCTCCTGCTATTTTTGTTTTCAGATCGAAGAATTCAGGGGTGAGATTCTTCTCATAGATAATCAGCTTATCGAAACCCTGATAATAAATATTTCCAAGAAGATCCAATCCGTCCTGAGCAGACCGGATAATGATGTCAGCGGAAACAATTTCGGCTATTTTAATTTCATTGACAGAGTGTGCGATAATTTCCATGATTCAATTTTTATTTTTTTCCAGCAATAAAGCGGTCATTTCCAGATAAATCTTTGATCAGTTGGGCTTCAGAAAAATATCCGGTATACAATTCAAGGGTTTCAGGACCAAGTTTCTGATTGATTTCCAAAAATAAAAAACCATTGTCTTTCAGGTATTGTTGAGCATCTTCTGCGATTTTCCTGTAGAAGATTAATGCATCCTTCACAGGAGAGAAGAGTGCCATTTTGGGTTCAAATTCCTTGACAGAATCAGCGATCTCAATTTCTTCTTCAATTCCTATATAAGGAGGATTGGAAATAATAATATCATAGCTTTCCGTTAATTCAAAATTCAGATAATCTGCATGAATAAAGTTGATTTCCAACTGATGATGTTCTGCATTTCGCTTAGCCGTTTTCAAGGCTTTTTCCGATAAATCAATGGATGTAATTTTCGCTCCGGGAAAATGTTTTTTTAAAACCAATGGAATTATACCGCTTCCGGTTCCGATATCCAGAATCTTTAAACCCTGAACATTTAATTCTGAACTTTGAATGGTATGAATTGCCATCTCAAGCAGCTCCTCCGTTTCAGGACGCGGAATAAGGACATGTTCATCCACGAAAAACAACATTCCGTAAAATTCTGTTTCCCCAAGGATCTGTTGATAGGGTCTTCCGGTTTTTAGATCAGAAATAACCTGAACAAGCTTTTTTTCATCATCAATAAGAAGTTCTTGATGAGAAAGTCTTCTTTGCTGAAACGAGTCAAAGCCTGTAATTTTCTGTATAAAAACACTGCATAAAAAAGCACTTTCCGAATCGTTATAAAGTTCGGAAAGCTCAGTTTTAAAATATTTTTTGAATGCTGATATTGTCATTTATCTTGTGAAAACCAGTTTAGTGTCCGTAGATTTTTCCTCATCGATCAGATAGCCTCCATAGTTGAATGCCTTTACATCATCCAGGGTTTTGGCGTTAGTTTCCGCACAGAACCTTACCATAAGACCTCTTGCATGCTTGGTATAAACAACAATAGTTTTCAGTTTTCCGTCTTTTAATTCATAGAAATCAAAATCGATGACCTTATGATTTAATTTTTTCCTGTCAATCACTTTCCCGTACTCATTGCTGGCCAGATGAAGAAGAATTTCACCCTTTTTCATCTCGGAGTTCAGCTGTTCCGTGATCTTTTCTCTCCAGAATTCATATAGGTTTTTGTATTGATCGAATTCAAAATGACGTCCCATTTCCAGCCGGTATAGCATTACTTTATCGGAAGGCTTCAGCAGACCATATAATCCGGAAAGCATCCTGTAATTCTTCTGTAAATAGTCAACAGCATTTTTGTCCAGGGTTTTTGCATCCAGTCCTCTGTAAACCTCTCCTGTAAAAGCAAATAGGGCAGGAGCAGATTCCTTTGCCGTTGGCTTCGCCTTCCATTTCTGGTTTCTTTCCCAGTTCTCATCGGCCAGCTTAGGTGATATTTCCATTAATTCCGAAAGATATTTCGGAGATTTGTGCTTCAAATAAGACTGGATGAATGCAGCTTCTTCGATGAATTTTGGAGTGGTTGATCTTAATAAGTCAGTTGAATTCTCAACGTTCATCAGTTTCGCTGGAGAAGTTATAATTTTCATAATGTTTAGAGTACAGATAAATGTTTAGTATCAATTAAATTCATGATCATCACAGACACAAAGTCGTACATAAAATGACAGATGATTAGAATTTTAATGTTCGAATATTGTTTATAAAACATAGCAAAAACGGTTCCGATAAAGAAAGGTACGACTACCTGTCCGATTGTTCCATAAGTGCTGTGCAAAATTCCAAATAATAGGGCGGAAATGAAAATACCACAATATTGATTATTGTATATTCTTTCAATTCTTGGCTGAATGTATCCTCTCATAAGAAGTTCTTCTACCACTCCGGCAGTAAGGCATATAAAGATCATCAGCAGATAATTATTTTTAAAAGCAGAAGAGATCTGAACCATTTTGCTGCTCATGCCTTCCTGAGTCAAAAGCTGGATAATTATACCAATAACGGAAGTTCCTATAAGACAGGTAAAATATAAACGGATTACTGACTTTGTATAGAATGATACAGTATACTTCTTTTCTTTCTGTAGCAGGAAAGCATTTTTTTCTACAAAAAAATTATAAAGAAAAACAAAAAAAAGAACCATCCAAAGAACAATCCTTGTATAAAAAAAATTAACGGATGTAATTCCTTTTGTACCTGTAATTAAGTAAATAAGCGGCAATGCATAAAGCATTACTGCAGCAAGAAGCACAAAGGTAAAAAGAATTCCCAGTGCGTATTTACCATACAAACTCATAATCCAAATGATCGGTTGACTGCTTCTGATTAAATGATTCCTTTTCCCTGGCGGATGATTTCCGGTTCTCCCGAAGTAAGATCCACAATGGTAGAGGCTATATTATCACCATATCCGGAATCGATTACAATATCCACCAGATGGTCATACTTTTCTGCAATTAGCTCAGGATCTGTGGAATATTCAATAATCTCGTCGTCATCTTTTATAGACGTTGAAGCAATTGGATGGCCCAATTTTTCCACAATAAGCTGTGGAATCGGATGATCGGGAACACGGATACCAATGGTTTTATGATTTTTATAGGCCAAAGGAAGGCTCTTGTTGGCATCTAAGATAAAGGTAAATGGTCCTGGAAGGTGGCTTTTCAGAAATCTGAAGACTGAAGTATCAATAGGTCTTGTAAAATCTGAAAGGTGGCTCAGGTCATTACATATAATTGAGAACTGAGACTTTTCCAGTTTGACTTTTTTAAGCTGGGCCAGCTTTTCCATGGCTTTTATATCAAAAATATTACATCCCAAAGCATAGATCGTGTCAGAAGGATAGATAATAAGCCCGCCGTTTTGTAAGGTTTTAATAACCTCATTCACAAGATTTTCCTGAGGGTTATCAGGGTAAATTTTCAGTATTTTTGCCATAAAACAAAGATACAAATAATAAAATAGTTTTCATAAAAGTCCTTTATTTAAAAGAAAAATTAGGATTTTCAAAAAATAGCCGTATCTTTGCACTCACAATATCGCGGGATGGAGCAGTAGGTAGCTCGTCGGGCTCATAACCCGAAGGTCATCGGTTCGAGTCCGGTTCCCGCTACTAAGTTAAGTGCTTTCGGTAAGCACTCTAAAAATACACCGCGGGATGGAGCAGTAGGTAGCTCGTCGGGCTCATAACCCGAAGGTCATCGGTTCGAGTCCGGTTCCCGCTACTAA
>NZ_JBQENJ010000002.1:612741-806738 GCF_052044665.1 Chryseobacterium sp. 22532
CCGCGGGATGGAGCAGTAGGTAGCTCGTCGGGCTCATAACCCGAAGGTCATCGGTTCGAGTCCGGTTCCCGCTACTAGGACAAAAGAAGCAATACCTTATTGCTTCTTTTTTTGTTTTTATATTCTTCATTAAATAATCCGGACGTTATTGAAGGTAAAGGATTCGAAAAAGTATATTTTTTAATAGGAGACTTTATTTTAGACAGCAAAAATGGCGGCATGGCCACAGATTAAGTTACCGGATAAAGTATGTGTTTACTAGAATCAATTTTGCCTGATTTCATTCTTTGAATTTACTTAATCCAGGAAAGTAGTTTGGTTTTTTATACGATCGGTCATCTTTTTAGTGGTTTCATTTCCGTTTTCGTCAAATATTCTCATATTTCCATTGTAGATGGATGGGTTTTCCTGATAGGTTTTTCGTGCTTCCAAGAATTGATTTTTAGATTTTGTCTTGACATTGGTTATATAATGTAAGGGTTCTATTATTTCTTCAGATTTCTTAATATCCGTGGCGTAAATTTCAATGGTTCTATTTTTATTGTATACTTCCAGTACCAGACCGGATAAGCCTTTGAATCTGAAAGGTCCGTCAGGAATTGCTATTTCGTCCGTAAACCAGGCAAAAAAAGTGTCGCCGGTATCAGTTGTGGTTTTTGCGAGTCGGCTTTTAAGGCCTTTTATTTCTTTTTTATCGTTCAGTATTTCCCATTTCAGCTGGGGTTCCTCATAAGTGAAAATATATCTGCCAACAGGCATGGATACTATTAAATTTTCTCTGTTCTTGTAAACACTGCTTACCGACTTGGGATATTTGGGAATGGCTCCGTAATTTGTATTGATTGTACCTGTAGTTTTGGTTTCATTAGAATTTCTGTTGTAAAAAGCTTTAGCTTCCCGGCTGTAATAGGACGATTCCAGATTATTACATAATAAAGTGGAGGAATAAATATTAATCTGGCTTTTATTGATGCTGTCCTGAATGATTTTAGTCTCATAATTCACTTCAATCACAGCTGTTTGGCCATACGTTGAAATAAAACCTAAAACGAGAAATCCAAATGTTTTAATTTTCATGACTGTACATTCTAATAATACAATGGTATTAAAAAAATGTGACGTATCATTACAGGATTCCCGAATTTCTATATATTTTTTATGGATGCAGGCAATTTTCCTTTATTTTCCATTGTTTGTATTTTTCCCTCATACAGTGTCCGCATGGGCGGTAATTATTTTCTAATGCTTCTTTTTCAGATTTAAAAAAGACCCTGTTTTCCTGTTTCATCCTTTTACCAGAGGAGCAGTGGAGTAGCCCGTAAATTTTTAGTTTGCGGTTCCCTCCGAATTTAATTTCCCCGCTTCTGATCTGGCTCCTTAAGACATTGGGTGAGAGTTCAATATGCTGTTTCATTTGTTAACTGACGGCATCATGAAAAATAATTCCCAATGTACAGCGGTTACCTTCTTTTATCTCACTTACACCATGCTTCATATTTACTCTGTAATATCCTTTAGTTCCTTTTTCAGGTTTAAAATGGGTGGTGAAAATCAGCATGTCGCCTTTCTTTGGATTAATAACTATGGCTTTGGACTGTGCTCTGGGAATCTGCTGGGTAAGTACAAACTCTCCGCCTGTGAAATCTTTTTCTGGTTCACTCAACATCAAAACGAGCTGAATTGGAAAGTATATATATCCATAGAGGTCCTGATGTAGAGTGTTAAAACCTCCTTTCCCGTATTTTAAGATTAATGGAGTCGCTTTCCGCTGGCCGTTATCATAACATTGTTGCAGTAAGGCTGTGTGTTCCAATGGAAAATCAATATCTATCTTCAATGCCTTAAACCATGCATTAGCAACAGGAACAAGATGCGGATATATATTTGTTCTTATGGCTTGAATAAGATCAGGCAGCGGATAATTGAAGTATTTATATTCGCCCAGCCCAAACCGGTGACGGGCCATTACAACTGTTTTACGATATAAAGTCGGATTATCGTAGTCTGATTTTAATGCTTCGCATTCATTGTCTGATAGCAAACCGGATATTATGGCATATCCATTTTGATGCATATTTTCAGTGATCGTTTGCCAGTCTGTATTTTCAATTTTCTGGATGATGCTATTCATTATTTTACATTTTATAATGCAAAATAATGAAGCTGATTGCTTTTATAAAATCCGAAACATGTTGTTTTTATGGGCAGGATAAATCAAATGAATTGTTTAAATAAAATTTGACTTTTCCTTTTATTGTCTCGAAAGTAGTATTACTTCTACAAAATGTTTTATTTAATTCTACAATATATTTTTTACCGGAACAGATCTGAAGCTTACTTTTGTATCGCTCAATAGCCAGAAAACTGGTTAAAGAGTCTATTTATGTTTTTAATGATCTCCGCCTTCATTTTCTACTTTTTTTGAATGTTTTTATGATTAATACATAACAGCCTTCCGGCGGAGATCTTTTTTAATAACGGGCCTTAATTTTTCATTAGGATATAATAATGATTAATGTATATATATTCTAACTAAAAAGAGAACTGCATCTGTAGTTCTCTTTTATCATTTTTAAATAGGTATACTGTTTTTAGATTAACTTGGTGCAGTGAAACCTAAAGTTTATTTTTATATTATTTCATTATAAATTCCGGGCCTATGGAAACCATTATTATTACAGAAAAGAAAAAATCAATAGTAACTGATTCCATAATACTCATCATATTCTGCGCAGTCCCCTTATTTTTTCTTATCAAATGGCTGATTTTAGCAGAAGAAGGGAGAATATTTATCATTTTTTTAATCATAGTAACCCTGTTTCTGCCTGTAGTGGTTATTTCCGGCTATATTTGGGATGTAAAGCAGAAAATAATGATATCCAAAGATGGGATAAAGCTTTGCTACGGGCGAAATTTTGTTGATATTATGCATTTTGAAGGAAGTTTTTCCATACCTTCTGATAATGAAATTCTCTGGACAGAAATAACAGGATTTCAAATTGATGCCTACGAACGTAGGGAACCGACTGAAGGTGGCGGGTATACTACTTTAACGAAGTACAGCCTTATGGTTAAGATGAAAAATAAAGAAAGAGGGCCATTTGATTTTGAAAAGTCCAGCAGAAATTATTACTCTATCGGGCTGGGGAAATTTGAAGAACATCCCAATACAATACTTAAAATTTGCGAAGATTATCAACGAAAGATCGAAAATAATGAATTGCATTAAAATAAAAATCCTGCTTAAAAAAGCAGGATTTATTATTGTTAGTTAATATTTACTGAGCCAATTGACTGTAAGGAGTAAGCTTGTTATCATCAGACATGGTCTGTTCCAAAAACTCTTTTTTCTGGCCACCCTTCATTCTTCCTGCGGCATCACTGGCACCGAAATAGGCTTCGCTTAGTTTTGTACTGATTTCTGCCGGCTTGAAATCGAATTTTGTATCCCCTTCCACACCAAGGTATCCGTTCTTTCTTGTAAGGTTTGAGATATAATTGTTGTAGTTGATGAATGTATTTCTTAAGTATTGTGTATGGTATTCCATACATTTTTTAGCTTTTTTGGATGAATTGTTAAGAATACAGTTCTTCATATTATTTCTGTACAGGAACCATTCGGATTCCAAAATACCATATTCTTTTCCTAAAGCAGTCTTTCCGTTGGTAACGATATTGTTATTCCCTTCCTTATCAGCAATAGCCTGCAGGTGCTTGATTACCAATGGAACGGTGTTTTCGATCTTCGTTTTGGTTTCCTTTAAGATACTGAGATCTGCAGCCGGAGAATTTTTCTTTTGAGCTGTAGTAACATTAAAAATAAGCAGTAATAGTACAATCAATAAGTTATATCTTTTCATGAGAAATTTTTAAAGCACTAAAATAAATATATTTTCTCACTTTAAACAAATACATTTTAATTTTATTTAATAAAAATTAACAAGTTTTAAGAATTTGGGGCTTAATATTAAGTTTTTATGCATATTAAACAGGCAATAAATAAGGTGTATTAAAAATTTAACATATTTTAATATAAATTACCGTGCTGATTATCAGTCGGTTACATTGTTTTGTTTTTTATCACTAGAAAATTAGTTGTTAGATTCAATTTTATTTCTACATTTGTATAACTAATTTCTTAGTGATATAGAATTTATAAAAAGATCTATCACTTAATTGATAAATGAAAAGGATATGAAAATTCAGAATTTGACAAAAGCAGAAGAACAGGTGATGCAGTATTTATGGAAACTCGAGAAAGGATTCCTGAAAGATATTCTGGATCTTTTTCCGGAACCGAAGCCCCATACCAATACTGTTTCTACCATTTTAAAAGTACTGAAGGACAAAGAATTTGTAGATTATCATGTATATGGCAGGCAGCACGAATATTTCCCGTTAATTACCAAAGAACAGTATTCCGGGAAAACTATGAAAAGTCTTGTGAAAAATTATTTCAAAGGCTCTTATAAAAGCGCCGTTTCCTTCCTTGTAGAAAAGAATGAGATGAGCGTGGAAGACCTGGAAATGCTCCTGAACGAACTCAAAAAGAAAAACTAACTGATCATGGAAACTGTGTTTTTATACTTGGGAAAAGTAATTGTATGCTCCGGTGTAATGTTTTTATATTACCAGTTGTCTTTAAAAGACAAGACATTTCATCATTATAACAGATTTTATCTCCTGTTTGCAATGGTCGTATCCCTGTTGCTGCCCCTGATCAGGGTAGATGACTTTACAATAGAAGTGAATAGTGATATGTATATGCTTCTTGACAAAATACAGAATTTTAATACTGATAAAAACATAGACAATGGCCACATTTATTTTAGAATTATTTTTTCAGCTTTGGGACTGGTTTCTCTCTATTTTTTAGGGAAGTTAATTTTCGGGGTCCTCAAGATCCAGAAGCTTAAAAATCAGTTTCAAAAAGAAAGTTTTGACGGGATCAATTTTTACCGTACAAACCTGACAGAAGCTCCGTTTTCATATTTTAAAAATCTTTTCTGGAAAAATACCATCACCTTGGATTCCGATGTAGGAGAACAGATTTTAAAACATGAAATGGTTCATATTGAGCAGAAACATTCCTTCGATAAGATCTTTATTGAGATTATTACCTCTGTTTTCTGGTTCAATCCGTTTTTTCATATCATTAAAAAAGAGATCAGCCTGATCCACGAATACCTGGCCGATAAAAAGGCCGTAAAACAATCGGATACCAAAGCATTTGCGCAGATGCTTTTAGCAAGCCACTTTTCCGGAACACAGTTGCCTGCTGCCAGTCCGTTTCTAAGTTCAAATCTAAAAAAACGACTCAAAATGTTACAAAAACCAAAAACCAAATTCGGATATGCGCGTAGAATTTTTGCATTACCGGTTTTATTTTCAGTAGCTTTTGCCTATATGGTAAATGCCAAGAACAAAGAGATTAAAGAAACGAATATAGCGATTAAGGAAGCCGTTTCTCAGATTAAAAGAGATACCATTACCCCACAGCAAACTGAAAAAAGAGAAATCATAAGTCCGAAATTCTTCAAAGAATCTTCAAGTAAGAAAGAAATAGCAGAACTCGGAAAGAAAATCGAAGAAAAAAGTAAAGCTTTAAAAAATCTGAAGCCGGAAAGTAAAGAATTTCAGCAGAAGGTGGATGAGATTGGTGAACTTTCAGGAGAAATAGGTAGAATTACCAATTCTGATGATTTTAAAATGGCTTTTATCATTCCTGGTACAGAATCAAAAAGAATAAATGATTTCTTCAAATCTGATGAATGGAAAAACAGGACTAAAGCTCTTGAAGATCTTGGTGTGGAAATGCCTGATCTTTCTGATCTGGATATCGACTTTCCGGATGTTCCGGTACCCCCTTCAGCTCCGAATGCTCCGAGAGTAAGAGTCATGAAGTTTCAGAATTGGGACTCAGGGGATACAAAAGTATCAAGGAAAGCCATCAGAGAAAGAAAAGCGGCCAGCAAAAGAGCAGAAAAAGCGAGAATCGAAGCCATGAAGTTAAGTGAAAAGGCCAGAGAAATGGGAGAGAAAGCCAGAATTGAGGGGATGAAAGCCGGAGAGATGGGAAGAATACAGGGTGAAGCAGTCAGAATAGCTGGAGAGCAGATCAGAATAGCCGGTGAAAGAGCAAGGCTTGAAGGAGAAAAAGCAAGAAAAGCAGGTGAAAAAGTCCGATTGGAGGCATTAAAAAGAATTTCGGAAGGAGCCAAAGGAAATGTCTATTTTTATAAAAGTACGAATACTGATAAGCCAGGTTCAGTAAACAGAACTATGGAGCTGGAAGCAGATTACATTAAGAAAGATGCCAACGGAATGATTGCCATGAATGGCGTGAAAAAGTTCAGGGTGAATGGCTTGGATGATACTAAGATTTTCCTGGATGGGAGGGAAATCACCAAAAGTGAAATGGATGCAATAAAACCTGAAAATATCGCAAGTATTACCATTAATAAAGAAAACGGAGCGAATATGAGACGTGGCGAAATAAAAATTCAGACAAAGAAATAAGTACCATTAGCTTTGTCAATGCTATATTGGCAGAGCTTTTTTATTATTAAATTCAAATGTATGATGAAAACTAAAATTTTATTTTTTTTACTTCTGGGCATACTATCCCAGGCCCAGACCAACAGGTTTTTTTATGAATACAAATTTATTCCCGATTCCAATAATAAAGAAGATGTGAAAAAGGAAATGATGCTTCTGGATATCAGTAAAACCGGATCGTCCTATTACAGCCACGACAAATTTGTTTCAGATTCTACTTCTGCGGCAGAGGTCCAGAAACAGATAAGCTCAGGCAGCGGTAATATTAGCATCAACAGAAGAGAAAAGCCCGGTCAGGTATCTTATAAAGTAACAAAAAGCTACCCCGATTTCAAAACTTATCTTTTCACAACGGTCAGTACGGACAAATATAAGATATTGGAAGATAAAAAGCCAGAATGGAAAATTCTTCCGGATAAACAAAAAATTGGGGAATATAATACTCAGAAAGCTGTTACAAGCTATGGCGGAAGAGAATGGACCGCATGGTTTTCATCAGATATTCCTTTTCAGGACGGGCCTTATAAATTCTACGGTCTTCCGGGTCTTATCGTAAAGATGGAAGATGCAACAGGTTCACACATCATGACACTGGCAGGAAATAAAACAATACAGAATCCTGCAGAGGAAAAGGAAACCCAGCTGCCTGGTAATGTCAGAATATTGGGAATGGGTGGAAAAGAACTGGAAATCACAAAAGAACAGTACAAAAAAGTATGGAAAGCCTATGTAAATGATCCCACCAAGAATATGAGAGAAATGTTGATGAGAAGTGGGGGTGACTCAAATGCAAAAGTGGCATTTAAAATGAAAACCCCGGACGGAAAAGAGTTGTCAGACCCCAACCAGGTCTTCAAGGAAATGGAAAAAAGAACTAAAGAAACACTTCAGAAAAATAACAACCCGATCGAACCTGATCTGGTGAAGTAATCTACATAATTTTTTAATAGAGAACAGGATAGTTATTAATGACTATTCTGTTTTTTTGTTATTGTCCGTATCTTTAAACCCTAAACCCTAAACCCTAAACCCTAAACCCTAAACCTTGAATCTAAATACTATGACAGAAAAGGAAAAATGCGAGGCCGGACTTCTATATAATGCCAATTATGACGAACAGCTGATCAGTGAACGTATGACATGCAAAGACCTGTGCCTGGAGTATAACCAGCTGAAAAATTCCGACACCCGGAACAGAAACGAACAGATCAAAAGAATTCTAGGAAGTACAAAAGAGCATATTTGTATTGAACCCAATTTCTGGTGCGATTACGGCTATAATATTGAAGTGGGAGAGAATTTTTACGCCAACCATAATCTGACTATTCTGGACTGTGCAAAGGTGAAGTTCGGAAACAATGTTTTTATCGGCCCGAATTGCAGCTTCTACACCGCAGGACACCCGCTGGATGCAAAACAGCGTAATGAAGGCCTGGAATATGCCCATCCGATTACCGTAGGAGATAATGTGTGGCTGGGAGGAAACGTCGTGGTTCTGCCCGGAGTTTCTATCGGAAATAACGCAGTAATAGGTGCGGGAAGTGTTGTGACCAAAAATATTCCTGATTATGCGGTTGCTGTGGGAAATCCCTGTAAGGTTATTAAAAATGTTGAAGAAAATTTAAAATCATATTAATCATTATCATGAAAAAAGTAATCACCTTATTCATTCTCCTATTAACCCTTTCAGTCGGTGCTCAGAATCAAAGATTCATTTATGAGTATAAGTTTAGCATTGATTCTACAGCAAAAGATGTCCAGGAGACTGAAATAATGTTTCTGGATGTTATTCCGAAAGGATCTAAGTTTTACAGTAAAGATGTATCTGAATCAGATTCTATCTGGGCAGCTGCTATGGATATACATGTTAAGCGTGGAATAGAAATGGATTTTTCAAAAATTAAGTTCAAAGGTAAAATTCGTTATAGTGTTGAAAAGTCATATCCTGATTATTCGGTAATTTTTTTCAATTCTCTGGGTATTGATATGTATATGGTAGAGGAGGGAAGAAAGCAAGAATGGAAAATTCTTCCTGAGAAAGCAAAGATCGGAGAACTGGCTGTTCAAAAAGCTGTTTGCGAATTTGTTGGCAGAAAATGGATTGCATGGTTTACCACAGAGGTACTCATTCAGGACGGACCCTATAAATTCTATGGGCTTCCCGGATTAATTGTAAAGTTAGAGGATTCCAGTCAGACGCATTCATTCGAACTAAAAGGAATTAAAAAACTTCCGGAAGGATATGAATGGAAAAGTTCCAGAGAGAATAAGCATGGTCTTGACCCCCTTATTAAATTGAATGAAACAAAATATAAACAAGCTTTTAAAGACTACTGTAAAGATCCAATGAAAAGTGAAAAGCTGATGCAGGCGCAAAGCCGTGATGTTTTGGAAATTGATGATTCGGGAAAATTGGTAAAAACTTCTAATGCGAAGAGAAATGATAGAGAAACGCAATTGATTAATCAAATTAAAAAGGAAAATAATATTCTGGAACTTGATCTGTTGAAATAAAAGAAAATCCCGGAACGAAAGTTTCGGGATTTTATATCTGAAAATTGTTGCCAATTATTAAGCTAATTTTTGAGAATCTGCTACAAACTGAGCCAATCCGCTGTCTGTTAAAGGATGCTTCAACAAGCTCAAGATTGGAGGAAGTGGAGACGTGATCACATCTGCTCCGATTTTAGCACAGTCGATGATGTGCATAGAGTGACGGATAGATGCTGCCAGAATTTCAGTGTCATACATATAGTTATCAAAAATTAATCTGATTTCCTGGATAAGGTTTAATCCGTCCGTTGAGATATCATCTAATCTTCCAAGGAAAGGAGAAACATAAGTAGCCCCTGCTTTAGCGGCTAAAAGAGCCTGTCCCGCAGAGAAAATAAGCGTACAGTTTGTCTTGATTCCTTTATCGGAAAAATATTTTAAAGCTTTGATTCCGTCCTTGATCATTGGGATCTTTACCACAATATTCGGGTGGATAGCGGCCAACTCATCACCTTCCTTGATCATTTCTTCATACGTAGTAGATAATACTTCAGCAGAAATATCTCCGTCTACAAGTTCACAGATCGTTTTATAATGATTTTTGATCGCTTCATTCCCCTGGATTCCTTCTTTGGCCATTAATGAAGGATTGGTCGTTACCCCATCTAAAATTCCAAGGTCTCTTGCTTCTTTGATCTGCTCTAAATTGGCTGTGTCAATAAAAAATTTCATTTCGTTCGTTTAGATTTATTCATGCAAAGATAATGATTCCCTTTGTGAGTGGAAAATTTTAATTTTGTTAGAAGTTAGAAGTTAGGGTAGAAGAGCTGAAGAATGTTTGTAACTTATAATTTATAAACTCTAACCTCTAACCTGAATCTCAGGACCTCGTATCACATATCCCGCAACTCATTTCATATAAAATATTATCTTTGTTAAACATGAAAAACAGCAGTTTTACAGCCGTACTCGAAATTATCGGTATCAATCCTTTTGTTTTTGTTCCTGAAGAGGTCTTAACTGAAATTTTCAGGGCAGCAGGAAAGGATAAAAGCCCTATTCCTGTGAAAGGAACGATAAACGGAAAAGAATTTAGACAGAACCTGATGAGATATCTGGGGGAATGGAGACTATATGTGAATCTTTTAATGCTTAAAAATTCTCCCAAAAGAATAGGTGAAATGATTGAAGTTTCTATTGAATTTGATGATTCAGACCGAACCGTTTCTATTCATCCTAAACTGGATGCAGCTATTAAAGGAAGTGCTGTAGCAACCCGTAATTTTGAAAGCCTGATCCCATCAAGAAGAAACGAACTGATCCGGTATATCAACAATCTTAAAACAGATGCCGGTATCGAAAGGAATATTGAAAAAATTATCCGTCATCTCCATGGGGAAACGGATTTCTTCGGTAAAAAAATTGATTGAAAATAAACTGTTTGAGATCATAAGACCAATAGAAAAAATAAAATCCGGAAAATTTTCCGGATTTTATTTTTTTATTATGAATTTAAAACTTTGCTAAGCTTTACAGCGTCCTGATTGGTAGGATCATATTCTATAGACTTAGCAATATGTTCTTTTGCTTTGTTAGGGTCACTTTTCTGTTCTGTAAAAGCAAGATAAAAATAAGCATAAGCCAGATTTTTCTTATTTTGCTCTATTTCAGCAGGTTTTACAGTGGCAATATACTTTTCATAAGCAATTTTGGCATTGGCATCATCTTTAGCAGACTGATAGGCATAAGCCTGGCTGTAATAAGACGGGGCCCAGTCCGGTAACAAAACAGATATTTTTTTCCATGTTTCAACTGCATTGGTCCAGTCTGAAGCCTCCTGATAAGCTGTAGCTAATTTTGAGAGAGCTTCCGTATCTTTTGGATTGGTTTCAATTTGTTTCTTAAGACCATCGATAGTGGAATTGCTTCCTGCCTGAGCTGTAGCAGCTGTATTCGATGTGTTATTTGCACTATCCACTTTAGTAGTTTGCGCATTGACAAGACTTGCACTTCCTGCAATTATTAAACCTAAAAACAAATTTTTAATATTAATTTTAGCCATTTTCATAATCTTACATTTTTAAAATTCTATTCTCTAAAATTCAATAATAATTCCACAAAAAATTAAATTTTAGAGCCTTTAAGTTTTTTTAGAGAATATTAACGGATAAAATGTTTTTTTTAGCTTAATTTTTGATTCGTCAGGGATTGAGTTATCTTTGTAACTCAACAATTTTTTTAATAATCAATATAATTTCCCTGTATGAATATCATATTAGCATCCACTTCCACACTTTTTGGAGGAGAGTATTTAGAATATTTAAGAGAAGAATTAATTAAACTATATAAAGGAGTTGATGAAATCATTTTTGTTCCTTTTGCCAGACCCGGAGGAATTTCCCATGAGGATTATACAGCAAAGGCACGTTCTTTCTTTGAAACCATTAACATTAAAGTAAAAGGTCTTCACGAATTTGAAAATAAAGCAGAAGCGTTGAATAATGCACAGGGATATTTTACAGGCGGAGGAAATACCTTCTTACTGGTAAAAACACTGCATGAAGAAGGCCTGATGTCTGTTCTGAAGAAAAATGTTGAATCAGGAAAAGCCTATCTGGGCTGCAGTGCCGGGAGCAATATCGGAGGTCAGAATATGAAAACCACGAATGACATGCCTATTGTTTATCCGCCAAGTTTCGACTGTATGGGTCTTGTTCCGTTCAACCTCAATCCGCATTATCTGGACCCAAATCCCGATTTAAAGCATAACGGGGAAACAAGAGAAACCAGGATCAGAGAATTCCTTACCCAAAATGATACAAAAGTAATCGGACTTCGTGAAGGAAACTGGATCAGAAGAACCGGAGATAAGATTACAGTAGAGGGCAGTGAAATGACAAGGATCTTTGAAAAAGGCAAAGAACCTTATGAAATAGAGGCGGGCAGTATCCTTTAAGCCATCAAAACTAGCTGTTATTTTTATTATATTTGATCAGGAATTGAATAGTAGGTGCTTTGTGCAGTCTACTATAAGTTTAGATTTATAAAAGCTTTGCAATGAAGAAAACACTTGCAGTTCTTATACTGTCGGTTCAGGTACTGTCTGCCCAGAATATTGCGCAGAAGCTGGATAAAGCCACCAAAGATCTTATGGATTCTTCGGGAGCAGTGTCATCCGGTTTATCATTTTATGTTACCGATGAAAACGGGACATTCATTTACGAATATCAGGGTAGTAAAGGCCTGTCAACAGCTTCTACGCAGAAAATTTTCACTGCCGGTGCAGCTCTTGAAACATTGGGAAAAAATTATACCTATAAAACAACAGCCGGTTATTCCGGAAATGTATCTGCAGGAATTCTGAACGGGGATTTTGTGATCAGTTCCAATGGCGACCCTACTTTGGGGAGCTGGCGGTATGATGCCTACAAACCTGAAAACTTTAAAAAGAAGCTTATTGATGCCTTTAAAAGCTCAGGAATTGCAAAGATCTCCGGTAATCTGGTGATTGATGATTCTTATTTTGACCATCAGACGATTCCAGGCGGATGGCCTTGGGATGACCTCGGCAACTATTACGGAGCCGGAGTTTGGGGAATAAACTGGAGAGAAAACCAGTTTGACATCAATATTAACGGAACAGAGTTTAAAGGCTTTTCCTATCCACTTGAACATGTAAAATGGCTCAATGATCTGAAGGCAGGAGGCAGTTCTGATCAGAGTCTTATCTTTACTGCACCACATTCTGATGTAGCCTTAATCAATGGTACGCTGCCAGCAGGGAAAACAGTCACGGTTTCGGGTGCTGTTCCCAATCCGCCGATGCAGCTTGGAGCAGAAGTACAGCAATGGCTTAAAGAGTCAGGCATTGAACTCTCGGGAAAAATAACCACCAGTTCAGAGCTCGAACTGGAAGGGAAAGCAATACCGGGAGCTCCGAAGAATATAATTCTTACCTATGCATCTCCAACTTTGGATAAAATAGTCTATTGGTTTCTCCGAAAAAGCATCAATCTTTATGGGGAAGCTTTAATTAAAACTTTAGGAAAAGAAAAGAACGGCAATTCCAGTTTTAAGAACGGGGTTGCTTATTTAAAAGAATTCTGGAAATCTAAAGGAATCAATCCGAATATGATCAATTTTGCCGATGGAAGCGGACTTTCCCCGCAAAATTATGTTGCCGCCAAAGCTGAAGTTCAGGCCTTGCTATATGCAAAGAAACAGAGCTGGTTTGATGCTTATTATGACGGTTTCCCGGTCCAGGATAATGGAATGAAGATGAAAAGCGGAACAATGAGGGATACCAAATCTTTTGCAGGATATCATACAGCCAAAGACGGAAAAAAATATGTATTTTCAATCATTATTAATAACTATCAGGGAAGCGGAAATACAGAACTGCAGAAAATTCTGAATGTCTTAAAATAAAAACAGCTTGAGGAAATCCATACTTACCAGACTGAATAACTGGATTATATTTTTACTGATGACTTTAGTAGTTGTCACTATCGTGGTGGCCTCAACAGTTCTTATTAATTTTCTCAGGAAAGAGGAAATCAAGCGTGTAGATATCCTGGTAAGTGCGCTGAAATTCCAGCAGGAAGTAACCCCCAGCCTGGAAGTTCAGGAGCTGATTCTCAAAATATACAGTTCTAATAACACGATTCCAATGATTGTACTGGATAGGGATGACCGGCCTATGGTTCATAAAAATATTCCGCAGGAAATAGAGAATGATCCGGTTCAGATAACTCTTCTGGCCAAAAAAATGGCAAAAAGCTATCCGCCTATTGAAATAAAAATACCTGATGGAAATAATCAGTTTGTTTATTATGATAACTCACGGTTGCTTAATGACTTAAGATATTCTCCTTTTATACTGGGCTTTTTTATTTTATGCTATTTTCTGTTTTCATTCTGGTTCCTCCGAACGATTAAGAAAACAGATGAAGGGTATCTCTGGGCCGGACTGGCCAAAGAAACTGCCCATCAGATCGGAACCCCTTTATCATCTATGATTGGTTGGATGGAAATTATGAAGCTGGATAATCCGGAGTCTGAAGGGGTATACGAAATTGAGAAAGATATTGAAAGGCTGAGGACTATTTCCGAGCGTTTTTCTAAAATAGGATCCGTTCCTGAGCTGAATGATATGAATTTCAATGAGACGATTGTGGAGAATTATAATTACCTAAAAACAAGGATCTCTAAGAAAATAAATTTCAGCCTGCATCTTCCGACCTATACTATTCTTATTCCCCACAATAAGATCCTGATGAGCTGGGTCATCGAAAATCTGGTGAAAAATGCAGTAGATGCTATGAAAGGAGAAGGCACATTGGAGATGTATGTTTTTGAAAGAAATAAAAATATCCTGATCGAGGTTAAAGATTCCGGAAGCGGAATGACAAAACAACAGGCAAGAAATGCTTTTAAACCGGGTTATTCCACTAAAAAAAGAGGTTGGGGGCTGGGACTTTCACTGGCGAGAAGAGTTATTCACGAATATCATAAAGGTGATATTAAAATTTCCCAAACTGAAGTAGGAAAGGGAACTACATTCAGAATAACAATCAGGAAAGCGTAAATCATAAACTTTATTGCTGAAAAATGGCAGTTTTAGCAACAGTCTTTATTTTCGAACTTTCAACCTTTTTCTTTTTCCAAAACAGAATAGAACGAATGTTCAATGGTTTTATAGTATTAAAATGAAGACATGGATTCGCTAAAAAATTTATTACAACAAGATAGTTGAATACTTAGTAATTACAAAACAATAAATGTATTGTTCAGGCATTCCAACATTAAGGTTAATCATTTAAGGCTTTCATCCATATATTAAAGTTTTCTTCTGATGAAATGTTATATTTTTTTCGGATTCTGTATTTTCTTAATTGTACTGCTGCGACAGAAACAAAAGTAAAATGAGAGATTTCTTTCGTGGAAAAATTAAGAAATGCAAGTGCACAGAAGTAGAGTTCCGAATTGCGGATTTTTGGATTTATTTCTTTTAAGTTTTTCACAAAATTGGGATAGAGTTCTTCAAATAATATTAAAAATTCAGGGCTGTTATTTTTAGCTAGAGAAAATAATTCATTGAATTGATTTTCGTTGGCCTTTTTGCTAATACTTATTTTTTCCGATTCTAATCTTTGCTTTTCCTTAATTAAAATATCTTTTTGAAGGACAAGCTTTAACTTCTTTTTCTTCATCTTTTTGTTTCTGGAATAAAAGTAGATCAGAAAAATAAGAAGAATGAGAAAAGTTCCACTAGCAATGAAAGCAACTTTTATAGCCCTTTCTTTTGCAATTCTGTCTTCTCCTTTTTTTTCATCCAATATTAAATCAACTGCTTTTAAAAGCCCCTTATTGTTTACCTTATTATATTGAGCGTAATCTTTTTGATATTCAGTATAATATTTTTCCTTGTTTTTCTCATCGCCTAAAGCTTCGTAAATACGGTAGATATTTTCTTTTATTGACATTGCACATTCAATATCAACTACTTTAAACTTATTCATATCTTCCAAGGATTTTCTATAGCTATCCAAAGCCTTTAAATATTTTCCTGATAGATAGTAATAGTCTCCTAAAGCCCATAGAAGATTGTATTGACTAGATTGATTTTTTTTGCTTTTATATTCATCAAAAGCTTTCTGTAGATAAATGAATGAAGAATCCCATTGTTGGGTTTTCATTAATATATCAGCTTTCTGGATGTAAGTATCTATAGGTTTGGGATCAGAGATTTCGTTATTTAACTTAATTGTTTTATCTATAAATTGATTGGCTTTTTCGTAATCTTCTTTACGTTCATAATAGTTTGCTAAATACGCAAATGTCCTAGCTTTTATTTCTTTTGATTTGTTAGAGTTTTCAGTTAAAAGGATTGATAAATTTTTATTAGCTGTTTCCAATTCAAGTTCTTCCAATCCTAATGCAGCAAAGTTTATTATTTTGATTTCATTTAGTCTAGCTTGTTGCACTTTACTTTTCTTAGGCAATATTTTATCGGCTTTTGAAGCATACTGCAAGCTTTTATCATTTAAGTTTAAAGTGTAAAGATTATCAGCTATTTCAAGGTAGCATTTATAAATAAGCTCATTGTTGTTTATTTTTTCAGCAATACTGACAGCTTGTCTAGTATAAGAAAGAACTTTGAGCATATCTTTAAACTTATACTCTGAAGACAATTGAAGTAAAGAATCTATTTTTTTTACTTCTTTACTCTGAGAATACCCCATAAACGAGAAAAGGAAAAAAAACATAAAAATAGACTTCATAAATTGAAAATATTTGATTAGGCTAACATTTGTGAAACACAAAGGTATAATTTTTTTGGTAATATTCATGTAACATTTGTGTAATGGAATGGTTTTAATGTATTGTATATGAGTGTGTTATAAAATGTAATAACTTTGTAACATGTCTATTTTTTGTAATATAATATCATGAAGGGATATTTGCCCTACAATTTTAAAAAAAACAAATGATGAGAAAAAAAGGCATAAAAACAGGGAATATCTTTCCTCAGAATAGTAAACAATTACTGTTCATGTTTTTGTGTCTTTTCTTTTGTTTTTCTATCTACTCAAATTCAAATTGAAGAAGAATACGAATTTTTTTTATCAGATAGTATACACTTGTATACAAACCCTTTTACTTGCACAACAGGGAATATAGATTCTGTTTACATCTTAAAAGAAACAATTGTTTCAAACATTTTGGAAGTAGAACTTATATACAATGAAAACTGAACTATGTGACAGTATATGAAAATTAAAAAAGTACACAACGTTTACTAACTTAAAATCAAAAATACAATGAAAAAAAATGTATTAACATTAGTTGCCCTGTTGGTTTCAGCAGTGGCTTTTTCTCAAGTGGGTATCAACACTGCCAACCCCCAAGGAGTTTTCAATATTGATGGGGGTAAAGACAACAACACTACAGGAGTTCCAACTGCGACACAACAAGCCAATGATATCGCAGTGACCACTTCAGGACAATTAGGAATAGGTACTACCCAGCCAAGGGCAAAACTCCATGTAGCAGCAGGGACTGCCATACAGATAGATCCGGAAATCCGTTTAGGTGGAACCGCTACCTCCGATGGTAATGCTGGTAATGCTGGAGATGTAATTACTTCACAAGGACCGGGTATGCCAGCAAAATGGGCTACCATTGGAGGTAGCGCTCCTTTGGTTGTTGCTAATAATGGCAATTATATCTTAGATGCTAGCTATAATGCCCTTCTTACTGATGATATTATTTTAATGAAACCTACCGCCGTTGATGTTACTCTAAACTTTCCAGCTGGAGCACCTATAGGAAAAAAATATTACATCTCAAACCAAGGAACTAGAATGGTTTTAACACCTCAAGTAGCTGTAAAAGAAACTGCTACACAACATATAACTGCAGGAGCTGGATATACTATAATGTATTTAGGGCCTATAGGTGGATGGTCAAACCAGTCTGCTTTTTAAGAATAATCCCCGGGACTGAGCCCCGAAGTATTCAACGGAAGAGAGTTTATTATTAGTTTTATGAGAACTATCCATTTTTTCAAACTTCTCTCACTTCCTCCCAAGGCAAAGCCTAAGGAGTATTCTCTTTAAATATAAAACTCACAAATTATTAATTAAATTATTTCAAATGATGAAAAATATAATCTTTCGTGTGTCCATAGGGGCCGCACTATTCACGTTTCATACAGCTACAGCACAAGTTCGGTTTACGAATAGAGATGCTAATAGTTCCTCTATTAATAGCTCTGCATTTATAGATGCCTCATCCGCCGTTAACAACAATGCTACCTCCAATGTAGGGAAAGGATTGCTCTACCCCAGAACAGATCTTAGTACATTTACTGCCTTTGGCGGTAGTCCTGTGGGGATTCCCAATTCCTACCCTACATTCTATGACGGTTTCGTGGTATACAACACCAAAGTTGGTGATACAGCAGGAGTAGGAGCTACTCAAGGTACGCTTACTGCCGGCTTTTGGTATTATGATAACAAATCTAAAACCATTAATGGTGGTACTTGGAAACCTCTTGGAGAAAATCCAGGCAATACTTCTGATACCAGCATTTACAATGCCAATGGGACTTTAAACAGCAACAGAACAGTTGGATTAAGTGGTAAAATTTTAAATTTCGAAGGACCCGATCCAATAATAGGTTTCAGATCTACCAGTGCCAATGCTTCTGAAATATTCCTTCACAGAGATAATAACGGAACTAACATTCCAGCTGGACAATATATAGGTAAACTGAACTTCAGTGGTAAAGTGGAAGGTGTCAATAGATATTTGGCCGGTATTAGTTCGGTATATCAAGGAAATGGAACAACACAAGATTCAGAATTACGTTTTTCTGTGAACGGAGAAAGTAACAACCAACTGTCGCTTGACAATCAAAGATTATTTGCAAATACGAGGATAGGTATAAAAACATCTTCACCTACAGAAGAGCTAGATGTGAACGGTAATGTAAGATTTAGAGGAGTTACAGAAACATCTTCCATTGCAGCTACTGACAGATTTATGTTATTAGGTGAATTTGGAGTAGGAAAAAGATTGAGCTTAGCTGATTTAAAAACAGCGATAGGTCCAGATAATAACACCAATATTTACAATGCCAATGGAACTTTAAACAGCAATCGAACTGTTGGATTAAATGGTAAGATTCTAAATTTCGATGGACCTGATCCAATAATAGGTTTCAGATCTACCAGTGCCAATGCTTCCGAAATATTCCTTCACAGAGATAATAACGGAACTAATATTCCTGCTGGCCAATATATAGGTAAATTGAATTTCAGTGGTAAAGTGGGAGGTGTTAATACATATTTAGCCAGTATTCGTGCTGCCTACCAAGGAAACGGAATTACTACAGCCTCGGAATTGCGGTTTTCTGTAGGCGGAGAAACAAGTACTGAACTTATTTTGAATAAAGATGGAAATTTAGGGGTTGGGAATATTACACCCAGCCAGAAGTTAGATGTAGATGGCAATGCGAGATTACGCAATGTTCCTAATGGCAACCTGAATGTCCCGGACCGCTACGTTGCTATAGATGGCAACGGGAATCTAAAGAAAGTAGATATAGATTTACCTGCATTTGGTCTTTATGCACAATCTAACTCAACTGTAACACGATATGCTGACAATGTGGCTAGGCCCTTGGTAATAAATGATTATACCCGAATCAATTCTATCTATGTAACAAGAATAAATGGAAATACTTTTAGAGCGGAAAAAGATGGTATTTATACCATTGAAGTATGGGCGTATTACAGCAATATTCCTCCTGCTGATGGTCCTGGTGGGGACGTAACCAGAGGATGCTCAATGAAATTAGATATCCCAAGTGGAGGGGCTGTACAAAAAGTTGGTGACAGATGGGCTGATAATACAGGAACTAATGGATTTACAAGAACAAAACGTTTACAAAATGGGGAGATATTTTCTGTAAGCACCAGATGTATAAGAAATGGTAGCCAAACATATCAAACAGCACCTGGTTCCAGTATTATGGTAACCTATTTACCCTCTAACTAAATTAACTTGTATAGTGTATTATGAATTTTAAGCATATCCATATTGGCACTCTAATCAACAAAGCTGTTACAGAAAGCGGGATAGAAATATCCCGCATCTGTAATTTTTTTAAATGCACAGAGAAGGAAATTGAAGAAATGTATCAGCAAAAAAGCATGGATACAGAACTCTTACTGAAATGGAGTAAACTATTGGAATATGATTTCTTTAGACTTTTTTGCCAACATCTTATTTTGTATGCTCCACCGTCTGCAATCCAGAAGACCGAACATTCTTTAAACAATAAAAAGCCTACACTTCCGCGATTTAGAAAGAACATTTATACTAAAGAGTTGATTGATTTCATACTAGAATTAATTAATACAGGAGTAAAAACAAAACTTCAGATTATGGAAGATTACAGAATACCAAAAACTACCTTATATAAATGGATAAATAAGTACAAAAAATCAATCAATATATAGGTACAAGGTAGGATGGGGGTGGTAAATACAGATTATGACAAAGAAATATGGAAATATAACATTAAAAATATCTGAATTACAATTACCAGTTTGATTTTGATTTTTGAAAATGAAAAAGTAGTTGTTATCTTAATTTTAGGATTTCTTATTAATTTTTAATTAGATGAAGATTTATAATATATTAAAAAAACAATAAATTTTTAAAAATACAAATTATGGATAAACCAAACTATCATAAAATATATTCAGATATCATCACTTATAAATATCCTCACAAATTAGATGAGTGTAAGAAAATACTAAGTAAAGATAAATTTTCTGAGTTGGATGTTTTAGATATTAATCAACGAATTTTTGGTGAAAAAAGTAAAAGTGTTTTGCTTGCAAATGCAAGACATCACTCTTTTAATAAATCTACAATTGTCTATATTTTAGATTACCAAAAAAAATGCAATTTGAATAATAGCCAGTTAGCAGTTCATTTTAAACTTAGTAGAAATACCGTTATCAAATGGAAGAAGACATTCTTGGTTTAGTTGTAAGCTACCAAGAAAAAGGCAACAATATTGATTGGTACGATAACTCTGTATGGTCTGAAGAAAGCTTGAGATGGTTCGTGAATTCGTTTAAATTTCCGAGTTGCGGTTAACTCAAAATTTCTTTTACCATTTTCTGTGTCATTTACAGTAGTTTTTACAAGTATTTAAATTTTGTCCCAAAAATAGTTGCATGTTCGCACTCATTAAATAATGCTTTGTATAATATTTGAAATTTAATAAAAAATCAATTAATAACATCAATTAAAAACAAATGAAAAAAAGAAATTTATTTTTATTATTTATTCTTTCTATTCTTTCTTCTTGTAGAAATGAAGAGCAGACAGATATGTCTCAAATTGAAATCAGCTCTTTCAATTTAGAAAGGAAATGCTCAAGTTCTGAGGCACTAGAACAGAGATTGAAGTCGTCTCCTGAATTGAAGAATATGTATACTAAAGATCTCCATGAAGAAGAATTAATAGAGAAAAATTTAGAAAGTGGTAAGTTAATAAATAATGAAACGGTAGTAATTCCTGTAATAGTAAATGTTGTATATAGTAATCCTGTCAATAATGTTAGTATTGATAGAATATTGTCTCAAGAGGAAGTACTAAATAATACATTTGCCTCAACAAATTTTGATATTGGAAAGATTCCTAATTTATTCAAGCCTGTGAAAGCTGGAAATATTAAAATTAGATTTACTGTAGTAGATTTTAAGAGAAGAAAAGTGCCAGCGCAAATCTGGCAGGCAGATAAGGATTTAATGAAAACGGAACAATATGGAATAGCGGCTACAAACCCCAACAAATATTTGAATATTTGGGTTGTTGATAATTTAGATCAAAGTTCTACAGGGTATTCATCTTTGCCTTTTGAGCATGGAAGATGGTATGATGGTGTTGTGATTCGTGCTGTAAATTTTGGTGTAACTAACAAAAATGCTATGTATGGACTTGGTAGAACAGCCGTTCATGAGGTTGGACACTATCTAGGTTTGAAACATATTTGGGGAGATACTGCGTGTGGAACAGATAACATCAATGACACACCTCAGCAAAAGAATGCTATTTATGGAAACCCTAATTTTCCTTTTTATACATTATGTGGGGGGACTAGAAGAGTAGCAATGACAATGAACTTTATGAATTATGTAGATGACCGGTCTATGTATATGTTTACAAGGGACCAAGGAAATAGGATGGAATATGTAGTGTCGGCTAGAGGACGTAGAAGTAGTCTTAGAACGAACTAGCTATTTTGTTTACAAAATATTTATTTTGGGAAATTAAATGATGTTACGTCCATTTACTTAAATGTTTTGTGAGCATCTAAATGAAAGCCAATCATAATGGTGATCATTCAGAATCTGACATTAGAGATGCCGTCTCAAAAGGTAAACTAACGCTCTGAGAATCTCCTAAACAACAAAAGCTTTCAGAAGGAGTCCGAGAGAGAGGGGGTAAAAATGCTTTGTTTTTAAATACAAGACATTGTTCTTTTAATTAAAAAAAGTTAAACCCTTCCGATGTGAACCGGTTTCAATAAATAATAAATAAATTTGTAGTTCTTCAGGGTACAAATTGATTCCAATTATCCACCCCAATCTATATTTTGATTAATAATTAAATACTATAAAAAATTATGAAGAAAAGTGTTAAGGCTTTTGCAGTGTTGTTTTTATTCCTGACTAATTTTTTTTATGCACAGGTGCGCGATTTTGTTATTGAACCGCCTCTTAGCTCAAAGCTCTATCTGTATAAGACATTCGGGGTTTTTGGAGGTAAAGAATATTCAACCAACGCTCTTTATCTGATCACCAAAAAAGGAGTCGTTCTGTTTGATGTTCCGTGGCAGAAAACCCAGTACCAGAGCCTTATGGATACTATAAAAAAGAGACATAATTTACCGGTAATTGCTGTATTTGCCACACATTCACATGCTGACAGGGCTGGAGACCTTAGCTTTTACAATAATAAAGGAATCAAAACTTATGCTACTGCTAAAACCAACGAATTATTGAAAAAAGAAGGAAAAGCAACTTCAAATAATTTAATAAAAGTAGGAAAGAAATATAAAATAGGAGGAGAAGAATTTATTGTAGACTTTCTGGGTGAAGGCCACACGGCAGATAATGTAGTGGTTTGGTTTCCAAAATATAATGTTCTGGATGGAGGCTGCCTGGTAAAAAGCAGCTCTGCTGTTGATCTTGGCTACACCGGAGAAGCCAATGTAGAGCAATGGCCACTGACGATGAAAAACCTGCAGACTAAATATCCTTCCGGTGCTAAGGTTATTCCCGGCCATGATGAATGGAAAGGCAACGACCATGTGAAGCATACGCTGGAACTGTTAGAAAAGCAAGGCGGTAAATAAGAAATACTAAAAAAGCGGAGAAATTTTCTCCGCTTTTTTTATAACCATTAATTTCTTACTGTATTATTTCTTTCCCGTCAGCCACTGAGTTTGCAGCTTTAGTTCTGCCGGAGTTGGGTTGGCTTTATACTGTAGACTTTCAATCGTCATTTTGTCTAAAATAGCTTTTCCTTTAAGATCCATCTTATCGGTTTTATCACCATTTTTTCTGAGAATAGTAACAGTAACATCCTGTCCTTCCTTAATTGTTTTGGTATATCCTATAAACTCCTGCACCTTCTGAATATCAATTGTTTTTCCATCCAGAGCAACAATTTCGTCAGTGATCTTAAATCCTACGCTCTTTGCAAAAGGAGATAGTGCAGAACTTTCATCAAATACAAAAGTGTTATTTTTATCATTATAGCCTGTCTGATTCGGGTCTTTAATGAACCAGAAAAGGGGAGGTGTGTCCTTCTTTTTTGCTTCTATGCCTACCATATTCAGATATTCGGCATAAGGTGTCGGCTGGTTTCCTGCGATATATTTATTGTAGAAATCCTTTACCTGCGGATAACCGGTTACTGTTACCAATTCATCAATCAGCTTGTCGTCTTTGAAAGGTTTGTTTTCCCCAAATCTTTGGGACAGCTTTCTGATCATATCACGATAGCCCATCTCTCCGTTAGACAGTTTTCTCAGCTCAATATCCAGACACATAGTCAGCAATGTTCCTTTTTCATAAACGTTTCTGTACTGATCTTTATATTCATCTTTCAGAACATTTTTACTCATGACCGTAAACGGCATGGTATCATCATAATTCTTTGAATTGGTGATCTTCTCATTGATTCTATGAAGAAATTCGTCCTTATTGATCAGGCCTTCCTGAATCTGGAAAAGATTGGCAAAATATTCCGTTCCGCCTTCATACATCCATAAGTGCTGAGACATTTTGGGATCTGCATAATCAAAATAATGGATTTCTTCAGAATGTGTTTTCAAAGGATTTACGGTATGGAAAAACTCGTGGGAAACCACATCGGTAATTGTTTTATCGATTGCTTCTTTAGGCATCATCTCAGGAAGCACAACACTGGTGGATTCATGGTGCTCCAATGCCCCGAAACCTTTGATCTGCGGTCCCTCGCCCCCCGAAAGATAAAGCATGATCGCATATTTTTTATTGGTATTCATATCACCCAGGAATTTCTTCTGAGCCAGTACCATTTTTTCAAGATTATCTTTAAAGTCTGCTGCTTTATACTTTCCGGTTGGTGAATAAACGCCCAGCACCAGATCCATACCTCCTGCATTGAAGGTAATATAATCAGGTTTCGTGTACATCAGCGGAGAATCCGTCACTTTAGCATAATTGGCCAGTGTAAACGTATCTGTAGCATCAGACTTATCCTGATCCACTAAAGCTGTTGTTCCATAGAAGCCCGCAGGTTTCTGAACGATAAGCTGGTACGGAACATCCTGCATATTGTCGATATACCCAATGAAGCCATGGGTATTGATCATGTATATCTTACCTTCCTCGATATCGGTTCCTGATGGGGAAAATACAGCTTTATGTTTTGAATTGTCCATTTCATCATCAAAGCTGTCATTTACCAGATAGGTTACCTTGCTAAGATCTTTAGCATTTTTTAATGAGTATGTATTGTCATTAACTTTTGTGTAGGTTAATTCTTTTCCTTTGTTATCATAAAACTTGATCCCTTCCACAAATCTGCCGTAATCATCTACAGAATACGTACCGGGAACGGTTTTCGGGAAATGGAACTTGATATCTCCGGATTTCATTTTCGGAAACTCCATGGTAACGGCTACCTTGTCGTCTTTTACATTCACAAGATCAATCGTTGTTTTTATAGATTGGGCATTAGCCAAAAAAGCGGCGAAAAGACCCAGACTGATTGCTGTTTTTCTCATTAGGTTTAAATCTTTATAGTTAAATAGTAGTTTATTTGATCATTTTGTTACGGTGTTCAGTATTAAACTTTTCTTAAAATTTTAAAAGAACCTTACTGATCTTATGATCCGAAGAAAAGCTTCATAGCTGAAATTAAAAAAGGCAAACCTGTACTGTAACGATTTGCCTTTTGATTTTTTTTATTTACTGAACCTGGTTATAATGGATATAATAGTTCTTGTTAAATTCTACCGGTGTAGCCTTTTTAAGTTTTACAGTCTGCCAGTTTTCGGTAGGATTGATGGTCTGGTCACCGTTAATGATTATGGGAAGCTTAAGATCCTTAACCCCATCTGTGTACCGGAACTTTAAGGAATCTCCGTTTTGGGAATACTCAAGATTAGGAATTTTTACTGTTCTTAAATATTGATTAAAGATACTCGATAGATCAATTCCTGATTTAGATGACATATAATCTTCGATCTGTTTTGTGGTAACAGTCTGATGGTAGAAATCTTTACCCAGGCCTCTCAGGATCTGTCTGAATTTTTCATCATTATTGATGATCTGCCGTATGGTATGAAGCATATTGGCCCCTTTCGGATACATATCACCGCTGCCTTCATTTCTCACGCCATACTTTCCAATAATCGGAATATCATTATCGATATTGTTACGGATGCCTACAGCATATATGTCTGCCGATTTTTTATCCATATATTTTTCCACGAAAAGAACCTCAGAATACATGGTGAAACTTTCATGGATCCACATATCCGCCTGATCTTTTGCCGTAATATTATTGGCAAACCATTCGTGGCCGCTTTCATGAATGATGATATAATCCCATTTAAGACCTACGCCTGTTCCGGAAAGGTCCCTGCCTCTGTAACCGTTTTGGTAATCATTCCCATAAGCTACATTGCTCTGGTGCTCCATACCCAGATAGGGAGAATCAACCAGCTTGTAAGAATCTTCATAAAAAGGATACGGCCCAAACCAGTATTCAAATGCAGAAAGCATTGGTTTTACCTGCTGGAACTGTTTTTTTGCTTTTTCAAGATTGTAATCCAGTACCCAGTAATCCAGGTCGAGCTTTCCTTTCTCTCCATTAAATGTATCTTTAAAATTGACATATTTGCCAATATTCGGAATGATAGAATAAGCATTGATCGGATTCTTTACTTCCCAGGTATAAGCTGTTTTGTTACCTTCCGTTTTTTTACTGGTCAGTCTTCCGTTTCCTACACCTACAAGATCATTGGGAGTAATGATCTTCATAACAATACCATTTTCCGGTTCATCACTCCAGATATCTTTTGTCGGAAGCCATATGGAAGCTCCGATTCCTTCATCGGCTACACTCATCCACGGATTTCCTTTCTCGTCTTTAGCGAAAACCCAGCCTCCGTCCCAGGGTGCATTTTTTGCAATCGTTGGTTTTCCGGAATAGGTTACATCAATCGTATATTTTTCACCCTTTTTGAATTTCTTTTTGGCTGTGATGAAAATAAAATCTCCATCCTGCTTATAGTTGGCAATCGGGAAATTACCTTCCACTTTATCTGCCTTCATCGGCTTCTGCAAATCGATCTGGAAAACAGGGTCGGTAATATCTTTGGTGATCTCAAAGCTGATTTTATTATATCCCTTAATACTTTTCTGTGCAAAATCCGGCTCTACGGAAAGATCATATTTTTTGACATCCCAGAAATTCCTGAACTGGGTATCAGAACCTTTCAGTGTATCTTGTTTTGTGAAAACCTTATCTTTTTCAAAGAATTGCCCAAAAACAAGTCCCGAAGCAAATAAAAGTGTATACGTCAGCTTTTTCATTTAAAATCAAATTAAATTCTATCAAAAATAGAAAAATTAATGGCAATAATTTAGATTTTAAACACAAAATAATTTATTCTACTTCTTGAAACAGATTATCCAGAACAAAACACTTATGTATGTCCAGAATAGGGAAAAAATAATATGGATAACCGTTTCAAAAGTTTTTCCTTTCCATAATTCTGAGGAATATCCAAAAAACTGAATGAATAATCGGACGGTCCAAAAGACGGCTAATCCAAAAGTTATTTTTTTACCCAGGCCTGTATCTGTTAACTCGTGTGGAGAGGTGATGCAGAGTAAACCCATAAGAAATATTGTTAAGGCAATAAATAAAGTATGGACCCACATCATTTGCCTGTTCATCAGGCTCAACGACTGGAGTTCTTTTTCCCAGTTAAAATGTTTAGGAAAAATAACATGTACAAATGCTAAAACAATAAGAAGCATTCCGGTTATTTGTAAATGAAGTTCCATATTAAATAGATGATTAAGGGATACAGATAAAAATTGACATAAATGGGGTGAATTTTACCTCTCTGAATGATACAAAACCTGCACTGCTGAAGGCATTTTTCCATACAGCTTTTGAGAAAAAATGGGTAAAGCCAACTGAAAAAGCTAAAAAATTAGGAAGATCTCTCAGATGTTCTACAATAATTATTTTTCCATCGGTTTTACATAAGCGGCGACATTCTTTCAGGAACAGGACTTTTTCCTCGTGTGATCTTATTTCGTGTACAGCAGAAAGCAGAAAAATAATATCGGCCCATTGATCAGGCAAAGGAATAGAATTTGACTGCATCTGTTGAGTATCAGGATATACAAAACTCACTTTCCGGGCCCTTACTATAGCGGGTTCCGTATGTCGTTTCGCATCATAAAAATCAAACACTTTTAAATCTACCTGTGGAAAGTTGTCTTTAATAATGTAGCTCGTTTCATCAAAGCCGGCATTAATATTTAAGATCTGTCGTACTTTTGATTCGTGAACTGAACAGTTTTTTAGCCATTGAAAATTATAATATCCCGAAAAATCATAAACATAAGCTGATACGATTAACGGCATGATAAGTCCATAAAGAAATGCAGCTATGATAAGCCAATATAAGTAATCTGACCACTCAGATATTTGATGACTGATCATAATTAAAGCTAAAATCCCTATTCCTATGATATAAAAATGGCGGTTAAAACTTAAAATATTTAAAACGCCTTGAAATTTTCTTCTTTTTGTTTCCATGATTCAATTTTTCCTTTTTTCCAGTAGTATGGAATGTTTTTAATGGTAAAAGCATTGGCTAAAATGGGATTTTCCAGTTTCAGCGTACCTAAAAATCCGAAATTATAATCGAGGATCTTCACCGGTGCAGGAGTCCAGTTTTGTCTTACGCCTTCTATAATAAGAACTTCCTGAGTTTCTTTATTGTAGGTAAAAGTAAAAGGTAATGGTCCTGCAAACCTTCTTGCTTCCTTCCAGTCTGCAAAGGGAGAATCTGCGGGTAAGGGAATATTTTCCTCTGTTTTGCAGATACTGACCTTAAACTTTGATTTAACAGATTGTATCTCTTTTATGTTTTCGTTTTCTGTCTGCTGAATATCTGTGGTTGAATAATTATAATGCGTGAATAAATTCCCCATAAATTCCATCTTCTTTTTATCCGTTTCAGATTTAAGAATATACAATCCACGCAATTTTTTTCCGGTATTATTTCTATATCTTACGAATACCCGGTAGCCGATCAGGAAAAAATCATTTCCCATACATTTTGGAAATCCTTTTGGGCGTAAGTCTTTTGTCTGAACCATTGCTGCTGCTACAAAAGCCCATTGATCTTTGAAGGTATCAAGCTCCAGACACTCCGGAATCAAGTGCTGCAGTTGTTCTTTGGGTACTGCAAAGGTCAGAACAAGAGAACTTTCGAAAAAAGCTTCAACAGCAAACGGGTGGTTTTTTAAAAAGTTAAACATGATAATTTAATTTTTTTGGATTCAAATGAAACTCATTGAAATAAATAAGTACAATAAAGAAAAAAGCAAATAATGAATTGAATCTCCCCCAAAGCAGTAAATCAGGAACTAGTATAAACTCAAGCATATTCATGGCTGCAATGATTACAATTTGTGCAATGGCATTGAACCTGGAATTAATTCCCGTTAAAATCCATATTGCCATCAGAATTTCTGAACATCCGATCAGCAGGGTTAGTATTCTTGAATAATTACCGCCTAAAATTCTTGCAACAATCTCTTCATGACGAGGTACTAAATTCAATACTTTACAGAAAAGACCATTGATTATCCAGACTGTGGAAATGCCGTAAATTACTATGTTATAAATGCTTTTCATGGGATTAAGAATTTGTTTATTTAAATCTTATTCAAAGGTAAAAATATTTTTGAACTTTCAGTAATTATTGAAAATAAAATATTAAAAAAACAACTCCTTTAGTGTAAGAAGCTGTTTAATAGTATTTTATATTTTTAATTTAATCTGTGCTATTGCACGGTTAGCAGATTTCCGGCATTCTTCTGAACCTTTTTGTAAGTAAAGGAACACATGATAATACTGAATTCATACAGAATAAGGAGCGGAAAAGCAGCCATCAGCATACTTAAAACATCTGCCGGCGTAATAATCGCAGCAACGACCATGATCAGAACAATAGCATGACGGCGATAAGTTTTCATAAACATTGGGGTCAGAATTCCTATACTTGTCAGGAAATAGATAAGAATAGGGAACAGGAAAATAACTCCCATACCTAAAATTACCTGTAAAAATAATGTGGTATAATCACTTAAGTCATACAATGGAATGATAATATCGGAAATCTTAAAGATAACCCCGAAATTTACAGCGAAAGGAAGGATTAAAAAATAACCGCATAAAACTCCTGTCATAAACAGGATCCATACCGCATTGATAATAAAAATAGAGTTCTTTCTTTCCTTAGGATGAAGGGCAGGGCCTATAAATCTCCATAACTCCCATACGATATAAGGAAAAGCTCCTACCAGACCTCCGAAAACAGAAACAGCCATCATCACATTGAACTGCTGATAAAGCCGCTGTACACGAACCGGAAAATCTTTCGGAAGATGAATACTGTCTTCACCTAAAAGCATTCTTGAAAAATGATTGACTACCCTGAAAGTTGGAAAATCATTTCTGGTCGGACCAAAAAAGATATGGTCCATGATCCAGTTGATATTGAATCCTACAGCCACAGCAACAATTATAATAGCAATAATTGAGCGGACAAGGTGACCTCTTAATTCTCCAATATGTCCCAAAAAGGACATTTCTTTTTTTTCGTCCATATACTAAGTCTCTCTAAAATAGCCAACCCGTAAAAGGTAAGCCGTTTAAGTCTGCGAAATTATGAAATAATAATCAGTATTTAGAATTATTGAATGTGATTTTGTCTAAGTTTATAGGGAAATACTTGTATGTTTGGTTTTCAGAAAAAAGCAGACAGTATTTTGTAGATACCGTCTGCTGATTTATTGTGATTAATAAAATGATTTTAAATAGAATCAATTAATTCCTTCATCAAGCAATGTATGAAGATCAATGATCCCGAAATATTTTCCATTTTCTGTAACGATAAGCTGGCCGATATTATTTTCTTTCAGGATTTTCATAGCTTCCTTGGCCAGAGTATCTCTTTCAATGGTTTTGGGATTTGCAGACATGATGTTTTTTGCCTGAATTTTAGTGATATCATCACCTTTCATCAGCATTCTTCTCAAGTCCCCGTCGGTGATCACGCCAATTATTTTTTCGTCCTGTGTCACTACTGTAATCCCGTGGCTTGATGCACTGATTGAAATAATGACGTCCCTTACCGGTGCATTTTCCTCAACCTGCGGCTTCTGAGGGGATAAGAACTGATCTACTTTTGAAACCAGATTCTTTCCTAAGCTTCCTCCCGGATGAAATTTAGCAAAATCGTTCTCTCTGAAATCATTCAGCTCCATTAAAGCAACAGCCATAGCATCTCCAAGTGCCATCTGGATGGTGGTAGAGCTGGTCGGGGCCAGTTTATTAGGACAGGCTTCCACATCTACGTGAGTATCCAGAACAATTTCGGAGAATTCGGCGAGTTTACTGTTTTTATTTCCTGTCATCCCGATCAGGGCAGAAGAATAATCTCTTAAATAAGGAACAAGATTAGCTATTTCAGGTGAATTTCCGGAATTTGAGATGCATAAAACCACATCCTGCTTCTGGATTACACCGAGATCTCCATGGATCGCTTCAGAAGCATGAAGAAATTGCGACGGTGTACCCGTAGAATTTAAAGTAGCAACAATTTTATTACCTACATGGGCAGATTTCCCGATTCCCACAACAATTAATTTTCCTTTTGCCGAATGAATAATTTCCACTGCTCTGGCAAAATCTTCACCTATCCTGTTCTTTAATTTTTCAAGTTCTGAAATTTCTATCTCTAAAGTGCTCTTTGCAATTGAAATAAGGTCGGCTCTTTCCATTTTATAATTTTAAGGTATACAAAAAATCCATTAAAAAACGTTATATTTAAAAAAGAATATTTAATATAAGTTTTATTTTTTATAAATTCGTTCGCTTTTATTTTAAGCAGAATTTTTATAACTTTGGGTTGGATGCAAATTTAGCAATAGAAAATTAGATGAACGCAAAAAAAGCCAATTTATCAGGCGAATTGAAAAAGTATTTCGGGTTTTCTACATTTAAAGGCCAGCAGGAACAAATTATAGAAAACCTACTTAGTGGGAAGGATATATTTGTCTTAATGCCGACAGGAGGAGGTAAATCATTATGTTACCAGCTTCCGGCACTTATTTCAGAAGGTACGGCAATAGTAGTTTCGCCCTTAATAGCGTTAATGAAGAATCAGGTAGATGCGGTAAACGGCCTTTCATCTGATGACGGGGTAGCGCACGTTTTAAATTCATCATTAAATAAGACACAGACAAAACAGGTTTTTGATGACATCAGGAGTGGCAAAACCAAGCTTTTGTATGTAGCTCCGGAATCGTTAATCAAAGATGATTATCTGGATTTCCTTAAAGAAGTTAAGATTTCTTTTGTAGCTATTGATGAAGCACACTGTATTTCAGAATGGGGCCATGATTTCCGGCCGGAATACAGGAACCTGAAATCGATTATTGACAGGATTGCTGAGGTTCCGGTGATCGCTTTGACAGCTACTGCAACACCAAAAGTTCAGGATGACATCCAGAAAACTTTAGGAATGAGCGATGCGTTAGTTTTTAAAGAAAGTTTCAACCGTCCGAACCTTTATTACGAAGTGCGGCCGAAAGTCAATGTAGACAAAGAAATCGTACGATTTATCAATCAGCATAAAGGAAAGTCGGGGATTGTTTACTGTTTAAGCAGAAGGAAAGTGGAAGAGTTTGCCCAGCTGCTGCAGGTAAACGGGATCAATGCGCTTCCGTACCACGCCGGTCTTGACCAGAAAGTGAGAGTGGCTAATCAGGATAAATTTCTGATGGAGGAAGTAGATGTTATTGTCGCTACAATAGCCTTCGGAATGGGAATCGACAAGCCGGATGTACGTTTTGTAATCCATTATGATTTTCCTAAATCTTTGGAAAGCTATTATCAGGAAACAGGAAGAGCAGGAAGAGACGGTGGCGAAGGTCATTGCCTTGCATTTTATGATCCTAAGGATATTGAGAAACTGGAAAAATTCCTTGCACAAAAACCAGTTTCCGAAAGAGAAATCGGGTTACAGCTTTTAAATGAAGTGGTGGGCTACGCTGAAACTTCAATGAGCAGAAGGCAGTATATTCTCTATTATTTCGGAGAAAATTTTGATCCGGTGAAAGGGGATGGAGCCAATATGTGTGACAATTCCTCTAACCCTCCAAAATTAAAAGAAGCAACATCGGACCTTAAAAAAGTTCTGACACTTATTAAAGATACCGGTGAAAAGTTCAAGTCTAAGGATCTGATCTCAGTAATTGTTGGAAAAGAAAATGCAGTTACAAAATCATATAAATTAGAACAGACTTCTCATTTCGGTTTCGGAAAAGATGAAAAAGATAACTACTGGAAAACTATTTTGAGACAGGCAACGGTTCAGGGATTTCTGCAGAAAGATATTGAAACCTACGGTGTTTTGAAAATGTCTGATAAGGCAAGAAACTTCTTAGAAAAACAATCTAAAGAACCATTCTTAATTGCGGAAGACAGAGAGTTTGATCTTTCCCAAACCAAGGCAGAGAATGAACAGGTACAAATGCAGGCCAGTACAGGTCTGGATCAGAATCTCTTCAGCCAATTAAAAGATCTTAGAAAAAAAGTAGCCAAAAAACATGGAATTCCACCTTACACGGTTTTCATGGATCCAAGTCTGGAGGATATGACCGTTCAGTATCCTATTTCATTGGAAGAAATTGCCAAGATTTACGGGGTAGGAGAAGGAAAGGCCAAAAAATATGGTAAAGAATTCGCAGACTTTATTAAAGCCTACGTAGAAGAAAATAATATCGAACGTACCCAGGATATGGTACTGAAGCAGGTGGCTAATAAATCCAGCCATAAAGTGTTTATTATCCAGAGTACCGATAAAAAAATTGACCTTGAAGATATTGCAAGAGCGAAGAACCTTTCCATGAATGAACTTTTAAAAGAAATGGAAAGTATTGTTTATCAGGGGACAAAACTGAATATTGACTATTATATTGAAGATAATTTCGATGAAGATATCGTAGATGGCTTCATGGAATTCATGACTGAATCTGAAAGCGACAGCATGAAAGTGCTTCTCGATGAATTCGGGGATGAACTGTCTGATGAAGAAGTGAGAATGCTGAGGATAAAATTCATCAGCGATGTAGCGAATTAAGAATGAATTTACACAATAACGAAATAATTTTAAAAGAAATTCTTCCCAAGAAGAGTTTCTTTTTTAATATGACTGAAAGAATTAGAATTATTTTCGCTCTTTTCTATTTAGGAGTATTAATAATATTGTTAATAAATTTGACTTCTTTCTTTTTCTTACTTGTCATAATCTTTGTAGGGATAGGATTATATATTGCCGTTTTTAGATGGCTTTTAAAGTATTTTAATTTGAAAAATAAGTATTACCTCATTACTAATGAGAGGATTATTATTGCTAAAAGATCGACTGGGAAAATTGTCAAGGAAAAAAAACTATCAGAAATAGATCAGATCAATATTGAAATGAATAATAAGTTTTTTGGGAATATTATTTTTGGTGAGCCTGAAACTATCTTTGGAAAGAAAGACGAGCCTTTTTCTCTTTTCAAAAGAAGAAGGATGAATTTTGATGAAGATAAATATGCCTTTCTAAGTGTTGAAAATCTTAACGAAATTATTCCTGTTTTTGAAAATTTAAAATTAAAGGTTAATAAAACTTTTTACTAACTTTAACTGATGAAAAAAATATCTGTCATATTTATTCTGCCGGATCTGGAAACTGGTGGTGCAGAAAGAATTGTTACCACTATCGCCAATCATCTTTCCAGAGACCGGTTTGAACCCAAAATCCTTTTGTTTCGCAAACAGGGCGGATATCTTAATTTTCTGAAAAAAGATGTTGAAATCATTGACATCAACACCGAAAGGATCAGGCATTCCCTAAAGCCTATTTTAGGCGAAATTTACCGCAGAAAACCGGATATTGTGTTTTCAGGTTTTGGCGAAGTAAATGCTTATCTGGCCTTATTCATTAAACTCTTCCCAAGGACGAAATTTATTGCCAGGGAAACGAATGTGGTAACACAGCATGTAACGCGGAAAGAAATCAAATTCTTCTACAACTTTTACAATAATTATCAGAGGATCATTGCCCAAAGTGATGACATGATGCATGACCTTGTAGATAACTTTAATATTAAGAAAAAGAAAATTGTAAAAATAAACAACCCAGTTGATTTTGACTTTATCAATGAAAAACTGGGCGTTTCTGTCAAGCCGGATAGCTTTAAATACAATTATAAAAACGTAGTGGCCATAGGAAATCTATCGGCGAGGAAAGGTTTTGACAATTTGCTAAAAGTATTTTCAAGACTTAAAAACGAAAATATTATGCTTCATATTCTGGGTGACGGCAAGGATAAGGATGTACTGCTTCAGATGAAAGATTTTCTGGGACTGAAAAATGTTATTTTCCATGGCAGACAGGATAATCCTTACCAGTATCTAAAATATGCAGATCTCTTCATTCTCTCTTCTAGGTACGAAGGTTTCCCGAATGTTCTTTTGGAGGCAGGTGCCTGCGGAACTTATTCTTTGGCCAATAACTGTCCGGGAGGCATTAATGAGATCATCCAGCACCAGGTGAACGGAGAAGTTTCAAATATTGAAAATTACGAAGATTTCTCCCAAAAAATAATGAAAGTTCTGCAGGGAAATTATAATCGTGATGGAATAAAAAACTCGATAAGGTCAAGATTTTCGAAGGATATTATTCTGGATAAATATGAGAAGGTGTTGTTGGATCTGATGAAAAAATAATTGCTGAATTTGCGTTATAGATCCATATTTTTTTACATTTGACCTTCATTAATTTTATTTAAAATCAATATTCATCAATGATTAAAATTCCCAAAATTGGATGTGCTTGTGAAAAACCGACTTCGGACTATACTGAATACAGAAGTTCTGAATTAGGCATAGACCATACCAACGGAAGATATGCAGAAGTAACAATTCAGCAGTGCAAACTTTGTCAAAGAATATGGATTCATTATTTTGTTGAATTTGAACATTATTCTAAATCAGGAAGATGGTACAAAGGAATTGTTTCGAAAAAAGACCGCACACAAATAACCCCTGAAAATGCAGTTGACTATTTGGAAAATCTTGAATGGTACGTGTATGGAGGTTCGTTTTTTGAAAGTGCCGGAACTTTTGGCCAAGGAAAGCTGAATGTGGATTGATTCATAAGTCTTGAAAGAATTAGCATATAATTTAAGAATAAATAAAATGGGAAATTTCATAAAGCCATTTATAATTGTTATTTTGATACTGAATTCTGTTGTAATGCTGGCTCAGCAGAAGACCATCTCCAGAAAAGAATTATTGAAAACTGCCATTAACCAGAAAGTTAAGACTACGGAAATTCAGGAAATAACGCTAGTGCCGGGATTGGAAGTTCCAAAGCACCTGCATCCCTGTCCCGTAGTGGGCATAATAAAATCCGGAGAAGCGGTTTTTCAGATAGAAGGTCAGCCAAAAATAATTCTTCATGAAGGAGATGCTTTCTATGAACCTAAAAATGTAAAGATCCTTCACTTTGATAATGCATCAGCAGAAAAACCTCTTGTTTTTACAGCAATCTATCTGAAAGAAGGAAATGAAGAAAATATAAAATTATTGAAATAGAAGTTCCGCAAATCAACCATCTGAATTGTCAATCTTAAAATTGATAAAACTCACTTTGGTGCTTGGTAATTTATATGTAAATTTGTGAGAATTAAGAAAGATAATAATAAACAAATTCATACAATAACATGAGTCAATTCGATGTTACCGTAATAGGTTCCGGTCCTGGAGGTTATGTAGCTGCTATCCGTGCGGCACAGTTAGGTTTCAAAACAGCAATTATTGAAAAATATTCAACTTTAGGCGGAACTTGTCTTAACGTTGGATGTATTCCTTCAAAAGCGCTTTTAGACAGCTCTGAACATTTCGAGAACGCGAAGCACAACTTCGCAGGCCACGGAATCATTATCAATGAGCCGCAGGCTGATATCGCAAGAATGATCGAGCGTAAGAACGAAGTGGTGAAACAGAATACAGATGGAATCAACTACCTGATGAGCAAAAACAAAATCACCGTTTTTGAAGGATTGGGAAGTTTCGAATCTGCTACTCAGATCAAAGTAACGAAAAACGACGGTTCTTCTGAAACCATCGAATCCAAATATACCATCATTGCAACCGGTTCCAAGCCGTCTTCTTTACCTTTCATTACTCTGGATAAAGAAAGAGTGATTACCTCTACAGAAGCATTAAACCTTAAAGAAATTCCTAAGCACCTGGTAGTAATCGGTGGAGGAGTTATCGGTCTTGAATTAGGTTCTGTATACTTAAGATTAGGCGCTCAGGTAACTGTTGTTGAATTCATGGATAAGATCATTCCGGGAATGGATGGAGCTCTAAGCAAGGAACTGACTAAAGTTCTTAAGAAACAGGGAATGAAGTTTATGCTTTCTACGGCTGTTTCTGCTGTTGAAAGAAACGGAGATACTGTAAAGATCACAGCTAAAGATAAAAAAGGAGAAGAAGTAACCGTAGAAGGAGATTACTGTTTGGTATCTGTGGGTAGAAGACCTTATACAGACGGTCTTGCTCTTGAAAAAGCAGGTGTGGAACTTGATGAAAGAGGAAGAGTAAAAACAAACGACCACTTACAGACTAACGTTGCCAACATCTATGCGATCGGTGACGTGATCAAAGGAGCAATGCTTGCTCACAAAGCGGAAGAAGAAGGAGTTTTGGTAGCTGAAATCCTTGCAGGTCAGAAACCTCACATCAACTATAACCTTATTCCTGGTGTTGTATACACATGGCCTGAAGTTGCCGGAGTTGGTAAAACTGAAGAGCAGCTGAAAGAAGAAGGAGTAGCTTACAAAGTAGGTTCTTTCCCAATGAGAGCGTTAGGTAGAAGCCGTGCAAGTGGCGACATCGACGGTCTTGTAAAGATTATTGCAGACGAAAAAACGGACGAAGTTTTAGGAATGCATATCATCGGAGCCAGAGCTGCCGACCTTATCGCAGAAGGAGTAATTGCTATGGAATTCCGTGCAAGTGCTGAAGATATTGCAAGAAGCTCTCACGCCCACCCAACCTATGCAGAAGCTATTAAAGAAGCGGCATTGGATGCAACAGGGAAGAGACCAATTCATATGTAATTTTTGATTGAAAGATTTAAAATTCAAAGATTTAAAATTAAAGAGAAGCATTTGCTTCTCTTTTTTTGTGGACTGAAAATTGTATTTCGATAGCAGGATAAAACAGGATACATAGTTTGAAATCTTCAATTTTCCGTACCTTTGTGGCTAATTCTATTATTCAATGCAACTCGGAAAAACCCAGACTTTAAAAATTTCAGATAAAAACTACTCAGGATGGATCTTAACGGATGAATCAGGCGAAAAAGCTTTTTTGCCCAAAGTTTTCACCAGCGATGATAAGGAAATTGATGATGAGGTTGAAGTTTTTGTCTATCAGGACGACGGAAAATTAAAGGCAACCACTGAAATTCCATTGGCTGAAGTAGGAGAGTATGCGGTAATGAGCTGTGTACAGAGCCTTCCGAGTGGAGCCTTTATGGATTGGGGGATTATAAAAGACCTTTTTATTCCTTACAAACAGCAGAAATCCAAAATTATTGAAGGAAAAAGATACTTGGTTTATTTATATGTGGATGAAGACCTTGATCTGATTACCGGAACTACAAAATTCAAAAGAAATCCACAGTACCAGGACCTTCCTTTCCAAAAAGGAGATAAGGTAGACCTGTTGATGATGAATGAAAGTGAGCTGGGCTGGAATGTGGTGATCAATAAAAAATATATTGGACTTGTTTATGCATCAGATGTATTCAAAAAGCTGTATCCTTTATCGGAAGAAAGCGGTTATATCAAAGCTATCCGTGAAGACGGTAAAATTGATGTTTCCCTACAGCCGGAAGGTTTCGAAAATATAGATGAATTCAAGCAAAAGATTCTTGACAAACTGGAAGAAAACTACGGACTTCTCTATCTGTCAGACAAGTCTTCTCCTGAAGAGATCAAAGATGAGCTTCAGATGAGTAAAAAGAACTTTAAAAAAGCACTCGGCGGACTGTATAAAGATAAGATCGTCGATATTTCAGAAGATAAAATAAAATTATTGTAAAATAAAAAACGGGCAGAATTTTCTGCCCGTTTTGTTTTGGTATCTTGTTCTTTGCCAGAAGCTACAACTATAAGTTCTTCCACCCTGATTTTAGTTGTTTCCCACAGACAAGTTAGTGTATTCCTTTGCTCAATGAATGCCCTTTTTCCTTATTATACTTCTCCAAAACCTATTTGTTTTGCCTTTGCCATAAACAAAATTGTTAGGCTTTTTTTTCCGAATCATGATCTTAATTGATTTATGCTTATTCTCAAAACATGATGTAAATCATGACAAATTTGTTTAATTATTTTGTTTAACAATTTTGTCAAAAATAAAATTTGATTTACATTTGCACAAAATTGTTTAACAATAATGTCAAATCAAGCAAAAAAAGACCAAACACAGGAATTAATAAAAGAGACAGCGAAGAATTTATTCTTTGTGAAAGGGAAGTTTGATGCTACTACCCAGGAGATTGCAGATGCAGCCGGAGTGAACAGAACACTGATTAATTATTATTTCCGATCAAGGGATAATCTGATTCAGATCATTTTTGATGAAGCCCAACGGGTGGAACAGGAAAAATCAAAGATTATTCAAAATGCAGATCTTCCTTTTAAAGTGAAGATCAGCAAGTTTATAGAAGGAAGCCTTGCCACCAGTCTTCAATATCCATATCTGGAAACTTATATTGTTTCACAGATTAATAAAGGGAACTGCCATCAGAGAGAGATAGAAGAAGATGTACTGGAAACTCTTTATAAAGACATCGAAAAAGAGATGGAACTGGGAAATATTGAAAAAATGGCTCCCGTTCAGTTTATTCTGAATATGGTTTCATTACTTGTATTTCCAAGTGCTATAAGACCTTTATTTATGGAGAATCTGATGATTAGTGATGAAGAATATGATAAAATCATTTCCGAAAGAAAAGAGATCATTATCAACATGCTTTTCAAAAATTAAAAAAATGTTAAAGTATTTTAAGAAATGATTCGTCCTTTAGAAATAAAAACATTGACGAGAAAAATTATATTAAAAAAATAAACGAAGTATAAAATTATGAAAAGAAAACGTATAACTGCTAAAAAGCTAAAAATTGGGATAGCTGCAGCATTTATGATTTTCGGCTTTTCATCCGTATCTGCCCAGCAGCAGGTTTCTTTACAGGAAGCCATCAAGCAGGCACTGCAAAATAAGGCAGAAGCCAAAAAAGCGGCATTACAGATCAAAAAAGCTGAATATAAAATTGATGAGGCCAGAGCTGGAGCTTTACCGCAGATAAGTGCTACTGCAGGGCTAACTTACAATCCGGTTATTCAGGAATCTTTGCTTGAATTTGGCGGGGAGAGAATCAGAGCACAGCTGGGACAGCCATGGAGCTCAACGGCTTCTGTACAGCTTCAGCAGGCAGTATTTGATCAAAGAGTTTTTACCGGTCTTAAAGCGGCAAAATCTACCAGAGAATTCTATGTTTTAAATGCTCAGTTAACGAACGAACAAATTATTGAAAATGTAGCAACAGCTTATTATCAGGTTTTTGTTCAGGAAGAGAATCTTAAAACGGTTGAAGCCAGCTACGCCAATACGGAAAAAACGAGAAATGTAATCAAGAGCCTGGTTGATAATGGTTTGGCAAAAGCCATCGATTTAGATCGTACCAATGTTCAGTTGACAAATATCGGTTCAAATAAGCAGCAGCTAATCAATTCCGTTGAACTTTCAAAAAATGCTTTGAAGTTTTATATGGGAATTCCGATTTCTACGGATATCGAGCTTGAAGAGAAAACAATCGAGCCAAGACCTGAATTGATAGCAAGCAATGTAAACCTGGACGACCGTACAGAAATCAAAGTCTTAAACAAAAACAGAGAACTTCTGCAGTTTAACAAAAAAGCTACGGAAGCTTATTTATACCCGACAGTGAATCTGGTTGCCAATTACGGCTGGGGAGGACAAGGTAGAAAATTTCCTCTTACCAATGGGATTAACAATGGAGTTCTTTGGAGCGATTATTCAGCAATAGGTTTGAATGTGAACATTCCAATTTTCACCGGGGGAGCTACCAAAGCTAAAATCAATCAGGCAGAAATTGATATCCAGGATTTAGATTTAGATATCCAAAATACTCAGCTGAGCTTAAGTTTAGATTATAAAAATGCAATTACCAATATGGAAAATGCATTAATCAATATCGAGAGTATGAAAGATAATGTAGGATTGGCAGAAAGAGTTCAGAAAAATACTCAGGCCAACTATCAGTATGGTCTGGCAACGCTTACAGAGGTTTTAGATGCTGAAAATGCTCTTACCCAGGCGAAACAGAACTATGCAAATGCTTTATTAGATTACAAACAGGCGGAAATAAAATTAATCAAGGCTAAAGGAGAATTAAACACACTACAAAACCCGTAATAAACTATGAAAAAAACCTTAATATATATCATCGTCGCAGCAGTACTTATTGGTTTAGCCGCATATAAAATCGCTGATAATAAGAAGAAACAGGAAACAGAAGTAAAAGAAGTTGCTAAACAGGTGGATAAAATCAACGTAAATGTTGTCACTGTTGCAAGAGAAAATATTGACACAGACTATACTGCCAACGGAACTTTCATTCCAAAGCAGGAAATGAATCAGTCTTCCGAAATCGCCGGACGTATTGTAAGCGTTCTGGTAAAAGAAGGATCAAGAGTTTCTGCAGGACAGACTTTGGCTGTGATCAAAAAAGACGCAATCGAAGTGGATGTTTCTCAGGCTCAAAATAATTTGCAAAATGCGATTATTGATAACCAACGTTACGAAAATGCTTTCAAAACCGGAGGTGTTACCAAACAGCAGGTTGATAACTCAAGACTGCAGCTGAAAAATGCACAGGCAGCCGTAAGAGCTCAGGGAGTAAGAGTAAATGATACCAGCATCCGTGCAGGGATCAGCGGAACAATCAATAAAAAGATGGTAGAGCCGGGAACAGTGGTTTCCGTGGGAACTTCCATGTTTGAAATCGTTAATATCAACAGCTTGAAACTTTCTGTATTGGTGGATGAAAGCCAGGTTGGAAGAATTCAGTTGGGCCAGGAAGTTCCAATTAATGTAAATGTTTTACCTGGAGAATCTTTCAGCGGAAGAATTACCTTCATTGCTCCTAAAAGTGATGCTTCTTTAAATTTCCCTGTTGAAATTGAAGTTCAGAACAGAGGAAACCTGAAAGCGGGTATGTATGCAACAGCTTTATTCAAAACCAATCATGGTGCTGAAACCCAGAATATGCTGACCGTTCCTGCAGAAGCTTTTGTGAACGGAGTAAGTTCAGGACAATTATTTATCGTAAGCAATGGAACGGCTAAACTGATCAAAGTACAAACCGGAAAAGTATACGGTGACAAAGTTCAGATCTTAAGCGGACTGAATGGTGGTGAACAGGTAGTTACCAGCGGACAAATCAACCTTGATAACGGTTCAAAAATCAATATCGTAAAGTAACAGAAGATGAAGTTAGCAGAAATATCCATTAAAAGGCCGTCCCTTGTTATCGTATTGTTTACGATACTTACACTGGGTGGTTTATTAAGTTACTCCATGATGGGGTACGAGTTGATTCCAAAGTTTGAAACCAATATGGTAACCATTTCTACGGTATATCCGGGAGCTTCGCCTGCTGAGGTGGAAACTTCGGTAACCCGAAAAATTGAAGATGCTGTGGGTTCCCTGGAAAACGTAAAAAAAGTTGAATCTTCATCTTACGAAAGTTTATCGGTTATTATGGTTCAGCTGAATACCGGTGCCGATGTAAACTATGCTTTGAATGATGCACAGAGAAAGGTAAATGCTATTCTGGCAGACCTTCCGGACGATGCAGATCCACCTTCTTTGCAAAAATTCTCACTGGATGATCTTCCGATCATGACTTTGAGTATTTCCAGTGACAAGCTTAATAATAAAGATCTTTATGACCTTTTAGATAAAAAAATAGAGCCTATTTTTTCCCGTGTAAATGGTGTGGCTCAGGTTGATCTTGTAGGAGGCCAGGAAAGAGAGATTCAGGTCAATTTAGATGAAAAGAAAATGCAGGGTTATGGTATTGCCATTGCAGATGTCCAGCAGGCCATTCTTTCATCCAACCTGGATTTCCCGACGGGAGCTTTGAAGACCAGAACGTCAAGATCTACGATCAGACTTTCCGGGAAGTATAAAAGTGTAGATGAGATGAATAACCTTGTGGTTTCCAATAAAGATGGAGCTCAGGTTCGTTTGTCTGATATTGCAACCGTTTTCGATACCCAAAAAGATGTGGAGAAAGTGGCAAGATACAATCAGAATTCAACGATTTTACTTCAGGTTAAAAAACAGTCTGATGCCAATGCGGTCTCCGTTTCAGAAGCTATTCAGAAAACAATTGCTGATGTTCAGAACAACTATAAAACCCAGGCAATTAAAATCAATATTGTAGATGATACCACAGACTTTACACTTGAAGCTGCAGACCACGTAATTTTCGATTTATTCCTAGCAATTATCCTGGTAGCAGTAGTAATGTTATTGTTCCTTCATAACATCAGAAATGCATTCATTGTAATGGTTTCTATCCCGATGTCATTGATTGCAACGGTAATCGGGATGTATCTGATGGGATATACCTTAAACCTGATGAGTTTACTAGGACTTTCATTGGTGGTTGGTATTCTTGTGGATGATGCGATTGTAGTTTTGGAGAACGTTTACCGTCACATGGAGATGGGTAAAAGCAGAATCCGTGCAGCGTATGATGGTGCTTCAGAAATTGGATTTACCGTAACGGCTATTACCCTGGTAATTGTAGTGGTATTCTTGCCAATCGCGATGAGTTCGGGGCTGGTATCTGATATCCTGGCGCAGTTCTGTGTCACCGTGGTTATTGCAACATTATTCTCATTATTAGCTTCATTCACTATCATTCCTTGGTTATCTTCAAGATATGGTAAGTTGGTACATTTAACGGGTAAAAATCCTTTTGAGAAATTTATCCTTTGGTTTGAAAAGCAATTGGAAAAATTCACGCACTGGATCACAGGAATTTTGGAGTGGGTGCTGAAATCTTCATTAAGAAGAATCATGACCGTGATCGTAACGTTCATTATCTTGATTTCTTCATTCATGTTGGTAGCATTCGGATTTATCGGGGGTGAATTTTTCCCTAAAATGGACAGAGGACAGTTCCTTGTTCAGATGGAATTACCAAAAGATGCTTCCGTAGAAAAAACCAATCAGATTACGTTAGCGGTTGAAAGGTACCTTAGAAATGATAAAGATGTTGTAGATATGATCACCACAGTTGGTCAGCAGTCATCAGGATTTGGTGGAGCGCAGGCTACCTTGTATCAGTCAGAAATTCAGGTGATTCTGGTAGATAAATCTGAGCGTAATGAAAGCACAGATATCAAGTCTGCAAAAATCAAGAGAGCGCTGGAAGAAAAATTCACAGGAGTTGAATTTAAAACGGCACCGATCGGATTAATGGGAGCAGATAATGCACCTATTGAAATGGTGGTAACGGCTCAGGATAACGAAACAGCCAATAAGGAAGCGAACAGAATTCTGGAATTGCTTAAAAAAGTTCCTGGTTCTGTAGATGCAGAATTATCAACTGACTCTGGAAATCCGGAAGTCCAGGTGAATATCGACAGAGATAAAATGTCATCTTTAGGCTTAAATCTTTCCAGCGTAGGACAAACGATGCAGACTGCATTCAGTGGAAATACAGACGGAAAATTCAGAGCCGGAGAATATGAATATGACATCAACATCCGTTTTGGTGATGCCAACAGACAATCCATTGATGATGTAAGAAACCTGATGTTTACAAACCCTCAGGGAGAGCAGATCAGACTGAGTCAGTTTGCTGACGTAAAAATGGGTTCAGGACCGAGTTTATTGGAACGTAGGGATAAATCGCCTTCTGTAAAGGTAAAATCTAAAGTAGTAGGTCGTCCTGTAGGAGATGTTGCCAACGAATGGGCCGCTCAGTTTATGGATAACGAAAAAACCAAACCGGCAGGCGTAAGCTATATCTGGAGTGGTGATATGGAAAACCAGACCGAAGGTTTCGGTACCCTAGGAATTGCATTGATGGCGGCTATCGTATTGGTATACCTGGTAATGGTTTCATTGTATGATTCATTTGTATATCCGTTCGTGGTATTATTCTCCATTCCGCTGGCATTGATCGGGGTAATGGTTATTCTTGCCATCACCGGAAATTCATTAAACATCTTTACGATGCTGGGGATGATCATGTTGATTGGTTTGGTAGCGAAGAACGCGATTATGATTGTCGACTTTGCGAATATGAGAAAAGCAGCAGGTGCGAATACGCATGATGCACTGATTCAGGCGAACCACGCACGTCTTCGTCCGATCCTGATGACAACGATTGCGATGATCTTCGGGATGATCCCGATTGCAATTGCAAAAGGAGCAGGAGCAGAGATGAACAACGGATTAGCCTGGGTTATTATCGGTGGTTTGACATCATCATTATTCCTGACGCTGATCATTGTACCGGTAGTATATTCATTATTTGATTCAATTCTCAGAAGAATGGGTAAACATGAAAAAGTAGACTACGAAGCTGAAATGAAAGCTGACTATGTACACAAAGAACTAAGTGAAGACGGATATACTCCTAAACACATAGACTAAGATATTAGCCTTAATTAACCGAAAAGCGCCTCAGATTTCTGAGGCGCTTTTTAATTTTAGGACAATTACCTTATATTAAATTATCTGTTTAGCTTTGTGTTTTTCTATTTGCTCATTTCCCCAGATTCTTAAATAGTCAATGAAAGGGATGAGCTGCTGGCCAACTTCTGTTAAAGAATATTCTACTTTTGGCGGAACTTCGTGATATACTTTCCTGTTGATAAGGCTGTCATCTTCCAGTTCACGTAAAGTCTGGGTAAGCATTTTCGGGGTAATATCTGAGAGCGTTTTCCGCAATTCGCCGTAACGCATAATAGCTTTTACGTGCAGATACCATAAGATTCTTCCTTTATATTTTCCGCCAATTCTTCTAAATGCATAGTCTACAGGACAGGAAGGCTCGTCGATTAAATATTTTTTCATGATTTTTATTAAAATTAATATATTGATAATCAGCAATAGTATACTTTTGGTTTGTAGAGTACAAAAAAGTGCATACTTGCCTGTAATATAGCATTAATTTACTTTTGTTTTGACCTTAAAGTAAAAATATAATGAAAACAATTATTTTAAATGAAGCAGGAGGTGTTGATAAGCTTCAGCTGGCTGATACTGAAAAACCACAAATAAAAAGTAACGAAATATTAATAAAAGTAAAAGCAATAGGAATCAACCCGGTTGATGTAAATGCCAGAGCATATGATGGTGTTCTCAGTTGGATATATGGTGATATAAGATCGGTGGTCTTAGGCTGGGATATTGCAGGAGAGGTAAGTGAAACCGGAGAGGAAGTAAGTGATTTTAAAATCGGGGACAGAGTTTTCGGAATGGTAAACTTTTTCGGGAACGGAAAAGCCTATGCAGAGTATGTGGCTGCTCCTGAAAGTCATTTGGCCCTAATTCCTGACAATCATACATTTGAAGAGGCTGCAGCAGCTACTTTAGCAGCGGTAACAGCTTATCAGGCCTTGGTGGATGTTGCTAAAATTAAGAAAAACGACAGGGTTCTGATCCATGCTGCGTCAGGAGGAGTTGGCCATTTTGCAGTACAGATCGCTAAATATTTTGGAGCTTATGTGATAGGAACTTCCTCCGCAAATAATAAGGAATTTGTTCTGTCGATCGGAGCGGATGAGCATATTGATTATACCCAAAAAGACAGCCTCGATATGGTTAGAGACATCGATATTGCTATAGATACCATCCAGGGAGAAACCCTGTTGAAATCAATTGATGTGGTGCGTACCGGAGGAATTATTGTAACCTTACCTTCGCCTGAAATTCCTCAAAACACTCAGGATAAAGCGGAAAAACAGGATATTAATCTTGAATTCATGATGGTGGCCTCCAAAAAAGAAACGATTCAGGCCATTGCTGGCTTACTTGAGAATAAATCCCTGATTCCTCATATCCATCGAACTTTTTCTTTTGAGGAAATGGCTAAAGCCCATCTGGAAATGGAAACAAAAAGGGTAGTAGGTAAAATAGTGGTCACACTATAAAACTGAAAGTATCTTTTCGGGAGTCCGGATCTCAATTAATTAAAGCGCATTAGATTTCTGATGCGCTTTACGTTTCCTTAATCAAATCAATCTTTGATTGATTCCTTCTTTGCATCCTTCTTATGAAGTATAATAATTAATCCTTTGCGTCAAAAAAATCCTGAAAGTATACATTTCAAAAAGATGATTGTTTAATTTCTTTAATCATAAAAAAAGGCTTCCAGAATGAACTGAAAGCCTTCGCTTATTTATTGTTATACAGAAAATTAATCTGCCATAGCTTCGCCAGCCTTTCTGTAGATAAAACTACCGTAGATATGTCTTCTTGCAAAACGGCTTGGAGAATCGGAATTCACCATTTTAATATATGTATTTTTCGGAACTCCAAGGTATTCATACATGTTTCCATTCAGGTGTTGAACTTTCAAAACTGCTTTTTCAAGGTAAAAATCCTGAATATTGGATTTTGTAATCGTTTCAGTATATTCTTCCTTATATTTTTCCTGTGTTTCCGGGTTGATGCTCACCAGAAAGTGATAGGCTTCAATGATAGACTTGCTTTTTTCCTCTGCTTCCAGCTTTCCGGCTTCGTCATTGGCAAATTTATCAGGATGCGTATCTTTCATTGTATTCCTGTAAATGGTCTTTAATTCCTTTAAAGTAACGGTTTTATCAACTTCAAGAAGCTTTCTGTATTCGCCTAATTTTTTCATAACTGTAGAATCCTTATTTCGGGGTGCAAAATTAAGGTTTTTAATTGAGAAAAATGTAAGTTATTCAGTATTAATTTATTTGATGCTTGAGAAATCAGGAAAATTTATCATTTTTGTTTTTTTCTTAGGAGAGGGCTGACCATAAAGATATTGAGCATCGGAAAATATGGAATAAATTGAATTTTAAGCAAGTTTATTTACAGTTTTCACTTATAAGAAAAGAAAGCCTTGTCAAGGTTTAAGACCTTGACAAGGCTCCTTCCTGAAATCTTCGCCTCACGGTTATACTCTAATGTATTCCCTTACTCAGCTCCTTAATATGTTTATTTATAAAAGCTTCTTTATCCTTTTTTACTTCTTTTAACATCATTTTCTGGTCTTCCGGAATGTCAGAATATTTTTCGGCCCATAGATTAACTTCAATCAGGACAGGGAGTAGATCAATACCTTTTTGGGTGAGTTTGTATAACACTTTAGCCTTACTTTCCGGATGGTCCAGTTTGATGATGAGCTTGTTTTCTTCCAGCATGAGAAGGCGGGAAGCCAGAATATTGGTTGCTATTTTTTCTTCGGATTTTAAGAAATCTCCATAAGTGCACTGTTTGGCATACATCAAGTCTCTTATAATAAGCAGTGACCATTTATCTCCCCAGATATCCAGTGAGCAGCTGATAGGACAATCTGATCTCTTTTTTGAAGTTGACATAAAATAAATTTAATAATTAAAAAAATAACTTGCATTTTAAAAGTTATTGTATAGATTTGTACTTGTAAAATGCAAGCGAATTTAACAAATTAATTTTACAATACAATGAAAAATACTCTTTTTAACTCTTATAGAAATATCCATTTAGATCGAAACAATCGGACTTTGAGGGTTCTGATAATAAGAAGAGCAGATCGTCTGACAAAAAGAGGGGTTTCATTTTAAATAGAGTATCATGGAATTAAAAGGAAAAACAATTCTGATAACAGGAGGAGCTTCAGGAATAGGGCTGGAAGCAGCGAAGCAGTTTTTAAAAATAGGTGCGAAGGTTATTATTACAGGCAGAAGTAAGGATAAACTTGATGCTGCAAAAAAACAGTTTCCAAATCTCACTGCCATCCAAAGTGATGTATCTGTTGCTGAAGATGCTAAACTACTTTTTGATAAAGTTTCAGAAATGGGTGGGATTGATATTTTGTACAACAATGCCGGCGTTGGTGCGGCGCCCATCAATTTGGGAATTCCCACCGAAAAACATATCGAAAATGCTGTATACGAAATGGAAGTTAATTATTTAGGGGTAATACGTTTAAATAATCTTTTTCTGGAGATGCTGAAATCAAGAAAAGAAAGTGCTATTATCAATACCACTTCCATCCTGAGCTATGTACCGTCACTTCTTGAAGCTACCTATTCGGCTTCTAAAACGGCGCTGGCATTTTACACCCAATCACTCAGAGAACATTTACGGATTATCGATAGCAAAATCAGGATATTTGAATTACTTCCTCCGGTTGTGGATACGGAAATGACTGCCGCAAGGAAAGATAAGAAAATGACACCGGAAGAACTCGTAAAAGGTTTGATTTTAGGATTACAGAAAGATCAATATACAATTCGGATAGGTGACACAAAACTGGTTTATTTTCTGCACAGATTTTTTCCTAAATTCACATTTGGTTTAGTAAACCCTAAGAGATCAGAACAATACCTTAAACCATAAATAAGCTCAAATTATGAAATCATACGGTATCAATCGTTATAAAAAAGACAGTGCACTTCAACTTATAGATCTGCCTGAACCCGTTGTCAAAGAAAATGAGGTTTTAGTTCAGATCTATGCAGCAAGTGTCAATCTCCTGGATTCTAAAATAAAAAGCGGTGAATTTAAACTCATTTTACCTTATAAAATGCCGTTGATTTTAGGTCATGATGTGGCAGGAGTCATCACAAAAGTAGGTTCAAAAGTAAAAAGCTTTAAAGTAGGGGATGAGATTTATGCAAGGGTAGCAGATTTTCATATAGGGACTTTTGCAGAATTTATTTCTATTAATGAAAAGGATGTGGCTTTAAAACCTAAAAACCTGACAATGGAAGAGGCGGCCTCAATTCCTTTGGTGGGTTTAACGGCTTGGCAGGCTTTGATTACGAAATCTAATGTTCAGGCCGGTCAGAAAGTTTTTATTCAGGCCGGATCCGGTGGTGTAGGGACTTTTGCTATACAGCTGGCAAAATATCTAGGGGCAACGGTTGCTACTACTGCCAGTGAAAAAAGCTTCGAACTTTTGAAGAGCCTTGGTGCAGATGTACTGATCGATTATAAAACACAAAATTTTGAAGATATTCTGATGGATTATGATGCAGTGCTGAACAGCCAGGACGACAAAACCCTGGAAAAATCATTCAATATCCTGAAATCAAAAGGAAAAATTATTTCAATTTCCGGTCCGCCAACACCTGCATTTGCAGATGAATTTAATCTGCCCTGGTATGTAAAATTGGTGACAAAATTGTTGAGCCGTAAAATCAGAAAAAAGGCGGATAAGCAAAATATTAATTATTCTTTTCTTTTCATGAAAGCTGATGGAAAGCAATTAGCAGAAATTACAAAATTGATAGAAGCAGGAGAAATAAAACCTGTCATCGACAAAGTTTTTTCGTTCGAAAATACGAATGAAGCAGTGAAATATGTAGAAAGTGGCCGTGCAAAAGGAAAAGTAGTCATAAAGATGCTATAATTTTTTTGACCAAAACAAAAAAAGCAGGAGCTTAAAAACTCCTGCACAAATCCTATTATTTAACTAAATTTCCTTCTTTATCAAAAGTTTCTGCTGCTTCTTTTGCAGCTTCCACCATGGCAACCAAAGCCTTTTCTGTTTCATCCCAATGGCGGGTTTTCAAACCACAGTCAGGGTTTACCCAAAGCTGTTGAGCTGGAATAACAGCTTGCGCTTTTTTCAGCAATTCAACCATTTCTTCTTTTGACGGAACTCTGGGTGAATGAATATCGTAAACCCCCGGACCAATCTCATTCGGATATTTGAAATCTGCGAAAGCATTCAACAGTTCCATCTGGCTTCTGGAGCATTCTATCGTAATCACATCGGCATCCATATCGGCAATATTCTCGATGATATCATTAAATTCAGAATAGCACATATGCGTATGAATCTGTGTTGCATTCTCCACACCGGAAGATGAAATCCTGAAAGCTTCTACAGCCCATTCAAGATATTGCTGCCAATCGGATCTCCTGAGCGGAAGCCCTTCTCTGATAGCCGGTTCATCAATCTGTATGATTCTGATCCCTGCTTTTTCCAGATCATTCACCTCATCACGGATTGCCAGTGCAATCTGTTTACAGGTAAGAGAACGAGGCTGGTCATCACGTACAAAAGACCATTGAAGAATCGTTACGGGGCCGGTCAACATTCCTTTTACCCATTTTTGAGTTAAAGATTGGGCATATTGGGACCAGTAAACCGTCATTGGATGCGGACGGTGAACGTCACCATAAATCACCGGAGGTTTTACGCATCGGCTGCCGTAGCTCTGAACCCATCCGTTTTGAGTAAAAGCAAATCCGGAAAGCTGTTCCCCGAAATATTCTACCATATCATTACGTTCAAATTCCCCGTGAACCAGCACATCAATACCTATCTCTTCCTGCCAGCGGATGGTTCTTTCTGTCTCTTTTTTAAGAAGATCATCATATTGTTCAGCGGTCAGTTCCCCTTTTTTAAATTTTGATCTCCATGTCCTTACTTCCTTAGTTTGAGGAAAAGAGCCAATCGTTGTCGTAGGAAATAAGGGAAGCTGTAAAACTTTTTGCTGCTCTTCTTTCCTTATGCTGAACGGACTGTTTCTCTTTGCATCATCTTCAGTTGTTACATCCGTACGGTCTTTTACTTCCTGATTGTGGATCAAAGCTGAGATTTTACGGGTGTCAATTGCTTTTTTATTTTCGGCATACTGTTGCAGAGCCAGGTAATCTGCATTTCCGGAAGCAAGCTTTTTCAAGGTAACAATTTCATCAACTTTTTGTTTGGCAAAAGCCATCCATTGCTTAATTTCAGGAGATAATGTTTCTTCATTCGTCTCCAGTTCAAGATCAAAAGGAGAGTGAAGCAGAGAACATGAAGGGGCAATGAAAACCCTGTCTGAACCAATGGTGCTGACCGCTTTTTCTATAAAGCCTAAAGATCTTTCAAAATTATTTTTCCAGATGTTCCGCCCATCTACAATACCTAAGGATAGACTCAATGTTTGAGGAATGGTACGTAAAACTTCATCCAGCTGTTCAGGACATCGTACCAGATCGATATGCAGGACATCTACAGGAAGTGAAGCTGCTAATGAAAGGTTGTCTTTTAAACCTTCAAAATAAGTAGCAAGAATAAATGTAAGATTCGGGAACTGTTTTCTGATTTCAGCATAAACAGATGGGTAGATTTCTCTTGCTTTTTCAGTAAGATCCAGACCTAAAAAAGGTTCATCAAGCTGAATCCATGTGGCACCATGGTTTTCCAGTTCTTTTAAAATTTCGATATATACCGGAAGCAGATTTTCTATGAGGTCCAGTTTATCAAACCCGTCTTCTTTCTCTTTTCCCAGAAGAAGATAGGTAAGAGGACCTAATATCACGGGCTTGGCATTTATTCCGGCTTCTTTTGCGCTGATGAATTCACTGATGATCTTTTTGGAAAATAATCCGAACTGCTGGTTCTTCTGAAATTCAGGAACGATGTAATGGTAATTGGTATCAAACCATTTTGTCATTTCCATGGCGGTAATGTCAAGGCCGTCTTTCTGGTAGCCTCTTGCCATGCCAAAATATAGATCAAGCTCAGAATTGGATGCTCTTGAGGCAATTTCTTTATAGCGTTCGGGAATTGCTCCCACAACTAGAGTCATGTCCAAAACCTGATCATAATAAGAAAAGTCATTGCAGGGAATAAGGTCAATTCCTGCTTCCTGCTGCATTTTCCAGTTCTGCCGGCTAATGGTTTTCCCGGTTTCCAGTAATTCGTTTAATGATGTTTTGCCTGACCAATACTGTTCGCAGGCTTTTTTGAGTTCTCTGTGGCGGCCAATACGCGGGCTGCCAAGAATGTGCGTTTGCATGTTTTTAAACTTTAAATTAGACAATTAGGATTTTAAAGGCTCTTTTAGATGCTCCGCAATGCTGTTTGGAAAGAATTTTAGGATATAAATGGATACAGTGAGGACGTAATTTCCCGGTAATGCAGGGACGTTCAAAGTATCATCTATATGAGCTGAAGCTTCAGACCGCGAAAGCATTGTCAATTCAGAATAGGCAGGTCTCCTGACTTGTAACAGTTTTTATCATCCTTCCCGCTTCTGGCAGTGGATATACTTGGATAAAAACCATTGTTGTGTTACTTACAGTTGCGCGACAGCTCATGATTCTCACACGATTCCCTATTAATCTACGTTATGTAAAACCTCTTCTGTTTGATGAAGTATGTTAAAGAACAAAATCTATGTCAAAGGTATTGATTAAAGTGAATTGATTGGTTAATTTGTAAAAATTAGGAATATTATTTTGTTTTGGTCTTATTTTAAAGTTAAAAATTCTGTAAATTTGAAAAACATAACCTCAAAAAGAATATTATTCTGTGGAAAGACTTGACGAAAGGGATCTTCAATTGCTCAGAATCCTGCAAAAGAATGCTAAATTGACTGTAAAAGAGATTGCAAAAGAAGTCAATCTTTCACCTTCACCTGTTTTCGAACGGATGAAAAGACTTGAGCAGGAAGGATATATCAAGCATTATGCAGCTGTACTGGAAGCAGAGAAGCTGAACCGTGGGTTTACTGTTTTTTGCCAGATTAAACTTAAAATCCATGACCGTTCTGTAGGAAATCAGTTTGTTGAAGATATCTTACAGATTGATGAAATTGCTGAATGCTATAATATTTCAGGAGATTTCGATTTTCTCCTGAAAGTTCAGGTAAGAGATATGAAACATTACCAGGACTTTGTGTTCAATACGCTGGGTTCATTAGATTCTATAGGAAGTGCACACAGCACTTTTGTGATGGCCGAGGTTAAAAATATTCACGGAGTAAGTATTTAAAAATAAAAGCAGCACCCATAGGATACTGCCATTATAATTTTTTAAATCATTAATTTTTTCAATCTTTAAATAAAATTAACTGCTCCATTCTCACTACTGCATTTTGTTGATATTCTTCAGTCAGATTAAATATTTTCCCCAGTTTTTGGGAAGCACTGATGAAACTGATAAAGGTGCAGAGCTCCGAAATTTCTTTTTCGGAAAAGAATTCTCTCAACATGCTGAAATGGCTCTTGAGTATGGAACGGTGATTTTTAGAGAATAGCTCTGCGAAGCTTACAGCTACGGAAATTTTAAGATCTGACTTGCTGAAATCGGGTCTTCCGCCTTTTACCATGCAGTATTCACAGCCATTGCCAAATGCAAGTGTTCTTCGGATCTGTTCCAGTAAATCAGAGTCTAAACTTATATTTTTAAAGAAAGTCTCTTCAAGTCTGTTCCAGTGGTATAGTATTTCAGGGTTATGGCCAATAAGTTTTTCAAATGGTGTATTTCCATTGTCTGAAAATTCAATTGTTGTCATATTTTTTTATGTCAAATTTCTGTCTAATTCATGTAGTTTTAAAATGGATTTAATGATTAGATTTTATAATTTTGATTATTTCTACTGATTTAATCTAAAAATACAATGAAAATAGTTTTAGACGATTTTGATTATAAAATCTTACGGTTACTGTCTGAAAATTCCAGGTTAAGTTATGCTGAAATAGGGCGTAACATCTCCCTTTCTCAGTCTGCTACAAAAGAGAGAGTACAGAACCTTACCGATACCGGTGTTATCAAAAGTTTTACAGCAGATATTGATTATGGCCTTCTCGGATATAGCCTGAGAGTCATTATTCATCTGAAGTTTAAAAATGATGAGTTTAGAATATTTATTGACCACCTGAAACACTTCCCCGAGATCATCAGCTGTAAAAGAATCACAGGAGAATACTGCCTCATTGCTGAATGTGTGTTAAAAGACAGTGCCCACCTTGAACATATTATTGACAGGCTGTTAAAATTTGGAATTCCTTCCACATCAGTACAGCTGTCTGAAATAAAAGCGAATCATTTTTTTCAGGCTCAATAAGAGAAATTTCTTACGGAAACAAAAAACAGCACCCGAAAACGAATGCTGACTGATTTTTAAATCATTAAATTTTTCAATCTTTAAATAAAATTATGGCTCATCACAGTCCTGTTTCAGCTTCGTAAAGATCTTATCAAACTTTTCATAAAGCGCTCCCTCATCATTAGGATCTGGTCTGAAACTGCCGTTGGCACAATTGTAGAAACCGAAACCAATTAATTGAATCAGTGCATAATCATCTTTCTTCGGATCGTTGAATTGAGCCTTGAACCTATCTATTACAGATTGTGGATCAGCATTATCCTTGCTTTTGGCTTCAACAAAGTTTTTCCAAACGGTGTACATTTTCTGTTTGTCCGGAGAAGAAACAGCATCAATATATTGTTTGCAGGTATCGTAATATTTGCTATTTTTAAGTGATGCAGGATCAGAGTAGGCGATAAGCTCTTCTTTTTTCAGTTGATATTCATTTTCAAAAGTCTGAATGGTTTCCTGGTGAAGCTTTTTCCACTCGGGAAGATTAATAACTTTAAGGTTATACAGCTGGTTTTTCTTTTCCTGATACTGTTTTTCCAATTGTTGCAGATAAATGTTTTTATTTTTTCGGACATCTTCAAGATCCGAAAGTTTAAAGACCGCATGAGTGTCGAACAAACCACTGTTGAACTGATATAGGAGCTTATAAATCCCGTCTATTTCCTCTTTTTTATATTTTCCAGGATCAAAATATCCTTTATTATCGCAGTTGAAAGTCTGGTAAGGGTAGAGTACCAGATTGTTGTTCTTACTGCTTGTTTTCTGTCCGAAGACTGCTGCAGAAAGAGCCAATGAAAGTGTAAAAAGTAATTTTTTCATATATTTTGTTATAAGCTTTATTCGGAAATATTCTGAACCTGAGTTTAATCTAGAGATTTTATTATGTTTTTTAATTTTAAAATAATAGTTTTGACATAAATTAATATCTATGGACTCGGGCTTTGTTTTTTTTATTTTTACTTTACTGATCCTGGCTGGATTATCTTATCTGGTGATGCGGTTTTTTAACCGTTGGACATCAAAATCTCAGCACAGAATAGTCTTGAATGGTTTGATCTTCATTGTGTCCTATGCATTGTTGCTGTTTATCTCATTTATTATTTTGACGATGAACGTAAGTTTTGAGAGATAATGCTTGGCTTCTGATAATAAAATAAGCTGCTGCAAGATTGAGAATCAGGGAAACCCAGACATTCAGTCCATAAAACAGCTCATAATCATGCAGATTTTCCTGATAGAACAGATTCTTTATAATCCTGAAAGTGATAGCTGTGGTGGTAACTGCATAGCTTAGGATCATATATTTTTTGTGCCCTGCAATATTCCCTTTTTTAATGAAGAGAACGGCAGCAATCGTAAAATAAGCCCAGAGAATATCCTGAAGCATAAACCCTGTAATCCCGATGATTCCACCATTTGAAAATAATCCCAATACAAAACATGCCGGAACATTGATGATCAGAATATTGTAAACATAAATCTTTCCTATCCATCTGTGAAGTGCTGTGTTTTCACTTAAAAACCGGTTTGAAAACTGAGTGAGTCCAGCCAATAAACAAAGCGTGACTGAAAAAATGTGAATGTAAAAAAATGTTATCCAATAGGGATTACTGACCACTTTCTGTTTAAACATGAGAAAACCCACATTTTTATCAAAACCTGTATATTGGGAGATCGTTTTCAGCATCAGAATACTGAAAATAAAGATGGCTACGGCAGCAAATATCCTGATGATCCTAATTGTCATCCTTTTAAAATAGTTTTAGCAATAGGCGGCTAGAAGCATGTTTCACACCGTTTGTTATTTCTATACAATACTTTTGATGCGTAAATGCTGCAGAAGCATGATGGTTTTTGCATCCATGATTTCTCCGCTGTCTATCATGGTAAGGGCATCATTAAAAGGAAGTTCTAAAACTTCAATATGCTCTCCCTCTTCTTCGAGTCCTCCACCGTTTGCGATCTTCATTTCAGAAGAATATTCAGCGATAAAGAAATACAGGATTTCCGTTACGGAGCCAGGAGACATATAGGCTTCGAACACTTTTTCCACCTTAGAAATTTTATAACCGGTTTCCTCTTCCGTTTCTCTTTTTATACAGTCTTCGGGGTTATCATTGTCCAAAAGGCCGGCGCAGGCTTCAATAAGCATTCCTGTGGCATTCCCATTGATGAAAGTAGGAAGCCTGAACTGTCTGGTTAAGATCACAGTACCTGAAATCTTATTATAAAGCAGGATAACCGCTCCGTTTCCTCTGTCATAAGCTTCTCTGCTATGGGTTTCTGTGGTTCCGTCCTTTTTTGTAATGTTGTAAGTGACTTTATTAAGTGTATACCAGTTGTCTGATAAAATTTCTGTTTTAAGAATAGTAATGTTAGGATTCTGCATGGGAATATCTTCTCTATTATATTTAATGATGTGGGTCTGATAGGCCTTATATATAAATGCTAAATTAATATTTCTTTTTCAACAAGCCCTTAAATTTCCCTTAAAATCATAGAATCTTTATCACAAAATAAACAGTAAGCAGTCATTTCAGCTTCTATTGACCTCGAAGGTGCTTCTTTAAATATACGGAAGTTGCAGAATGCTGTGCTGATAAGAGGTCTTTCACGGTTCCTTCAAATACAATACTGCCGCCCAGTTTTCCGGCTCCAGGACCGATATCAATAATCCAGTCTGCCTTAGCGATGATGTCCAGGTTATGTTCAATAACGATTAAGGTATTCCCATTATGTATCAGTTCATCAAAGAAAGAAAGCAGCTTTTCATTATCAATAGGATGAAGGCCTGTGCTGGGCTCATCCAAAACAATAATCTTATCTGTACGGTTCAGCTCTTTGGTCAGTTTTAAACGCTGTCTTTCACCTCCGGAGAAGCTGTCCAGCCGCTGCCCCAGAGTCAGATAATCCAGTCCTAATTTAATCAGCAGGCTGAGTTCATGCTCAAATCCGGGTCCGGGAAAAAACTGCAGGGCTTCCAGAACGGTCATATTCATGATATCAGCGATATTTTTACCCCTGTATAGATATTGTAAAACTTCAGGTTTATATCCTGATCCGTGACAGACTTCACAGGGCTGTTCAATATCATCCATAAAAGCAAGGTCTATTTTTTCCACGCCCAATCCCCTGCAATTGGAACAGGCGCCTTCACCGTTGCGGCTGAAAAGCTTTTCAGAAACATTATTGGCATTGGAGAAAAGTTTTCTGACAGTATTTGACAGATTGAGATACGTTAACAGATTTGAACGGATACTGGCTGTAAAAACAGATTGATCTACTACGGTTACCGGATAGGATAAGGGTAAAACTTTATTGATCAAAGTGCTTTTCCCTGATCCTGCCACACCGGTTACAACATTCATTATGCCTGTAGGTATTTTTACACTCACATTTTTTAAGTTATGAAGATGAGCATTTTTAATTTCAAGATAGCCTTTTGCTGATCTAGGGACGTTATTATAAGTACGGGCTTTGTTAAAATAATCGGCTGTTTTACCTTTTGCATTTTTTAAATGATTAAAAGTTCCCTGATACATAATTTCACCGCCGTTTTTCCCCGAATCAGGTCCCATATCCACAATAAGATCGGCTATTTTGATGAGATCCGGGTCATGTTCAACAATTAAGACGGTATTGCCTTTATCCCTTATTTTTTTGATGATGTCTACAATGTGGTCAATATCTTTAGGGTGGAGGCCGATACTGGGTTCATCAAAAATATACAGCAGATCCACAAGGCTGTTTCCCAGCTGCTTTACCATTTTTATCCGTTGGGATTCCCCTCCTGATAGCGTGTCAGTTTGTCTGTCCAGGGTCAGATACTGCAAACCTATATCAATTAGGTTCTGAAGCTTTTTTATCAACTCATTAATTATAGAAGAATATATTTCAGATGACAAGCTCTGAATAAAAAGGAGAAGTTCATCAATGGAGAGTGAGGTACAGTCTGCAATGCTTTTACCTTCAATCTTACAGGACAGAACTTTTGAATTGAGCCGTTTCCCCTCGCAAAGCGGACATGGTTTAGTAATTATGATTTTTTTTAAAGTATCTTTTCGCGTAATATTCTCTTTAGACTCCTTTTTCAGAAATGAACTTTCAATTCTGGGAATTACGCCTTTATACCGGACTGTTTTTCCCCATTCTTTGGTCGGATTTTTGGGAAGATGTTCTTTGGCATTCAACAACATTTCCCATTCTTTTTCTGTAAAGTCTTTAAGCTTTTTGTCATTGTCAAAATACCCGGAATAAATATAACGTGTCAGCCGCCAGCCTCCGGGCTGAAATGTGGGAAACCGTATCGCGCCTTCATTCAGTGATTTGTTTCTGTCAAAAAGAGTTTCCGTATTCACGGTCTGCACATATCCTAGGCCTTCACATTCAGGACACATCCCCTGAGGATTGTTGAAAGAAAACACATTGGAATATCCTACAAATGGTTTTCCTATTCTGGAAAAAAGTAGCCGGAGGGAAGCATAAATATCTGTTGCTGTTCCCACTGTTGAGCGTGCATTTCCTCCCAGCCTCTTTTGATTGATGATAAAAGGGACATTAAGGTTTTCTATTTTTTCTACATTCGGAACTCCAAAATGCTGTAAGCGGTTCCTTATGAAACTGTTTTGTGTCTCATTAATCTGGCGTTGGGCTTCGGCACCTATCGTTTCAAATACCAACGATGATTTTCCGGATCCTGAAACTCCTGTGAAGACCGTTATTTTATTTTTTGGAATGCGTAATGAAATATTTTTCAGATTATTCTGTCTTGCGTGAGTGATGATGATTTCTTTCATAATAATTCATTAACTTTGTTAATAGTTAACTAAGTTAAGTATTTTTATGGAAATAGAAAAGAATCATTTTTTTAATACGTTTACTGATCTTCAGTGTTTTATATTGGCTAATATGAACAAGGGGAACATCAGCGGTGTTACGGCAACGCATTACAATATTATAGAATATATATATCGGAAGGATCAGGTTACCGGAAAACAGATTGCTGCGGCATTTAAGGTCAGCCAGGCAGCCATATCAAAACAGATCAAATTCCTGATCAGTAATGGGCTGGTCGAACAGAAACAAAGTATTTCCGATAGAAGAATATTTAATCTTTCAGCGACAGAAAAAGGTAAGTTTCTGATCAATAATTCTGAAGATTTCCGAAAAACAGTAGCCGATCAGGCTTCTGCTATCTTGGATAAAACAGAATTAGAAACATTAACAGCTTTGCTTAATAAGGTTCTGGAAAATTTGAAAGTCTGAGTGTGGCTTCACTAGGATATGCATATAATACTTTTTTTGTTTCTAAATTACTTCTCTTTCAGAAGATTTTCCAGAGCTCCCTTCAGATCAGGAAATTTAAATTGGAATCCTGTATTCTGTATTTTTTGTGAAGAAGCCCGTGAGCCTTCCAGTAAAACATCTGCCAGCTCTCCAAACATTAGTTTTAAAACAAATGCAGGTACATTAGGCATAAATAAAGGTTTTTTCAGAACTTCAGCTATTTTTTCCGTTAAATTCTCATTGGTAGTATGCTGAGGAGAAACTGCGTTGTAAGCCCCATCCATATCAGAGTTTTTCAGGGCTGTCAGATAAATAGAGCAAATATCGTCAATATGAATCCACGGCATGTATTGTTTTCCATTTCCTAAAGCAGACCCGATGCCGTATTTTATAGTGGGAACCATTTTCTTCAGTGCCCCGTCTTCTTTAGAAAGAACAACGGCTGTCCGTATTTTCACAACCCTTTCTGCCAGGTTTTGTTCTTTGAAATCATCTGCCGATCTTTCCCACAAAACCACAACCTCACTCAGAAAGTCATTTCCGGGAGGATCTTTTTCAGTATAAACTTTTTCTGTTGTTACCGTTCCGTAATAATTGATTCCAGAAGCGGAAATAAAAGATTTAAGCTGTATTTTTTTCTTTTTTACAGTTTTTAAAAGAAGTCCTGCAGAATCTACACGGCTGGATATCAGTTCACGCTTTCTTTCCTTGGTCCATCGTTTTTCTGAAATATTGGCGCCAGCCAGATGAATAATGTGGGAAACATTTTCAAGAGCAGATTCATCCATTGTTCCGTTTTTAATATCCCATTCAAATTCATTCTCATGCCTTTTCTTTCGCGTCAGAAATCGTACGGTGTATTCGTTTTCTATTTTTTTTGAGAGTTTCTGTGCGATCATTCCGCCGGCACCGGTGATAAGAACAATTTCTTTCATAATTGAATATTTAGGGTAAGTAGGGAATTATGTCTGATTCTTTACAATGAGTACAAAATCATCTTCCAGAAGCTTATAGCCGTAGTCATAAATAAACCTGTATTCAGAGCCATTTTTATAAACTTTCAGATTGGTGAAATAATCGAAATCAAAACCTAAGCCATCCATCCTTGATTTTGCAATTTTCGCTTTGCCATCTGTATTCAGTTCCATAAGGATACGGTAATTTCTGCGGAGTTTGTTGTTCACATTCCGCATCAGATTAGTAGAATCTTTGTTCTGCTTATTATTGTAGGCATTCCGGCAGGCATCATTGCAGAATTTTTTATCAGACCTCCCGTTAATTTTTTCGCCACATTCGAGACAGTTCATGCTTTTATTTTTTCATTTTGTGTGAATGTTCATGTTTTTTCCTTAATAACCGTTTAAAACTTGTATGAGAGGGATAGCTTCTATTCGGAGTTATATTGTTGAATAAAAGAGCTGCGAGTAAAAGAATGATGCAGCCTGATAAAACCGGAGAAAGTACATACCAATATCCAAGGTCCGGAATTTTTCCTGTAGAACTCACTGCAATCAGTGCTGTTGCTCCTCCGGGCGGATGAAGGGTTTTTGTATACTGCATCAAGACAATAGAAAAAGCTACAGCCAGAGGCGCAGCAAGCCATATGATATCAGGAACGATTTTATAAACCGTAACTCCCACAAGCGCTGAAATAACATGTCCACCCACTAAATTTCTGGGCTGGGCAAGAGGACTCTGAATGGCCCCATAGATCAGAACACTCGATGCACCAAAAGAACCGATCAGAAATATATTTTCAGTGGCAGCCAAAGTATGGGACTGAATAAATGCAATAATTCCGATCCCGACAAATGCTCCTAAAAAAGACCAGAAATGCTCTTTATAATCAACAAGTGTTTCTCGGTAAATCACATATTTCGAAACCCTGAACGTTCTTTTTATTGTTTTCTTCACAATTTCTTTCTATTAATTAGTATTCAAAAGTTTCATAATGATTGACATTTTCCTCAAATTCCAGTAAAAATCTTTTGTCTTCAGGATAATCTTTTGTCTTTTCATAATCATCTCCTGCAAATTTCCTGATACTTTCATAAGAGTCCCATTCGGTAACAGTAAAAAAATGACAAATTTCCTGATCTTTTTTTCTCAGTATTTTTGTAGATAGATTTCCTGGGGTATTTTTATATAGTGTAAAATACCTGTTTCTTCAACGTATTTAAGGTATTCATCTGCCTTCTCAGCATTGACAACTCCATGCCATATTCTGGTAATCTTTTTCATATTTAATTTTTTTCAGTCGGGTTATTTATAATTTGAATTAAATTTTCAATGAAAGGTTGGGTATAAAGCCCTTCTGTATCATAATCAGGATCCAGTATATGAGATTTATTCCTTTATGAAAACCAAATTTCCTGAGCCATGCAGGAAGTTTTCTTACTCCCGTTTCTATCTCATGCTCCTTTTTAGTGAGCCCAAGATTTAAAGGAAACTCAAAAATAGTGATGTCCTTTTTCATAGCTTGATTTGATCAAAGATACGGAAATACTCGACAACAAACGAATACAAATGAATTTAAATAGTTTATAACCGACTAAGATGCTTTGGTGTAACAATCTTTGCAACAGAGATTTGAGAAAGACAGTGAACGTCTCTTATCTGAATTATTAATCTTAAAATTTTTAAAGTTATGTCACTAAGAAACAAAGTAACATTAATTGGTTACACAGGTAAAGAAGTTGAAACAGTAAACTTCGAAAGCGGAAATGTAAAAGCAAGCGTATCGCTAGCCACCAGCGATCATTACACGAATGCAAAAGGCGAAAAAGTGGAAGAAACACAATGGCATAATCTGATTGCTTTTAGAAAGACAGCTGAAATCCTTCAGAAGTATGTACCCAAAGGAAAAGAAATTGCAATTGAAGGAAAACTTACCTACAGATCGTATGATGACAAAGACGGCGTTAAGCGTTATATAACCGAGATCAGAATCGATGAGATCCTGCTTTTAGGAGGTAAATAATTTTAAAAACACAAATGATGAATGTAAAAGTTTTTAAAATCAGACTTTCCAAGGAATTTCTTCATAGAGATCAAAAAATGCTTGATGATTTTCTTGACGTGAACGAAATTATAAAAGTGGAAACCGCTTTTGTAAACGATGAATGTTATTGGTCCGTAATCCTGTATTTTGAAGAGCTGAAAACAGCTAAAAATACAGTGAAGGAACCAAAGGCAGTAAAGTACTCTGCAGATAATGATACTTTAAACTCCGATGAAGAGAAAATTTTAGATGCCCTGAAATACTGGAGATCTGAGAAGGCGAAAGAACAGAATCTCCCCACTTATTTTATCGCGAGCAATAAAGAACTGATGTCTGTGGCTAAGTATAAACCTGCTAAAAAAGAAGAGCTGCTTGAGATCAAAGGTTTCGGAAAACATAAGATTGAAAACTATGGTGAAGAGATTTTAGAGATTCTTGAAAGTGTCTGATTTTTGAACTTCTTAATGATGATGTATCAGGAGCTGAGGGAGATTTCTCCCTCAGCTTTTTTATCTTTCGGAAAAGTCCTTTCAATTCCTTATTTTTGCATCTATCAAAATGACATACAGCAAATGAAGCCAAGTTTAGCAAAAGGAACGAGAGATTTTACAGCACAGGAAGTTTCAAGAAGAAAATATATTATCAATATTTTACAGAATAATTTTGAATTGTTCGGTTTTCAGCCACTAGAAACCCCAAGCTTTGAAAATCTTTCTACTTTGACAGGAAAGTACGGAGAAGAAGGTGACCGATTGATCTTTAAAATTTTGAACTCAGGGGAATACGCTTCAAAAGTGAATCAGGAAGACTGGGATAATAAAAATCATCAGAAACTTATTTCTCAAATTTCAGATAAAGCGCTCCGTTATGACCTTACCGTACCTTTTGCAAGATTCGTGGCGATGAATCATGGTAAGCTGACATTTCCTTACAAACGTTACCAAATTCAGCCGGTATGGAGAGCAGACCGTCCACAGAAGGGCAGATTCAGAGAATTTTACCAATGTGATGCAGATGTGGTAGGAAGCGAAAGCTTATTACAGGAAGTGGATTTGGTTCAGCTATATCTGAAATCATTCTCCGATCTGAAAATTCCTGTTACCATCCATATGAACAACAGAAAGATCCTTTCCGGTCTGGCAGAATATGCAGGTATTACTGATAAACTGATTGAATTTACTGTAGCTCTCGATAAACTGGACAAAATAGGAAAAGAAGGAGTTGTTAAAGAATTACTGGAAAGAGAAATTTCTCAGGAATCTATTGATAAATTGGAGTTCTTATTTAATCAGTCCGATGATGCGCTGGAAAATCTTCTTCAGTTAAAAGAAAAATTTGCTGACAGTGAAATTGGACTGAAAGGAGTGGAAGAACTTGAATTTGTCCTTACTCAATCTCTGAACCTTGGTGTAGATATGCAGAATCTGGTATTCAATATTACGCTGGCCAGAGGTTTAGATTATTATACCGGGGCTATTTTTGAGGTGAAAGCGGATGAGGTGGCAATGGGTTCCATCGGAGGTGGTGGTAGATATGACAACCTTACAGAGGTTTTCGGAGTTAAAAATATTCCGGGAATCGGGATCTCGTTTGGTTTGGACAGGGTTTATCTGGTGATGGAAGAGCTTAATCTTTTCCCTGAAGAAGCTTCAATGAAAGTAGAATACCTTTTTGCTAACTTCGGAGGAGAAGAAACGGTAGAAGCTTTAAAACTGATTATGCAGCTAAGAGAAAAAGGAATTTCTGCTGAGCTGTACCCTGAAAATGCAAAGCTGAACAAACAGTTTACCTACGCTGAAAAGAAAGGAATTAAAAACCTTGTTTTTTTAGGAGAAGAAGAAATTAAAAACGGAACAGTTACTTTTAAGGATCTGGGAGCTGGAGAACAGAAAACAGTTTCTTTGGAAGAGTTTTTAGGGTAATATTCTGGAAAATATAAAATTAAAAAGCATTATCAATCGATAATGCTTTTGCATTTACTGGTATTAATACTTGTGCGAGTTATGCTTTTGTAAGAATGACTGTTAAATTTTATTTTTAAAATAATAGGCTTATGTCTTTCCCTATTTTAGAAAAAAATTAAATTTGTAATATCTACCATTTATAAAAGCTAATAATGAGTGAAAAATCAAGACTTGACGAAATAAAAGATGAACTGGAAATATTAGATATCAATCCCACTATTTTTGCCAGAAAAGAAATTCATGCGTTACCGGATGTCCTTTCGGAGAATGAAAGAATTGTGTATTTAATTGAAGGAAGAAATAAACTGACTAATCATCATATCATCTTAGTAGCAACGGAAAGAAGACTTATTTTTGTGGATAAAGAATTCATGTATGGGCTGAAGGTAGAAGATTTTTCTTACGATAAAGTAAGTTCTATACAATACGAGAAATCCTTAATGCTGGCTTCCATAGATATTCATATTTCGGATAATGTTCTTGAAATTGATAATGTTGGAAAATATTATGCAGAATTATTTTGTGAAAAAGTAAGGGACTTTATGGCCCGTCCTAAAGAATATTTTCAAAGTAAATCAGAACCTTCAGTTTTAGATCAATTGGAACAGTTGGGGAGACTTAGAGAAAGGGGAGTATTAAGTGAAGAAGAATTTGCAGAACAGAAAAAGAAACTGCTGAACCAGCCTTTGTAAATATAACGAGCAAATCATGATGGATATCGTACCTTATAATATTATAGAGAAATGGTTGAAGGCATGGTCGTTGTCCAGAAAACTTCCTCTTCCGGTAAGATACAAATCCGGTTTTAAAGTAGAAGTAGGAGAAGAAAGGCAGAAAATAAGATATGTTTTTCCTGAGATCAATGATGATTTCATTGAACTCTCAAAACAGATTGATGAACCCTGGATTTACCTCAAGGTTTGCGCCTCTCCGGATGAGGTAAAAAATAGGGTATCAGAAAAATGGATAATTCAGCCTCCCGGATACATGATGTTCTGTTCCAGTCCGATGAATATTTCACGGAAAAGCCTGGGCGAAAGCTATCGGCTTGAATATGAAAACTACAATTCCACAACAGCGGTTAAGATTATTGATGAAAATGGGGAGTTGGCTTGCATAGGCAGAATTGTGCTTGCAGATGATCTGGCAGTTTATGACAGAATTCTAACAGCAGAAAACCATCAAAGAAAGGGACTCGCTACTTTTCTGATGCATGAACTCGAGAAAATTGCAGTATCAAATGGTATTCATAACAATTTTTTAGTAGCAACAGAGCAGGGAAAATCACTTTATGAAACAATGGGGTGGGAGCTTTACAGTTCTTATACATCCATTGTTATTCCCGGAATTTGATTGTTTGTACATAAGTATTAAGTAAAATAATCTCAAAACATTTTCTAAATTAGCATTAAGCAAACACCATGGAAAATTACCTGGAAATCAATAAAAACTCATGGAATGCCAAAGTAGATCCTCACCTGAAATCGGATTTCTATTTTGTAGATGAATTCCTGAAAGGAAGAAACTCACTCAATCCGATAGAGCTGGAGCTTCTAGGAGATATAAAAGGTAAAAATATTCTGCATCTTCAATGTCATTTCGGACAGGATTCTATTTCCTTGTCAAGAATGGGAGCTCAGGTTATTGGTATAGACCTGTCTGATAAAGCTATTGAAGCAGGAAAAGAGCTTGCACAGCAATGTGGTACCGATACAGAATTTATCTGTTCGGATGTATACAGCCTTCCGGAGATTCTTGATCAGAAATTTGATATCGTCTATACAAGTTACGGAGTAATAGGCTGGCTTCCTGACCTCGATAAATGGGCAGAGGTCATCAGCCATTATTTAAAACCAGGTGGAAAATTTATAATGGCGGAATTTCATCCTGCCGTCTGGATGTTTGATGATGATTTTACGAAAGTTGCCTACAATTATTTTAATGAAAAACCTATTGTAGAAACCTACGAAGGAACCTATGCTGATCAATCTGCAGATATTGTTCAGCAGTATGTGATGTGGAACCATTCTTTAGCTGAAGTGCTGCAGAATCTGATAAATCATGATATACAACTGGAAAAATTCCAGGAATTTGACTGGTCACCTTATCCGTGTTTCAACCATGTGGAAGAAGTGGAAGAAGTTGAAAAAGGGAAATGGCGGATTTCAAAGTTTGATAATAAATTGCCGTTGGTTTATGCTTTGAAAGGATATAAAAATTAATTTTACAGTATCATTTAAAATAAAAAGTCATCATAATCCTGAGATTACGATGACTTTTCATATATGAATGTTAAAAAAACTAATCTGCTTTTAGCTTAAAGAATCTTCAGCTTTTGTTTTAGCTTCGTCTACTTTATTCTGAACCTGGGATGCAACATCATTGGCTTTGTTCTTCACATCATTTCCCCATTTGTTCAGGTTGTCTTTTGCAGTATTGATTTTATCTTTTACAGCCTGCTTTTCTTCAGGTGTAGAGTTCTTGTATTTCCAATATGCTAAAGCACCTACCCCTAGTAAGGCCAATAGCCCTTTTGTTTTATTTCCCATGATTTTTATTTTTAATGATTTATATTAAAACTTGTTACTAGTAAACATGTAAAATACGTGCCAAAAAATTAAATGGGATAATAAAAAAATGTTAAAATTATTGAAAGACCTGAAAATCTTCTCCGTCAAAACTTGCAAAGACCATCGTAGGATAAGAATCCTGATGATAGATATTTCCGTCTTTATCAATAGCGATAGCCCCTGCAAAGCCATCTATGGTTTTAAGCTCCTCAAATGTCTTATTAAAAGCCTGTTTCAGACCCATTCCGTCAGTAGTTCTCGTTACAATCTTTGCAGCAGTGGCATTGCTTACAATATCTTCTCCTACACCCGTGCAGCTCACTGCACAAACTGAATTGGCATAATTTCCTGCTACCGTCGCCGAATCTGAAATCCTTCCAGGAATCTCAAAGCCTTTCCCGCCTGTAGAGGTTGCTACTGCCAGCTTTCCGTCTTTATCAAGAACAACACAGCCTACCGTTCCTTTACCGCCATTATTAAGTTTAGCTTCATATTCACTTCTTCTTTGGGGAATCTCCGTTGAGAAATTCTCGAAACCATGTTCAGAGGCATAAATCTTAGCACCATTACCACCCAGAACCCTGTCATCCTCTTTGATTAGTTCTTTTGCGACAAAAATCGGATTCTTTACATCCTGAAGATTGATTACACCGCTTAACTTCTGCGTTTCTCCATCCATAATTGCTGCGCTCATACGGATCACACCGTCACTTTGTATCTGAGAGCCGATGCCTGCATTGTACAACGGATCATCTTCCAGAAGAGAAACAGCATAAGCTGCCGTATCAAAAGCAGAATGCGTCTGAAGATATTCAAAAGCCTTTTGGACAATCTGTTTTAAAGAATTTTGTTTTGCCGTCTTTACTTCATGACTTTGATCGCTTTCAGAGAAAAAACCGCCGTGGATAATGATTTTCATAAGATTGTATTTGCCAATTGTGAAAAGTCAATGGTCAATTTTAAAGATAACGATAAAATTTTAACCGGTGAAATTCACTATTCACCATTGACTGTTAACTTTTATTTATCCTGTGGGATAGGGTTGAACTGTGAATTTTCGATCGTAAGTTTCTTTGTGGTAAGGTCGTAATGATCATTCATAGACATAACATGTACCGTAAGATTATCGATTGAAATAGGTTCACCCAGGTTGATATTCGTAAGGTTGGTATCCTTAATAAATCTTCCATCTACCAGGATCACCAGCCCTGAACCTACAGCAGTCATAATATCATTATGGATAAAAAGTCCGGTGTCTTCACCCAGTCCTATTCCCAATGTTCTCGGATTGTTGACTACAGCCTGAAAAAGACGTCCGATTCTGCCACGCTGTACGAAGTGTGTATCAATAATTACATTATCTATAAGACCCAGTCCCTGCGTTGTTTTAATTTCTCCCTTTAAAAGAGATTCAGAGCTGCTTCCCTGGTAGATCATATTTTCAGAAGCCGCCGCCGCACCGGCAGAAGTCCCTGAATAGATAAAATCCTGTTCCTGGTATTTCAGTAATATAGTATCGTGAAATCTTGTTCCACCAAGAATAGAAGTCAGCCTGAGCTGATCTCCCCCGGTGAACATCACAACATCTGCTGCATTAGCTCTGGCTGCCATAGCATCAGAATTGGCCTCTTCACGGTTGTGGATATCGAGAATATTTACATTTTTGGCGCCAAGAAATTCAAAAGCTTTTTTGTATTCTGTGCCTACAATTTGAGGGATCTGGGAGGCTGTGGTTACAATTTCGATGACAGAATTTTCCTTAAGCTTAGATTCGTTAATGATCTTTCTTAAGATTCCTCTTTCAAAAAAGTTAAGGTTTTTTTCAATGTTCTGGTCGAAATCGGTTTCTGCAAAGCTTCCTTTGTTTACAGCTCCTCCGATAATAATTAATTTTCCAACGGGTCTCATCATAGTGTGCAAATTTAAAAAATAATTAACATTTGGCGAAATTCATGCCACATTTTAATGATTTTTAATGTTTTAGAATTGTTAATTTTTTTTAATTTTTTTTTGGGAATCTTTAAATGTGGTATAGTTTGGTTTAGGGTTTTACATTATCTTTGATTTTTGAAGGAGTTATTGTTAACTGATAAAATGCAAATAGATTATGAAAATTGAGAAGATACAGGCATTGCGAGGCCCAAACATCTGGAGTATCAGAAGAAAGAAGCTGATACAGATGAGGTTGGATCTTGAAGAAATGGAGAATTATCCTACCAATAAAATCGACGGTTTCAGAGAAAGAATTGAAAAGCTGATTCCTTCTCTGTTTACCCACAGGTGTTCAGAAGGAGTGGAGGGTGGATTCTTTCACAGAATAGAAACGGGAACCTGGATGGGGCATGTCATAGAACACATAGCGTTGGAAATACAGACGCTGGCAGGTATGGATGTAGGCTTCGGAAGAACCCGCGAAACAAAATCACCGGGAATATACAATGTTGTTTTTAATTATATTGAAGAAAATGCAGGCATTTATGCTGCTGAAGAAGCTGTAAATATAGCCCAGGCTTTAATAGATAATAAAGAATACGATATTAATGCCTGTATACAGAAATTGAAGGAGATCAGAGAACGTGTCCGCCTGGGACCTTCTACGGGAAGTATCGTGGAAGAGGCTGTTTCCAGAAAAATTCCATGGATAAGATTGGGAACAAATTCTTTGGTGCAGCTTGGATATGGGGTAAACCAACAGCGTTTCCAGGCTACCATTACAGGAAAAACAAGCTCAATTGCGGTAGATATTGCATGTAATAAAGAACTGACGAAAAAAATGCTCCATGATGCTGCTATACCTGTTCCTATCGGAGATTTGGTGATGGATGAAGAAGGTCTGGACAGCGTTATAAAAAGAATAGGCTATCCCATTGTACTAAAACCATTGGACGGAAATCACGGAAAAGGTTCTTCCATTAATGTAAACGATTGGGAAGCTGCAAAAATAGGATTGGAGCACGCTCAGAAATATTCCAGAAAAGTCATTGTAGAAAAATATATTACAGGATATGATTTCAGGGTTTTGGTTATTAACAATAAAATGGTTGCGGCAGCAAGGAGAGTTCCCGCCCATGTAGTAGGTGATGGGGAACTGAATCTTCAGGAGCTGATCGATAAAGAAAACAGAGATCCGAGGAGAGGTTATGGCCATGAAAATGTGCTTACCGAAATAGAAGTAGACAAAGATACATTGGAACTTCTTGAAAAACTTCAGTACACCCTTGAAACCGTCCCTCAGAAGGGAGAAGTGGTTTATTTGAAATCAACGGCTAATCTTTCTACAGGGGGCACTTCCATAGATGTTACTGATATGGTGCATCCGGAGAATATCACCATGGCTGAAAGAGTTTCCAAAATTATAGGTCTGGACGTCTGCGGCATCGATATTATGGCAGAAAACCTGACTCAGCCTCTTAAAGAAAGCGGTGCAGCCATTATTGAAGTAAATGCTGCTCCCGGATTCAGAATGCACCTGGCGCCAAGCGAAGGTTTACCGAGAAATGTAGCTGCTCCGGTAGTTGATATGCTGTATCCTCCGGGGAAGCCGTTCACCATTCCCATTATCGCCGTGACAGGAACCAATGGAAAAACAACAACAACAAGACTGATTTCCCATATTGTAAAAAGCAATGGTTACAGAGTAGGCTTTACTACTTCTGACGGGATTTACATACAAAATACAATGCTTTCCAAAGGAGATACTACAGGACCGCTTTCTGCTGAGTTTGTTCTGAAAGATCCTACGGTAGAATTTGCTGTTCTGGAAACAGCAAGAGGCGGAATCCTGCGTTCAGGCTTAGGATTTTCACAATGTGATATCGGGGTTTTGACGAATATCGAAGAGGATCATTTAGGAATGAATGATATTCACAATCTAAAAGACCTGACAAAAGTAAAAAGAGTTGTTCTGGACAGTGTAAAGAAAAATGGCTGGAGCGTCCTGAATGCTGATAATGAATATTCCATGAAGATCATTAATGATCTGGACAGCAATGTCGCGATATTCAGTATGGATGAAAGTAATCCCCATATCGTAAAATTTGCCAAAGAAGGGAAAATTACCTGCATTTATGAAGAAGGTTTCGTGACGATTAAAAAAGGCGACTGGAAGATCAGAATAGGAAAGGCTAAAGATTTCCCGATCACCATGGAAGGGAAGGCCAGATTTATGATCGAAAATGTTTTAGCTGCTAGTTTGGCAAGCTATCTCTACGGTTTCGGAATCGAAGACATTTCCAATTCCTTAAGAACTTTTATTCCGAGTGCGCAGCTTACACCGGGAAGACTGAATATTTTTAAATTTAAGAATTTTAAGGTTCTTATTGATTTTGCACATAATCCTTCAGGCTACCAGGCAATAGAAGATTACCTTAAAAATGTAGAATCTACCAAGAAAATAGGCATTATTTCAGGAGTAGGAGACAGACGGGATGGTGATATCAGAGAATGCGGAAAAATTGCCGGAAGGATGTTTGATTATATCATCATCAGAAACGAAAAACACCTGAGAGGAAGAACGGAAGAAGAAATCAACGGATTGATCATCGATGGTATTAATGAAGCCGGAAGAGATGTGAGCTATGAGATTATACCTAAAGAAATTGAAGCTTTAAAACATGCCATGGGAATGGCTGAAGAAGGAACCTTTATCACTGCTTTAAGTGACGTTATTTCCAATGCAATCGATCTGGTACAGGATTACCAGGCACGCGAGCTTATGGAAGACGATAAAAATTCATAAAATAAATGATTTATACAAAAACGGCTGAATTTTCAGCCGTTTTTTATTTTAAACAAATTTTCATTTACTTTTTTCATCCATTAGATCTGCAAAATCTGTTTAATCTACAAAAGGTTTCTTTAACACAAAGCTTTTATGAAAAGCGGGTTTTACCTTACGGAATGTAAACGAGGCGGCGAACCCGCTGATGAAGCTTTTTTGCAACTCTAAAATGTAGATAGCTAGTGCAAAATTTTGCGTTAGAAAAATATACAGATTAACTATTTTTCAAATCAAATAGTAGTTTTGCTTTTTTAAGATACGATTCCGTATCCTGTGAAAGATCAAGAAAGTATTCTACCTGCCATTTTTGAGTGGCTTTTGCCTGCTTATTTTCCGTGAGATCCCAGTTTGGATATACTCTGATTCCTCTTTTACCAATCTTTTGATCATGGGACAAAATTCCTTTTTCTATCAGAACTTCTTTAGGAAATATGAAAATTCCTTTATCATTGTCCGTGGAAGCTGAAATTAAATAAAAATCAAACAGATCATTGGAATCAAACGGAGCTGTTTCTCCCTTTTCATTACGTTTCCAGATAGTCACAAACTGGCCTGTTTTAGTTGGTGTTATCTTTGCTGTTCGGAATTTAATATTCAGTTGGTTTAGACCTAAACTGCAACCTGAATACTCTTGGGCTTCTATATCTTCTTCTACATTTAAAAGTTTCAGTCCAAGCGGCTGAAAAATCAGTTCATCGACATTTTTAAGATTCATGAATATCATTTTTTATTGCTCCATAAGCTTTTCTGTAAGCTAACATAGAGACTAAGCATTGCAAAAATAGCAAATCCTCCTGAAGGCAGAAGGATTTGTTGTATTAATTGGGTTTTGTTTACTATCCTGTTTTTTGATTTGTCAAATTACTCCTCTCCAAAAAACGCATTAGAACTCCCGATCCATATGGCATCCTTCTTGTTAAAATCCACATTTACCATCGCAGCTTTAGTCATTCTTCCCAAGTTTTCCAGTAGAATAGGACGTTCGTCATTTTCGTGCCAGATGTAAAGCAATCTGATTTCAGCTTTTGAAAACTCTCCGTTGATATCTTCAAAAATTGGTTCATAAGTTACTTTTCTTTGTAAGATATAATTTTCCTTATCCTCAATAGCCTCAGTAATTTCTTTCGTAGGATTTAAATTCACTCCGCTTCCTGCAAATGAAAATAAAGGTTTCAATACAAAATTATCCAGACTTTCGGATTCGGGGAATTCGTGAAGAAAATAGCTCTTCGGAACGAATTGATGCTTCAGAATCGGAAGAAGAAACTTTGAAATCTTAAAGAACCAGTTAGGGTGTGTGATCCATTTAACATCAATATCATCACGGAAATCGAACCCGGTTTTCAGATCCGGAATTCTATCCAGTTCATCAAAAATGACACGGTTATAGATCCTTTTAATCTCAACAGTTTTTCCGTTGTTTTCATAAAACAGCTTTCTGCCTTCTTTTTTTACTTTAGTCAGGCAAACTGTTTTTATTCCCAGTAATTGTTCTGTTAGAGCAAAATCAATGGCTGTTTTCTGTTTCTCTGGAAATATTTCAAGGAGAATAACATTTTCAGGGTCCTCATCACCTATAATCAGCTCTTTTAAATGACTTTTGAACTCAGAATGCGGCATTGTATTTCTGATCTCAGAAAGAAAAGGGTAAACCTCACAAAATGTGTCCTCAAATACTTTTTGAAAAGCATATAAAGAAGGAAATGCCTGCAGTTCTATGAGTTGAGGTTCTATTTTTCCGTTTTCGCTTCGGCAGATCCCAAAATCAATGGTAAAAAAGTGAGGCTGAAGCGTGTCATTCGGCACTCTGCAGTTATCCGGAACAGCCTTGTAAAGCACTTCGGCAGGAAGTGCTTTTATCTGGTCAATAATACTTTCGCTTGCGTCAAGAAGTTTGTCTTTAAATTCATTTGTAAGAAAAAGCGGGCTTTCTGAAATTCTGAATGCCGGTGCAATATTTCCTTTCTGGGCAAGGCTTTCTTTAAGCTGATCATATTTTTCCTGCGAAAATTCCTGGTTGAACTGTTTTCTGTATTTTGGGATCATATTTTTTCTTTGTGGTTTTTATTTTAAAAAATCGAACATTTCTGTCCGATTTAATCTGTTATGGTTATTGCCATATCTTATTAATAATGCTTCGACTTCGCTCAGCATAACATCTCTAATACTGACTGTTATTTGTTCAGCATTGCCATACTGAGCAAAGTCGAAGCATCTATTATATAAGCTTAAGCCAAAGCTTCACTTTCCTTTAAAATGTTTTTTTTTGCAGACTGAAGGAATCTCGGAAGGATTTGGCTTCTGGTAAGGATAATCTTGTCTTCATCATCTATTCTGTCTACAGTTTCAAGGTATTTCTCCATGCCGAAGTTCTCAATCATTGCTGTTTTATTCTTTTCGTCTTTCAGATTTTCTATCATGCCTTTGGGATCAGCTTCCGGATGAAACTGCGTTCCGAATATTTCATCTGAAAAACGTACAGCCATTATAGCTCTTTCCAGGTTAATATGTGGTCTGAATTTCTCGATAGCCGTGATTTTCATTCCCAACTCATCAAAACGGTCCATATCCGGCTCAATAAACTGGTACGCTCTGGAATCTACAGCATAAAAAGGATCCTGAAGATTTTTGAACAAAAACTCCTGCTTGCCTTCGTCTGTTTTATGAACCGGCATTACCCCGAAAGAATAAGATTTTCTTTTGCAGATATTTCCCAGCTTCCAGTGAATACTTGCCAATTGGAATGAATGACAGATCAGGAACAGATATTTTTTATCTTCATTATGTTTATTATGCTTTAAAATACCATCCAGAAAAGCGGCATACTTGTCCTCCCATTCCAAACCTTCTCTGTGTGGGTTTCCAGGTCCGCCAGAAGAAATAAAGATGTCAAAATCTTCAATGTTGGGCATTTCATTCTTAAACCTTACATCAAATGTTTTGATCGTTACATTTTCTTCAGAACTTTGTTGGAATGCTTCTGAAATCTCTTTAATATTTCTAAAGCCTTGATTGACATGGTTGTTGTTCATATCAACCAGAGCGATTCGAATATCTTTCATACTACTTCATATTTTTTGCAAAGTTACCAAAAATATTACGAAGCCGTTTCGCCATGTGTTATGCCATACTCCGTTTCAGAGATCATATAATCTACTACTTTGGTAAGATCTCCGGTTTCATTAAATACTTTAAGCTGTCTGTCGGCTCCTGTTCCGTTTTCCAGGATGGTCCAGGCATATTCAACCTCTTTTCTGCAGTCCAGGTCATCTACTACATCATCAATGAATTCCAGGAGTTCTTTCAGCAGATGTGGATAAGGAACGGATTCTTCTTTTCCGAAATCAATCAGATGGGCTTCAATACCGCTTTTAGATGCTCTCCATTTGTTTTCGTTTAGCAATAATCTTCTGTAGCTTCTGAAACTTAAATTTTGCTGGTGAAGTTTATAGATTTTTGCTACTAAACTTTGCATAATGGCAGCCATACAAACTGTTTCCTCTATCCTTAAAGGCATGTCACAGATTCTGAACTCAATGGTAGGGTAGAATGGGTGGACACGCAGGTCCCACCAGATTTTCTTGGCATTATCTATAGTTCCGGTTTTTACAAGAAGTTCTACATAGCTGTCAAATTCAGCCAGTGAATTGAAGTAGCTGGGAATACCGGTTCTTGGGAATTTTACAAAAATTTCCTGTCTGTAAGACTTGAATCCTGTATTTCTTCCGATCCAGAAAGGTGAGTTGGTAGAAAGTGCATAAACGTGTGGAAGAAAATAACGCATTACATTCTGAATCCTTACCCCTTCTTCACGGTTAGGGATCCCAATATGGACATGGAGCCCGAAAATTAAATTTCCGCGGGCAACATCTCCCATATCATCCACGATCTTGTTATACCGCTCACCGTTGGTGATGGTGTTATGTTCCCAGTTAGAAAAAGGATGGGTTCCACCTCCGGAAACACGAAGTCCCTGTTCATGAGCTGTATTGATTAAATGTCTTCTCAGGTTAGTTAGTTCCGTTCTGGCTTCCTTAATATTCTGGCAGATTCCGGTTTCCATTTCGATCATTGATTCATGCATTTCATGTTTTAGATTTTCACTTAAAACAGCTTTGCCCCCTTCAATGATCTTTGAAACATGAGATATTAAGTCTCTGCTCTCAACATCAATGATCTGATATTCTTCCTCGATTCCTATAGTAAACTGATGCATTTTTTTTTCGTGTTTTTTTATTTTTTTAATGATTATTTTACGGAGTCTTTTACAAACGTACCCCAAGAGATGTTAGGTTTTCCAGGAACATATTCTTTTGCTTTTTCAATGGCCAGTTTAGCAGAATGCTCTACAATCCATGCAAAGTTTTCTTCACCTACCGAGTTTTTATCTGCATCAGGAGCCGGATTGCAGAAATCTATCGCATATGGAATTCCGTCTCTGATGGCAAACTCTACCGTATTGAAGTCGTAGCCTAGAGCTTCATTCATGGTAATAGTGTAATCATGAATTGTTTTTAACAGTTTTTCAAGTTCCTCTCCTTTGGTCTGATGTGTCGTGGCATACCTTAAGTGATGTGGATTACGTGGTTCGTAAGGCATAATGTGAACATATTTTTTGCCCAGACAGTAAACCCTGTAATAATCATCGAAAACAATTTCTTCCTGTACCATCATCACAAGCTGTTCTGTTTCGCTTAATTTTTCCCATAGATCTTCAGGATTTTCCACCCTGTATACACTTTTCCATCCGCCGCCGTCATGAGGTTTCATATAGGCAGGAAACCCTACATAATTGAAAATATATTCCCAGTCGTGAGGGAATTTCAGGTTTCTGAATGATGTTTCCGAAGTATCTGTAGGTCTTTCGTGCGAAGGAAGGAGTACTGTTTTAGGAAGCGGAATTCCAAGTTTTGTCATCAGCGCATTATTGAAGAACTTTTCGTCGGCGCTCCACCAGAATGGATTATTGATTACATAAGTTCCGTTAAGTGCTGCATTTTTCAAATAAGCCCTGTAAAAAGGAACATCCTGCGAAATTCTGTCGATAATGACTGCATAGCCGTAATCAGCTCCCTGCTCAAGTTTATCGATATTTACTGCTTCAGCAATGATTTCTCCGCCGCCCAGCTCATTCACTTTGTCGATAAACGCCCAAGGAAATGTGTCTTCCATACCGAATAGAATTCCCACTTTTTTTGCCATAATTTCTGTTTTTAAATTGGTATATGTTTTATTATTTTATCTTATTAAATGTACGGTTTCATGAGAAAAAAGTTCCTATAAAAGTAGGAAATACCATCCTCCATAACGGCCAGTCGTGATTGATCCATTTTCTCTCATCGTACCAGAAATCGATTCCCTTCGAGCTTAAGATCTCTGCCATTTCAATATTTTTATCCCTGCAGATGTCCTGGTCAGAAGTGCTCAGTACAATGTGCATATGTTTGTATTTCCATGCCTCGTCATTCTTTACAAATTCTCTCGGGCAGTTAAAATATACGAGTTCATCTGAATATCCGTCCATGAAATTCCTGATGCTGAATGCTCCGGAAAGACAGAACAGATGGGAAACCACGTCCGGAAACCTGAAAGCAAAATTAGCGGCATGATAACCTCCGAAACTTGCTCCTGCCACTGCAACACGGTGTGTTTTATGAATTTTCTGGATATAGGGGATAAATTCCTGAATCAGAAACTGTACATACAGCTCATAATTCTTTATCCTTTTCTGAGGCGAAATTTTTTCATCATAAAAGCTCCAGCTGTCAATCGTCTGGATATTATAAAGCTTTACTTTTCCCTGTTCTATAAACCAATTGATACTTCCGTTGAGATGAAAGTCGTGATTTTGGGTGTATTGTCCCTGGGAAGTTGGAAACATAACGATGGGATATCCGTAATGTCCTGTAACCTCCACTTTAAGACTTGTTCCTAATATGTTTGAATAATAATCTGTATGTTCTATATGCGGCATTGATCAGTTTCTTTTATTATATATTGTGTTTAGCTTGTCAGTTTACTTTTGGGCGGCAGAATATTCAGCATTTCCGCCTGGATTTTTTCGGCAGCACTGTCTAGTCTTTGCTGTATAATGTCCGGATCGCTGGATTTGTAAACAATTCCTACATGATGATCGATCGGAAGGAACTTCACAGCTTCCTCGCTGCTGAAAACACTGTAATCAGGCTCTTTATCTTTGATCAGGGCAATAATGAGACCTGAATAGTAACCTGTAGGCTTCGAAGCCTGATAGCTTTTTCCACGCAGAAGGGCATCTTCAATCTTGGCCCATTCCCGCCAGATATTAATATTACTGGAGGCTTCAACAAGATCAGGAATGTGTGCGCCTCCAACTCTGGAGGATGTTTCAAGGAAATACCATTTTCCATCGGCTTTTCCACGGATAAATTCAGTATGGGTAGCTCCGTTCATTAATCCGAAACTGGAAAGAACTTTGGCATTGACTTCTTCAAGGGCTTTAAATTCATCGGAATATCTTCCCAGGGTTTTGGATCTGAATACACCACCTTCATGAGAAACCTGCATAGGTGGTGCAAGGTATTTGGAAGCAGATGTAAATACAATTTCTTTATTAAAAGTCAGACTGTCCACATGATAGACATCTCCGGGTTTAAAACTTTCCAGCAAAAAAAGATGTCGCTCTTCACCAAGGGCATTCAGTTCGTTCCAGAGCTCATCTTTGGACGAAAATTTTTTAATCCCTGATGCTGACGCTTCTGAGCGGGGTTTTAATACCCAGGGAGCCGGAACTTTCTCTACAAAGCTGTTCACTTCATCATTATTAAAAACAGCTGTAAACTCCGGAACATTGATACCCGAATCTTTCGCTTTCTGGCGCATAGCCAGCTTATCCCTAAAATAGCGGTGTGTAGTCTGTCCCATTCCCGGAATACGGAATGTTTCTCTGATCAATGCAGCCTTCTCCACATCATAATCGTCGAGGGCCACTACAGCATCTACTTTCCTGGTTTTCATGAGATGTGAAAATCCCTGGACCAGATGATCCAGATTCCAGACAGAAGGTTTTAATTCAGACATATAAAATACCTCATCAATAGCATGCCATGGCCAGTTTTTTTCTTTAAGGCCTTCTGATGTTATCAAGATAATTTTATTACCGAGCTTCTTCATTTCGTCCATGAAGTCATAGCCCTTGTAATAGCACGAAATACATACTATTGTTTTCTCCTCCATATAATGTTTTTTAGTTTTTAGTAAATTATCAAAAATAAAAGCAATTTTTTATTGATTAATTAATGTTAAAAATCACAATAAACTGCGTTTTTGAAAATACACACTCAAGTATACAGAGAAATTTTGAAAAAAACTAATTTTTAGTGATAATTTTCAATTAAATCGGCCAGCAGCTGTACTCCAAAGCCGGTTGCTGCTTTTTCTTTTGAATATCCCGTACTTCCGAAAGCAACTCCTGCAATATCCAGATGTGCCCATTTAGGATGGTTTTCAATAAACTGCTCCAGAAATTTAGCGGCTATGATGCAATCACCGATAGGTTTCATAGAAATGTTTTTCAGATCTGCAACGTCAGACTGTATATCATCTTTCCATACATCCCATAAAGGAAGATTCCATACTCTTTGGTTGGTATTGTCTCCGGTTTTTACCAGAAGGCTTTTCAGCTCATCATGATTGGAGAACATGGCTCCGCAGGTATCGCCGAACATTCTTACAGAGCTTCCTGTTAAGGTAGCAAGGTCAATCAGAAAATCCGTTTTATAGTTTCTGGCAAGATAAGAAAGTCCGTCAGCGAGAATCATTCTGCCTTCTGCATCCGTATTGAGTACTTCAATGGTTTTTCCGTTGTAGGCCGTAATAACGTCGCTTGGAAGAAAAGCCTTTTCAGAAATGGCATTATCCGTGATAGGAAGTACGGCAACGATATTCACCGGAAGCTTCATTTCTGCTGCATAGATCAGGGTTCCGATAACTGCCGTGGCACCTCCCATATCAGATTTCATGTAATGCATATTGTCCGGGTTCTTCAGAGAAATACCTCCTGTATCAAAAAGGACACATTTCCCGACCAAACCAAATGTTTTGGCATTTTTAACGGTAGTTTTATATTCGATAATGGTGAAAGCGGCATCATAAGCACTTCCCTGGTTAACCGACAGATAAGCGCCCAGGCCTAATTCTTCGCATTTTTTTCTATTGAATACAGTATATTTTAGGTCATATTTCTTGGCCATATTTTTCAGAAACAGACTTAATATATCAGGTTTCTTAAGATTAGCCGGCTTATTCAACCATTCCTGACAGGTTGTTTGTCCGTTGGCTAACGCTTCAGCTTTTGAGCTGATTGTATATAGTTTTTTCTGGCTTAAATTTTCAAAATGGATCTCAAATTTTGGATTCCAGAAAGCATGCTTTTTATCAAAAGGATAGCTGTATGTTCCAAAAAGTAAACCTTTTACGAACTCTTCGAACTGTTTCTCATTCAGAAAATCTGCTAAAACGAGACTAGGAATAGCCTGAAGCTTGTCTTTTTGTGTTTGGGAGAATTTAACGGCTACCTGCTGAACCTCAAAATTCTGCAGCGTGGATTTGCCCAAACCGATTAGATACATGATCCTTTCCTCATCAGTATGAATGAAAACCTCATATTTCTTTCCGGAGAAAAAAGAAGAGATGTTTTTATTGTAATTTTTGCTGGATTTTTTCCATTCTTCTTCTGTGAAAAGGTGAAAAACCTGTGTGTATTTTTTATTTTTTTTGTTGATCAGTTTCATAAGCTTAATTTTTAATGCTCTGTTGTTGTGGTTTTACTTCTACCGGATTTTCCGTGTTGTCATAGAACAGCCACTCAATGGCTCTGGGAAACTCCTGGGACCAGTAAAATTCACTGTGGGTTCCTTCCGGATTGATGCTGGTCCTGAATTCAAAGTCAAAAAGATTCTTCTTTTCCCAACGCTTTAAATATTCTTCAAAAACATGGATTCTTTTTACCATTTTGGAACCTTCCTGACCACCCCCATACAGGTATATTTTGGTTTTAAAAGGAACCCTGAAGCTCATCATCGGAAAATTATTGTTAGGTTCCACCCAAAGTGAAGGGGAGAAGATCAACAGTTTAGAATAAACCTCAGGATAAAGAAATCCGCTGTAAATACTGATCAGCGCGCCCAATGAGCTGCCCCCGATTCCTGTATTGTCACGGTCTTTTTTCGTGCGGTAGTGTTCATCCACAAAAGGCTTTAAAGTATCTGTAATGAAACGGATGTATTTTTTTCCTTCCGAGCCGTTCGCAATATTGTCATTGTCAAAGATATATTCCTTGATACGTTCTTCACTGCCGTGTTCTATCGCAATGATAATAACATCACCACGTCCATATTCCGCTAAAATAGAAAGCTTTTTATCAATTTCCCAGTTTCCGTACCCACTTCCTTCGTTGAAAAGATTTTGGGCATCCTGAAGATAAAGCACGGGATAGCTTTTATCGGATACATAATAGTCGTAAGGCAATACCGCCCAGATTTTCCGGTACCGTTCTAGTTGTGGAATATAGAATTCTTCCGAAATAACTTCTGCAATCGGGAAAAACTCCTTTTTAAAAGGTCCCCAGTTGAGCCTCCATTTTTCTATGATATCAGATGTTTTCCCGGATGTTTTTTCAGCTTTCCGGTTTGGAGTGATGTTTCCGTATTTATCGAGCTCCACATTTTCCCAGCCTCCTTTTGTGAATTTATATTCTACGGTATTCGGAAGTATTTCGTTGTCAATCTCTATAAAATAATTGTGCGGATCCAGCTGTTTAAGCTGATAATTGTAGTCTCTTGGGTTCCAATTGTTGAAATTTCCGGTGATGTATACCGTTCTGTTGTCGCTTTCTTCAGTATAAAGTTCAAACCTCATCCTATGTGTTTAATATAATTTTGAAGCTAAATTTATAAAAAAGATTGTTTTAAAATCATAAAAAGATAAATATAAAAAATAATATATTTGATATTTGTGCCCAAAATCGGGAAATTAACATAATAATTATTTGATTAATTATTAATCGTTATTGTGGGGAATTTTCGTAGTTTCAAAGAAAAATAAAGTATAACTATATCTTGATGAATTCTGTTAAAACCTATACGCTGTTCACAGATCATGATATCTACCTTTTCAAAGAAGGCAGGCATTATAAGCTGTATGGGAAATTTGGAGCACATTCTGTTGAAAAAGAGGGTGTAAAAGGTGTCTATTTCTCGGTTTGGGCTCCTAATGCAAAAAAAGTTTCCGTTATAGGGAATTTCAACAACTGGAATCATAAAGATCATATTCTGTTTCCGCGGTGGGACGGATCGGGAATCTGGGAAGGATTTATCTCCGGACTTACCTGGGGGACGTTATATAAATATGCTGTAGAAACTGCCAGAGGTGAAATTCTGGAGAAAAGTGATCCTTTTGCTTTAAGCTGGGAGCAAAATCTGCAGGCAGCCTCGCTGGTTTCTACAACCTGGTACGAATGGAGTGATGAGGAATGGATGGAAAAGCGCTGGAAAAGCAACAGTCTGAATGCGCCGCTATCTGTGTATGAGCTGCATTTAGGTTCCTGGGTAAGACAAGGTGATGCTCCGGATAAATATTTGAATTACCGTGATATTGCTGAGAAATTAGTTCCTTATGTAAAGGAAATGGGCTTTACGCATATAGAATTCATGCCTGTTATGGAGTATCCGTACGATCCAAGCTGGGGATATCAGATTACCGGCTTTTATGCAGCGACCTCACGTTTCGGTTCGCCGCAGGATCTGATGTTTCTGATCAATGAGCTTCATAAAAATAACATTGGGGTTATTTTGGATTGGGTACCGTCTCATTTTCCGGGAGATGCCAACGGGTTGCACCGTTTTGATGGCTCTTACCTTTATGAACATGAAGATCCCAGAAAAGGGTTTCATCCTGACTGGAAGTCTTATATTTTCAATTACGGCAGAAATGAAGTGAAATCTTTCCTGATCTCGAATGCGATGTTCTGGCTGGAACGCTATCATGCAGACGGACTTCGTGTAGATGCAGTCACATCTATGCTTCATCTTGATTATTCAAGGAACGAAGGAGAATGGGAGCCTAATATTGAAGGGGGAAATGTAAATCTTGAAGCCAAAGCTTTTTTGCAGGAATTCAATACGGCTGTTTATAAAGAATTTGGAGACAGTATTGTTACGATAGCTGAGGAAAGTTCGGATTTCCCTATGCTTACAAAACCTGTTCATGATGGTGGAGTAGGCTTCGGAATGAAATGGATGATGGGATGGATGCATGATACGCTGGATTATTTTAAAGAAGCTCCGGAAAACAGGAAATACCACCATCATAAAATCACTTTTGCATCCGTGTATATGTATAACGAAAATTATATGATGCCGCTGTCACATGATGAAGTGGTACACGGAAAAGCGAGCCTGATCTATAAAATGCCGGGTGATGAATGGCAGAAATTTGCCAATCTCCGCACCCTATATGTCTATATGTACACTCATCCGGGAGCCAAGCTTCTTTTTATGGGGGACGAATTCGCCCAGACCGGTGAATGGAATTTTACCAGAAGCCTTGATTGGCATCTGCTGCAGTATCCGGTTCATAAAGGAATGCAAAGTTTAGTCAAAGATCTAAATCATTTATATAGGAACGAAACTGCTTTTTATGAAAATCAATTTGATAAAAACGGATTTGAGTGGGTGGAAGCGGATGATCTCGAGAATTCAGTCTATGTGTATCTTAGAAAAGGCAAAAGAAGGGATGATGTATTGATGGTCGTTCTCAACATGGTTCCACAGGTTTTAGAATATACCATCGGAGTTAATGTAGGGACTCATTGGGAGGTTATTTTCAACTCTGATGACCAGAAATATGGCGGAAGCGGTGTAGATGCTGATATTCTGGGTGAAAAGCAGGAAGAATGGATGAGGCATCCAAAATCTGTCACGGTAAAACTTCCACCAATGGCAGGAATTGTTTTAAGACAGAAAAAAGATAAAAAATATAAATTACAGAGAATAAAACAACACAAGAAATAATCATTAGATGCTGAGGACTACAATAGGGTTTGATGAAATATAAATGACAGTGAAATTATGGTAATATATCATTTAAGTACAGAATGTTATCCGGTAGCAAAAGTAGGTGGTCTTGCAGATGTTGTGGGAGCGCTGCCGAAATACCAGAACAAAATAAAGGGAATAGAAGCCAAGGTTGTTATGCCCTGGTATAATAAATCTTTTGTTCATGATCATGAGTTTGACATAGTTTTTGATGGCTTTATTCATCAGGGAGAAAATATGCTTCAGGTCCAGGTCATGAAGGAGAAAACAGATGCTTTGGGATTTGAATTGTATATGGTGAAAATTCCCGGACTTTTAGATAGGGAAAACCCTTACGGATATCAGGATGAAAGTTTCCAGTTTTTAGCCTTTCAGCATGGGGTGCTTCATTGGCTGAGTGCTATGAAGATCCGTCCGGATGTATTGCATTGCCACGATTATCATACAGGGTTAGTCCCTTTTATGACGCAGCACTGTCCTGAATTTGAATTTTTAAAGGGTGTAAAAACTATCGGCACCATCCACAATGGAGAGTACCAGGGAATGATGAGCTGGAATATGGCAAATTATATGCCTCATTTTGATTCCTACAAATGGGGGTTAATGGACTGGAACGGACTCATCAACCCGCTGGCAAGCATGATCAAATGTGGAGATGCTTTTACAACTGTTTCTGAAGGTTATCTTGAAGAACTGTTTATCAGTTTCCGCGGACTGGAAAGTCTTGTGCGCCAGGAGTTCGGAAAAGCATACGGGATCATCAACGGGATTGATACGGAAGTATGGAACCCTGAAACCGATCCGATGCTGGATTTTAATTTTAATATTAAAAATGCGGTAGCCCAAAAGAAGAAAAATAAAGAAAAGCTCTGCAAAGAATATGGTTTGAAGCCGGAACTTCCTCTGTTTGCCTTTATAGGAAGATTTGCTACCGAAAAAGGAGCGGATTTCCTGCCGGATGTAGTCTGGAAAAGCATTAAGCAGAGTTATGGTGCACTGAATATTATGATCCTGGGCTCTGGAAATGCTTATATTGAAAATAAGCTTAAAGAATATGCATACACATATACCAATTTTGCGCTGGATCTGGGGTATAAAGAATACCTTTCCCATAAGATCTATGCATCCGCGGACTTTCTGCTGATGCCGTCGCGCGTGGAGCCATGTGGGCTAAACCAGATGTATTCTATGAGGTACGGAACAGTTCCTGTTGTAAGATATACCGGAGGCCTCAGAGATACAGTGGAAGATATTTCAACCGGAGGAGCGGGATTAAATTTTACCTATCCGGGAGTAGACGATATAGTACATGCCATGAACAGGGCATTGGGAATTTATAACCAAAAAGGAATTATGGAAGATCTTATCCATGCCAACATGAAATTTGATTTTGCATGGGAGAAATCTGCGGAAAAATATATAGCTTTATATAATAACTGATATCACGAAAATTTCCGGATTTCTTTTGCTGATCATAATCTAAAGAGTGTTTTAGAGTAGCGGTAAATACTAAGAAAAAACAGTAAATTTAATTCAATAAAACGCAAGATACCTATGAAACGAAATGTAATCTCCATTGTTTTGGGAGGCGGCAGAGGGACAAGATTATTCCCGTTAACATATTCAAGATCCAAACCGGCAGTTCCTATTGCAGGAAAATACAGGCTGGTAGATATTCCTATTTCCAACTGTCTGAATTCGGGACTCAATAAGATTCTGGTTTTAACACAGTTCAATTCAGCTTCCTTAAATTCACATATCAAGAATTCTTATCACTTTGACATTTTCAGCAAAGGATTTGTAGATATTCTTGCTGCTGAGCAGAACGTGGAAAACGATAGCTGGTACCAGGGAACAGCAGATGCGGTCCGCCAGTCGATGAAGCATCTGGAAAAATATGATTACGACTATATTCTTATCCTTTCCGGTGACCAGCTTTATCAGATGGATTTCAGGGAAATGCTCGATTTTCACATTAAAAACGGAGGTGATGTGACGATTGCTACCATTCCCGTGGTGGCAAAAGACGCCACAGGATTCGGAATTTTAAAGTCTGATGACGACGGAAACATTACATCTTTCTATGAAAAACCGGAATATGATATTCTGGATGGCTTAAAATCTGAAGTTTCAGAAGAAAACAAGCGTAAGGGAAAAGAATATCTGGCCTCGATGGGAATTTATATCTTCACGAGAACCATACTGAAAAAAATGTTTGAAGATGGAGCCGGGGATGATTTTGGAAAAGATATTATTCCAAATTCTATCGGAAAATACAAAACATTGAGCTACCAGTATGAAGGCTACTGGACAGACATCGGAACTATAGAATCTTTCTACGAAGCCAACCTGGATCTGTGTCAGGACTTTCCGCAGTTTAATCTTTTTTCCTCTTCACCCATTTATACAAGAGCAAGGATGCTGCCGCCGTCCAAAATTAACGGTTCATACGTAAGCAAAGCTGTTTTCGGGGATGGATGTATTATAATGGCCGATAAGATTGAGAATTCAGTGATTGGGAACAGGACCAGAATAGATAAAGGAAGTACGATTGTCAATTCTTACGTAATGGGAGCCGATTTCTACCAGAATACTACCGAAATTGTGCTTAATGACAGAAACGGGTACCCGAACATGGGAATAGGAAAATACTGCTATATTGAAATGGCTATTCTTGATAAAAACTGCTATATCGGCGACAATGTAAAAATTATCGGCGGAAAGCATATTCCGGATGGCGATTACGGAACCCATTCCGTACAGGATGGAATTGTAGTGGTGAAAAAAGGAGCTGTTCTTCCTTCGGGAACCCATATCGGATAATGAAAGATATGGTTAGTTGACTAGCTATACATAAAAGAGGAGACCCAATAATGTCTCCTCTTTCTGTATATATAAGCTTCTTTTATTAAGATAGCCGTCTTCAGGAATTTCTGAAATTGAATACTGAGAAAAACCCGTTGAAAAAAGTAAAATCAAAGGAAATACAAATAACTTCTTCATAGAAAAATATTTAATTTTAGGCTTTTTCACGCATCAAAAAATATACCGTTATTTTAATATTTAAAAGTGGAGTTATTTTTATAAAATAATAAATTAATAATTGAAATTTCCAATTATAATGCAGTTTTTTCAAAAATAAGAATTGAATAATTCACTTTTATAATGTGGCTTATTTTAGAAATAAATTTTTCAAAATAACTGAGATATTGGTTACTTTTTTTATTTGTCTTACTTTTGCGTGATGCGTTTTTTTAAAATAATAGCCGTAATTCTTGTTCTTGTGGTAGGAGCCTATGCTGCTTCCATGTATTTTTTCGTGGACGAAAACAAGGATTTTAAGATAGAAAAAGAAGTCGATTATCCCATAGATAAAGTCTTTTCCCAGTTTAATAATCTCCAGCATTTTACCCGCTGGAACAATTTTTTTACAAGTTCACCATCAATTGATATCGATTATTATACCCCTTATGAAGGTCAGGGAAGTGCAATAAGCTATGTAGATCCGAAAAATGATACGGACGGAGAAATGTTCATCCGGTATGAAAATCCTGCTAAAAGCTTGAGATACCAGCTTTTTGAAGACAGGAATGAAAGCCCAACGGTAGTGGATGTTCAGTTCAAGCCTGTTTCTGCGGACAAAACAAAGATTACTTGGTATGTGCATACGCCTAAACTTTCCGTATTCAGAAGAGTGGAAAATTTCTGGACAGAAGACCGGTTTGCCGAAAATATTAATAAAAGCATGGTCAATCTGAAAAATGTTTTGGGCAATAAAGTGGAAAAAGACAATCAGATGGCTTCCATCAAGTATGACAGTCTCATGGTGGAAAACGAGGAAGATAAGCTGTTGCTGGGCATCAACGTAAGTGCGTCCAATAAGAAAGAAGCACTGTATAAAAACATCGTTATGAATTACAGCAAAGTGTATAACTATGTCACAATGGATCTCGGTAAAAAAGACGATGAATTTGGCTTCCCGGTACTGATTACCGATGCCGATAATTACAAAGACAAAGAAGTTTCTTATTTCCTGGGAATTCCTCTTTCCAAAAAGATAGGAGTTCCGGATAATAATTTCAATTTCCGGACTGTAAATCCTTCTCAAAATTATGTGATGTACTACAAAGGAAGCTACGAGGGCAGAATACGGGCGGTTCAGCAGCTGATTCAGAAGGCTAAAAAAGACGAGATGCGCTTCGGAGATATCCGGCAGACCTTTATTGAACGTCCGATTGAAGGGCAGGAGGTGAATATTAAGCTCTCATTATCAGTGTTTAAGTGATTTTTTTCCGATTATTTTTTTCTTAATTTTTTTTAACGGTTTCAGGCTGTCTTAACTCGGTTTTTTTTATTAAATTTGAAGATTAATTCTACAAATAAATTTTAATAATAGATAAACTGTAATAATGGACAGATTTTCATTCCTAAACGCAGCTCATTCTCAGTTAATTGAGGATTTATACCAACAGTACTTAAAATTCCCGGATTCTTTAGAGCCATCATGGAAAGCCTTTTTTCAAGGCTTTGATTTTGCTTTGGAGAACTATGGAGATGACGATAACATCCAATATATCCAGGCTCCGGCCAATGCTGCTCCGGCAGTACAGCAGATCTCTCAGGCAGTAGCCGGCGGAGAAGTTCCTGAGCACATCAAAAAAGAGTTCAAGGTAGTAAACCTTATCGAGGCTTACAGAACAAGAGGGCACCTGTTCACAAAAACAAATCCTGTCAGAGAAAGAAGACATTATACGCCTACTTTAGACATCGAGAACTTCGGTTTGAGCAAGGAGGATTTAAACACAAAATTCAACTGTGCTGTTGAAACAGGAATGAAAGAGCCTGCTACATTACAGGACCTGATCAAGCATTTGGAAAATATCTACTGCGATTCTATCGGGGTAGAGTATACGTATATCAACAACGTTGAAGAAAAAGATTTCATTAAAAAATGGCTTCAGGTGAACGAAAACCACCCAAGCCTTTCTGCCAATGAGAAAACTGAGATTTTATTAAAATTGAATCAGGCAGTAGCTTTTGAAAACTATCTTCACACAAAATTTGTAGGACAGAAAAGATTCTCTCTGGAAGGAGGCGAAACATTAATTCCTGCATTGGATCAGCTGATCTCACGATCTTCTCAACTTGGAGTGGATGAAGTGGTATTAGGAATGGCCCACAGAGGAAGACTGAATGTTTTATCAAACATTTTCGGAAAATCTTATAAGCAAATCTTCTCAGAATTTGAAGGAAAAGAATTTGAAGAGGATGTATTCTCAGGGGACGTTAAGTATCACTTAGGATCATCTAAAAAAGTGAAAACCGCTTCCGGAGAAGAAGTGGCCATCAACCTTACCCCGAACCCGTCTCACCTTGAAACCGTAGCAGCTCTTGTAGAAGGAATCTGCCGTGCGAAAATAGATGACAAATACAAAGGAGACGGTTCCAAAATTCTTCCTATCGTAATCCACGGTGACGGTGCTATTGCAGGTCAGGGGATTGCTTATGAAGTAGCTCAGATGATGACCTTAGAGGGGTACAGAACAGGAGGAACTGTTCATATCGTTGTCAACAACCAGGTATCATTTACCACAAACTATGCTGATGCCAGATCGTCAACATACTGTACAGACATTGCAAAAGTCACAGAATCACCTGTAATGCACGTTAATGCAGATGATGCTGAAGCGGTAGTTCATGCCATGCATTTTGCAGCAGATTTTAGAGCGAAATTTGGTAAAGACGTTTATATCGATTTATTAGGATACAGAAAATATGGACACAATGAAGGTGATGAACCTAGATTCACACAGCCTAATTTGTATAAACTAATTTCTAAACATCCTAATCCAAGAGAAATTTATAAAGATAAATTACTTAAGGACAGCATTACATCCAATGATCTTATTGCAAAAATGGAATCAGATTTCAAAGCACTTTTAGATAAAGACTTTGATGCTTCCAAAGAGATCGAAAAAAATGCAATGGATCTTTTCATGGCAGAAGACTGGACCAATTATCCAATCGGAAAAAGAGGGGCAGTTCAGATTCCTGTAGATACAAAATATGACCTGGCTAAACTTAAAGAGCTGGCGATTAAAATGTCATCTCTTCCTGCTGATAAAAAGTTCATCAATAAAATTACAAGACTGTTTGATAACCGTGTTAAGGCTATCGAAGGAAATTCATTAGACTGGGCTCTTGGAGAATGGTTGGCCTATGCAACACTTCTTGTGGAAGGGCATAATGTGAGAATTTCCGGAGAAGATGTAGAGAGAGGAACATTCTCCCACAGACATGCGGTGGTGAAAACTGAAGATACAGAAGAAGAATATATCCCATTAAGACATGTATCAGAAAGCAGATTTGATGTATTCAACTCTCACCTTTCAGAATACGGAGTCTTAGGTTTCGACTACGGATATGCAATGGCTTCTCCTAATACACTGACGATCTGGGAAGCTCAGTTCGGAGACTTTGTGAACGGTGCTCAGATCATCGTTGACCAGTATCTGGCTGCTGCAGAGGAAAAATGGAAGATTCAGGACGGATTGGTAATGTTACTACCTCACGGTTCAGAAGGTCAGGGTGCAGAACACTCTTCAGCAAGATTAGAAAGATTCTTAACGCTTTGTGCGAACGAAAATATGGTGGTAGCCAATATCACTTCACCTGCTAACTACTTCCACTTATTAAGAAGACAGCTTAAATGGACATTCAGAAAGCCGTTGATCGTAATGAGCCCTAAATCTCTGTTGAGACATCCGAAAGTGGTTTCTCCACTGGAAGATTTTGCAAACGGTTCATTCCAGCCGATTTTGGACGATCCTACAGCAGACCCTAAAAAAGTAGAAAAATTAGTATTGTGTTCAGGTAAATTATACTTCGAATTATTAGCGAAGAAAGAAGAGCTTAACTGTGAAAATATTGCACTGGTAAGATTGGAGCAGCTGTATCCGCTTCAGGCAGATGCATTAGAAACGATCTTCAGCAAGTATAGTAACAGAACACAATTGGTTTGGGCTCAGGAAGAACCAGAAAACATGGGAGCGTGGTCTTATATCCTGAGAAACTTCAGAGACACAGGAATCCAGGTAGTAGCTCCGGTACCAAGCGGTGCTCCAGCTCCGGGAAGCCACAAAATGTTTGAGAAAAACCAGAATGCAGTGATCAACAGAGTTTTCGACAGAGATGATGCTCCAGCAAAAAGACCCGTTACAGCGTAATTAAGAATAATACCCAATTAAAAAAATAAAAAATACTCAATATGTCAGTTTTAGAAATGAAAGTTCCTTCACCGGGAGAATCCATTACAGAAGTTGAAATTGCAACTTGGCTTGTGAAAGATGGTGATTATGTAGAAAAAGATCAGCCAATCGCAGAAGTAGACTCAGATAAAGCAACTCTTGAATTGCCTGCAGAACAAAGCGGTGTAATCACGTTAAAAGCAGAAGAGGGTGATGTAGTACAGGTTGGCCAGGTAGTTTGTTTAATTGATATGGATGCTGCAAAACCTGAAGGCGCAAGCGCACCGGCTGCAGAAGCTCCAAAACAGGAAGAAGCTCCAAAAGCTGCTGAACCAGCTAAACAGGAAGCTCCAAAACCAGCTGCTCCGGCACCGGCTCCACAAACGTATGCAACAGGAGCTCCGTCTCCTGCAGCTAAAAAGATTCTTGATGAGAAAGGTATTGAGGCTGGACAGGTTTCAGGAAGCGGAAGAGACGGAAGAATCACTAAGACTGATGCAGAATTAGCTGCTGTTCCTGCTTTAGGAGGAAGCCCTTCTACGGCAACAGGAGCTCGTACTACAACGACGACTAAACTTTCAGTTCTAAGAAGAAAAATCGCTTCAAGATTAGTTTCTGTAAAGAACGAAACAGCCATGTTGACAACTTTCAATGAAGTTGACATGTCTGAAATCTTCAGACTAAGAAAACTATATAAAGAAGAATTTGCTCAGAAACATGGAGTAGGACTAGGCTTTATGTCTTTCTTTACAAAAGCGGTGACAAGAGCATTACAGATGTATCCGGATGTAAATGCATCTATCGACGGAGATTACAAGATCAACTATGATTTCTGCGATATCTCAATCGCGGTTTCAGGTCCTAAAGGATTAATGGTTCCGGTATTGAGAAACGCCGAAAACATGTCTTTCGCTGGAGTTGAAGCCAATATCAAAGATCTTGCAACTAAAGTAAGAGACGGTAAAATTACAGTTGATGAAATGACTGGAGGTACATTCACTATTACAAACGGTGGTACTTTCGGATCTATGATGTCTACACCAATCATCAACCCTCCGCAGTCTGCTATCCTTGGAATGCACAACATTATCCAAAGACCGGTAGCGGTTGACGGACAGGTAGTGATCAGACCAATGATGTATGTGGCAATGTCTTATGATCACAGAATTATCGACGGAAAAGAATCTGTAGGATTCCTTGTAGCGGTAAAAGAAGGTATCGACAACCCAGTTGAAATACTAATGGGAGGTGACGAAAGAAAAGGTCTTGGATTATAAATTTTAAGAAATTTTAATATTAACACAATCTCGCCCTAAAAAGGCGAGATTTTTGTATCTGTTAAAGAAATACTAAGATGATGTTCTCAAAAATGACTTCCAATATCAAAGTTTCAGTAATACCTGAATATGATAGTAAAAACAGTTATCCATCTGAAAACCGTTACGTCTTCAAGTATAATATTACGATAGAAAATGACGGCAGCTTTCCGATTAAAGTACTGAAAAGAAAATGGCTGATCTTCGATGTAGGCTTTGGATACACTGAGATTACAGGAGATGGTGTAATAGGATTGACACCAGAGATTCCTGTAAGCGAAAATTTTGCTTATTTCTCCAATGTGATGCTTCGGTCCGGAGTAGGAAATATGAGCGGAAAATACCTTGTTAAAAACATGGATACCCAGGAAACTTTTGAAATTGAGATTCCAAAATTCAACCTGCTCTCTGAAGTGTTAAGCAATTAGGAGTATTCCTTTTGAGGTGGTTGTAGGAAATAAAATAATGATTGTGAATAGCAGTCGGAAGTAGAGGCTTTTTAGGCTATAATTTTTTAATATACTTTAGAAAAGACTCGTGTATTTCTTCATTTTCAGTAATAATTAATTTTTCAAAAGCCAGCAGGGCAATTTTTGCACAGGCTTCCGCATCGTCCCCGGCCCGGTGATGGTTAAGGTTGATCTGATGATGATCCGCCAGATGTTTCAGACCGTATTTCGGAAGATAATTCCATGATTTTTTAGCCAGCTGAATGCTGCAAAGGTAATTCAGTTTTGGGGTAAACATGCCGTAATGCTCGAAACAACCCCTTAAAACCCCTGCATCAAAGCTTGCATTATGGGCGATCATCAGGGTGCCATACATCATTTCTTCAGCTTCATACCAGATCTCATCAAAAGTAGGAGCATCCTGCACATCTTCCGGAGTTATCCCGTGAACACCAATATTAAATCTGCTGAAATAAGGGAAACTGGGCGGTTTGATCAGCCAGGTTTTCGTTTCTACGATTTTGGAATTCTGAACAACACATATGCCCATTTCACACGCTGAACTTTTTTCGTGAGTGGCTGTTTCAAAATCTATTGCGCAGAAATCCATTTTTTTGAGTGATGAGTTAAGAATTATGTGTTGCTGATTGGTTAGATGCTGGTTTTATTTAATATTCAAGGTTTAAAGTTTTTTGAAGTTAAGAATTTTTCCGGTAAAATACTATACTCCTTTAAGCGTCAGATATTGTACTTTATTTTCCTAATCCCTAATCCCTAATCCCTAAAACCTACTTCCTTCCACCTAAAAAATGTCTGAAGATCAGCCACTTTGACTGGTAGAATATATTTTTCTGATGCCTTTGACGAAGTTTCCATGTTCCTGGAAGTTGCCCATAAAATCCGAAATGAGCCCTTACCACAGCCCAAAGGTGTGGAAATCCATTCTTGAGTCCGAAATAAATTCCTGCAATTCCGTCTAAGCACAGCCTGAAAAATATGAGCCCTATCAGTTTAGGAAACGGCAGATTTTTCAACATCATAGAAAGATTGTTTCTGATGTTTAAATAAGTCTTTTGTGCACTTTGCTTATTCAGGGTTCCGCCCCCTACATGGTATACTTTTGATTTTCCCGTATAAAAGATCTTCTTCCCGGAATTAATCAGTCTCCAGCAAAGATCAATCTCTTCCTGGTGAGCAAAAAACCTTTCATCGAAACCATTTTGCTCCCAAAAATCTTTTGAACGAATAAAAAAGCAACATCCTGAAGCCCAGAATATCTCTGTTTCATCATCATACTGGCCGTTATCCTCTTCAAGGTCGTCAAATACACGTCCCCGGCAGTAAGGGTAGCCCAGATTGTCAATAAGGCCTCCGGCAGCCCCGGCAAATTCAAACTGCTTTTTATTGTTGAAAGATAAAATTTTAGGCTGTACGGCTGAGATAGAAGGATTTTTTTCGAGCAGATTCAAGGCAGGATTGATCCAGTTTTCGGTAACCTCCACATCAGAATTGAGAAGGCAATAATATTCGTTTTTTATTTCCTTTAAACCTTCATTATACCCCCCTGCAAAACCATAATTCTGATTGTTTTTAACGATTTTTACGATAGGAAAATGAGTCTGTACAAATTCTATAGAATCATCGGTAGAAAGGTTGTCTATCACATAAATATCTGCATCCTGGGAAAAACCAACAACACTGGGAAGAAATTTTTCAAGCCAGTTTTTACCGTTCCAGTTTAAAATAACAACTGCTAAATTTTTAGGCATCAGGATTATATTTTTTCAGCATCAAACGATTTAATAGAATCCTGGTACTTCCATTTTCTGTGTGACCAGAGATAATTGTCCGGGTGCTTATGTAAAGTGTTTTCCAGAAGCTTATGAAATTTCCTTACCACTTCATGTTCCGTAAACTTTTCACCGTCAGGATAGATCCTGTGGTAGTTTACCTGGTAGTATCCCCGTTTTACTTTCTTCATTTCACAGTAAATGAAGGCAAGGTCCATTCTGGTAGCCAGCTTATCGTATCCTATAAATGCAGGGGTTCTCTGGTGCAGGAACTCTAATCCGTAATTGACGTGGGCAACATGCGGGGTCTGATCCGCTACAAACATATAAGCCGATTCACCATCATTTTTAGACCTGAAGATATTCAAGATCACTTCATTGGCTTCCAGAGCTTCATTCCCAAACTTATTCCTAACTTTTTTCATCTGGTTCTCCCAGAAATCACTGTTCACTTTTCTGTATACCGGATGGCAATGTTTCTGCGGAATAATTCTTGCGAAAGCATTCATCCATTCCCAGTTAAAAACATGTCCGGCAAGCATGATCACATTTTTTCCTTCTGCTTTAGCTTCATGGAATGCTTCCTGATTGATGTGCTGCATTCTTACCCGGGATTCCGTTTCAGAAATACTGAAAGATTTAATGGTTTCTACAAGATAATCTGAAAAATTAAGATAAAATTTCTTTCTTATAATTCTTATTTCTTCCTCAGACTTCTCAGGAAAAGAGTTTTGGAGATTCTGCGTAATTACCTTCTTGCGATAGCCTACCAGATAATAATTTAAGAAAAACATAACGTCCGAAAAAATATACAATACTTTAAGCGGAAGTTTAGAAATGAGATATAATATTTTGATTAGGAAATTCATAAAACATGCAAATCTAGTGATAATAAAATTATGGTTCTATTTTTGCTTGCAATAAGTATTATTTTTTTTATTTTTATGTTATGAAAAAATTGTCGATCATAGCTTTTCTTGGACTAAGCATACTTGCTTTTTCTCAGGAAACCAAAAATGTACCGGAAGCAAGAAAGCAGGATAATGCTCTTCTGGTAAAACCTGATCATGCAGAGCTGGATGCGAAGAAGAAAGCAGCAGAAGAAAAAGCAAAACTTCCCAAACCTTATGATCCTAAAGCTAATGCTGAAGCTGATATTAACAAGCTAGTAGCTCAGGCTAAAAAAGAAGGTAAGAATATTGTGATTCAGGCCGGAGGAAACTGGTGTATCTGGTGCCTGCGCTTTAATAATTTTGTTCAGAACACTCCTGAGTTGAAGGAAACTGTAGATAAAAACTATCTGTATTATCATTTGAATTACTCCCCGGAAAATAAAAATGAAAAAGTTTTTGCTAAATATGTGGACATTAAAGAAAAGCTTGGCTATCCTTTTTTCATAGTTTTGGATAAAAACGGAAAAATGATTCATGTTTTAAAAGACAGTTCTGTTCTTGAAGAAGGAAAAGGATACAGCAAAGAAAAAGTAAAAGAGTTCTTTGACCAGTGGGCTCCAAAGTCATAAAAGTATAACCGGGAAATTCTTCCCGGTTTTTTTTATTTACAGCAGTTTCCTGATCCAGCTTAATTTTTTATCTGAATAAGGCGGATATTTTATATCAGGCTCACCCCAGGTTGCTTTTTCAAGAATGGATTTCTGATGAGAAAATGCTTCAAAACCATATATTCCATGATAACTTCCAATACCTGAGTTTCCAACCCCTCCAAAAGGAAGACGGTCATTTCCTAAATGCATGATCACATCATTAATGCATCCTCCACCAAACGACAATTTCGTGGTGAACGCTTCTTTTTCTTCAGAATTCCGGGTAAAAAGATAAGCGGCCAGCGGTTTTTCAAACTCCAGGATGGTAGTAAGAACCAAATTAAAATTGGTAAAGCTAATAACAGGGAGTATCGGACCGAAAATTTCTTCCTGCATAACATCATCTTCCCAGCTTACATTATTTAGAAGGGTAGGCTCTATAAATAGGTTCTTTTCATCGAAATTTCCACCAAAGTAAATTTTCTCTTTATCGATTAGCTTTACCAAACGTTGGAAGTTTCTTTGATTGATAATTCTTGTATAATGTTCAGAGTCCGGTCCGTACTTAAATTCCATAATATACTTTCTCAGTGTTTCCAAAAACTGTTCATGGATAGGTTCTTCGACCAGCAGATAATCCGGTGCTACACAGGTTTGTCCGGCATTGAGGAATTTCCCCCATATAATTCTTTTGGCAGCTACCTCAAGATCTGCATCTTTGGTTACAATAGCGGGCGATTTTCCGCCCAATTCAAGCACAACAGGCGTTAAATGTTCTGCAGCAGCCCGATAAATGATCTTTCCAACCTTAGTGCTTCCGGTAAAGAATATTTTGTCGAATTTTAACTTTAAAAGCTCTGTGGTTTCACCAATACCGCCTTCATACACATACAGATATTCGGGAGGGAAATTTTCATTGATGATTTTTGCCATTGCCTTCATTGTGTTTTCTGCAATTTCACTTGGCTTTAAAACACAGCAGTTTCCTGCTGCCAGCGCAGCAATTACAGGGGAAATCGACAATTGATAAGGATAATTCCATGCACCTATAACAAGAACATTTCCTAGAGGTTCTGGATAAATTTTACTTTTTCCAAGTTGATTGGCCAGGTTGGTCCTGACTCTTTTAGGTTTTGAAAGTGCATTTAAATTCTTCAGATAATACTTAATATCATTCAAAACAAAGGAAATCTCTGTGGTAAAAGTATCAAACTTTGATTTGCCGAAATCTTTGTAAACAGCTTCATACAAGAGCTCTTCATTCTTTATAATAATATCACGGAGCTTTTCAAGATACATTTTTCTGAACTTGATATTCTTCGTTTGCTGTGTCTTGAAAAAAGCTTTCTGATGATCTACGATTTCCTGAATTCCCATTACAATTCAAATTTCGGAAAGTACAGCAAATTTTCGGCCTAAAATCACATAATATTTCTCACCGCAATTTTCACAGGGTGGTAAAGCAGTAAAGCAAACGCCGTGATCAATGCCAGCCAGAACAGTCCTGTGAAAATTTCCATATTGGAAAGGAGGATCGACTGGGCTGTTATTTTTGCTTTAAAGGCTCCGGCAGTCACTGATAAAGACTCATTCACGGGCAGTTTAGAGAGTTGAGCTCCGAATATCTGGTTCCATTGACTGTAAAAAACCGGATTGGTATCTGTAAGATTAAAGCTTAAAGTATCAGAATGCTTTAAGGTTAAAAAAAGCATCAGGTTCTGCATTAAAGCATAGCCGATAGCAGTGGTCCAGAAACGGGTTGTAGTTCCTAAAGCTGTTGCATTGGAGAGATATTCTTCCGGCGTTCCGGAAATAAGAAAGAAAACAAGGGGCGTAAACAGTAAGCCCTGAGCAATTCCCTGCAGAAGTAAAGGCGGGCAGATTGTAGAAAGGGTAGTGTCCGGATAAAATGTATACGTAAACCATGCACAGTCTACTGCCAGCAGCAAAAATCCGGTAAAAAAAACAATCCTTGAAGAAATGCCACGCATCAGGCAGATCCCCGATAAAAAAATACCAATAAACGTCCCTACCACATTCCAGTATTGAATGTTGACAATATAGTCCCATGGCCATTTCCAGACCGTTGCCATAATGCTGTAAACATTGTTCAGGCCGGAACGGATCAGATAAAAAATAAAAAAAAGGATCATCCCGGCAATCACATTCTTTGAGCTGAATACTTCAAAATGAAAGATCGGTCTTTTGGAATTCCTTTGCTTCAGCATAAACAATCCTCCTGAAAGAAGAAATATAAAAAGACACATGATAATGGTATCAGACTCAAACCACATCAGTCTTTTTCCGTAAATGATGGCATACCCTCCTGACTGAAGACAGGCCCACAACAGGAACCAACTTGTGATGTCCAGTTGATAAAGTGGCATTTTAGGAAAAAACCGGTTGGTATTGAAAAGAGCGATTCCGATAACCAGGACAAAAACATGAAAATAAACCATCATCAAGATCATATGCCGGAAATCATAATTTTCAATGCTTGATTTAAGTAGTGATGTAGTGACTGTTCCTCCTGTGAGCATGATGGTATACATGAAAAGATAGGCTATTACCTTAGCGTGTTTTGTTTTCAATTCAGCAATGATCAGTGGGAGAAAAATAGCGCCTTCCAGCAGCCCGAAAATGCCTTCCAGAAATCTTATGACCAGGATGACCTGGTAATTGTTGGTAACCGAGAGGGCATAAAGAATGATCACAGAAATGGAAGACATCAGCAAAACATAATATTTAACGCTGAAATAAGCCATAAACCTCTGTAAAACCAAAAGAGTGACCACAAAGGTTCCATACATCAGAATCATTAAGTACTGGATGTCATCTGAATCTACATCCATAAAAGAAGAAGTGAAGGCGCTATTGGAATGCAAAAGCGACAACAACATCAGGTGGGGAAATAGTGCCAACACCAGAAGCGGCAGCTTCAGCCATTGCGGGACCCATTTGTGATAAACTGTATTATGCTGCATAAGATGTGTAAATGCGATAATTGGTGATTATTAATTTAATGCGAAGGCATAGATATTTCTCACTATTTCATCGAAATAAAATGCGGAAAGACAAAGAGCAGAATGTAAAAGTAAAAGGTAAGATGACAAACGCTAAAGAATAACCAAAAGCCTGTCGCTGCAATCCCGTCTTTCCGCTAAAAAAAATCTAATCTGGCTGTTATTGATGTAGAAATTGGATTTGTTTACTATCTTTCACTCTAAAACTCTAAAACTCTAAAACTCTAAAACTCTAAAACTCTAAAACTCTAAAACTCTAAAAGCTTAAAACCCTCCCACACAAAAACTTTATATCTTCTTCGCGCTCACCAGGACATTCATTCCGGAAAGCAGTTTTTCGTTATTTTGATTGGTATCGAGAATGATTTTTACCGGAAATCTCTGTTCGATTTTGACAAAGTTTCCCGTGGCATTATCAGGCTTTACCAGAGAAAACTGTGAGCCTGATGCCGGCGATACAGAAACTACTTTTCCTTTAAACTCAATTTCAGGATAGGCATCTGCAGTAATTGTTACTTCCTGTTTCGTATCAATCTGGCCGAGTTGGGTCTCCTTATAATTGGCAATGATCCATTTTTCCTTGCTTACCATTTGTACCAGAGCCTGGCCTTCTTTGATCAGCTGTCCTTCCTGGATTGTTTTTTTGCCTACCCAGCCATCGTACGGAGCGGTGATCACAGTATATGAAAGAAAAAGTCTGGCATTATTAAGATTTGCGGAACTCTGCTGGATCTGGCTTTTTACCGGGGCAACTTTGGTCTGCTGTTCATTAGCACCAGCTTTTACTGAATTTTTCTGTTGTTCTAAGGCTAAAAGATTGGCTTTGGCCTGCTCGTAAGAGGCTTTTATATTCTCAAACTGCTGTTCGGTAGCGGCGTCTTCAGAAACCAGGTTCTTATACCTCTTAAAATCCTGTTCTGTTCTCCATATATCAATTTTTGCTGAAGCTATTTTGGCATCAATAATCTTTGAATCACTTTTCTTTGTATTAACCCCACTTTCAATGGTTGTGATGTTTTCTGCATTGGCATGAAGGCCGGCCTCAGCCATTTTTACCTGGTTGACAAATTCCCTGTTATCGATAACAATCAAGGTATCTCCTTTGTGCACAAACTGGTTTTCTTCAAAACGTATACTTTTAATGAATCCTGAAACCTTACTGGAAACAGGGGTAATATACTGTTCGATCTGAGCATCGTTCGTGGTGACGTTTTTTCTTGAGAAGAGATAGAAACTTACCATGCCTGTGATGCCGCTGATGATCAGGATCCAGGCCAGAAGTGTAATTGACTTGTTGATTCTTTTTTCCTTTTGTGTCAGTTGTTTCTTTGCCATAGTTTTTATAAGTTTCCAATCGTGTACTGGAGTTGATAATATTTTAGTTGTCGGTTAATTTTTACGGAGATAAGATTGGATTCAGCTTCCAGATAAGCATTATCTGCATCGATGAGTTCTGTGATCAGGCTTAGTTTATTCGCATATTTTGTCTTTACAATACGGTAGTTTTCTTTGGCCTGGCCAATGGCTTCTTCAGCAATCTTCACTTTCTGATCGGTTTCTTCGAATTTTTTATAAGCTTCATAAACGGTATGTCTTACCTTTTCATCATTCTCTTCAATCTGGAGCTTTGCCAGATCAATATTTTCCCGGGCTTCCTGCATCTTGTATTTGTTTTTATACAAATTTTCGATGGGATAAGTAAGATTCACTCCAAGCATTCCCAAACGGTAGGCGTAGGGCTCAGGAGGGAAAAACATCATATTGGGATATTTGATAAAGTATTCTCCTCCTGCCGTAATTTTGGGTAAATAATTTGCTTTTATAATTTTTTGATCCAGTTCTTTTAACGAAAGATTTTTGTGGGCCATTTCTACGGATTCGCTCTTACTTAAAGCAGTTTCCGTCAGTTCATCAATATAGGGAATCGTAGCTCTGTCGGAGATAAGATCCTCCGTATCTACATGCATTTCCTGGTTTTCAGAAAGAGAAAGGATGGTTTTAAGCTTGTGTTCAGCAATTTGTATATCGTTGTCCAGCTCTGTCCAGCTCATAGTATGGTTGGAAAGCTGTAAAGATGTTCTCAGAACTTCATTTACCGTAACAACTCCATTGGCTTTTAAAGCTTTTACCTGTTTTATATTTACAGAATCCTCCTTCATTTTATCATTGATAAGATTTTGCTGTTCCTTTAAATGATGGATCTGAAGAAAAGCAGTAATGATCTCCATTTTAAGCTGCCTTTCATCCTGATGGGTTTGCAAGGCTGAAATTTCGGTATCAATAGACGCTTTTTTCTCTGAATTCCTGATTTTCCCACCCATATACACAGGTATTGATGCCGAAAGCGTAAAATCATACATCCCGTTAATAACATCATATTTCGTGGCTTTATTGAAAATGCCGTTTTGATGCTGGAAAAGATTAGTTACCTGACTATAGCTGGTGTGAAATTCTATATCCGGAAGTTTTTCCATGGCAAGATCCTTTTCCCTGGTGACAGACATTTCCTTTTTTAAGTGGCTTATCTGTATATTTTTGTTGTTTTTCAAACCGGTCTCAATAGCCTGTTGAAGGCTGATATGCTGATAATCGATCATTTGTGAGTGTAAAAAACTGCCTGTAAGCAGTAAGCACAACGTCATGCACTGATATTTACATGCGTTAAATATCATATTCATAATTTAATTAAAGGATTTTTGCTAAAATGATTTTGATGTTGCAAAGTTACGATGCGAAGTATGGGACCTGATTTGTGAAAGCAGAAAAAGATTTGCTCATTTACGCCAATTTAAAATTTTCTTTATACCTTTATTGGATGAATGACAGCCATTTTAAAGCGGTAGAAGATGATGATGCAGAATTTTATGTGTATAATGTGCTTACAGGAGATATTACCACAGATATTCATCATCACAGTTCTGCCCAATTGGTATATGCAGAGGGCGGAATCGTTCATGTTTTTACGGATCTTAAACATTGGTATCTTCCGGCAAGATGCTTTATGTGGATCCCGGCAGGAACGCCGCATTATATTTTCTCAACCAGCCCAAAAGTAGATTTATACAATTTTTATTTTAAAAAAGAGGAGAATGAAAGTGGCTTCTTTGATGAAATTAATATCTATTCAGTCAGTCACTTGCTCAGGGAGATGATCTTGTATACCAAAGACTGGGATGGGAAAATCACAAAAAATGATGGTGCTAAATATTATTTCCTTAAAGCCTTAAAAGGAATTCTTCCCGAAAAAAGAGATAAAAAGCTGGCTTTTCCGGTTCAGCATCCTTTTCCAAAAGATGAAACTCTTCTAAAGATTGCCAAATACATCCATGCTAACCTTGAAAAACCTCTTACCATTGAATCTACGGCGAAAGAATTTGGCATGAGCACCAGAACTCTTTCTCGGAAGTTTAAAGAGATTTTAGGCATGAATTACGTCCGTTTTCTGCGGGCGCTGAGAATCACTCGTTCACTGGAATTAATGTTGGAAGGCAAATACAATATGTACGAAATAGCGATGATGGTAGGCTATAACAGCCTTTCTTCATTCAGTAATATCTTTAAAAAAGTAATTGGGGTACCGCCTACAGAATATCAGCAGAAACTGAAAGGAGATAAGTAGGTTGTGGAGAGTAGGAGAGTTTGAGAGTTTTTTGGAGGTTCCGTGATTTGTGATATAGAGTAGCGTTGAGGAATTCAATGGAAAAAGAAATAAATATTTACCTCAAGCTTTTCCTGACCCTAATTCTCCTTGAAGGGGTGGATTTTTGCAACGCAAAAAGACGGGGTAGTTAAAAAGATATTAATACAACAAATACAAAAAAAAACCACTTCAAAGGAAGTGGTTTATATATTTGAGAAAATCTCTTTAGAATCTTAAGCTTCTTCAGAAGGAGTTTCTTCTACTACTTTAGCTTTAGGAGCAGCTGGTTTAGGAGCTTCTACCGGAGCGTCAGATACGATGTCGAATTCAAAGTTGTACTCAACATTTCTGTGTAGTCTGATGTTTGCAGTAACTTTACCAGTTCTTTTAATAGTGTTCCCTGGGATTTTGATGTATTTCTTCTCTACAGAAACTCCAGCTTTAGCAAGAGCAGCAGAAAGATCTGCATTGTTGATAGATCCGAATAACTTGTCGCCAGAACCTACTTTTGCAGGAATAGTAACAGAAGTTTTCTTTAACTGATCTACTACAGCGTTAGCAGCAGCGATTAATTTAGCTTCTTCTTCTTTTCTAGCTTCTAAAGTAGCTTCAAGAGCTGCTTTGTTTTTAGGAGTTGCTAAAAGTGCAATTCCTTGAGGAAGTAAGAAGTTTCTTGCATAACCAGGCTTTACGCTTACTGTATCAAACTCAAGTCCTAAGTTTTCTACGTCTTTTTTTAGGATGATATCCATTGTTGTTGTCCTTTTTTTAGAATTTAGATGCTGGAAATTAGAAATTAGATGGAAGACAATGTCTGTTTATCTGAAATCTTAGATCTCTTATCTAAAATCAAGTTAGAATTAAATTATTTATTCAGCAACAAAAGAAGAGGTTGTCCTCTTCTCTTATTTATTTTTTGTCTTATTTCAATAAGTCAGCTACGTAAGGTAGTAAAGAAAGGTGTCTTGCTCTTTTGATAGCAGCAGAAACTTTTCTTTGGTATTTTAAAGAAGTTCCAGTGTATCTTCTTGGTAAGATTTTACCTTGCTCGTTTACAAACTGTAATAAGAAATCAGCATCTTTGTAATCAACGTGCTTAATTCCGTATTTTTTGAATCTACAATATTTCTTTTCAGATTTTGTATTGATATCAAGTGGAGTAAGGAATTTTACTTCAGATTCTCCTCCAGCTGAGGCTTGTTTAGCCATTTCGTCTATTGCCATGTCTTGTCTTTTTTTAAAATAGGGTTAATAATTAAGCTCTAGCCGCTTTGATTTTAGTTCTTCTAGTTACAGCGTACTCAACAGCGTGTTTGTCAAGTTTTGTAGTCAGGTAACGGATTACTCTTTCGTCACGTTTGAATGCCAATTCTAAATCAGCAACTACAGTACCTTCACCTTTAAACTCGATTAAAGTGTAGAATCCATTCTTTTTCAATTGAATTGGATAAGCTAGTTTTTTTAATCCCCAGTTTTCTTTGGCAACGATTTCACAGTTCTTTTCTTTTAAAAGATCTTCAAATTTTTTCACTGCTTCCTCTACCTGAGCATCAGATAGAACGGGAGTTAAAATGAAAACAGTTTCGTAATTGTTCATAATGTTAAATGAATTTGTTAATTATTTCGAGGTGCAAAATTAGAAAATATATTTGTAATATACAACAGTTGTGCGAAATAGTTGGCAGTTACAGGTTGCTGTTTTTTAGTTTAAAATTGACAGTGAGAGATTTGATACTCTGTTTTTTTTAATTCCTCTGCTAACTTCAAGCCAAAAAATAACAGGAATCGCTAATAAATATAATGATTCTATTAATCTTTCTCTCTGATTTCCGTCAGAAAATTTACCTTGATCACATCATACAGAGAATGTCTGCTTACTAAAATAGAAACAATGGAAGATACCATTCCTGCCAGCATCAGGTGGAAGATCAGGGAATGTCTGTCCGTCATTTCAAGTACGATAATAGCGGAAGTAAAGGGAGCTCTTGTAATTCCGGTAAGAAAAGCTACCATTCCTGCGAGGATTACTACATTGGTTTCGTTGGGCGTCAAATGAATGGCCCCGGAGATTACAGATCCTATACTGGCACCCGCACTCAGGGCCGGGGCGAAAATTCCTCCTGCACCACCTGAGGTAAAAGACAGGGCAGGGCCAAGCATTCTTAAGATTGGGACATACCATTCTTCATGTTTGTCGCTAGTAAAAAGCACGCGTTCCATGATTTCTTTTCCGGATCCAAGAATCTCGCGGTTGATAAAATATGCTATGGAAGCAATAAACAGTGCGCAAAGCACCAGAAAAATAATATTGGCTTTATCCGTTTTAAGCTTCCTTTTCTTCCAGTCACTCATCTTAAGCATCATTACGGAAAGCTGGCTGGCCAGGATTCCGGAAGTTCCCGCGACAAGGATAATCGGAAACATAACCATCAGAGATACATCATTGGTTTTAGGATAGCCTAAATATAAATAGGATCCCGCTAAAGTCTGGGCTGTTAAGCCCGCAATAATCACTGCCGTAAATAAAGCGGTTTTGAAGTAATTGATATGCGTTTTGGAAAGTTCTTCTACGGCAAATACAATTCCTCCTAAAGGTGTATTAAATGCCGCTGCAAGTCCTGCCGCCGCACCGGTCATGATCATGTTCTTCTTTGAGATTTTCGGCCACCAGTGCGGAAGGTATTCATTGACCTTTCTGAATACAGAACCGGCAATTTGGATGGTAGGTCCTTCACGTCCTACAGCACCGCCTCCGATCACCAGAATGACAGATGAAATAATTTTAAAAACGATGATTTTAAGACTTAAAAGGCTCCTGATTTTGGTATGTTCCTTCGGATTGGCAAGTTCTACAGCGGCCATCACCTGCGGAATACCGCTGCCTTTGGCGTTGGGAGCAAATTCTTTCACCAGCCACCATGAAAGGACAAAACCAATGGGAGCAATAATAAAGATCATCCACGAATGCCAGTTCATCATGAAATGCAACAGATGTTCTCCCCATGCAAATATCTTAGCATACATCACCGCAAAAAAGCCGGTGATCACTGAACCGATCCAGAAGGGAATGGCCTGCAGCAGATTGTTTTTCAGCTGCTCGTTGCGGATATTGTCAAAAGACTTTTTAAGGCCTGTTCGGATGAGGGAGAAAATTTTCAGCATTTGTGGACTGGGACATTTTATTAAACCGAAAAATAGGGAAATTAGATGGTATTAAAAAATCCTATTAAAAAAGTTCCCACGGATTTGAGATACATACATATAGGGGCTTCCCAAAAGGAAGCTTTTATATTGTATTGATGAAAGCAATGATTAATACTGTGGATTGAAAATAGCAATATAGGCTACACAATAAAGAATCAGTACAACAGCCGAAAATTTCAGATTGGCATTCCTGAGGATGTATTTATTATTGATGTGCAGGATGAGTGCTTCAATAAGAATACAAAAAAACCAGATAGCATGAAAAGCAAACATAATTATCAGGTAACCTAAAACATCCCAGCCGTTAGCATTAAATATCACAGCTGTAAAACCTATAGTTCCAGCTATAAATATGGCAAGACGAATAAGAATATGCTTTGCAGTATTTGGCTTCTTTTCTGAAACAAGTATTGTATGATCATCTTCTTTGATCTCAAAAAGTTCTCTTAGCTCATTATCCATTATCGCTGTTTTTGATAGAGCTTAATAAAGAAAGGTAAGATGCCGACATAGCCCAGAAGGCTTATTACGCCACAAACACGGTATACATACATGATATCATTAATGTTGAAAAATCCTATGATAAATTCAACAAAATAAGTGGCAATGATGATGCATAATGAAATAATTGCAATTAAAGTTACTTCTTTCATATTTAAGATGGGGTTGTGATGTTTTATTAAGATTATTATGTTTTATGGTTAGTTTCGTATTTAACTCAAATGTACAGATAATCTTTTAATAGTAAAAAAACCTCCGGATTTTCGGAGGTTTTGTATGGTAAGATGTTTGATAAGTTCCGCATGACCTTTAAATAATGAGTCCCTTATCAGTTATCAGGTATTAAATTTCTGTATTCAGATCCCAGTTCTGAAGATAATCATGAACATGCTTCAGCATCATCCCTCCTAAAGATCCGTCTACTACTCTGTGGTCATAAGAGTGAGACATAAACATCAGCTGACGGATGGCAATTACATCACCGTCTTTAGTTTCAAGAACTGCAGGCTTTTTAACGATAGCACCAATAGCTAAAATAGCGACCTGAGGCTGAGGAATAATAGGAGTTCCCATAAGGTTTCCGAAACTTCCCACGTTAGAAATGGTATACGTTGCTCCCTGAGTATCTTCCGGTCTTAGTTTTTTGTTTCTCGCTCTGTACGCCAAATCGTTGATCGCTTTTGCCAAGCCTGAAAGCGATAACTGATCAGCGTTTTTAATTACAGGAACGATAAGGTTTCCGTCCGGCAGAGCTGTAGCCATACCGATATTGATATTTTTCTTTTTAATGATATTTTCACCGTTAATAGAAACATTGATCATTGGGAAATCCTGGATAGCTTTCACTACAGCTTTCACGAAAATTGGCATGAAAGTCAGTTTTTCTCCTTCACGTTTTTCGAAAATATCTTTATGCTTGTTTCTCCACTTTACAACGTTGGTAACGTCTGTTTCGATGAAAGAAGTAACATGCGGAGCAATCTGTTTTGCTTTTACCATGTTTTCAGCAATGATCTTTCTCATTCTGTCCATTGGAATGATCTCGTCACCTGCTGCTACAGGAACCGTAGAAACCGGTGCTGAAGCCGGAACTTTTGGCGCTGCCGGAGTTGCTGGTTGTGCAGAAACAGCCTGCTGAGCCGGCTGGTTTCCTCTGTTGGAAACGTATGCTAATATATCTTCTTTTGTGATTCTTCCTTCTAAACCACTTCCTTTAATCGTTTTAAGTTCAGATTCAGAAATGTTTTCCTGCTGTGCAATTGATTTTACCAATGGTGACAGGTAAAGGTCTCCTGAAAACTCTACGTTGGAAGCTGCAGCCTGTAACGGCTCTTCAATAGCTTTTAAAGTTTCTGTATCCGGAGCGGCTGCCGGAGTTTCTGTTTGTACTTCTTCTGAAGCTGTATTTCCGCCTTCTCCTTCAATTTCTAAAATGGCAATGGCCTCACCAACTTTAGCAACCTCGTCCTTTTGTTTCAGGATTTTTACAATTTTCCCCGAAACCGGTGTCGGAACGTCTGAATCTACCTTATCTGTTGCAATTTCAACTACGGAATCATCCTCTTTTACATTATCACCTTCATTGAATAACCAAGTGATAATTGTCGCTTCCATAACACCTTCTCCCATGGAAGGAAGCAATAATTTGTATTCTGCCATTTTTAATTTTTAGATTTTGACAAATATATAAAAAAAATCGGTTTTTTTATGGAATATATAATCTTAGACAAATTCAACGTAGATATTCTCGCCTACATTGAGCCCAAACAGGCTTTTGGCCCCGTTTTTTTTACTCCCTTTATAGATGGTAAGCTCCAAAAGCTGACTGTCATTGAAGATCGCTGCCGACTGTCCGTGGAATTCTGTTTCCCTTTCCCAGTCGGAAACCACTTCAGTATGGCTGGAATATACCCTTGAAAGTGTTAAATTTCTGAATTTTATAGTAAAGCCTTCATTTCCTTTGCCTGTGTTTTCAAAAAAATCTTTACTGATATTTGAGATTATATTTCCGAAATTATCAATATAGGTTACTTCTCCAATGATCATTTTTTCAGATTCATTGAAGACAGGTTTCGGAAAAAGAAGTTCCTTTGCCGAATCTATTTTCCGGCCTATTACTTCTGGAAGTCCGCCATTCGCAAGATGTACTGCTGCAGGCACAAAAACATCGGTGGAAGTAAAGTTTACCACATCATCGAAGCGGTTGTTCAAAGTGATTTCGTATATCGCTTCCGGTTTTATATCAAAAAAGACAAGGCTTAAAAGTCCGTTGTCTGCTGCTAAAAAGTAGGAGCCGTCTGCCTTATAAAGAATGTTTTTTCTGGATCTGTTGTAAAAACTGTCTACAGAAAGAATGTGAATTGTCCCCTTAGGGAAATATTTATAGGCGTTGCGTACAATATACGATGTCTGTATCAGGTTGAAAGCTTGAATTTCGTGGGTTATATCAACAATATTAACCTTAGAATTTAAAGACAGAATTTTGCCTTTCACAGCGGCAACTCTGTAATCTAAATTTCCGAAATCCGAAGTAAGGGTAATAATTGACATGGATCGTTGATAGAATAAATAGTGTTTCCTGCAAAGTTATTTAAAATAAAAAGAAAGCCCCAAAAGATTGTAGAAAAGAATTGATATAAATTTGAAAAAAAGCTTTAATTTTAAAATCTAATAAAAATAAAATACTGCATGTTTGAATTAACATATGATTTAGAAGACATCGATGTAAAGACCTTCTATGGCGTTAATAACCAATATTTCAACTTATTAAAATCAAGCTTTCCTACCCTTAAGATTACCGGAAGAGACCATTTTGTCTTTGCAATGGGTAATCAGGAAGCATTAGATATACTCAGACAGAAACTGGATAATCTTGTAAAATTTATCTCTGAAAACAATTCTATCGCTTTAAAAGACGTTGAGAATGTCCTGAATATTAAGGACGAGAATGAAAAACAACTGATTTTCGACCAGGATATTATTGTAAAGGGGGTCAACGGTAAGATCATTAAAGCTAAAACTACCAATCTTAAGAAACTGGTAAAAGAAACCGAGAAAAAAGATATGGTTTTTGCGATAGGACCTGCGGGAACCGGAAAAACGTATACCAGTGTGGCTTTGGCAGCGAGAGCTTTGAGAGATAAAGAGGTGAAAAGAATTGTCCTGACGAGACCTGCGGTAGAAGCAGGAGAGAGCCTTGGATTTTTACCCGGAGATCTTAAAGAAAAGCTGGATCCGTATTTGCAGCCTTTATATGATGCGCTTAGAGATATGATCCCTCATGAAAAACTGGAAGGGTTTATGGAAAAGAAAGTGATTGAAGTCGCTCCGTTGGCTTTTATGCGAGGGCGTACGCTGGATGATGCCTTTGTAATTCTTGATGAAGCACAGAATACAACTCATGCCCAAATGAAAATGTTTCTGACAAGAATGGGGATGAATGCTAAATTCATCATCACAGGAGATCCAACCCAGATCGATCTGCCGCCGAAACAACAATCCGGATTGAAAGAAGCTATGAGAATTCTTAGAGATGTTAAAGAAATCGGTTTTGTACACCTTACTGAAGAAGATGTTGTAAGACATCCTGTTGTGAAAAAGATCATCCTGGCATACAACGAAGAGGACAAGAGACTGAAGGATTAAATTGAAACTGCTTGAACCGAATGTTTTTACATTTAGTATTAATTGTTTGTGATAATATTTTTACTCACTATTTGGTGTTCTAAAAAAAAAACTTAGTTTTGTGACCGAATACTAAAAAATAATCATGAGAAAATTTTTACTTATTGCAGCGGCGGCTGTAGTTAGCGCTAATCTAAGCGCTCAAGAAACAAGATTCGGGGCTAAAGCCGGTTACTCACTTTCAACTTTAAAATTTAAAGACGACGGGAATTCTGAAAATACAGATCCTTCACACACTTTCTATGCAGGTGTTTTGGTAGAGCATAAACTAAGTGATAAATTTGCTCTTCAGGGTGAAGTTTTATACTCGCCACTAGGAGGTAAAGTTACTGAAAGAGTGGAAGATGAGGATGAAGCAGGTACATTCTTTAACATTAAGAACAAGACCACTTTCGGGACTATTTTGATTCCTGTTTCTGCTAAATACTTCATTACTGAAGGTTTATCAGTTTCTGCCGGAGCAAGTTTCGGACTTATCATTTCTGCAAAAACAAAAACTGTAGCAGATCTTGGTTTGGGAATGATTCCAGGATTCGAAATCTCTGCAGACGATGAGAGAGACATTAAAGACCAGGTTAACACTTTGAATATTGCTCCTTTCCTGGGTGCTGAGTATGCTTTGGAAAATGGTTTGTTTTTTGACGCCAGATACAACATGGGAGTTTCTAACTTAGCTAAGGATTCCGGAGATGGAAAACTGACTAACAGCTTCTTCCAGGTAGGTGTTGGGTTCAAATTCGGAGGAAACTAATTTTTAAGAACTTGTTAAAAATATGAAGCGGGCCAATTTAGGCCCGCTTCTTTTGTTTCTAAGAGACGTCTCCCGTTAATTTTATGTTAATAATAAAAATATTTAGTAATTTTGCAACATCAATCAAACTATTTAAAAAATGAAAAAACTATTTTTACTAGGTGCTTTTGCACTGCTAGGCGGTGCTGCACAGGCGCAGGAAGGTTTTAAACTGGGAGGTCACATCGGTGTTCCGGTAGGTGATGCTGGTGATGCTTCTTCATTTACATTAGGAGTGGATGCTGCCTATATGTGGAACATTACAAAAGGACTTGATCTTGGAGTTACCACAGGGTATTCACATTTCTTTGGAAAAGATAACTTTGATGATTTCGGATTTATTCCTGTAGCAGTTTCCGGTAAATATAAATTCTCAGGAGCTCCTATCTTTGTAGGATTAGATCTTGGATACGGAATTTCTACAAAAGATGGAGTAGATGGTGGTTTCTATGCTCAGCCTAAATTTGGATACCAGATGTCTACAGGTGAACTTTATTTAGGATACCAGACAATCAGCAACAAGCGTGACTACGGATGGTATACAGCCAACTGGAACGTAGGTGCCATTAATATTGGATACAACTTCTTCATCAAATAAGAAAAAGTAGAAAATAATTCAGAACTCCGGCTGTTAAAGGCCGGAGTTTCTTTTTTACAATGTATACTTGATAAAGAAGAAAAATTGTCTTTAGGTATAAATATTTGCTTAATATTAAGACTAATATGTTAAATATTAACGGTTTATAATCTTATTATTCATGATGTTTATGGAAAAAAAACATAATTTAAAGAAAATGGTAAAATTAAATAAACTAAGTATTTTTCGCTGTTATTGAAAAATTGTAATTTTTTTATTCTAAATATTGTGAAAAAATCAAAATCCTGTAATGAATATGCTTTATTTTCGGAAAACACCAATGTTTATCGATGATATTAATCACGTTAACAAATTTTAATATTAGCGAGAGCCACTGTAAATTTGCCCTCAGAAAGTATTAAAATTTTTTAAAATGAAAAAATTATTATTAGCGGGTGCTGTTGCACTTTTCGGTTTATCTAATGCTCAAATTGCAAAAGGAACTGCATATATTTCAGGACAAGTTGGTTATTCTCAGGAAGAAAACAACAACAATGATACTAAAGTAGAAAGCTTCAGAATCGTTCCAACTGCAGGATACTTTGTAGGGACTAACCTTGCTGTAGGTTTAGGAGTAGGTTATGCAAGTGATAAAGTTACTAAAACTACAACTGGATCAATTGCAGGTGGTAGCTTTGTTTCTGAAACTAAAGGTACTCAATCTGCATTTGTTGTTGCTCCTTTCGTAAGAAAATATTGGACTTTAGCTGACAAATTATATATCTTCGGTCAATTAGAAGTTCCAATGGAATTCGGACAATTTAAAGACGAAGCTACAACAACTACTACAATAGGATCAACTACGAACACTGCGTCTACTTCTGACAAAGCTAACTATACTTCAATCGGTGTTAACGTTAAGCCAGGTTTAGATTATTTCTTAAACAAAAACTGGAGCATTGAAGCTACTATCGGTGAATTTGGATACAACACTTCTAAATTAGACGTTGATGGTGCTAAGAGCGTAAACAACTATAAGTTCGGTTTGAATTTATCTTCTGTAACTTTCGGAGTTAAATATGTATTTGCTAAGTAATTAACAAAGCATTTGTAAAAATAGAAGCCCTAATTATTTTAGGGCTTTTTTATCTTTAAAAACTTTTTTAAAATAAAATAACCATGAAAAAAATCTTATTGGCATCAGCTCTTGCTTTTTGTGCAGGAATGAATGCGCAGACAAAATTCGGTGTAAAAGCAGGGTATGCATTATCAAAACTGAACTCAAATGACGATCTTGATGCATTTGAAGGCGTAAGTGGAGGCTTGAAATCTAAATCAGGCTTTTATGTAGGCGCTTTGGTAGAGCATAAATTCAATAATAAATTTGCTGTGCAGGGAGAAGTTCAGTATGCAAACCTGGGTGGGAAAGTTGAAGTTTCAACAATGGGAATTACTGTTACGGAAAAATTTAATTTCAACAGAATTGTAGTTCCTGTAACTGCAAGATATTATGCTACCCCTGAACTTGGAGTATACGCAGGACCTTTTGTAAGCTTCAGAACCAACACGAAAGTAAATATTGACGTATCAGGAGGAATGGCAAATCAACAAGCTGTAAATGAAGGTGAACAATTCCTGGAAAAGAACTTTGATGATAATCTTAAGTCTTCTGAATTCGGTTTGGTTTTAGGGGCTGATTATAACGTATACAAAGGATTATTTGTAGATGCCCGTTACAGTTTCGGACTGACCAATATGATCAAAGATCCAGTAAACGATGAAAAGCTGAAAATGAATTTCTTCCAGATCGGAATAGGATATAAATTCAAATAAAAATAAAAAACTCTCAGAATTTCTGAGAGTTTTTTTATGACTTTTTGTTTAGGCTTTGTTATTTTTATTTTCCCATCATTCCGCCCATGCCTGGCATATTTGGCATTTTGCTCATCATCTGCATCATCTGTTTTCCCTGAGGTCCCTGCATCATCTTCATCATTTTGCCCATCTGTTCGAACTGCTTCATCAGTTGATTCACATCTTCAATCTTTCTTCCTGCACCTTTTGCAATTCTCTGTTTTCTCTGGGTATTAATGATAGAAGGTCTTCTTCTTTCGTCAGGTGTCATAGAGTAGATGATTGCTTCAATGTGTTTGAAAGCATCGTCACTGATCTCAACATCTTTGATTGCCTTTCCAACCCCCGGAATCATTCCCATAAGGTCTTTCATATTACCCATCTTTTTGATCTGGTTGATCTGTTTAAGGAAATCATCAAATCCGAATTCGTTTTTAGCGATCTTTTTGTGAAGCTTTTTAGCCTCTTCCTCATCAAACTGTTCCTGGGCCCTTTCTACTAAGGAAACTACATCTCCCATTCCTAAGATCCTGTCTGCCATTCTTTCCGGATAGAAAAGATCTAAAGCTTCCATTTTCTCACCGGTAGAGATGAATTTGATTGGTTTTTCAACTACAGAACGGATCGTTAAAGCAGCACCACCTCTCGTATCACCATCTAATTTCGTTAGAACAACACCGTCAAAGTTCAGGGCATCGTTGAATGCCTTTGCTGTATTTACAGCATCCTGACCTGTCATGGAATCTACTACGAATAAAGTTTCCTGGGGCTTGATGAAGTAATGTACAGATTTGATCTCGTTCATCATCTGCTCGTCAATCGCAAGACGTCCTGCGGTATCGACGATCACTACATCATGACCGTTTGCTTTTGCAAAATTAATTGCATTTTCAGCAATGGTAGAAGGATTGGTAGAACCTTCTTCTGTAAATACCGGAACCCCGATCTGACCACCCAATACTTTAAGCTGGTCAATTGCCGCAGGACGGTAAACGTCACAGGCAACCAATAAAGGTTTCTTAGTTCTTTTTGTTTTTAAGTAATTGGCCAGTTTTCCGGAGAAAGTAGTCTTACCCGAACCCTGAAGACCTGCAATAAGAATTACGGTAGGTTTTCCTGAAAGATTGATTCCTTCCTGAGAACCTCCCATCAGATCTACCAGCTCGTCATGGACAATCTTCGTCATCAGCTGTCCCGGTGTAAGGGAAGTAAGAACGTTCTGTCCTAAAGCTTTATCCTGAACTCTTTTGGTAAGATCTTTTGCAACTTTATAGTTAACATCGGCATCTACCAGCGCTCTACGGATCTCCTTTACGGTTTCCGCCACGTTGATTTCTGTGATTTTCCCGCGTCCGGAAATATTATGTAGAGCCTTGTCTAATTTATCCTGTAAACTATTAAACATATGTATTGTAAATTATAGGTTTGCAAAAATAAGGAATTTTTAGGCATATCCAAAGTCTTACGATACGTAATATTATATATATAGAAAAAATGATAAAAATCAATTCATGTGAAATTCGATAGAAAAAGTCTATTTTTGTGATCACTTAAAATAAACCATAGTATTTGCAATGAAATTAAATCCTAATATCCTGGTTACGGTATTATTCTTTTTAACATTTCTGATCCATTTTTCCCTTTGGAAATTTGTTTTTCACTTAGATGAGATTATTATTGTTAAATTTTATCTTTTTTTAAGTGTCATGTTCATGCTGATGATTACAATGATTGTTTTAATTAATAGGGTAGTGCCTGAATTTTTAGGGCTGTCTGTGATTGGGCTGATCCTTTTAAAATTCGGTTTAATGTACTTAATCAGGAAAAAATTGAACTTTGAAGTGATTCCGGGCTATAAATTTCATTTTATTATTCCATATTTCGTCCTGACAACACTGCTTACATACTATGCAATTAAGCTGATTAATCATGACAAAAAACAGTAAAATTATTTATTGAAACTAGAAAAAATATTATATTTTTGCACAACGAAAAAAACCTATCAATGTTTAAGAAATTCGCAGTTTTATTCTACAGTATTTTTGTATTAAACTTAGTGTCTGCACAGCACGGTGAGGCTACTGCTGAGGCGGCTCCTGCTCAAGAGCTTTCGGAGAAAGACAAAACAAGTAAAGAAAACAAGGAGTTTATCGATCATCACTTGTTGGATGCTCACGACTTTACATTGATGGTAGACAAAGAAGGTCACCATATCGGTTTTCCTCTTCCTGTTATTTTCTATGATAACGGATTCCATAGCTTTATGAGCAATAAAGAAGGTTTCATGCATGGTGAGCCGACTGAAGTAGACGGTTCTTATTATAAATTGCACCACGAGAAAATTTATAAAACAGATGCAGCGGGAACTTTAACACTGGGTGAAGATGGTCATCCTACGAATGAGAAACCTTTGGATCTTTCTATTACAAAGAGTGTGCTTATCATTTTATTCGTGTCAATCTTTATGTTAGTATTATTTGGGGGAATGGCTAAATCTTATAAGAAGTCTGTTGTCCCTACAGGAGCTGCAAGATTCTTAGAGCCTTTAATTATTTTCGTAAGAGATGAAGTAGCGATCCCAAACATCGGACATAAATACAAAAGATTTATGGGGTACTTATTAACAGTATTCTTCTTTATATTGTTTCTTAACGTATTAGGATTGATGCCTTTCGGAATTAATGTTACAGGTAATATTACCATGACATTCTTCCTTGCGATCCTTACTTATTTAATCACGACGTTCTCTGCTAACAAAGATTACTGGAAACATATCTTCTGGATGCCGGGTGTTCCTGTACCAATGAAACTGATCATGTTGCCAATCGAATTATTAGGAACAATTACTAAACCTTTCGCATTGATGATTCGTCTTTTTGCTAACATGACTGCAGGACACATCGTAGTAATGAGTTTAATTGGATTGATCTATGTGTTTAAGAACTTTGCAGCAGGTGTTGCATTCCCGTTCTTAACATTAGTGATCTACTTATTGGAAGTATTGGTAGCATTCTTACAGGCTTATATCTTCACAATGTTATCAGCTTTGTTCATCGGAATGGCAGTACAAGAGCACGAACATGAACACCATGCTGCTCACTAATTGAAATTGTAAATTAAAGTAAAAACAAATTTTTTAAAATTATATATTATGGAAATCCCTAAAATTGTAGGTGCTGGTATCGTAGTACTAGGTGTAGGTATCGGTCTTGGTAAAATCGGAGCTGCTGCTCTTGAAGCTATCGCTAGACAACCTGAGCAATCTGGAAAAATCCAAACAGCTATGCTTATCGCTGCTGCACTTGTTGAAGGTGTTGCGTTTGCTGCTCTATTCGCAGTAAACTAATTAAAATTAAACCATTACCCGTAACGGTTGGTTACAGGTAATGGTTATTTAAGAAAAAAAGTAATAATTATTTATACATTTATATAATGGAATTAATTCACCAGTTTTCATCAGGATTATTTATTATCCAGTCTGTTATTTTTCTAGCATTATTATTTTTGTTAGGCAAATTTGCTTGGAAACCTATTTTAAAATCAATCAATGACAGAGAAACTTCTATTGTTGATGCTCTTAATCAAGCTAAATTAGCAAGAAAAGAGATGGAGACTTTAAAAGAAGATAACGAAAGAATTATTCGTGAAGCTAAAATCGAAAGAGATGCTATCCTTAAAGAAGCCAGAGAAATTAAAGATAGAATCGTAGGTGAAGCTAAAGATGCTGCTAAAAATGAAGGAGATAAAATGATTGAAGCAGCTAAACAGACAATCAATGCTGAGAAAAATGCTGCTATGGCAGACATCAAAACTCAAATCGGTGTTTTATCTGTAAATATTGCTGAATCTATCCTTAAGCAGAAGTTGGATAACAACGAAGCTCAAAACGAATTAGTTCAAAATTATTTAAACAAATCTAACCTTAACTAAGAATGCTTACATCTAAAGTAGCTAAAAGATACGCACAGGGACTGCTTGATTTCACCAATGAAACAGGTCAGACAGCTGCTGTATTTTCTGAAATGAAAGATGTAAAGAAGATCATGTCTCAATCTGCAGATTTGAATAAATTCTTCCTTACACCTTACATTGATGCAAAAAAGAAAATAGAGGTAGCAGACCAGATCTTTAAAGATTTTTCAGTTTCTTCACAGAACCTGATCAGATTAGTGATCAAGCACGGACGCGAGAACCAACTGAAAAATATTGCTCAGGAGTTCATCAATAAAGTAGAGGATATCAATGGAGTACAGAGAATAACTCTTACTACAGCGACTCAGCTTTCTAAAGAGAACCTTGATCAGATTCTAAGATCTACCAATCTAGTAAAATCAGATTCAAACTTTGATCTGAATTTAAATGTGAAGCCAGATATTTTAGGAGGCTACATTTTAAGAGTAGGTGATCAGCAGATCGATGCATCTGTAAAGACAAAACTTAACCAGGTTAAAAAAGATTTTCAATTAAATTAAAGAAAAAACAACCATACAATGGCAGAAATAAATCCGGCAGAAGTATCTGCGATCTTAAAACAGCAATTGGCCAACTTCGACACTCAATCCAACGTTGAGGAAGTAGGTACAGTTTTAACCATCGGTGATGGTATTGCTCGTGTATACGGGTTAGAAAACGTACAATACGGAGAGTTGGTGAAATTTTCTAGTGATGTAGAAGGTATTGTACTTAACCTTGAAGAAGACAACGTGGGTGTTGCTCTACTTGGGGAAAGTAAATTAGTAAAAGAAGGAGATACAGTAAGAAGAACAAACAGAATCTCTTCTATCAAAGTAGGAGAAGGTATGTTAGGAAGAGTAGTAGATACTCTTGGTAACCCTATCGATGGTAAAGGTCCTATTACTGGGGATTTATACGAAATGCCATTGGAAAGAAAAGCGCCTGGGGTTATCTTCAGACAGCCGGTAACTGAGCCTTTACAGACAGGTATCGTTGCGATTGACTCTATGATCCCTGTAGGAAGAGGTCAGAGAGAGCTTATTATTGGTGACAGACAGACCGGTAAAACTACCGTTGCGATCGATACAATCATCAACCAGAAAGAATTCTTTGATGCAGGTAAGCCTGTATATTGTATATATGTTGCTATTGGTCAGAAAGCTTCTACTGTAGCGCAAATCGTTAAAACCCTTTCTGACAAAGGAGCTTTAGCATATACTGTAATTGTTGCGGCTAACGCATCCGATCCGGTTCCAATGCAGGTATATTCTGCTATGGCTGGAGCATCTATTGGTGAGTTCTTCAGAGACACTGGTAGACCAGCATTGATCGTTTATGATGATCTATCCAAGCAAGCGGTTGCGTACCGTGAGCTTTCTCTACTATTGAGAAGACCACCGGGCCGTGAAGCTTATCCTGGAGACGTTTTCTATCTTCACTCAAGACTATTGGAAAGAGCAGCGAAAGTTATTGCTGATGACAAAATCGCGAGCCAGATGAACGATTTACCAGATTCATTAAGACCAATCGTAAAAGGTGGTGGTTCATTAACTGCACTTCCAATTATCGAAACTCAGGCTGGTGACGTTTCTGCATATATTCCGACTAACGTAATCTCTATTACAGACGGACAGATCTTCTTGGAGTCTGATCTATTCAACTCAGGGGTTCGTCCTGCGATCAACGTAGGGATCTCTGTATCCAGAGTAGGAGGTAATGCTCAGATCAAATCAATGAAAAAAGTATCTGGTACTCTTAAATTAGACCAGGCTCAATATAAAGAATTGGAAGCGTTCGCTAAGTTCGGTTCTGACCTTGATGCTTCTACTTTAGCGGTAATCTCTAAAGGAGAAAGAAACGTTGAGATCCTTAAGCAGCCGGTAAACTCTCCACTTCCTGTAGACAGCCAGGTGGCTATGATCTACGCTGGAACTGAGAACTTATTGAGAAACGTTCCGATCAGAAAAGTAAAAGAATTCCAGATTGAATATATCGAATTCCTAAGATCTAAGCACCCTGACACAATGGCGGCTATTAAAGCAGGTAAAATCGACAACGATATTACCAACGTTCTTAAGCAGGCGGCTAATGATTTAGCTTCTAAATATAACTAAAATCTTCATTGTTTAAGGTTTAGAATCCGTTTTAAACCTTAAACTTTAGACCATAAACTTTGAACCCAAATTAATGGCAAACTTAAAAGAAATACGAGGTAGAATTACGTCAATTTCATCTACGATGCAGATTACACGTGCTATGAAAATGGTTTCCGCTGCGAAGCTTAAAAAAGCACAGGATGCCATCGTAATGCTAAGACCTTATTCTGAAAAACTGCAGGAAATCATCCAGAATGTAAATTCTAGCTCTGATCCCGATCAGGTTTCTATCTATGCTCAAAAAAGAGAAGTGAAGAGGATTCTTTTCATCGCTGTTACTTCAAACAGAGGTCTTGCAGGAGCTTTCAATTCATCTATTGTAAAAGAGCTTAACATCCAGTTTAGAGATAAGTCTCAATACGAAGTTGAAGTGCTTACCATCGGTAAAAAAGCTTTTGATGCGGTAAGAAGAACCCGTACGGTATACTCTAATGAAAGTGCTGTTTTTGATAACTTAAACTTTGATACAGTATCTCATGTTACTGAAGGAGTAATGAACAGCTTTAAAGAAGGTAAATTTGACGAAGTTTATTTAATCTACAACAAATTTGTTAATGCTGCTACTCAGGAAGTAACTACTGAACAGCTTCTTCCGATTTCTATGGCTGAAAAAGCTGAAGAAACTCAGGTGGAAACAGATTATATCTTTGAGCCGAACAGAAATGAAATTCTTGATAATTTGATCCCTAAAGCGATCAAAACCCAGGTTTTCAAAGCAGTTTTAGATTCAGTTGCCTCTGAGCATGGCGCGAGAATGACAGCAATGCACAAAGCTACAGATAATGCGCAGGAACTTAAAAATGATCTTGTCATTTTCTACAACAAAGCAAGACAGGCTGCCATTACAAACGAAATCTTAGAGATCGTTTCCGGAGCAGAAGCTTTGAAAAATTCGTAAAGAATTATTTTAACATAATATTAAAGCATCGATATTATCGATGCTTTTCTTGTTATTTATATTTTATCTATCTTTGTAAACTAAAATATTATACAACTTCTAAATGGACTCGGATATAGTCAGGCTTTTGCTAGCCTTATTTCTTGTTTTACTAAATGGCTTTTTCGTAGCCGCAGAATTCTCAATTGTTAAGGTTCGTTATTCACAGATCCAGTTAAAAGCAGCCGAAGGTAACTCTATGGCAAAACAGGCGGAGCATATTATCAAGCACCTTGATGAATACCTGTCTGCAACACAGCTTGGTATTACCCTGGCATCTCTTGCGTTGGGTTGGGTAGGTGAAAGTGCCCTGCACCACGTAGTTGAAAGTATTTTCCACTCTTTGAATGTGGAGCTTACCCAAACAACAATTACCACAATTTCAGTGGTGACAAGTTTCGTATTAATTACTGTGATGCATATTGTATTTGGTGAGCTTATCCCGAAATCTATTGCCATTAGAAAGTCGGAAGCGACTACAATGGCTACAGCAGTTCCATTAAGAGTTTTTTACACGGTTTTCAAACCATTTATCTGGTTGATGAACCTGATGTCGAATACATTTCTAAGATTAATTAAGATACATCCGGCTTCCGAACAGGAAATTCATTCCACCGAAGAACTTCAGCTTCTGGTAAAGCAGAGTGCTGATAGTGGCGAGATTGAAGAAGAGAATTATGAGATCATTAAAAATGCATTTGATTTTACAGATCATTCCGCCAAGCAGATCATGGTTCCAAGACAGAATATCACGTCTATTGACTTTGAAGAAGATATCAATGAAATTATCAACAAGATCATGGATAGCGGCTATTCGCGTATTCCCGTGTATCTTGATTCCATAGATAATGTGATTGGGATTTTCTATACCAAAGAGATTATCAGGGAATTTGTAAAGAGAAAAGGAGACCTTAACCATGAGGATCTTAAAGATCTTATGCGTGATGCATTCTTTGTTGTGGGCAGCAAAAAGATCTCGGACCTCCTGAAAATCTTCCAGCAGAAAAAACAGCACCTTGCAATAGTTATTGATGAATTTGGAGGAACAGAAGGTATTATTACCCTGGAAGATATTCTGGAAGAGCTTGTAGGAGAAATTCAGGATGAAGAAGATGATGAAGATAAGCTGGTAGATAAAATAGGAGATAATATTTATTGGGTTCAGGCTACGCAGCCACTGGATGAAATCAACGAATATCTGCCTAAAAAATTACCTCTTTCTGAAGAAAGCGAATACAACTCACTCGCAGGATTCATTCTGCATGAACTGGAAGATATTCCGGAGGAAAACGACGAATTTGATTTGGAAAATTATCATTTCAAGATTCTGAAAATGAATAATAAGAGTGTAGAGCTCGTAGAATTAGTATACGAAGGGCCGAATGTACTTAATGACCTGGCCGATAAAATAGGGGAAGTTTAAAAAGGTAGAAATGATTTTTTATAACAGCATAAAAGATTACGAAGATCCAAAACGTCAATATGAAGAAGAAGTATTGGTTTTGGATGACACAGATGAAGTATATAAACTGGTTCTCCATAATGATGATATTCACACATTTGATTATGTGATAGACTGTCTGATAGAGATCTGCAAGCATACCCTGGAACAGGCGGAGCAATGTACAATGCTCGTCCATTACAAAGGCAAATGCACAGTAAAAACAGGTTCTATGGATCTCCTTAAGCCCATGCATGAAAAACTGCTTTCGAGAGAATTAACAAGCGAAATAGTATAATCAAAACACTGCCAATTGGCAGTGTTTCTTATTAAAGCATGTTTTTTTTAGAGAATATACACTTATTGGTGAAAAATTTCGTCATATTTATTTATATTAGCAATTAAGACACACTCTAAATATAAATAAATGAAACAAAAAATTACTTCGCTGGTTCTTGGGAGTATATTATGCTGTTCCGCATTACATGCTCAGGAATCATCTTTTGAAGCTCCGGCTAAAAACTGGATCAAAGAAAACTCAAGAAATTTAGGAATTCCGGGATTCAGCGGACTCACATTAAGCTCGGTACGCAAAAGCAATACAGGAGAAACCCTGCGATTTCAGCAGATGATAAAAGACGTTCCTGTTTTTCAGTCTGAAATTGTGGTCCATTTCAACAAATCCGGTAAAATAAGTTATACAGGGACAGAAAGTTTGAAGAAAAACCTGAAAGAAACTGATACGGCTCCCTCTGTGTCTGCTTCAGAAGCGCTTAAAAAAGCCCATAGAGCTTCCCGGTCAAAAGGAGAGATTACCTATGAAGAAAATAAGCTGTTTATCTACATTACAGATTCAGGAGAAACAAAACTGGTTTACAGGGTACTGATCAGCTCTTTTGATAATCCCGGCAGCTGGGAAACCATTGTGGATGCAAAAACAGGTGATGTGATCAGCATGAAAGACATTTCTGTAAAACATCATGATAAAAATGATTCACTTCATAAGAAAAAAGATAAAAAAATAACATCAAAGAAGGCTTTGGTAACTGGAAGTGCCTACATTTTTCAACCGGATCCTTTATCTAAAACAGGATCAGCTTATGCAGGTGATTTTGTAGATAATAACGACGCTACCAACGCCAGTCTGGATGCTGCAAGAACTTTAGTGACAATTCCTGAAATTGATTTTACAGGCGGAATTTATACCTTAAAGGGAACGTATGCAGAAATTAAGGAGATAGAGGCACCTGCAAAAGGAATTTTTACACAGTCTACCAATCAGTTTTTGTTTAACAGAAGTGATGATGGATTTGAAGCAGTGAATGCTTACTGGCACCTTGATAATAGTTTAAGATACATCAATGTAACTTTAGGAATTGTCTGCAAACCTTCACAAAACAATGGGGTATTAAGATTTGATCCGCATGGTTTTAGTGGTCAGGATAACTCTCATTATCTGACAGGAAGTGAGTCACTTGGATTTGGTGAAGGCGGTGTAGACGATGCTGAAGATGCTGATGTAATTTTACATGAATTGGGACACGGAATTCATCACTGGCTGGCAGGAGGAATTTCCAATGCAGATGGTCTGAGTGAAGGATGTGGCGATTACTGGGCACAGTCTTACAGCAGAAGCTTAAATCAATGGTCTACATCTGCTCCGGAATACAACTGGATGTTCAGCTGGGACGGTCATAATTCTTTCTGGGATGGCAGAATAACCAATACTACAATGACATATCCGGGATCCGGTTCCTATTATGATAAAGCACAGATTTGGTCTGCGGCACTGATGAGAATTTATAACAGAATAGGAAAAGAGAAAACGGACAGAGCGTTTTTAGAAGGACTGAATTTAACAACTTCAACAACAAACCAGCAAAATGCGGCCATTGCCGTAAGACAGGCCGGTATTGATATGCTGGGACAGTTCGGGTTCAATTGTAATGATATCACCGCTATGACAGAGGAATTTACAGCTGCAGGCTATGTTCTTCCGGAATACAGCTGTACACTGGGTACCAAAGAAACAGTTAAAGAAAACCCAGTTTCAGTATATCCAAACCCGGTTTCTGATGTTCTTATCGTTTTGTTGAAAGGGAACAAAGAAGAAAAAGCCGAAATTTATAACATGGAAGGCCGAAAAGTAATGGAAACAACGATAAGGAATAACAGCAACAGAATTGATGTCTCAAACCTTCCGTCCGGAAATTATATCCTGACCGTAAAAGAAATTAATTTATCTGCAAAATTCATTAAAAAATAAAAACTTTAAATCCGGTGCCCAGACATCGGATTTTTTTGTTATACCAAATTCTGCGGGATTGTTTTACTTGCATTCATCTAAAATAGTATATTTGTACCAACTATAAAGAAACAAAAAAGAATGCTTGTAATAGGAATTGCTGGAGGAACAGGATCCGGCAAAACTACAGTTGTTGATAAGATACTGCAACAGCTTGATATTGAAGGAATGAATATCCTTTCTCAGGATAATTATTATCACGATAACCCGAATCTGACACTGATCGAGAGAGAGGCGCTTAATTATGACCATCCAAAGTCTATAGATTTCGATTTAATGATAAAACACGTAAAAGCTTTAAAAAACAATGAGTCTATAGAACAGCCCATTTACAGCTTTGTAACCCATTCCCGAACTGGCGACCACGTCACTGTAGAACCTAAAAATGTATTGGTAGTAGAAGGTATTCTGGTATTGACGAACAAAGAACTGCTGAAAGAATTTGATTTAAAAGTATTTGTTCATGCAGATTCAGACGAAAGACTGATCAGAAGAATCAGGCGGGATACTCAGGAAAGAGGAAGAGATCTGAGTGAAGTCCTTCACCGTTATCAGACCACTTTGAAGCCAATGCATCAGGAATTCATTGAGCCATCCAAGAATGACGCAGATCTGATCATTCCGAATATGAGACAGAATTCCGTAGCGATTGATTTTTTAACTACTGTTATTAAAAATTCGTTGAGAAAACATTAAAATGGAAGAAAACAAACTTATTAAAGACATTCAGCCGAAATCTGAAACATTTAAAATGATCCAGAAATATGTTCTGAATAAATATACCATTACAATCTGTATGTTTTTGGTCTGGATGATTTTCTTTGATAAAACCTCTTTCCTTGTTATTAATGAACTGAACGGTGAAATCAGCCGATATGAAGACCAGCTTGAATACTATAAAAAAGAGTACGAAAAAAATGATACTTTTTATAAAAAGCTGATGAACAATAAGTCGGAAAAAGAAAAATACGCAAGAGAAAATTATTTTATGAAAAAACCGGATGAAGAGATCTTCATTTTGGTAGTAGACAGCACAAATAGTGCTAAAAAATAAGAAATTTGAAATGTGAAAGTCAATTAGCTTTGCTGTGAATGGTCAATAGTCTATTTTCATGACTCACCATTGACTTGCGAAGCAAAATTCACCATTCACATAAAAATGATAAACGTAATCGTGAATTATCAATGGTTAATTGTCAATTTTAATAATTTTACCATTGCCTGCAAAGCAAAATTCACCATTCACCCATAATAAACAGCCAATGTCAGCAGATATACTTCCAAACTGGGAAAATTTAGTAAAAAAACAGCTTAAAACAGAAGACATTTATTCCATCTTAAATAAGGAAAATCTGGAAGGAATTGATGTAAAACCTTTTTACAGTGAAGTTCAGCAACCATTGGCAAACCTGCCGAAAGTTGAGGAAAATACCCATCTCGTAGCAAGATATCACGAAAGCCTGGAAGAAGATGTATTTGCATTTGTCTTAGACCACAACGTAGAAAACCTTGAGCAAAAAACAATTTTTGTCAATAATAAAGACCTTGCCGGTCATATCAGCCCGAAAGAAGAAGACCAGTATTTTTCACTGATTGATGTTTTTAAAGAAAATGAAGGCATCATTGATGACCAGCTGACTAAAGAACTTTTATCAAAAGACTTCAGAAGAAACATCTGTGTTGATATTTCACTTCATCAGAATGCCGGAGCTGCCATTTACCAGCAGTTGGGAATTGCGCTGGCGAAAACCAAGGAACTTGCTGAAGTGTATGGCTCTGAAATTTTGAACAAGCTGATTTTCAGAATAGCAGTGGGTGGGAATTATTTCTTTGAGATAGCTAAGCTGAGAGCTTTTAAAATAGTTTTTAACCAACTTTCCAAAGAATATGGTTTAAATGAAACGCCATATATTTTTGCAGAGACATCTTTAAGAAATAAAGCGGTTTCCGATAATGAAAATAACCTGATCCGTTCAACCTTAGAACTCGCTTCTGCAATGATTGCAGGAGCAGATGCTGTTTTCAGCAATAATTATCTGGTGAACAGAAGTACTGATAATTCCGAAGAAATCTCCTTTAAGCAGCAGATTGTTCTCGCTTATGAAAGCATCATTAATGTATTTGAGGATGCATCGAACGGAAGTTATTACGTTGAAGATATTACCCGTCAGATGGCAGAAAAATCCTGGGCATTATTTGTTGAAATAGAAGAGGCAGGAGGGTATCTGGAACTTTTGAAACAGGGAATCATTCAGAAAAAGATCTACGATCATGCTGTTGAAGAGCAAAGATGGGTGGAAGAAGGTAAAATAAAGCTGATAGGAGTGAATTTATACCCCAAATTAGACGTTAAAAGATCAATAGAGGATCTTTACAACGAAAAAGAAATAAAAGCCGTACGTTGGGCGGAAATGTTTGAGTAATTTATAGGTTCCCCAGACTTCTCAAATACAGGTAATCTTAAAAGATATCTGTTATTTTAAAAACACAATATAATGAAAGAAAATGAGATAAGTTTTTATGTCAGGAAATGCATTTTTTCTGTCTATAATGAGCTTGGCCCAGGTTTATTAGAAAAGGTTTATGAAAAAGTTCTGGCTTATGAACTTGAAAATAATGGATTAATGGTAAAAACTCAGGTCCCAATGAATCTTAAGTTTAAGGATACTGTTATAGAATCAGGATTTATTGCGGATATAATTGTTGAAAATAAAGTAATTATAGAGATAAAAGCTACTACAGATATAGCTAATATACATCATCAACAGTTGTTGACTTATCTAAAACTTACCGGATTAAAGCTCGGCATTCTAGTGAACTTTAATACTGACTATATTAATAAAAGTATTTTCAGAAAAGTAAACGGAGAATTAGATTAAAAAAAATATAGATTATTAAACCACAGATTACGCAGATTTACACAGATGATTATGTGTAAATTTTTTATTCTTTTAATACCATTTATACCTAATTTTAGGATCATGGAAATTAATCGTAAACATCTGTGTAAATCTGCGTAATCTGTGGTTAAGAAAAATAATATCATGTAATGAAAGAAAAACTGATTGATCTATTTGAATACACTCATCATTTCAACAAAGAAATGATTAAATATATTTCAGAGAATAGATCGAAAGTTGATGAAAAAACAATCAATCTGATCAATCATATATTGAATGCCCAGCAGATCTGGAATTCACGGATATTGGGCGAAAACTCATTTGAAGTCTGGCAGGTCAACCCTTTTGAGTCTCTTGATGAAATTAATCAGCAGAATTTTCTGAAAAGTATTGATATCATTCAAAAATCCGATCTGGATAACAGAGTGGAATATCAGAACTCAAGAGGAATAAAATTTGAAAATAGTATTTTTGAAATGCTTTTTCATGCCATAAACCATTCAACCTATCATCGGGGCCAGATCAATTCCCTTCTAAAACAAAGCGGTATTGATCCGTTACTGACAGATTATATTTTTTATAAAAGATAAAATCTAGGTATTGCCTTGAAAAATATAATGAACAGTCATAGAACGTCATTCTGAGCGGAGTCGAAGTATTTTATAATCATTTATATTATTCATTTATAAAATTTGAAAATTCCAGGAAATCTGTGGAAAACAAATTATTAAACAAAGAAATTCAAAACTATATCAATGCAAATCTGAATACAGATCTGCATTCTCTTCTGTTAAAAAAATCCCCATTTCAAGATGTTTCCATGTCGGAAATTGTGCAGCAGATTAAAGGAAAACAAACTGCCCAGAAGAAATTTCCGTTTCTGCTGAAAGAAGGCATTATTTTTCCGCCGCAACTTAATTTAGAGCAGGCTTCTTCGGAAACAACGGCACTTTACAAGTCGCAGATCCTTAAAGGGAATAGATTCGTGGACCTGACCAGCGGTTTTGGAATCGATGCCTATTATCTTTCCGGGAATTTCAATGAGGTGACTCTCGTGGAAAAAAACCTCGAATTACTGAATATAGTAGAACATAATTGGGGAATTTTAGGCAGAAAAGCATCTTTTATCAATCAAAATCTGGAAGACTTTCTGAGTACGAATAAAGAATATTTTGATGTTATTTATTTAGATCCTGCAAGAAGAGACCACAACAAAAATAAAGTATTTCTGCTTGAAGATCTTTCGCCGGATATCCTCCAGATTAAAGACGTTCTTCTTGCGACTGCAGATCAGGTGATTATAAAACTTTCACCGTTAATCGATTTAAAATATCTGATTTCGGTATTGCCAGGTATTTTCAGGATAGAAATAATAGCCCTGAAAAATGATGTAAAAGAAGCCGTTGTTTTTTTATCCAATGAAAAAAGAAATGGCATTACAGTAAATTGTATCAACCTGGAAAGCGGGGAACCTGATTTTAAGTTCGTATTTGGAGAAGAGGACAATGCTCAGCCTGTGTATTCCGAGCCTGAAAAGTTCATCTATATTCCTAATAACAGTATTTTAAAAGCCGGAATTTTTAATCTGGTCTCAGAAAGATTCAGGCTTAAAAAACTTCATCCCAATACCCATCTCTATACTTCAGATCAGAAAATTAATGATTTTCCCGGTAGAGTTTTAGAAATGGAATCTGTTGAATCTAAGCAAATTAAAAAGAAAGAGCAGTTTAATATTATTTCAAAGAATTATCCTTTAAAACCTGAAGATATCAAAAAGAAATATGGAATAAAAGACGGTGGTGAAGGCTACCTTATTTTTACACAATCCAAAAAAGGGAAAATTATTTTAAAATCAGTATAAAAATGTTGCCGAAAAAAGCAGGATTTCTTACTTTTGGGCAATCAAAAATTTAAGCATGAAATCGCTTGCTGTTAAAATATGATAACCGGCTAAAATAATGCGATTCCATATGACATTTAAAAAATAAATTTTACATATGAAAAAATTCATTATATGTTTAGCTGTTGCAACAGTAGCCGTAAGCTGTAAAAAGATCCAGGCAGGAGGAAACAAGAATACTCTGAAACTGGAAGAAGGAGTAGAAAGATATTCCGACGATGCACAGGGTGGAGGTGAAGCACACGGTCATGAAGCTGCTGCAGGACATGGTTCTGAACATGCTGAGAAGAGATCTCAGGTTTCTATTGATTTAAATGGGGTTGCTCTGAAAGGTTTTGCTAACGGAATGGAAGACAGCATTGTAAAATACCTGAAATCCGGACAATATGCTTCTGCTACAGAAGATGGATTGAAAAATGTATGGTATGACTTTGATAATGTTAACTTCAAAATGGGTTCTGCCAATCAGTTGGAAGCTGGTTCTCAGGAGCAGTTGAGTAATCTTGCTAAAATTTTGAAAGCTTACCCGGATGCAAAAATTAAAATTGGCGGTTATACTGATAAAACCGGAGATGAACCTAAAAATGTGAAATTATCTCAGGACAGAGCCAATTTCATTAAGGCTCAGCTTACCGCTTTAGGTGCCGGAGGACAGATTGTCTCAGCAGAAGGATATGGAAGCCAGTTTGCAAAAGTGGATGCAAAAGCATCTGATGCAGAAAGAGCGTCTGACAGAAAAATGTCTGTAAGATTTACAAAATAATTTAAATACAATAAAGTATATGAATGTCTTGCTCAAGCAGGGCATTTTTTTTATTTTTAACGAAACAAATTTTTAAAATGCAAGAGACATTAAATTACATCAATGAAAACAAACAGCGTTTCGTGGATGAATTATTTGAGTTATTGAGAATTCCTTCTATTTCTGCAGATCCGGCTTATAAAAATGACGTCTTGAAATGTGCGGATGTTGTTGCAGAATATCTTAAAAATGCAGGGGCTGACAATGTAGAAGTATGCAAAACCAAAGGATATCCTATTGTTTTTGGAGAAAAACTTTTAGATAAAAATTTGCCAACAGTATTGGTATACGGACATTATGATGTTCAGCCGGCAGATCCATTGGAGCTTTGGACAAAACCACCTTTTGAACCTTATATTGAAAAAACAGAACTTCATCCTGACGGAGCCATTTTTGCAAGAGGTTCTGCGGATGATAAAGGACAGTTTTTTATGCATTTAAAGGCTTTTGAAGCGATGATGAAGACAAACTCTCTTCCTTGTAATGTTAAATTTATTTTGGAAGGTGAGGAAGAAGTAGGATCCGTAAGCTTGGGAGACTTCGTTAACGAAAACAAAGAAAAATTGTCTTGCGACTGTATTTTAATTTCCGACACTCATATTTACAGCAACGAACAGCCAACTGTTACAACTGGCTTAAGAGGCTTAAGCTATGTAGAAGTTGAAATAGAAGGACCGAACAGAGATCTTCATTCAGGATTGTATGGAGGAGCCGTTCCTAATCCGATTCACGTACTTTCCAGAATGATTGCTAAACTGATCGACGAAGACGGACATATTACCATAGACGGATTTTATGATAATGTAGAAACCGTATCAGATGCTGAAAGAGCAGATATGAACAAATTGAAAGACAATCCGGAAGAATTCAAGAAATCTATCGGACTCAATGGAGTGGAAGGTGAAAAAAGCTATACAACGCTTGAAAGAACCTCTATCCGTCCTACTTTAGACTGTAATGGTATTTGGGGAGGATATACAGGAGAAGGAGCTAAAACAGTAATTCCTTCCAAAGCTTCTGCTAAAATCTCAATGCGTCTGGTTCCTTATCAGACTCCTGAAGAGATCACGGAAAAATTCACAAAATATTTTGAAAAAATTGCTCCTGAGAATGTTAAAGTAAAAGTAACACCTCACCACGGAGGAATGCCATATGTTTTACCAAGTGATACTAAAGAGTTTTTAGCGGCTAAGCAGGCTATGGAAACTGCATTTGGTAAAGAAGTTCTTCCTTACAGAAGTGGAGGCAGTATTCCGATCACGGCAATGTTTGAAAAAGTATTAGGCGCTAAGTCTGTGCTAATGGGCTTTGGGCTGGATTCAGATGCAATTCACTCACCGAATGAACATTACGGGCTGTTTAATTTCTATAAAGGAATTGAAAGTATTCCGCTGTTCTTCCAGAACTATTCAAAATAATTAAATATTTTATAATCATATTCAGTAAAGCGTTCCAAAATCGGAGCGCTTTACGTTTTTTTATGGTAATATCCCTATCAAATGATATTTTTTTAGTTAATGTATGTGATTATTTTTAGTTCAACCTAAAATAATTACTATGAAAAAAAACTACTCTGTCGCATTCTGCTTGTTTTCAGTGTTTTCCTTTGCGCAGCAGATCATTTCGTTTGAATATTCAGATGGATTTTATACCGGGAATATCCATGGTCAGGGGACCTGGATCAGCACGCCAACCGGTGATATGCCCCCGAACGTGCTTAACCAGATCATTTCTATGGATAATGCATCAGACGGAATTAATTCTCTGAAGATTGTAAAAGAAAATACTTATGGAACCCAATCCATTCCTATCATCGGCGCGTTTGATAATCTTCCTGTATTGCTTCCCTACAACGGTTTTACGGTTTCTTTCGATATCAATATGTCCCAGCTTAATGGATCGATTTTTAGCTTTCAGGGAGTAAGCAGCGCTGACGAAAAATATATTGTCAGACTCGATTTTGATAATTCCGGTGCAATTAAAGTTCTGAAAACACTATCAGGAAATCCTGTAATGGACACTGCATTGGGAACGTGGCAGCCGAATTCCTGGTACCATATTGCAGTTGTAGGAACCGCTGCAGATGTTAAATACTATCTGAACGGGATTTTGATCTATTCCGGTATTGCAGTAGAATCAATGGATATAAACCAGTTGCGTTTCGTACACGATAACGCAGACGGAACAGCCTATATTGATAATGTTAAAGTATATAATCAGGCATTATTATCTGTAGCAAACAGTACTGTAAATAAGAATAAGGTAATTGTATATCCTAATCCTGCTTCAGATTTTATTAAAATAAATGCTTCTTCTAAGATAAAAAACATTGAAATCTATGATGCGGCTGGCAAAAAGGTTCAGTCGATGGTAGAAAATGATAAAATTGATGTTAGAAGTTTTCCTGCTGGCACTTATCTCATCAATATTAGAACTGAAAATGGTAATTTCTCTGAGAAATTTATAAAAAAATAGGTTGAGTTTTGTATGAAATTAGTTTTCATTATTTTTCAGATAAATTATTTTGTTATAGATTAATTATAGAAATACCTGACAAATCTTAGTCTATATAAAACGCTTCAATTGAAGCGTTTTTGTTATTTTAGAGCATTAAAATTAATAATATGTCAGAAAATAAAGTAGCTTATATAACTGGAGGAACCAAAGGAATAGGTTTCGGAATAGCGAAAATATTATTGGAAAACGGTATTTCAGTAGCATTTTCAGGACGTAAAAGAGATGATGTTGAAAAAGCTGAAGAAGAACTTAAGAAATATTCAAATAATGTTTTGGGGATTGTTTCAGATGTAAGAAGCCTTGAAAGCGAAGAAGAGGCTGTAAAATATATTACTGAGACATTCGGAAGGTTGGATTTTGTAATTGCCAATGCAGGATTGGGAATATTCAAACCTGTAGATGAACTGACTGCCGAAGAGTGGAATGATATGATAGAAACCAATCTGACAGGCGTATTCTACACATTAAAAGCTTCTGTGAAAGAATTAAAAAAGACGCAAGGCTATTATATCACGATTTCGAGTCTGGCAGGTGCCAATTTCTTTGAAAACGGAACAGGTTACAATGCATCTAAATTTGGAGTCGTAGGATTTACTCAGGCGGCAATGATTGATCTGAGAAAATACAACATCAAATCTACGGTTATTATGCCGGGATCAGTCGCTACCAATTTTAACGGAAACGTTCCCTCAGAAAAAGACAGCTGGAAGATCCAGCCCGAAGATATGGGGAATCTGGTCCTGGATATTTTAAAAATGAATCCACGTGTTCTGCCCAGCAAAATAGAGTTTAGGGCAACAAAACCAGCCTAGTAAATGCATTTAATGTATTGAATAGTAAAAAAATAAGTATTATGCATGCATAATATATTTTTTAATTATATTAGCAACGTAAAATGTAACAAAATCTCAGCATAAAACACTAAGGTTTTTTATGCCTAAAAGGGAAAAAATAAAATAGTACACATGAAAATATTAGTTTGTATCAGTAGTGTTCCGGATACTACTTCCAAGATTAACTTTACGGCAGATAAATCTGCCTTCGACAAAAATGGAATTCAGTGGGTAATCAACCCTTTAGATGAATTTGCGTTGACAAAAGCAGTTAAACTTCAGGAATCTCAGGGTGCAACTGTAACAGTGATCAACGTAGGAGATGCTGCTACAGAACCAGTGATCAGAAAAGCATTAGCTATTGGTGCCAATGATGCCGTGAGAGTAAACCTTGATCCTAAAGACAGCTATTCTACAGCGAAAGAAATCGCTGCCGTAGCTCAGAACGGAGGATATGACCTTATCCTTTGCGGAAAAGAATCTATCGATTACAACGGAGGTTCAGTACCAGGAATGGTCGCTCAGCTGTTAAATCAGCCTTTCGTCAATGCATCTGTAGGTTTAGATGTAAACGGAAGCGAAGCTACTGCTGTAAGAGAAATTGAAGGCGGAAAAGAAACGATATCAGTAAAATTACCTGCTGTAATCGCAGGACAAAAAGGATTGGTAGATGAAAAAGATCTTATCATCCCGAATATGAGAGGGATCATGTCTGCAAGAACGAAGCCTTTACAGGTAGTAGAGCCTGCTTCTTCTGAGGTGAAAGTTCAGGGAGTAACTTATGACAGCGTGCCGCCAAGAGCTGCTGTAAAAATGGTTTCTCCTGACAATTTGGATGAATTGGTAAGATTACTTCACGAAGAAGCTAAAGTAATCTAAAAATTTAAAAGAAAGAAGCTGAAACAGGGATATATGTTGAGCCCTGATCTGATTTCCAATCTTTTATCCTTAAATTTTTTAATCTTTAAATTTAAAAAAAATGGCAGTATTCGTATACGCAGAAAATATAAATGGAGTTTACAAAAAAGCAGCTTTTGAAGCCGTTTCTTATGCTAAAGCAGTTGCAGACCAGGCGGGAGATACCGTTACGGCAATCTCTGTAAACCCAACAGATTCTTCAGATTTATTGTACAAATATGGAGCATCAAACGTTATCAATGTAAAAGATGAAGGTCTTAAAAGCTTTTCAGCAAAGGCATTCGCTCAGGCTGTAAGTGAAGTGGCAGACGGAAACACTATCGTTTTCCCTCACACTACAGATGCTTCTTCTATCGCTCCTATGCTTGCAGTAATGAAGAACTATTCTTTGATTACCAATGTACTGGAAGCCCCTGAAAGCCTTTCCCCGTTCCAGGTAAAAAGAAAAGCTTTTTCAGGAAAAGGGTTTATGCATGCAAAAGCTGAAGGAAATGGGGTGATCATCACAGTTTCTCAAAATGCTTTCGGTGTAAAAGAAAGCGCTGTATCAGGATCAGAAGAAGTTAAGAATCTATCAGTAGCTAATGAAGATACTAAAGTGATCTCTCACGAGCAGAGCTCAGGGAAATTAGACCTTAAAGAAGCAGAGGTGGTAGTTTCTGCAGGAAGAGGAATGAAAGGTCCTGAAAACTGGGGAATGATTGAAGATCTTGCTAATGTTCTTGGGGCTGCTACTGCATGTTCCAAGCCGGTTTCTGATATCGGATGGAGACCTCACACAGAGCACGTAGGACAGACAGGAAAAGCAATTTCACCTAATCTTTATATTGCAGTAGGTATTTCCGGAGCTATTCAGCACTTAGCCGGGGTAAACTCTTCTAAAACCATCGTAGTTATTAATAATGATGCTGAAGCACCATTCTTTAAGTCTGCGGATTATGGAGTAGTAGGAGATGCATTCCAGATTATTCCTGCATTAACAGAAAAAATTAAAGCAATTAAAGGATAGAATAGTGAATGGTTAATAGTCAATACGCTACGCTTGTCAATTTTTTAAATTAATTCACTTGCGAAGCAAAATTCACTATTGACTTTTGACACTTATCAACAATAGCATAAAAGCTCGGCTTCCGGGCTTTTATTTTTGTCTAAAAGTGAAACCTACAATAAAAAATTAATTTATATTTGTAGCTATGGATTATAAGCAGCTAATTATTCGCGGAATATCGTACAGCCAGACCCAATCGGGGGCTTACGCTTTGTTATTGGAACATGAAGAATCACATATAAAATTACCTGTTGTTATAGGAAATTTCGAGGCTCAGTCTATTTCGCTGGGACTGGAAAAAGACATCCATCCGCCCCGTCCGCTTACCCATGATTTATTCACAAAATTTATAGTTTCTGCCCATTATGAATTGGTTTCAGTGATTATTTACCAGATCGTAGACGGCGTATTTTTTTCTAATATTAATTTCAAAAATAAAGCTAATAACGAAGAGCTGATCCTTGATGCAAGAACTTCTGATGCAGTAGCAATGGCCGTAAGATTTGATGCGCCTATCTTTACCACTCAGCAGGTACTTAATGAAGCGGGAATTCTTCTTGAGCTGGAAGATGTTTCAAAAGAAGAACAGCCGTTCTCCGAAACCGAGCAGTCTGAAGATAATTTAAAAGCGGTATCTATGGAAGAGCTGCAAAAATTACTGGATGAAGCCGTAAAGGAAGAAGATTTTGATACTGCTCTGGAAATTCAAGAAGAAATTAAAAGGAGGAAAAAGAGAATTGATTAAAAGAACACTTATACTAAACTATGAATTTAAAATTACGACTTACCATCCTCAGCTTTCTTCAGTTTTTTGTTTGGGGAGCATGGCTGATTACGATGGCTAATTTTTGGTTCGGTACAAAACACTGGGACGGAACCCAGTTTGGAGCCGTTTTCGGAACCATGGGAATAGCTTCTATTTTTATGCCGACCATTACCGGGATTATTGCCGACCGCTGGGTAAATGCAGAACGTATATTTTCTGTACTGCATATCCTTTATGGGGTTATCCTTTTTGTATTGCCTCATTCCGCAGATCCTAATTCTTTCTTTTGGCTAATGCTTCTGGCGATGTGCTTTTATATGCCTACCATTGCCCTGGCAAACTCTATTTCTTACACGATCCTGAAAAACAGTAATCTGGATGTCGTGAGAGATTTTCCGCCTATCCGCGTGTGGGGAACTATCGGGTTTATTGTAGCGATGTGGATTACCAATCTTACAGGAAACAAGGCTACAGAAGGACAGTTTTATATTGGCGGGGCTATTGCGATATTTCTAGGAATCTACGCTCTGACTTTACCAAAATGTCCGCCTCAGAAGCTGATTGATAAAAATGCTCCATTATCTGAACAATTAGGCCTTAATGCATTTAAGCTTTTCGGAAGCTATAAAATGGCCTTGTTCTTTTTGTTTTCAATGCTTTTGGGAGCAGCACTTCAGCTGACTAACGCTTACGGAGATGTATTCTTAAGTGAATTTTCACACTTCCCCAAATATGCAGACTCATTTGTAGTACAGAGGTCTACGATTATCATGTCGATTTCGCAGGTCTCGGAAACACTATTTATTTTGGCAATCCCATTCTTTCTAAGAAAATTTGGAATTAAAAAGGTAATGTTGATGTCTATGTTGGCCTGGGTGCTTAGATTCGGATTCTTTGCTTATGGTGTTCCTGATGGATTTGGGCTTTCACTGATCATTTTTTCATGCATCGTATACGGAATGGCATTTGACTTCTTTAATATTTCCGGTTCTCTTTTCGTAGAAACAACGACTGATAAAAAGATAAGATCATCTGCTCAGGGATTATTTATGATGATGACCAATGGTTTTGGTGCTCTTTTCGGAAGCTATATTGCAGGTTGGGCTATCGATAAATTTTTCACGCACAAATTTACGAATGCTTCGGATTTATCTGCTTATCTTGACACAACAGCAGATAATCCTACTTTCCTGGAAATCCTTAAAAACAGCTTCAATTCAACAGTGAATACTGACGGAACACTCTCATCTGTAGTCATGGTAAAAGACTGGCAGAATATATGGCTCTCATTTGCAATTTATGCATTGATCCTGGCCATTTTCTTTGCTGTTTTATTCAGACATAAACACAATCCGGAAGAAGTTTCTTCAGTAAAACACTAATTCTACTGATCTGATTATTAAAATATTAAATTGCACTTTTTGAAAGAAAGTGCAATTTTTTTTATTTTCGGGCAACCTTTTAGAATAAATTCCGTCTTATAGTTAGAAAACCGATACATGGAGAACCTCGAAAAGAATTTTTTACTGGCTAAAAAACAGGACCGGATGGCCCAAAAGGCTCTTTACGAAATGTTTTCGGCTAAAATGCTTGCCATATCAAATTCTTATACGAATAATCTTCATGATGCAGAAGATATCCTGATCAGCGCGTTTATGAAATGCTTTACCAAGCTAGACGAATGCAGAGACTGGAAAAGCTTTCCATTTTGGCTGAGAAAAATTGTTGTCAATGATTCTATCAGTTTTGTCAGGAAGAACAGGAATATTCTTTATGCCGATATAGAAATTGCAGACGAGTATTCTGATGAAGATATAAATGAACGGCTGGAAGAAATCAATATTGAAGAAATATTTTTAAAGATGCCGGCAGGGTATAGGCTGATCTTCAATCTATATGTTTTTGAAGAAAAAAAACATCAGGAAATCGCAAAAATGCTGAATATTTCAGAGGGAACAAGTAAAAGCCAGCTAAGCAAAGCCAAAAAATGGCTTACAGAATTTTTAAAAGCAGAAGAAAATGAAAAAAGAGATACTGAAACAGTTAAAGTCTGACTACGAAAGACTCGAAATTAAGCCTTCTGAAGATCTTTGGGATAAATTAGACCAGAAGTTGGATAATATACCTGATATGCCGTTAAACCGGTCTTTTAAGTGGTGGAAGTATGCTGCTGCTGTATTGCTCTTTATTTCTGCAGGAACATTTATTTATTATAACAATTATAAAACAAAATTTGAGAGTAAACAAACGGATTATATTGTTAAAAAAACTCTTGAAAAGACAGTAAATCCTATAAATGCAGGCTTGGAAGATCAAACGCTTATTTCGAATGATCAGCCTATCCGGGAGAATACAGTAAAAATTGTAAACAAAAATCTGGAAAAATTTAGTTCTGATCATGCATTAATTCCAAAAAAAGAAAGAAGATCGAACGATACTCAGATTGCCGAACATAAAGAAGGGCAAAATATAGTTATTCAACCGGAAAATAATATCATTAACAATGAAAAAGCGGAGAATACTGTGATGCCAAATCCTCCAGTACTTGCAGAAGTCAAGAAATCAAAATCAAACTATATCAATCCTGATGAACTTCTTTTGGGCAGAGAATTTGATAAAGCCCGGGAAAAAGCCAGTAAAGATGAACGTAAATTAGGAGCTTTCAAATTTGATAACATTGTTCCGAATGTAGGTAATGTAACCGTTTTGGGAGTAACGGTCTATCTGGAATCCAAATAAAACTGAACTTTTTTAAAATCAAAATAATACTGACCTGAAACAGGGACAGAGCTAAAATATTGTTTAAAATTAATAAAATAAATATGAGAACAAAGTTGATCTTTATGGCTGCTGTAATGGCTTTTACATACAGTGCGGCTCAGGAAAAACCGGATATGAATCTGCAGATTAAACTCTATTCGAAAAAAATTGACAGCATTGTGGTTTCAGAGAAATCCAAAATGAATGCAGAGCTGGACATCGTTGATAAAGATTTTAAAGATAATAAAATCACAACGGAGGAAAAGAAGAAAAAACGCTCCGAAATTGCTTCAAAATATCAACAAACGATTAATGAAAAAGTAGATGCCCAGCAAAGCGAACTGCAGGCTGCGACAACAGAAATGGTTAGAAATGCTGTTTTTATGGATCGGGACAGTACAAATAAAAACGAAATGTGGCTGGGATTTAATGGTCTTAATATGAAATTGGGGCAAAAGGGGACAAAAAATCCCAAACAGTCCTTACAGACGGTAGAATTATCCGGCAGTATAATGGGAGCAGGCCTGACCTCAAAAAATGAACCTTTTAACTTTTACAATAAAGATTCTGATACCAGGAACACCATCATCAACTCTTCAGAAATGGCAATCAGATATGAGGACCAGATCGGAGGCTTTAAAAGCCCTGTATTTTACCGGGTTGGTTTAGGAGTCAGATTCGACCAGTATGTTCCCAAATACGGAAGAGTTTTTAAGCAGGAAGACAACGCTTTGTTCGTAGATGATTTTGACAGGGGGAATTTAAAGAAAACCCAATTCAACATTACATACCTATACATTCCTGTAGATTTAAGATTTGTATTGAATCCAAAATATACAGAATATGACGGGGTTCAGTATCTTGATAACAAAAAAAGACAACTGAGCCTGGTAATGGGGATTTATGGTGGTGTGAAAGTGGGAAGTGTGAATTACATAAAATATTCAAATGAAAACTCCAGAAGGATTGTAGAAAGAGAAAGAATAATGCATGGAGTGAACGATTTTATCGTCGGTGGAAAATTCGGGATCAGTTATGGAGGTCTTAAAGTATTTGTCCAGAAAGATTTTACACCCGTATTCAATGACAGGGCTATTCTGAAGAATAAATATGGAGTTCAGCTCGGCATAGAATTCGTAAATATCATTTTCTAATTCAGTAATGAAATTGAATGTTTGTTGAAAATAATTTAATTTTAATCAATTTTTATTGAGGCTAACAAATGTTTGTAAAGGAATCATCCGTTTTTAAAGCACACTGTTTAAAAGTGTGTTTTTTTTTGTATTTTGGCACTTTAGTAAATATGAAAAATATTCAGTTATTAGGATTATTATTAGTGGTGGCCGGTAGTTTTCTTCCTCTTGTTCATGTTCCCATTATTGGAAACTGGAATTACTGGAAACTGGATCATTATCTGGCTATTGCATGCTGGATCTTTGCCGCATGTGCAGTTTTTGGTATTGTCAATAACAGTGTGAAAGTAGTAAGGTTCTTTGGAGTGTTGCTGATTCTGTTATTTGCATTTACACTCGTTGCCGTAAAGATGCAGTCTCTGGAATACTTCAGCTTTCTGCCGTTCAAATCATGGAGAGAAGCTTTTGCAGGAGTTGTAAAGCTGAGATGGGGCTGGGTTATAGAATTTTTAGGCGCTTTCCTTATGGTTTTCGCTGCAGGAAATAAAAAAATAAATCAACGGACACAAATATGAAGCATTTAAAATTAGGATCAGCAGCTTTATTGATGTTGATATTTTCTCAGGCTAAGTCTCAAAAGACAGCATTTGACAAGCCGGATCAGCCGGCTAAATGTAAAAATATAAGAGAAGGGAAATTCCTTCGCCCGAATTATCCCGCGGGAATCTGGTATATGACCATTAAAGATAATATTCAGACCGAATATTTCAATAATGGTAAAGACTACATAAAATCCTCTCTGGTTTTTGTGGACGACTGCAATTATAAAGCGATCGTGCTGGATAAGACAGTCAATGATGGCCGTATCCGTATAGGAGATGTTTTCAGCAATAAAATTGTAGAAACTCAGGATAACGCCCTGAAAATACATTCCAAAATTGAAAATAGCCAATATGAGGTTATTTATATAAAAGCAAAAAAATAGAATAGTATAATGCAGTCGGAAGGCAGCATTTGTTAAAAAAAGTAAATATAATACACATGAAAGAAGTATTCATCGTTTCCGCAGTAAGAACACCTATCGGGAGTTTTATGGGAAGCCTTTCAACCGTTCCTGCTACAAAGCTGGGATCTGCTGCTGTAAAAGGAGCATTAAATAAAATCGGTCTTGATCCTAAGAATGTTCAGGAGATCTATATGGGAAATGTACTGCAGGCAGGAGAAGGCCAGGCCCCGGCCCGTCAGGTAGCTTTGGGTGCAGGGCTGTCTGTTGAGACCCCTTCTACTACAGTCAATAAAGTATGTGCTTCTGGAATGAAAGCAGTAACTATGGCAGCGCAGGCTATCAAGGCAGGTGATGCAGAAGTAATTGTTGCCGGAGGTATGGAGAATATGTCGCTTGTTCCACACTACTATAATGCAAGAGTTGCCACTAAATTAGGCGATATCAAAATGCAGGACGGAATGGTGCTGGATGGCCTTACAGACGTGTACAATAAAGTGCATATGGGAGTTTGTGCAGAGAAATGTGCTGTAGATTACAGTATTTCAAGAGAAGATCAGGATAATTTTGCTATAGAATCTTACAAAAGATCGGCAAAAGCATGGAGCGAAGGAAAATTTACTGAAGAAGTGGTTCCTGTTGAAATTCCTCAGAGAAAAGGAGATCCGGTAATTTTTTCTGAAGATGAAGAGTATAAAGCAGTAAATTTTGACAGAATTGCAACGCTTCCTACCGTATTCAAGAAAGAAGAAGGAACAGTAACCGCTGCCAATGCGTCTACATTAAATGATGGTGCTTCTGCCTTAATCCTTGTTTCTAAAGAAAAAATGGAAGAATTAGGCTTAAAGCCTCTAGCACGAATCGTTTCCTATGCTGATGCAGCTCAGGAGCCTGAAAACTTCACGACTGCTCCTGCAAAGGCTTTACCAATTGCTCTTAAAAAAGCAGGTTTAGAAATTTCTGATATTGATTTCTTTGAATTTAATGAAGCATTCTCTGTAGTAGGGCTTGCCAACAACAAAATTCTAGGTCTGGATGCATCCAAAGTAAACGTAAACGGTGGAGCAGTAGCCATTGGACATCCGCTGGGAAGTTCAGGATCCAGAATCATCGTAACACTGATTAATGTATTGAAGCAGAATAATGCAAAATATGGTGCTGCAGCTATCTGTAACGGTGGTGGAGGAGCTTCTGCTATCGTGATTGAAAATATGTAATATTCTCTCGAAGAATATTTTACCATTAAGGAATCGATAATTTTTCTAAATTCTAATCGATTTCTTAATGGTTTTTCTATTTTTGTGCTACTAATATTTATTTGAAATGTCTGAAATTGAGAATCAACAGCCTCAAAACATAAAGAATAATCCAAGGATTATGAAAGCCTGGGCTGTATACGACTGGGCGAACTCTGTTTACTCATTGGTTATTACCTCTACTATTTTTCCTATTTACTATTCCATACTGACAACTGCTTATGAGAAAAAGGAGTATGTGGAAGAAACAAAATCATGGATTGATGTTCCGGTAAGGCACATGATAAAGATTTTCGGAGAAGAATACCAGCCGGATGCTGTGTACGGATATTCACTGACCATATCGTTTTTTATTGTAGTGCTGCTTTCTCCGTTCCTATCCTCATTAGCGGATACTATCGGAAACAAAAAATCATTCCTTCAGTTTTTCTGTTATCTTGGCGCAACTTCATGTATGGGATTGGCTATGTTTACGGGAATGCATAATGTATTTTTAGGCCTTCTATTCAGTATTACGGCGAGTGTCGGGTTCTGGGGAAGTTTGGTATTTTATAACTCATTTTTGCCCGATATTGCAACCCGGGATAAACAGGATGCGCTGTCTGCAAGAGGATATGTTTACGGATATATAGGTTCTGTCGTTCTTGTGGTGATCTGTCTGGTACTTATTCAGGTTTTTGCAAAAGGAGCGGCACAGCAGCTTTTATTTACAAGAATAAGCTTCCTGTTGACCGGTGCATGGTGGTTTGGTTTTTCCCAGTATACTTTCAAACATCTTCCTCAGTTTGGAGATGTTAAAGAAAAACTGCCTAAAGATCTTGTCCTTTTAAATTATAAGAATATTTTTAAAAAACATGAAGAACAGGGTGGTTTCTTTGAGGTTCTTAAAGACAATATGAGCTTTTATAAAGACATTGCCAAAGAAAGTTTTCATGAGCTTTTCAAAGTAGGTGGAGTATTATTTAAGGATAGAAACCTAAAATTCTTCCTTTCCAGCTTCTTTTTTTACAGTGTCGGAATGCAGACTATTTTCCTGATGGCTACGTTATTTGGAAAAAGTGAAATCAACCTGGCTCAGGATAAACTGATCGGAACCCTTTTGGTTATTCAAATCGAAGCGATTATCGGAGCAGTCATATTCTCCAGGTTATCAAGAAAAATAGGAAACAGAAACGTGATTTCTATCGCTATCGTACTTTGGATTGTTGCGTGTCTTTGGGCTTATTTCCTGAACAAAGAAAATCCTACGGTAGAATATCAGTTCTATGGAGTGGCAGCAGTAGTAGGATTGGTAATGGGTGGACTTCAGGCTATGTCAAGATCAACCTATTCAAAGCTTCTGCCTGAAGACTCTATGGAAAATACCACATATTTCAGCTTCTATGATGTATTGGAAAAAATTGCGATCATTATCGGAACATTCATCTTTGCAACACTGATTGAACATTTTAATAATATGCGCATTGCAGCCCTTTCGATGACTTTATTTTTCGCGGCAGGACTTGTTCTGATCCGGTTTCTTAAAGTTAATATGCGGAAAGAAAGAGATACTTTATAACCAACTATCAATAAAAATTAATTAAACTATCATAAAAGCCTGATCTTTCAGGCTTTTTTGCTGTCTGCGGATAAAATGGTTTTCTGCTCTTTGTAGTGAGAAAAGCCTGAAAAACGTTTTCTGCTTAAATAAATTGGAATTCGGCTTAAGTTTTGCTTATATTCAGCGGAATAATTTTAACTTTGCAAAAAGATTTATTGTCAAAATGACGAACCCTCTATTTTATGCAAAAATAATTCTCTTTGGAGAATATGGGATGATTGAAGACTCCCAGGGGCTTGTAGTACCTTACAGTTTCTATAAAGGAACCCTGAAATTCTCAGATTTGAGTTCTGAATTTGAACTTAAATCGAACAAACATCTGCAGAAATACTCTGATTTCCTTGCAACGCTTGACCTTTCTGATGATTTTAAATTAGATATCGAAAGCTTTAAAAATGATATTGAATCCGGACTTTTCTTCGATTCCAATATTCCCCAGGGATACGGCGTAGGAAGTTCAGGAGCTTTGGTAGCTGCTATTTTTGAAAAATATGCGCTCAATAAGTTGGATCCTGAACAAATCTCAAAAGACAATCTGAAAAAATTAAAAACCGTTTTTGGAGAAATGGAAAGCTATTTCCATGGTAAAAGTTCAGGAATGGACCCTCTGATCTGCTATATGAACCTTCCGATCCTTATCGAGAATAAAGAAAACCTCGATAGAGTTTCCATCCCGGAAGGGGAAGCTGGAAAAGGAGCCATATTTCTTATCGACAGCGGCATTACAGGAGAAACAGGGCCTATGATACAGATTTTCTTTGAAAAAATGAAAACTGAAGGTTTCCGAAAAACATTGAAAGAAGAATTCATCCGTTACAACAACGCATGCATTGAATCTTTCCTTAAAAAAGATATGAATCCTTTCTTCAGGAACCTGAAAAAGCTTTCCTATTGGGCATATGAACATTTCCGTCCGATGATTCCTGAAAGTATTTTCAACATCTGGAAAAAAGGACTCGATTCTAATGCCTATTATCTGAAACTTTGCGGAAGCGGCGGTGGCGGATATATCCTGGGTTTCACTAAAGATTATGCAAAAGCAGAAAAAATGCTTGAAGGCTTCCAAAAAGAAGTGATTTACAGATTTTAAACAGGCTGGAATGAATTCTGAAAAAGAAACTTTCCAATCTAAAAACTATATCTCTAAATCTATATTTTACAGATTATCACAATTCGTGGGTTTTCTGATAGGTGCCCGTTTTTTTGTTGCGGCACTCCATACATTTGCCCTGTATGTATCTACTTTTTTTCTCTTCAATCAGGATGAAACGTTCAGTAAATTTGTCTTCGATTTTAAGGTACACGGCATTATTTTCTGCACCGTTATAACTATTCTGGCGGGTGGAATCATCAATCAGTTTTATGACCTGGAAAAAGACCATGTGGTAAAACCGTTCCGGACCAGAATCCAAAGCTTTATCAAGCAGAAATATTTTTTGTATGCTTACCTTGCTCTGACAGCGATTTCTCTTGGGGTCGCATGGATGATTTCCCATAAGGTTTTTGTTTTTTTTCTTGTATACCAGTTCTTCATGTGGTTTTACAGTCATAAATTAAGCCGGTTACTGATCATTAACAATCTTACTTTTGTAAGCCTAACCCTTTATCCTTTTTTCGGAATGATGGTGTATTATGAAACCTTTTCCAAGAAGGTATTGCTTATGGCTATTTTCCTTTTTCTGATCCTTCTGTGTATCGATATTGTGAAAGATATGCTTACAAAAAGTGTAGACAAAGCATTCGGATATACAACCATTCCCAACTATTTTAAAAATAAAAATACCCAGATCATAATCATTTCCCTGTTGATTACCACAATGGCCGTTTCCATGAAACTAATCACCAAAACAGGGATATCAGGTTTTATGGCATATTACTTTACCGGAGGCTTATTCGTAATGATCTTCTGTATTTACCTTCTGCTTAAATCTACCAGAAGAAGTAAGTTCTTCACACTCAATATATTAAGATTTTGGGTTTTTGTAGGAATTATGGCAATGCTCCTGAACGGAATCGAAAGCAAATTCTAGAAAATTTTCTTTAAATAAACTGAGGTTATTATTACCTTTGCAAAACTAAATTTAATAAAAAGGAATGCCCATTTTTAACGATACTAAAGTAGCATTTGCAGACAAGTCTGATGCACAATTGAGAAAGGCGTACTGGATGTTTAAAATGATTGAACAGCCCGCTCTTACCAGTCTTGGAACTTCTGTTCTTAATTTTACGGTTCACAATAATTTTCCTTTCGTGACCGGAATTGTAAAAAGTACTTTGTTTGAACAGTTCTGTGGTGGTGAGACCCGTGAAGAAAGTATGAAAGCGGTAAAACAGCTTTTCAAAAGAGGAGTGGGAAGTATTTTCGATTACTCTATAGAAGGTAAAGAGGATGAGGAAACCTTTGATGCGGTATGTAAAGAGATCAAAGATATCATTAGATTTTCTGTGGGAAATCCTGCTATTCCTTTTATTGTATTCAAACCGACTGCTTTTGGAAGAATTGACCTGTATGAAGCGGTAGGAAGTGGAGCTGAACTTACTTCAAGTCAGAAAGAGGAATGGAAAAGAGTTGTAAGAAGATTTGATGAGGTATGCGGTCTTTGCCATGAGCATGACAAAAAAGTAATGGTAGATGCTGAAGAGACCTGGATGCAGGATGCAGCAGACCAACTTTGTGAAGAAATGATGGAGAAATACAACCGGGAAAAGCCAATTGTTTGGAATACCATCCAGATGTACAGAACCGGAAGACTGGAGTATATGGAAGCTCATCTTCAGAAAGCCAGAGAAAAGAACTATTTCATAGGATATAAGATCGTGCGTGGCGCCTATATGGAAAAGGAAAGAGCCAGAGCAGAAGAAAAAGGATATCCGGATCCTATCCAGCCTAATAAGGAGGCTTCAGACAAGAATTATAATGCCGGAATTGATTTTGTAATGAATCATCTGGATAAAGTATCTGCATTCTTTGGAACTCATAATGAGATCTCATCTGAATTGGTTATGGATAAAATGAAATCCAAGGCGCTTGAAAATGGAAATCCTCATATCTACTTTGGACAGCTTTACGGAATGAGTGATAATATTACCTTCTATCTTTCAGATAAAGGCTATAATGTAGCTAAATACCTTCCATACGGTCCAGTAAAGGATGTTGTGCCTTATCTTACAAGAAGAGCCAGAGAAAACACTTCTGTAGCCGGACAAACCGGAAGAGAACTAGGTCTCATCAAGAAAGAATTGGAAAGAAGAAAGAAATAATCTTTTATAAAATATACAAAAAGACCTGCAGAAACTGCAGGTCTTTTTAATTTGCTATATGCATGTGAAAAAGAACTGTATCTATTATAAGTTTCCGCAGTTTTATATTATTTATAATTTATAATATTTATATATATTTTAATTATATAATAAAAATATTTAATATATATTGTTTTATTCGTTGTTATTGGTTATATTTGATTTAAACCATTAAAAACTAATATTATGAAAAAAGCATTACTTATTGCTGCCTTTATAGCGGCTAATTCTGGCATAGCACAAACCTATAATAACGGAGGTTTAAGTACCGGAGCTACTTCTAAAAGCGGAACGGCAGCACCTGCCGGATACACATGGTCTGAACTTCAGAATAATACAGGAAATACTACAGAGTCCAATACCAGCCTTGGTTTGGGCGGAACATCCAGCTCAGCTGCGGCGAGTTTTTTTCTTGCTGATGATTTTACTGTTCCCGCCGGAAGTTCGTGGCAGATTACAACCATAGATTTTTTTGCCTATCAGACGAATTATGCAGGAACTACGGCTCCTTTTAATACAGTAAGAGTAAACATATTCAATTCGGACCCTTCCGTAGCAGGGGCAACAAGTGTATTTGGAGATGATACTACCAACAGGTTTTCTGCAGGAATAGATGCTACCATGTACAGAACTGGAAATACTGTCGTACCTGCAGCAGCAGTTCCTGGTACCACTAGAAAAATATGGAAAATAACAACCAATACCCCTGTTACTCTGGGAGCCGGAACATACTGGATAAAGTACCAGCTGCAGAATGTGGTGATGGCTAATGCAGGCTTTTTACCACCGGTTACGATTGTTGGAAGCCGGGGACTTCCAGCCTTTAATGCTAAACAATTTGATGCCATTTTAGGAACGTGGACTTCTCTAGTTGATGCCGGAAACCCTACTTCAGCTCCTGATGTCCCTTTAGATATGCCGTTTGTTATTACATTTACAGCGACTACGCTAGGTACACAGGAAACCATGCAGTATGACAACAGGATCCAGGTATATCCTAATCCGGTAAAAGACCATTTCAGAATCAATAATCCTGAAAGGCTCAGAATAAGCAGTGTGGAAATTATGGATGTTTCCGGAAAAATAGTAAGGACCTTGAAAGGTTCCGAAGAGTATAGTGTTTCAGATTTGCCAAAAGGAAATTATATTCTGAAGATCAAGAATGAAGGTGGACATACAAAAATTACAAAACTAATAAAGCAGTAAGCTTTAGTTTTCTTCTTCAACTATTTTTTATCCCGGCCATTTTCTTTGACCGGGTTTTTATGGCTCAAAACTTTCAAATTTTCCATTTTCATAAAAAAGCACAATCCTTTTTATCTTATTTTCTTGATTACCAATAACTTGGCTTAATATTTTATCATTAGTATTTTCTAATCGCTGAGAATTGGATAAATTTTCCTGAGTCTTATATGGGGGTGGTATAAACGATTCTCGTGGGCTCTCTTTCAGAGTATCAGATTCCTCTTCAGCTCCGAAATCTTCATCATCCTTCATCATCGTAAACAGGTCGGGTAGCGGAGTGGGTTTCCCTTTTTCATCTTCCGGTTTTTCTTCTGAAGCAGATTTTACTTCCGGTAATTCGGATTTCAGCATTTCACCTTCACCCGTAACCAGCCAGTCCCAAAGGATTTCCGGAAAGCTTGACTTTATCTTTATAATAAATTCCAGAGATGGTTTGTTTCTTCCCGAAGTGATATGCGAAATGGAAGAACGCTGTACATCGATCTCATCTGCAAACTCGGAAGGGCTGAGGTTGGAATACTCAATAACTTTTGAAATTCTTTCGTTTAAACTCATGAAAATAAGTTGTCAATTGTGTTACAAATGTAAATAATAAAATTTACATATACAAATTACATAAGTAAACGAAGTTTAATTTTATAAATATACATATGTAAATGGATATAATAAGCTTAAATAGAGCTGTTTATAATAATTCTCTTTCCACTATAACTCTATTTAACAAAGTAAACACCATTTTAAGCTGATAAATTTCCTTGATTAATTACTTTGAAACCTTCTGTTTTGTTGGGTTTCCAATATTCAGGGGTTGTCTATTAATTATATGCTAAATCAATGATTAGTAGTGTTTTAAAATATATTCAGAAGTAAAGCATATTTACTGAGAAATAAAAGATTTTAAGCAGTAAAAGATCTTTATTTGCCGTATACAAACGTAAATTATAATCATAAATAACTTATTAATAGTATTTTATGGATAAATATATTAAAACTTTGTTTACTAATAAATCCTTATTTTCTGATAAGAGTAATGAAGGTCATATGATAGTTAAATTTAGATTGAATTTCTTGGATAAATACAAAAAAACAGCAATTTACATTTGTATATGTATTTAATTAACGAAGTTTTCCACATTAATCTTGTTTAGCAATATTATGCCTATTTACTGATTAATAGGCTTTTATTCACTTAAAGTAAGATTCTAAATGTAATTGATGTAAGCTTTATAAGTTACTGAATTTAAATGTTTTACATATCTATAAATATCATATTTTCAATTAACAATTTTATCCACAGACAAAATGGCAGTTGTCATTGTTTAATTAAGTTACAAATGTTAACTAATATTTTTTGCCTAAAAATCATTAAATTTGACTCTTGTAAATTATTTATAATGAATTTTGAACAGCTCTATTCTCCGAATCCTAATTTCTCAAACCGCTATATTTCCCCTGAAAAATTATTTTCTTACTTACAGGCCAATCTCAGCGATTATATTCAGGAGATTGGAAGATCCTATTTAGACAAGCCTATTTATCAGTTAAGCCTAGGAACGGGAACTATTAATGTTCTTGCATGGTCACAGATGCACGGAAATGAATCCAATGCCAGCCATGCCATGCTTGACCTTTTGGAAACTTTGGATAAGGATCCGGAAATGAAACAGGATCTTTTCAGTAAAATCAGGCTGGATTTTATTTTTATGCTCAATCCTGACGGCTCAGAAAGATGGACAAGACTAAATGCTGCAGATATTGACCTGAATAGAGATTTTCATAATGAATCGAGTACGGAAATTAAATTCCTTAAAAAAATAGTGGCCTCAAAAAAATATGATTATGCACTAAACCTACATGAACAGAGGACTATTTTTACGACAGACGGAATACATCCGGCAACGCTTTCTTTTTTGGCTCCCTCTGAAAATGAAGAACGTACGATAACGGATAACAGGAAGAAATGCATGGCTGTAATTGGAAGAATGTATGATCATTTAAAAGAATTAATTCCGAATCAGATCGGTAGATATTCTGATGAGTTTTATCCTACCTCTACAGGCGACAACTTCATTAAGGCCGGAATGCCTACTATTTTATTTGAGGGCGGACATTTCGTAGATGATTATACAAGAAAAGGAACCAGAAAATACTATACGGTTGCTTTATATTATGCTTTAAAAGCAATCAGTGAGCTGAATTCGGATACAGAAGGGTGGGAAAAATATCTTGAAATTCCCGAAAACCAGGAAACACATTATGATATTATTTACAGAAATGTAAAGCTGAATACAGACCATGAATGCATTTTGGATGTTGCAGTTCAGTACCGCGAAATTATGGAAGAAGGTAAGGATGAAATATCATTTGTACCTTTTGTGATGGAAGTGGGAGATGTGAAAAAAAGAAAAGGCTGGCTGGAAATAGACTGTACAGGGAAAAGATTTGTATCTGCTACCAAATATCCGAAACTGGATGCGCCTGTAGAATTTACAATAGAAGATTAGAAAAGCTTAAGATTTTCATAAAATAAAAACGTCCTCAAAAAGTATTACTTCCTGAGGACGTTTTTGATAGTATATACAGGATTAGTTTACCACTTTAATTCCATTGGCTACGAACCTGATCTCTTCTTTAGGAGTCGTGATGGCATCAATTTCAGCCTGAGGTTTCTTAGCATCTTCAGCATAGTGTTTCTGCTCGTCTACTGAAGTTACTTTTCTTTCTGCAGTACCTTCCAATACAACATTTTTACCTTTTAAAGCTGTTGGAACAAAGAATGCATAATCTTTCATTTTTACGAAAAACTGAGAATTATCTTCAGTCTGGATGGTAAGCCAGCATCCTTTTTTCTCACATACATCAGTTACTTTTCCTTTAACTGCTACGTTTTCAACTTTTTTATTGTCTTTTTTAAGTTTTTTGCTCAGTTTATCAACTGTGATGGCCTTAGACTCTGAAGTTACTCCGGCTCCATATGCGTCACCTACAATAGCACTTCCTTCCGGTGGTCCAGACTTTTTCTGTGATGTCTCCTGTGCAAAAGCTAAAGTAGAAATACTTACAGCTGCTGCAAATAATATAGCCTTGAATTTCATTTTTAATATTTTTTCCAAAAGTACTAATTAAAATTGAATAACAATTCGATAAAAACTTGATAAAAAGCAGGTGATGCAGTAAATTTTCAACAAATATCAAAATCAATCTCAGATTTGTTTATATTTGATGCCTATACTTGACTATGCAGAAAAAACTGAAACTTTGGGACACCATTATGCTGGTAATGGGATCTATGATTGGAAGCGGAATTTTTATTGTAAGTGCCGATATGATGCGGAACCTGGGATCCGGTTTCTGGCTGATCGTAGTCTGGATCATTACCGGAGTGATGACTGTAGCAGCGGCAATCAGCTATGGAGAGCTTTCTGCGCTGTTTCCAAAAGCAGGCGGGCAGTATACCTATCTCAAAGAGATCTTTGGGAAAAAGATGGGATTTCTGTACGGCTGGGGCCTGTTTACGGTAATCCAGACAGGAACCATTGCCGCAGTAGCAATGGCTTTCGGTAAATTCACCGCTTATCTGGTTCCGTCACTGAATGATGCAGCTCCTCTTTTCCAGAGTGGAGAATTCAAAATCACATGGATACAGATTCTGGCAATAGCCGTTATCCTTTTACTTACTTATATTAATACAAGAGGTGTACAGAGCGGAAAGTTGCTTCAGAATGTATTTACGGGTTCAAAAATTATTGCTTTACTGGGCTTAATTGCTGTTGGATTTATTCTAGTTGATTTTTCGCATTTAGCTGAAAATTTCAGCCTGGGTTTTGATTCATTTAATAACCTTAAAAAAGATATAAGCGGTAATTTCCTAAAAGAAGGCTGGGAACCAATTAATGGAATGACCCTGCTCGGAGGCATCGCGGCAGCCATGGTAGGATCTGTTTTCAGTTCGGTAGCTTGGGAAAGTGTAACTTTCGTTTCTGGAGAAGTTGAAAATCCTAAGAGAAATATTGTCAAATCAATGATCTATGGAACTTCTGCAGTGATGATCCTTTATCTGGCAGTCAATTATGTATACCTGAATGCTTTGGACAGGGACAGTATTGCTTTTGCAGCCAATGACAGGGTTGCGGTGGCAGCCTCACAGAATATTTTCGGAAGTGCAGGCACCATCATTATAGCAGTTCTTGTAATGGTTTCTACCTTCGGGTGCGACAACGGGCTGATTCTGGCTGGAGCCCGGGTATTTCAGACTATGGCAAAAGACGGAATGTTTTTTAAATCTGCAGAGAAAAATAATAAAAATGAAGTTCCGGAAAATGCTTTATGGATGCAGGGAATATGGGCCTCGGTGCTATGCCTTAGCGGACAGTATGGTAATCTTCTGGACATGATCTCTTTTGTGATCGTTCTGTTCTACATGATTACGGTTTTCGGAGTTATTTATTTAAGAATCAAAAAGCCGGATCTTGAAAGACCTTATAAAACATGGCTTTACCCGGTAACGCCTATTATCTATCTCTTGATAGGAACAGGGTTTTGTGTACTTCTCCTGATTTACAAACAGCAATATACATGGCCCGGATTTTTAATGGTGCTCCTGGGACTTCCTGTGTATTATTTCATTAATAGGAAAAAGCAGACAGATCAATAGGTTAAGATTCAACCGTTTCTATAATATATCAGGGCTCTCAAATTCGTTTGGAAGCCCTTTTTTCAATGAGATTTTTGATTTCTTTTCATATTTATTTCATGAAAATGTGTATTTTGGTAGTTCTTTTTAAGAAAACTAGACTATGTAAAATAAGAAGCTGACTATGGACACACCAAATTACAGAATGCCTTTCGTGCCTTCAACACTCATGACTGAAGGAGGAAGCATTGATATCTGCGACATGGGCGAAAGCATTGCGCACAATATCATGCTGCTGATCACCACTAAAAAAGGCGAAAACAGATATGATGACAATTATGGAAACGACGTATGGAATCTGGAATTCGATAATGGAGTTACCAGTGCCGTTTGGGAGAGCGTTTTCATTAAAAGCCTCAGAAGGCAGATTCAGGAATATGAGCCCCGCATCGTGAACCCGCAGATTGATGCCCACATCCAATTTGTAGAGCACAGCTACGATACCAAAGAACATACAGAGATCAAAAAGAAAGTAAGAATTGCCATCAATGCAAAAATGGAGGCAACAGGAGAGCGTTTCAGTTTTTCTACAGAATTATTTTTAAGCCCGATGTCTATTGACTAATTGTTTTTAAAAGCAAGAAAAATTATGAATTTAGATCAAAATATATATTCCAAAGAATCTGTAAAGGCAAGAATGCTTCAGAACGCCACCAAAGTGTGGGGACTGAAAAGCCCGCAGTCTCTGGACCCTTTTGTAAAACTACTGATAGACGCATTCAGTACAGAAGTTTTTAAGGCTAATAATGAGATTCAGACAGTAAATGCAAGAATCCTTGAGAAACTGGCAAAACTTCTGACACCATCCATCTATACCCATCCGATTCCGGCCCATGCGGTTGCCTTTACGTTGCCTTACGAATCTTCGGAAGTCCTACTGGAACATACCGAATTCTTTTTCCGCAAGCAGATGACATCAACGGTAAAATCAGAATCGGATAAACAGCTTAATATTCCTTTTACACCCGTAGGAAATGTAAGAATTAATAAAATACAGACGGCAATAATGTTTGTAGGAAATACCTGCTATAGTGTAGATGACAGGTTGAATAAAATACCGGTTGCAAGATTCCAGGGAAAACCTGAAGACTACAGAAAGATTACAATAGGAGTGGATGTAAGCCGATATGCCACTGAAAATTTCCCAAAATACATCAGCGTATTCTGTTCCAATCCTGCTTTTGAGCATATAGATTTCGTCTACAAGCTGCTTCCTTATATTACCGTTACCAGTAATGGGAATCCTTTGTTTGTAAGAGAGGGATTGAGTTATCTTACGAACAGCCAGCAGGACGGATACGAGCAGATGTTCAGAGAACAGTCGATCCGGAATAAAGTTATTGAAGATATCAAAAGTATTTACCGTCATAAATTCATAGAAATCACCGGACTTTCAAGCAGCCTCTTTTCGGAGCCTGGCGTATTGCCACAAAATTTAGACTTTCTCAACGAAAAAGAAGAGATCAGGAAGCAGATCGGAGACAAACGCTATTTGTGGCTTACCTTTGAATTCCCGCCGCAGTTTTCTGCGGAGATCTTAGATAATTTTTCATTTGTAATGAATGCTTTCCCTATTTACAACAGAGGCTGGAAGAAGACAGAATACAGCCTGGATATCATGGGAAACAATATTCCTCTCGTTACAGACGAAGGCGAACATTTCCTGTATGTGGATGAAGTTCAGGATGGAGACGGAAGAAAATATACGGAGATTCCTTTTACTCCTGCCGATGATCTTAAAAAAGGATTGTATACAGTAAGAAAAGGCGGAATGGAGCGTTTCACCAATAGAAATGCCGTAGATATGATTGCCAATGTTCTGGAACTGACAAGAGATGAAATTGCTGCATTTTCACTGTTAAACAGGGATAATGTCAAAGGAGTGCTAAGTGAAATGTCAGATAAAATGAAGACGATGGTTCAGAAAGTGAACAATGCGAAGAGAAATATCAGACAGGAACTGAATTACGTCATTATGGAGCCTGTAGAAAAAACAGACCATACATATGCCTCATTCTGGGTGACACACTGCACACTGGCCAACCATATGCGTCCGGGAACAGAACTTTCTAATCAGTTAAAGTCACAGACTGTTGTACTCCTCACAGAAACTATAGGCGGTTCTGAAGAACAGAAAGGAACAGACAGTATTCAGGCTTACAGATATGCCCTAACCACAAGAGACAAGATCATTTCTCTCGAAGATGTTAAAAACTACTGCAGAATGGTCCTGAAAGATGAGGTAAAAGAAGTAAGGGTAAGAAGAGGAACCATGATCAGCAACCGCCCAAAAGAAGGTTTTGTAAGAACCGTTGAAATAGAAATCATTCCTCAGAATTATTCATTCTATGGAAGGGCCTACTGGGAAAATATGGCCAATATCCTTAGAAATCAAATCATTTCGAAAGCGATTGACGGAATCGAATATGTAGTAAAAATAAGCAATGAAGATATTGATCTTGACGAAATATAAATTACAACTAAACTTAAACTATAAAATATGAGAAAGATTATTGTCCTTGCTATGGCCCTGACCTTCACATCAGTCAGTGTGATCAGCTGTAAAAAAGACGTCAGTAAACTGGGTAAATCCGTTTTGAACCTTGGTGGTGCTGACGAAGCGAATGCTATCATCGATTTCAATAACAACTTTTTGGATTCTTATAAGAATACATCCAAACATATAGAAAGTATTCTGAGATATGCAGATGGAGCCGTAGCGAAAGCAAAAGGCGGAAATGCCATGATAATGCCAGTAATAGGTTCTATGGATTACTCATTCAGCAAGATCAAAGAAATACCGTCAGGTTTTGGAAAAGACAAGGCAGCAATAGAAGCTGATTTCAATACCTATAAAGCTAAAAAGGAAAGTATAGAGAAAAAGTTCGAAGAGCTTAAATCCTATATGAATTCTGAAGACTATAAAGATGACAAAGGAGCAAAAGCAGATGCCATAACAAAGGATATTGAAACCGAAGCCCAGGCTTTATTTACCTCGGGAGAAAATGTAGTGGCGAAGATCAAACCTGCAACAGATGCGGCAGAAGAAGTGGTTCTGAAAGACCATCCTATGAAAGAATATATCATCTCTTCCAAAAGCGTAATGAACTCCCTGGACTCTAATATTGATGTACTGGATAAGCAGTATTCAGGAAAATTCAACGAAGCGGAAGCTCAGAAAAAATATGATGAGCTTGCCAAAGCAGTAGAAGCCAATTCAAAATTAGAATTCAATGTGAAAGATCCGCAGTATTCTTACAAAAAAACATTGTTTGAAAGCTTTAATAAAAGTGCGTCCAGCTTTTTGGATACTTACCGAAAACTGATTCGTGATGCTAAAGGCACTGGAAAAATTTCAGACAGCGATATCCAGCAGATCGATTCCTCCTACGAATCTGTATTGAACTCCTACAATTCATTTGTGAAATAAAAAAAGTATGAACCTATAACAGAAGACTGATGCAATGTATCAGTCTTTTTTATTTGCGGGAATAGGAGTATAGTTAATATCAGCAGTATCACGCAGAGCATAAACAAAATTTCACGAACGAAATTCATGAAGAATTAATCATTTCAGAAGCTTAAAAATTTAACTAAAATTAAAGTTTAATAAAATCTTTCAGGTTCATACAATTCCATAAAATTCCGTAATTTTGCACATTGTGATTTTCAGGCAGGATCACCCCAAATTATGAGTAAATCAACAGAATATATAGAAGTTTACGGAGCACGTGAACACAATCTTAAAAATATTAATGTAAAGATTCCTCGCAACGAGCTGGTAGTAATTACCGGGCTTTCCGGCAGCGGGAAATCATCTTTGGCTTTTGATACCATCTTTGCCGAAGGACAGCGTCGTTATATCGAAACATTTTCGGCATATGCGCGCCAGTTTCTGGGCGGTCTGGAACGACCGGATGTAGATAAGATAGAAGGTCTTTCTCCCGTAATTGCCATCGAGCAGAAAACCACCAATAAAAATCCGAGGTCTACCGTAGGAACCGTAACCGAGCTGTATGATTATCTACGCTTGCTATATGCAAGAGTTTCCGATGCATACTCTCTTTCCAGTGGAAAAAGGTTGGTAAGCTATACGGAAGACCAGATCTTGGACACAATCAAGGAAAATTATAAAGGCGAAAAAATAATGCTTCTTGCGCCTGTAGTACGTTCCAGAAAAGGCCATTACCATGAGCTTTTTGTACAGATGGCAAAAAAAGGCTACGGTCAGGCAAGGATTGACGGTGAGCTGCAGGATATAGAATATGATCTGAAGCTGGACCGTTATAAAACCCACGATATAGACATTGTGATCGACCGATGGATCATCGGTGAAAATGCTTCCGAATCCAGAATGGAAAAATCCCTGCGTACCGCAATTGAGATGGGCGAAGGGATCATCGGAATCCAGAAACTGGGAGGCACAGATATAGAATATTTTTCGAAAAATCTGATGGATGCTGAAACAGGACATTCACTGGCACTTCCGGAACCCAATACATTCTCCTTCAACTCTCCGAAAGGAAGCTGTCCGGAATGTAAAGGTTTGGGGACTATCAAAAAGATCAATACAGATTACTTTATTGAAAACCCTAAACTTTCCATTAACCAGGGCGGACTGTTGCCGCTGGAAGATATTAAATCCAACAAATGGATACTATCACAGATCAAAAATATCCTTGAGATCTTCGGATTGGGCATGGCAACACCTATGAAGGATATTCCGGACGAGGCTTTGGACTATATCTACAACGGGTGCCATAAGGAATTTAATAAAGATCTGAAATACGCAGGGATTACCAAAAAGATAAAAATAAGCTTCGATGGTCTGATCACTTTTATGGAAGAGATCATTGAAGAAAGAGAATCTTACGAGGCAGTATTGCTGGAAAGGCATTTTACCACTGAAGAAACCTGTCCGGAATGCGGCGGAACCCGTCTTCAGCCTGCAAGCTTAAGCTTTAAAATAGACGGAAAGAATATCGCTGAGGTAAATGCTTTAAGCTTATCCGATTTAAAAGAATGGCTATCCGACGTTAAAGATAAATTCTCAGAAAAACATAAAATCATTGCCTACGAAATCTTAAAAGAGATTGAAACAAGACTTCAGTTCCTTCTGGATGTAGGTTTGGATTATCTGAGCTTAAGCAGAAGCTCTAAAACCCTTTCAGGCGGAGAATCCCAGAGGATACGTCTTGCCACGCAGATCGGGTCACAACTTGTGAATGTTCTGTATATTCTGGATGAACCAAGTATCGGGCTTCACCAGAGAGATAATGAGAGACTGATCAATTCATTGAAAAACCTTAGAGATATCGGGAACTCCGTCATTGTTGTAGAGCATGATAAAGATATGATCCTGGAGGCTGATGAGGTATTGGATATTGGTCCGAGAGCCGGAAAATTTGGTGGAGAAATACTGTGGCAGGGAAAACCGAAAGACCTGTTGAAAGCAGATACCATTACGGCAGACTATATCAACGGAAAAAGAAAGATAGCAGTTCCTGCGGAAAGAAGAGCAGGGAATGGTAAAAATATACTGTTAAAAGGAGCTACTGGAAATAACCTTAAAAATGTTACCCTTGATATTCCGTTAGGAAAACTGGTTGTAGTAACAGGAATTTCAGGTAGCGGAAAATCTTCCCTGATCAACGGAACCTTATATCCGATCCTGAACAAACATTTTTACAGAGCCGTTCAGGAGCCTCTTCCATACAAAAAGATTGAAGGGCTTGATCATATTGATAAAATTGTAGACGTAGACCAGACTCCGATCGGAAGAACTCCGCGATCAAACCCTGCAACCTACACAGGAATGTTTACAGACATCAGAAACCTTTTTGCTGAGCTTCCGGAGAGTAAAATCCGTGGTTATAAGCCGGGAAGATTCTCATTCAATGTAAAAGGCGGAAGATGCGAAACCTGCCAGGGTGGTGGGCTGAAAGTAATTGAAATGAACTTTCTTCCCGATGTATACGTACATTGTGAAACCTGTAATGGAAAACGTTTCAACAGAGAAACCCTGGAAGTACGTTACAAAGGAAAATCTATTTCCGATGTTCTGGATATGACGATTGGTGAAGCGGTAGATTTCTTCCAGCCAATTCCTAAGATTTTTGCCAAAGTAAAAACCCTTCAGGATGTAGGATTAGGATATATTACACTGGGACAGCAGTCGACAACACTTTCAGGAGGAGAGGCACAGCGTATCAAGTTGGCTACAGAACTTTCGAAAAGACAGACTGGAAATACATTGTATATTTTAGATGAGCCGACGACGGGGCTTCACTTTGAAGATGTAAAGATCCTGATGGATGCTATTAACCAGCTGGTAGAATTAGGAAACTCATTCATCATCATCGAACATAATATGGATGTGATCAAATTGGCAGACCATATTATCGATGTAGGACCGGAAGGAGGAAAACACGGTGGCCAGATCGTAGCTCAGGGAACTCCTGAAGAGATTGTGAAATCTAAGAAGAGTTTGACCGGTAAGTTTCTAAAAAGAGAATTAGAATAATAATTAAAATTAAATATAAAAAGCCACAATACTTGTTGTGGCTTTTTTATTTCTCCTGCATTTCGTTGTAAATGCTTTCAAGCTTCTGCCAATAGTCTTCCTGCATCCAAGCATATTTTTTATAATTGGTGCTGATCATTGCGTTATCAGAAACGGTTTTTGTTTTAAGGTAATCTGTAATGGCTTCCAGCAGCCATTTTTCATTAAATCCGGCCCATTCACCTGCTGCCTGTAACAGATTGGGCTGTAAAACAGGAAAGACTTCATATATATTAATGGTTTTCACATCGTCAAAAGAATACGGGCTTTCCAGAATTGTTTTAACAATATATTGAAAATTAAAATCCTGAAGTTCTGTATCCAGATAAAAATCAGATAGAGCGATCCATACAGGTTTTCGCTCTTCAATATTAACAGGTTTTAGCATTGATCAAACCAATTATAGAGAGGATATATAAACTTCTATTTTTGTACCGTCGTAGTTGAAGGTTCCGTCTTCATTCTTTTTACCCAGAACCCATTTCATGTCTACAGGAACAGACCATGCCGTACCCAGTGAAAATCCGTTCACGGATCTGATCTCCGCACCGTTTCCGGTAGTGACCGCCGAATGGAACCACGTTTTATCTCTTAGCCTGTAAAAACCGATGGCTTTTCCTTTGGGAATTATAGCATAACCATCCCACTTGTCGCCTGCGGGATAGTTGAATTTATTGAGCCATCCCTGTGCACGGAACTGTACAAGTTCATCCGGAGATATGGCTGCACCTCTCATATACAGGGCATAAGCTACCACATCGTGGCATACGCCCTTGTTGTAATTGGCCATCTCGTCCTGCCCGGAAAGAAGGCCATTGGATATCAGTGATTTTTTCGCTGGTTCGAATTGCCCGACCTGGGCTCCTTTTGGTGTGATCATTTTAATATTATTTTATTGTTTTGGTTTATTTAAAGATACATAATATATTATAAATAATATTTCACCATAAAGATATATGATATTAAAGTATTGTTTGGAATTTCTTATGATTTTTATAAATAATGAAAATTTTAAGTGCAAAATATAATAAATGTTCAGGAAAAGCGTTCTATATTTGTCAAACAAATTAAAACAATATGAAAAATTTAAAGAAACTTAACAAGAATGAATTGAAATCAGTGTATGGGGGTGCACCTGTAATTTATTGTGTATTTTGTGAAAGACTCAATAAAACAGTGTGTAGTGAAGCCCATATTTCTCAATGTCCTTAAAAATTCAAGCTGCCTTTAGAGCAGCTTTTTTTATGATCAGATTTAATGATTATTTCACGCTTTGAGCAAAATTCTTCAGGCTTGCTTTCAGATCTTTCGAATTTGCAATACTGTCAAAGCTGATGTTATCAATCTTCCATTCCTGGCCGGACTTTATCAAATGTACTTTGTCGGTCCATATAACTTTAGGCTGAGACATCATGTATTCAAAAGTAACCGCCGCATCCGCTGAAGTACCCGAAGGGTTGATAACAACAGATTTTATTTTGTAACTGTTGTATCCTTCATATAAGCTTGAAAAAACAGCTCCTTCAAACAATAATGGTTTTTCATCCGGATGATCACTGTGTTTTACCTTTTCAATATCAGCTTTAGAAGCATTCAAAGCCTCTTCAAGTGTTCTTTTGAGTTCCGGAGAAAAAAGGCTGTCAGAGAAAGGTTTATTATAAAGAGCATCATTTGAGCCTCCATATAAACGGTAAAGCTCGTTGGCCTTTTGTATAACAGAGGTTTCTTCGGCCGAATTTGCACGGGATCCATTATTTTTGCAGGCTGCTAAAAAGAGAAAAATTCCTAAGCATAGAAAGATTTTTTTCATCAATAAAATTTAAATTCAATGGTCAAATCATGTGCCATCTTTTATTCTGTCAGATTGTTTCTTAAGCCTAAAAATAATTTAAACAGCCAATCATAAAATTTAATACATTTGATTATTAAATATGATCTGTGAATCCTATTCTTGATGTTGTAGTACGTTCCCTTTGCGTTTACCTTTTTATGGTGATCGCTATCCGTCTCTTTGGTAAAAACCAGCTTTCCCAGCTTAATGCAGGAGATGTGGTTCTGCTCCTTCTTATTTCCAATGCGGTTCAGAATGCAATGGTGGGCCAGAATACCTCTCTACAGGGTGGTCTTATTGCAGCCCTCGTTCTGTTTGCGGCCAACTTTATTCTAAAACGACTCATGTTCTCCAACCGGAAATTCGAAACATTTATGGAAGAAGACCCTGTAATCCTGATCAGAGATGGGGTAATAGACCAGACTGCTCTGAACAGGGTGAAGATCACCCGTGATGAGCTGGAAGAAGCCATAAGAGAACACGGCGTGGAGAAAATAAGAGATGTTAAGCTTTCTATTCTTGAAGTTGATGGTAATATAAGCGTTATTTCAGAAGATGAGAAAGAAAAGCAGACCCACTATTCAAGAATCAAAAGAAAAAATAAAAGAAAATACTATTAAATAGAATGAATTACGAATTAAGAGAAATGCTTCCCGGTGATGAAAAAAGAGTGCTGGAAATTTATAAGCAGGGATTAGACGGAGGGGTATCCACTTTTGAAACAGAAGTTCCTACTGCCGAAGCATGGAATATGGAATATTTCAACGATTGCCGTTGGGTACTTGAGAATGAAAACAATGAAATAGTAGGGTGGTGCGCTTTGAAGCCGGTAAGCAAAAGAGAATGTTATAAAGGAGTAGCTGAAGTGAGCATTTATTTTGACAATACGTATCAAGGGAAAGGCTTAGGATCAGTTCTGCTGAAAAAGATGATTCTTGACAGCGAAAGCCATGGTTTCTGGACTCTTCAGGCCAGTATCTTTCCCGAAAACGAAGCTTCTATAAGATTTCACCAAAAAAACGGGTTCAGAACCGTGGGAGTCAGAAAAAAAATTGGAAAGCTAAACGGACAGTGGAAAGATGTTGTACTGTTCGAAAAGCGAAGTGACAGTATAGAATAAATAAAAGAGAACCGGACAATTCTTTAAATCTTTCAGTTTTAATTAAATAAATCACTTTTGTTCTAAAAATATTGGCTTTCAAACCCCGTAAGCTTCCCTTTCAAAAATGCTCCGGTGTACTTTGGCACTAACCTTGTTATCTCCCTATTGAAATTTGAAAAAGTGGAAAATATGAAAGGTTTAATGAAAATTGTAGGGGTGTTAACCGTTATGTTTATGATGACATCATGTGTGGTGCATGATCATCATGTAAGGAGACTCCCGCCGGGACAAGCTAAAAAAGTGTATGGAGGAAGTGCACGATACTATGCTCCGGGACAGGTGAAAAAACGAGTGTATTATTATGATTATGACAACAGAGGTCATCATCATAAAAACAAAGGACACAAACGACACAGAGATTAAGAAAAATAAAAAAGCCCTGATTTTTCAGGGCTTTTGATTTGTATTAAAATCTTGATTTTTTTGGATTCAGGAATGTATTAAAGATCATTATTTCCGTTCCGAATTTTTTCTCAATTCTTTCCGAAATGTTGAGCATTTCACTTTTGATAAAATCCTCTCTGAGATCATCATTGTCAAACATCAGAAGCAAGTTATAATTCTTCCCCTCTTCAATATAATCACTGTGTACTTCAGAAAGAATATATTTATTGACATCCATAAGGTTTTCCGCCATCAGCACCAGTGTTTCATCAATATAATTTTCCCATTCTTCGATATTGTTTTTCGTACAGTGGAAAGTTATACTCAATAAGCTCATATTTTATGAATTTTTAAGATTTTGTGGATAAATTCTAGTGCAAAAATCGGTAAAAATTTCGTAAATTAGCCCGTTAATAAAAATTGGAAATAAATAATTTTCAGACGCACAGCTAAAGGTCTGACTGTCATTATAATAAATTTGTTTATGCAAAAAGAAGGAGAAAGACTGATTCCTATCAACATTGTTGATGAAATGAAATCGTCTTATATCGATTATTCGATGTCGGTTATCGTTTCAAGAGCGTTGCCGGACGTAAGAGACGGCCTGAAACCCGTTCATAGAAGAGTACTTTACGGTATGTATGGATTAGGGGTTTTTTCTAATAGAAAATATTTAAAATCTGCAAGAATCGTTGGGGATGTTTTGGGTAAATATCACCCGCATGGAGACTCTTCAGTATATGATGCAATGGTGAGAATGGCTCAGGAATGGAGCTTGCGTTATCCCCAGGTGGATGGGCAGGGTAACTTCGGTTCAATGGACGGAGACCCGCCTGCGGCAATGCGATACACCGAAGCAAGACTGAAAAAGATTTCTGATGAGATTCTTTCAGATCTGGACAAAGAAACTGTTGATTTTCAGAATAACTTTGACGACAGTATGCAGGAGCCTACCGTGCTGCCTACAAAAGTTCCTAACCTTTTAGTCAATGGTACTTCCGGGATTGCAGTAGGTATGGCGACCAATATGGCACCGCACAACCTATCAGAATCTATTGATGCAATCTGTGCTTATATCGATAACCGAGAGATTACTATCGATGAATTAATGCACCATATTACAGCGCCGGATTTCCCTACAGGAGGTATTATATACGGTTACGATGGAGTAAGGGATGCTTTCCATACAGGAAAAGGAAGAGTAGTGCTGAGAGCAAAAGTGAATTTCGAAGAAATCGGAAACAGAAATGCTATTATCGTTACTGAAGTTCCATACCAGGTAAACAAGGCTGATATGATCGCCAGAACTGCGGAACTCGTAAAAGATGATAAGATTGTAGGAATTCATGAGATCAGAGACGAATCGGACAGAAACGGTCTGCGTGTCGTTTACGAACTGAAAAATGATGCTATTCCTAATGTTGTCCTAAACTTACTATATAAATATACAGCACTTCAGACTTCTTTCAGCGTTAATAATATTGCGCTGGTTAAAGGAAGACCGGAACAGCTTAATTTAAAGGATATCATCCACCATTTCGTAGAGCACAGACACGAAGTGATTGTGAGAAGAACTCAGTACGAGCTTAAGAAAGCAAAAGAGAGAGCTCACATCCTGGAAGGTTTCATGAAAGTGATAGGATCTCAGGATTCTTTAGACAGAGCCATTTCTATTATCCGTCACAGTGCTAACCCTCAGGCGGCAAAAGAAGGTTTGATCGAAGCATTTGAACTTTCTGACATTCAGGCTCAGGCTATTCTTGATCTAAGACTGGCACGTCTTACAGGAATGGAACTTGACAAGATCCGTGATGAATATGACACGATCATGAAAGAGATCATGAACCTGGAAGATATCTTAGCCAATGAACCGAGAAGATTTGAGATCATCAAAGAAGAATTGCTTGAAATCAAAGAAAAATATGGTGACGAAAGAAGAACTGCAATCGACTATTCAGGAGGAGAAATGTCTATTGAGGATATTATCCCGAATGAAGCCGTAGTTCTTACCATTTCACACGCAGGATATGTTAAGAGAACCTCACTTTCTGAATACAAAATTCAGAGCAGAGGTGGTGTAGGGAACAGGGCAGCAACTACAAGGGACGAAGATTTCCTTGAATATATTGTTTCTGCGACCAACCACCAGTATATGCTGTTTTTCACAGAAAAAGGAAGATGTTACTGGTTAAGAGTATTTGAAATTCCTGAAGGGTCAAAAACATCCAAAGGAAGAGCAGTACAGAACCTGATCAACATTGAGCAGGATGACAAGATCAAAGCCTATATCAGAACCAATAACCTGAAAGACGCTGAATACGTAAACCAAATGAGTGTAGTGATGGTGACCAAGAATGGAACCATTAAGAAAACCTCTCTTGAAGCGTACTCAAGACCAAGAGTTAATGGGGTTAATGCCATCGAGATCAGAGATAATGACCAATTATTGGGTGCATACCTTACCAATGGTACTTCTCAGATCATGATTGCAACTAAAAATGGTAAATGTATCCGTTTCCCTGAAGAAAAAGTAAGAGAAGTAGGTAGAGGATCCATTGGGGTACGTGGTATCACTATGGACGATAATGATGAGGCAATTGGTATGATTGTTGTGAATGATGTAGAAAAAGAGACAGTTCTTGTGGTTTCTGAAAAGGGATACGGTAAAAGAACTGCTGTAGAAGACTACAGAATCACCAACAGAGGAGGAAAAGGAGTTATTACCCTGAACATTACCGAAAAAACAGGAAATCTGATCGCTATTCAGAATGTGACAGACGAAGACGGATTGATGATCATCAATAAGTCCGGTGTTGCCATCAGAATGAATATGGATGAAATGAGAGTAATGGGAAGAAATACTCAGGGAGTAAAAATGATTAACCTTAAGAAAAATGACGAAATTGCAGCCATTGCAAAAGTAGAAATGGATAAAGAGGTAGCAGAAGAAGACTCTGAAGAAAATGCAGAAGGGACAGGAATTGTAGCAGATAACCAAGAAAACAATACAGAACCACAGGCTGAAAAAGAAAACCCGGCCGGAGAAAATGAGAATTCTGATTCTGAAGAATAAAACGTACAATTAATATAATATAGTTATTATGAAGAAACTCATTTTAGGTATAGCAATCGTAGCTTCTGCTTTCGTTTTCGGTCAGAAGGGCGATGTAAATGCCAAGCTGCAGGAAGCGAACAAAGCTGCAATGGATGCATATAATGCAAAAAATTATACCGTTGCCGCGCCTAAGTTTTTAGAAGTTTATAACTTATTAAAGACCAATGGCCAGGATGATAAGATATATATGTATTACGCAGGTCTGAGCTATGCTTTGGCAAATAACAGCACCGAATCCATCAAAATATATACAGATCTTATTAATTCAGGTTTTACAGGAGTTCAGACAACGTATACTGCGAAAGAGAAAAAGTCTGGTCAGGTAGTGAATTTAGACAAAGCTACTTGGGAGCTTATGAAAAAGAATCCTGATTATTCAGATTTCAAAACAGAGCAAACACCAAGTGTTGAGCCGGAACTGTATGAAACATTAACGACTTTGCTTATGAACGCAAAGAAGCCTAATGAAGCATTGACAATTATTGAAAAAGGTTTGGCAAAATATCCAAATAATGCCAAACTTAAAGAAGCTCAGGCTACAGCTTATTATGATTCTGGAAATACGGAAAAATTCATCGGAGCACTTAAAGAGCAGCTGGCTAAAAACCCTAACGATGCTACCAACTGGTATAACCTTGGAGTAATGCAGTCTAAAAATCCTGCAACAGTGGAGGATGCACTTGCATCATTCAAGAAAGCTATCGAGATTAAACCTGACTTTGATAATGCCTATCAGAACCTTGTTTATACAATAATTGGAGACGATTCCAAAATTGTAGAGCAGATTAACGCAACAAGAAAAGATAAGCCTGAAGAAGCGACTAAACTAATCGATGCAAGAAGAGAAAGATTTACTAAGGCACTTCCATATGCTGAAGGATGGTACAAAGCAGCACCGGAAAATCTTGATGCCCTTACTGCATTGAAAGAGATCTATATCGTAACAAAAAATACAGATAAAATTAAAGATCTGAAAGCTAAGGAAGCTGAGCTTAAAGCAAAAGCAAAATAATAATTCTTAGTTAAATTATAAATGAAACCGGAGCAGAAATGTTCCGGTTTTTTATTTTTTGATCTGAAATATGCTTTTATTTTCACCTTAATTATCGTTAAATTTCACCCTGAAAATTCTCTGTAATTCCGTATCTTTGGGAAAAATTTTTATAAGATGATTGAGTGGAAAACCGCCAAAGAATACGAAGATATTACCTATAAAAAATGTAATGGGGTAGCAAGAATTGCTTTCAACAGACCGGAAGTAAGAAATGCCTTCAGACCCAAGACCACTTCAGAACTGTATGACGCTTTCTATGACGCTTATGAAGACTCTTCAATAGGGGTTGTCCTGCTTTCAGGAGAAGGTCCAAGTGCCAAAGATGGTGGTTGGGCTTTCTGTAGTGGAGGCGACCAGAAAGCAAGAGGACATCAGGGATATGTAGGCGAAGACGGAAGACACCGATTGAATATTCTTGAAGTTCAGCGTCTGATCCGTTTTATGCCGAAAGTAGTGATCGCTGTTGTTCCGGGATGGGCAGTAGGAGGAGGGCATTCACTTCATGTGGTATGCGATCTTACTCTGGCAAGTAAAGAACATGCTATCTTCAAACAGACCGATGCTGATGTGACGAGTTTTGATGGTGGATACGGATCCGCTTACCTGGCGAAAATGGTTGGTCAGAAAAAAGCCCGTGAAATATTCTTTTTAGGAAGAAACTATTCTGCTCAGGAAGCTTTAGAAATGGGAATGGTTAATGCCGTTATCCCACATGCCGAATTAGAAGATACAGCCTATGAATGGGCACAGGAAATATTAGCAAAATCACCAACTTCTATCAGAATGCTGAAATTCGCAATGAACCTGACAGATGATGGAATGGTTGGCCAACAGGTGTTTGCAGGAGAAGCGACCCGTTTGGCATATATGACAGAAGAAGCGCAGGAAGGAAGAAATGCATTCCTTGAAAAAAGAAAGCCAGACTTCGGAGAAAATCAATGGATATCTTAAAATAAGAAGTTAGAGGTTAGAAATTAGATAGTAAGCTTATATGGTTTTAAATCTAACTTCTAACTTCTACTATCTAACATCTAAATATTTATGTCGGATTGGATAAAAGCCGCAAGGCTAAGAACTTTACCGCTTTCCTTAAGCGGAATTATAATGGGAGCTTTCATTGCAAAATGGAGACTTTACGGAGAAGGAGGTACCTGGGACTGGAAAATTTTTGCTCTGGCGATTCTGGTAACCCTTTTATACCAGATTTTATCAAACTATGCCAATGACTATGGGGATGGCGTAAAAGGAACTGATGCCAAAAGAATAAATGAGGCAGAATCCAGAGCCGTAGCTTCAGGAAAAATTACGGCAAAGCAAATGAAAAATGCGGTAATCCTTTTTTCTGCATTATCCTTTGTTGCCACAATTGCACTCTTATACATCGCTTTCATCCCCAATTATATGAATGAATTTTATATTTTCATAGGATTGGGAGTAGCCTGTATTCTGGCGGCAATCGGCTATACAGTTGGAAAAAAACCTTACGGATATATGGGATTGGGAGATCTTTTTGTATTTGTATTTTTTGGCTTAGTTTCGGTTTGCGGGAGTTATTTTCTGTTTACAAAAACTTTCAGCTGGGATATGCTATTACCCGGAACAGCAGTAGGAATGATGAGTATGGCTGTTCTTAATCTTAACAATATGAGAGATATAGAAAGTGACAGATTGTCTGGGAAAAACAGCTTTGCATTGAGGATAGGTTTCAAAAATGCAATGATTTACGAAATGGTCCTGTTACAGCTTCCTTTAGTCTTAATTCTTATATTTTTAGGATTAAATGGTTTCATACAGTCTCAAAACTATTACGTTTTCATTGTAATGATCCTGTTAATTCCATTTGCTAAGCTCAGAAGGAAAATCATGTCTGTAAAAGAGCCTAAAGACTTGGATCCATTCTTGAAACAGGTGGGTATCCTTACCTTTACCATGGCGGTTCTTACAGCAATTGGGCTTAATTTTTTTAAATAAATAAATTTCCATTACTATGAGTTCAAATAGCTATGTTGAAGCTCAAATGCTTATCAGAAAACCGATTGAAGATGTCTTTGAGGCATTTATCAATCCTGAAGTGACTACCAATTTCTGGTTTACAAAATCTACCGGAAAATTGGAGGAGGGTAAAACGATTACCTGGGAGTGGGAAATGTATGGCGCAAAATCTGAAGTAAAAGTTCACCAGATTATTCCAAACCAGCTGATAAAAACAGAGTGGGGAGATCCGTCAGTACATGTAGATTATGAATTCAAACAAATGGAGAAAGGAATTCTAGTTGTTATTAAAAGCTATGGGTTCAGCCAGACGGGTGAAGACCTTTTAAAAGTAATTAATGATAATACGGGAGGTTTTACAACTGTTTTAGATGGCTGTAAGGCATATCTTGAACATAGAATCAAACTGAATCTGATTGAGGATAAATTTCCATCAAAATAAATGCAATGAATTTAGCTTTAAAAATAACTTCTTATTTATCAATTATTTTAGCTTTATTTCTTATTTATACTCTTATTGATGAATCACAGGGTAATATATCGGTTTCTGATATTAGCTTTCTTCCTCTTTTAATTTTCATCGTTGTTGTTTCAAATGCAGTTTTCGCTTTGCTTTTATTAATCGGAAAGAAAAAACCGCAGAGAGAATTTTTAATTCTTCAGATTTTTATTATTATACCAACAAGTTTATTGTTGTATCAAATTCTTTTCAACTCAACGGTTTCATGTACATAATTAGAAAATAAATTAAAAATGAAAATACAATTTTTAGGACAAAACTGTTTTTTGTTTACATACAAAGACAAAACAATTTTAAGCGATCCTTTTTACAATTACAAAAAAGCGGAATCCGGCTTTGATATATCGGCTCAGAAGATCGATTATATTTTATTGACTCATGCTCACGGTGATCATATTGCTGATGTAGAGGAAGTGTTACAGTTTCATCCGGAAGCAACAATTATTGGTGTTCCTGAGGTCTGTGCTTATTTTAAAACTGCAAAAAACAAAGACGATGTGAACTTAGGAGGATCGGCAAAAATCGGCGATCTTAAAATTTCCATGGTACCGGCTCACCATACAAGTTCGTTCCCGGATGGAAGCTATGGAGGCGTTCCGGTAGGATATATTTTCAGACTTCCTGAAGGTAAGAACATTTATCTGGCCGGAGATACCGGGGTAATGGCTGATATGGAGCTTTTCCCAAGACTTTTCGGGAATATTGACCTGTCTATCCTTCCCATCGGAAGCCACTACACCATGTGCCCAAGAAAAGCATCTTTTGCAGCAGCAGAATTACTAAAAACTCCAAAAGTGATCGGATGCCATTTCGATACATTCCCTGCCATTGAGATCAACCATGAAAGTGCATTGAAGCATTTTGCAGATAAAAATGTAGAACTTGTTCTTCCTAAACTGGGAGAGGAGTTTGAATTTTAAATAAAAATGAAAGGTAATCTGGAAATTAGAATGGAAATGCTGAAAAGTATGGAAACAAAAAAAGATAATCTTCCAATTACCTTACTTCAACTTAAATCAAAAAAATGGCAAGCTACCTAAATCACACCGCTACGACCAATTACCTTTGCTGTGTTCCCACCCTGGAGGGTTCTCAGGAGCTGGTTGTTTAGGACTTGCCGTTGCAAAGGTAGGAATAATTTATAAACTTCAAAATATTATTAAAGAAAATTAGTCGAAAAAAGGCAGTAATAAAGCTAAACAGCTGGAATTTAGGGCAATAATTTTTCAACTTTTTCTAAAAAATCTAACATGACGAAAAGTTCATCAACATTAGGAATTATACTTTTTATCGCTACAATGATCATCTTTTTTGTAGCCTATTACTTTTTCTCAGGTATCAATTATTTTGACATCTCTCTGAAAATCAATGCATTTGTTCTGCCTATTTTATATGCAGGTGGTGCTTTTTGGTCCGTAAAATCTTTCTGGAACAAAAATAGAGTCGTAAGCTTTAAAGATGCGTTCTCAAGAGCATTTATTCCGATGTTTATCGGAGGAATTCTTTCTATTTTCAGCATTTACGCTTTCCTTAATTTCGTAGATACTGATGCTAAAAAACTGCTGAATTACCAGTATGTGCAGAGACAGAAAACGGAACTAGATACTGAGTATCAGTCTGCAAGAAAAATCCTGAAACATCAAAAAGACATTGATGAATTAGACAAAAAGTACAAGGAAAGGCTGCCAAGTTTTTCTCCGGAAGCCATTAAAGGAAAAGATATGCTTACTGCCAGTCATTTTTCAGGATATTTTGCAGCAATTCTTATATTTTACGTAGTTTTGTCAGTGTTTTTTGGAGCGTTTTTCAGAACGAGATCCGTATACCAGGAAACCGAAAATCAAGAATAATTTTTATTAAAATTAAATGAATTTATCTATAGTTATTCCGTTATTAAACGAAGAGGACTCTTTGGAAGAACTTTTTTCAAGGATTGATAATGTCTGTTATTCCAACGGCTTATCCTATGAAATCTGGTTTGTAGATGACGGAAGTACCGATCTGTCGTGGAGCATCATTGAAAATATGAAGGTTCAGCATCCCCAGATCCATGCAATAAAGTTTTCCAGGAATTATGGAAAATCTCAGGCTCTTCATGCTGCTTTTGAAAGAACGAACGGAGAAGTAGTGATTACCATGGATGCCGATTTACAGGATTTTCCCGAAGAAATTCCTGAACTTTATAAAATGGTCACTGAAGATAATTACGATATTGTTTCAGGCTGGAAAAAGAAACGCTTTGATAACGTAATGACGAAAAATGTTCCGTCAAAACTGTTCAATGCAGCAGCACGAAAAGTGTCGGGAGTCTATCTTCATGATTTCAATTGTGGTCTGAAAGCCTATAAAAAGCAGGTTGTAAAATCCATCGATGTGTATGGAGATATGCACCGTTATATTCCTGTTTTAGCAGCCAATGCCGGATTCAGAAGAATTACCGAAAAAGAGGTTCAGCATCAGGCAAGACCTTACGGAACTTCAAAATTCGGAACCGAAAGATTTATCAGAGGTTTTCTGGATTTGGTAACCCTTTGGTTTGTAAGCCGATTCGGAGGAAGACCCATGCATTTCTTCGGGGCGGTGGGAACTGTGATGTTTATCGTGGGATTTCTTTCGGCACTTTGGTTAGGAATTTCAAAACTGATCGATGTAGCAAGAGGAATTTACGGACATTTGATTACAAACAATCCGTGGTTTTATATTGCTCTGACAATGATGATTATGGGAACTCTGCTTTTCATAGCCGGATTCTTAGGAGAAATGATCATCAGAACCAACAGGGAACATAAGAATTATAATATTGATGAAGTGATTTAATACGTTAAATACACCATCATTAAACTAATAAAATCCCCGGGAAGATCTAAACTATCCGGGGATTTTTATGTCATTTTTTGTACTGGAAAGAACAAATGTCTTTGCGACCTTACATTATTCCTTATTGTTAGGACGCAAGGAAATCAAAGATTTTCAACAGGGTTTATTTGAGCATTAATCCATTTTATCGCAGATAAATCCTAGTGCCTTGACAGCACAAAGTAGGTGAAAACCCTCTCGCCCTTGCGAAAACTCAAGCCATTACGCCAATATAATTCAACAAATCAGATAATATAAAATATTGGCAGAAAACACAATCGCAGAAGCATTTCCGAAGCTATTTTTCTTTATATTTGTGTGTAATTTATAAAATTGGCAACACAAAACAAGCCGGTAACACTCATTTTAATAAGTTTTTCTATTCTTTTACTGTCTTCCTGCGGATCATCAAAACTTCTGGGTTCCTGGGAATTCATAGATTTATATGATGGAGTGGTAACTGAAATTGATAGTTTAAAATCCAAAGAAAATAATTCCAGATACGGAACAGGAACTTTGACTTTCGATAAAGACAGTTCCTTTACCTCAATGGAAGAAAAAGGAAGTTATCAAAGAAAAAATAAAATACTGAAGATGAAATATCCTGCTCTGGATACTGTTATAATGAATATTTCTTACTTAAGCAAAAATTATTTATTGCTGTCGGCAGGAAAGTATCCGAAAACCTGGTTTTACAGAAAAAAATAAAATGTAAGAATTTTATAATGAACCCAAAAAGTTGTCTGAATTGTGGTCATGAAATTTCCGATGAGTTTTGTTCTCATTGCGGGCAAAAGGCAGATACAGCAAGAATAACTCCTCGTTCATTGATTAAAACTGATATTTTGGGATCAATCTGGCACATAGAAGAAAGGTTTTTCCGGAGCCTGAAGCATGTTTTATTTAGACCCGGCAGAATGGCAATGGATTATATTTCAGGGAAAAGAATCAAGTACTATAATCTATTTTCTTTGCTGCTTATTTTGTTTGGATTCAATGTCTTAACCATGCATTTTTATTTGGATTTGAATCCGAACGAAATTCAGAAAGAAAGCTCAAAAATCTTTGAATTTTTCTCCCGATACTCCAAAACAATCCTTTTTGTTATCATTCCCATACTCGGGACCAATGCCTATTTCATTTTCAAAAGAATGAAATTGAATATTGCCGAGCATTTTATCATCGGAACAGTAAGCCTGTTAGGAATTTTAATCATATTTTTGTTTAATGATATGGTAAGTCTTATAGGCCTGTGGAAACCCGCAGCGAAGATTTTCGGTATTTTGGAGAAGGCTTCATTTATTCTTTTCATTCTCTTTCCGGCAGTTACGTATTGGAATGCATTTGAAAAATCATACCCAAAACCTGGTCTGCTTTGGAGAGTATCATTACTGTATGTTTTGATGGGAATAGAGAGCCTTGTCATCATCGCGATTTTATATAGAATACTTTAATTTGAATATGAAAAAAATAGTATACCCATTTTTACTTGTAGCGGCGGTTTCCTGTGGAAAAGTTTCTCCGAAAGGAAATATTGAAAGGAAAGATGTAGATGTTTCAGAATTTGTGAACCTGGACCTGGAAGGAAAATTTCGTGTCTTTTATGCCAGAGGGGCTAAAAATTTTGTAGAGATCGAAACTTACCCAAACGTAGCCAGTAATCTGGATGTTGATGTTAAAGACAAGACTCTTATTATCAAAGAAAAAAGAGGAACAAAAGGGGTGGATTTTTATAACGTGACCATCTATTCAAAATATAACCTTGAAAAAGTTTCAGTGGCAGATTCTGTAGAAATGAATATTTCAAGTGAAATTAAGACCGATAATTTTAGGCTTAATTTAAAAAATTATGCTACTTTTATGGGTTCAGTGAACACGAGAAGAGCAGAAGTAGAAATGCAGAACAGAAGCCGCGCCAACTTTTTGGGACTTACCAAAAACGCAGTGATAAAGATCTCTGACACAGCAAGTCTGATTGCGCCGTACTGGAAAATAGAGAACCTGAATATCGATTCTAAAAATGGGAATTATGCAGAAGTTAATGTAAAAGATTCTTTAAAAGGAAATATTCAGAACACGGCAAAATTTATCTACTACAATAACCCGATTCGTGCATTCAAAATTGATAAGACAACCAAGGTTGAAAATAAGAAATTGGATTAATTTGGAGGGTTAGAAAAACTGCTAAATTTAAAACTGGAACTTTACAAAACTATAAAAGAGCAAAATACACATATGACAACATTAGAAAAAGCGAAACTTTGGTTAAGTGATACATTCGATAAAGAAACAAGAGATGCTGTACAAACCTTAATTGACAGCAATTCTCCGGATCTCGAGGATTCTTTCTACAGAGAACTGGAATTCGGAACAGGAGGCATGAGAGGTGTCATGGGAGTAGGAACCAATCGCTTGAATAAATATACTTTAGGTCAGGCTACACAGGGGCTGGCTAATTATATGCTTCAACAGTTTAAAGGAGAAGAAATTAAGGTGGCCATTGCTTACGATGTACGCCATAATTCAAAAGAATTCGGGAAACTGGTTGCTGATGTTTTAACCGCAAATGGAATTAAAGTGCTTCTTTTCAAAGATCACAGACCAACCCCGGAATTGTCTTTCACTGTAAGAGACAAAAAATGTAACGGGGGAATTGTATTAACCGCATCACATAATCCGCCTGAATACAATGGTTATAAAGTATATTGGAATGATGGTGCGCAGATTGTTCCGCCACATGATGAAGCAATTATCAATGAAGTATATTCTGTAAAATTCGAAGAAATTAAATTCAGCGGAAATGATGACCTGATCGAATGGATCGGGGAAGAGCAGGACGATGTGTATATTGACGCCTGTATTGAAAATTCAACCTATCAGAATGTAGGAAAAGAGAATTTAAATATTGTTTTTACCTCTATCCACGGAACAACTTATACTACGGTTCCAAAGGCTTTGGAAAAAGCAGGATTCAAAAAGATAGATCTTGTAAAAGAACAGATGATCCCGAGCGGTAATTTTACCACGGTAGAATCTCCGAACCCAGAAGAACCTGCAGCACTTGAAATGGCTATGGATCTGGCAAGAATTACCAATGCAGATATCGTGATCGGAACAGATCCGGATGGGGATAGATTAGGAATTGCCGTAAGAAACCTTGATGGCGAAATGCAGCTTCTGAATGGTAATCAAACGAATACAATTCTTACTTATTATATTTTAAATGAATGGAGAAAGCAGGGAAGGATTACAGGGAAGGAATTTATTGGTTCTACGATCGTGACTTCAGATATTTTCTTTGATATTGCAAAGAAATTCGGAGTTGACTGTAAAGTTGGACTTACAGGATTTAAATGGATCGGAAAAATGATCCGTGAGGCAGAAGGACGAGAGAAATTCATTTGCGGTGGTGAAGAAAGTTTCGGTTTTATGACCGGAGATTTTGTCCGCGATAAGGATTCCTGTGGAAGTATTGTTTTAGCCTGCGAAATTGCAGCATGGTGTAAGGCTAACGGGAAAACAATGTACCAATACATGATCGAGATTTATCAGGATCTTGGAATGTATTATGAAGGCTTGGTCAATATTGTCAGAAAAGGAAAAGAAGGAGCTGAAGAAATTCAGAACATGATGAAAAACTTCCGCGAAAACCCACCAAAAGAATTGGCAGGATCACCGGTAGAAGAAGTGAAGGATTTTAAAGAACAGACCAGTTTCTCCGTTTCAAAGAATGAAACCAAAGTAATGAATGATATTCCGAAATCGAATGTACTCATTTATTATACTCAGGACGGAACTAAAGTCTGCGTAAGGCCTTCAGGAACAGAACCGAAAATTAAATTTTATATTTCTGTAAAAGATACGGTTACTTCTGAAGCCGACTTTAAAGATAAATTAAAATCATTAGAAGCAAAAATCGAGGACGTAAGAAAAGATCTGAAGCTGGACTAAATTTGTAGGAATGATAAAAAAGAGTTTTGCGGTCTGTATGCTTTCTGTACTTGTTTTTTCCTGCAAAAAAGAGGTTTCTAAAACGACAGAAGTAAAAGCAGTTAATGATTCAGTTGCCAAAACAGAAATAAAAGAAGATCTTTTTAAACCAGTTGATACAGCCTATTCTCCAAAAAATACAACGGAGGATTATATAAAAGCGCTTCAGTATTATCAATCTAAAACAGAAAGAGAAATAGCAGCCGGAAGTCCGGAGCAGAATAATAAGGTGTACGAAGATTACGTTGAAGTAAGGAATAAATATATTGAAGGCCTGAGCAGACTGCATACCGATATTCTGGATAAATATGTCAATTATTATGATTCCGGCAGCGACAGCTACAAGTTTCCGGAAAATATAAAGAAGCTCGCAGCTCAGTTTAAGAAAGAAGGATTGGAGTTCAGGGAAGTAGGAGAAGGTTACACCGAAATCTGGTCTGTGCCTGATCATTATTTTACCATATTTAAAAATAAGGTAACCCCGGACTACAATTCTTACATTGCTCAGATGGCAATGGAAGCAAAAGAGAACTATGCTGCGGATGCCGGATTGATCATTAGTTGGAAAGAACTGGGAGAAAGATTGATATTCTGGGAAAATTTTATGAAGAAATATCCCGAAAGCCAGCTCCTGAAAACAGTGAAAAAAGATTACAACAATTACCTGCATGATTATCTGTACGGAATGGACAATACCCCAACGTATGAAACAGCAGACGGAAAATTATACGAAGAAAACAGGAATGAATATAAAAGGATTATAAAAAAATATCCTAATTCATATACCGCAAAAAGGGTTCAGGAATTTCTGGCTCTTTTTAATGCTCAGGTACCTGTTGATCAGATTCGTGAGAAAATGAACGTGGAAAACGATTATTAGTAAATTTAAATAAAAATAAAGTGAAAGTTTCAAAATTAGCGGCGAACCTGATTGGTTCTGAAATTGTAAAAATTGGTAATGAAGTAAATGATTTAAAAGCAAAAGGAGCAGAAATTGCCAATCTTACTATTGGTGACCTGAATTCTAATCTCTATCCTATCCCGGCACTGCTGAAGGAAGAGATTCAGAAGGCATATCAGAATAATCTGACAAATTATCCGCCGGCCAACGGGCTTTTATCTTTAAGAAAAGAAGTTTCTAAAGACCTGAAAAACAGATGGAACCTGGATTATTCACCGAACGATATTTTAATTACTGCCGGATCAAGACCGTTGATCTATGCGGTGTATAAAACAATCGTAGATGAAGGTGATAAAGTAGTATATCCTACACCGTCATGGAACAACAACCATTACGCTTACCTTACTTCTGCGGAGGCTGTAGAGGTGAAAACTACCCCTGAAAACAACTTCCTTCCTACAGCAGATGATCTGAGACCACATTTAAGCGGTGCAGTTCTTTTAGCGTTATGTTCACCGCTGAATCCTACAGGAACAATGTTTACAAAAGAGCAGCTTTCAGCTATCTGCGAATTGGTTCTTGAAGAAAACAGAAAAAGAGGAGAAGATGAAAAACCATTATACCTGATGTATGATCAGATCTATTCTAATCTTACTTTCGGTGCACAGCACGTAGATCCGGTTTCTCTTTTTCCTGAATTAAAAGAATATACCATTTATATCGACGGTATTTCCAAATGCCTTGCTGCAACGGGAGTACGTGTAGGGTGGGGATTCGGCCCGTCTCATATTTTAGATAAAATGAAAGCTCTGTTAACGCACGTTGGAGCCTGGGCACCGAAGCCTGAACAGGAAGCTACTGCGAAATTCTTTGAAAACCCTGACAATGTAAATGTTTTCGTAGAAGATTTTAAAGGAAAACTGGAAGAAAGCTTAAAAGTTCTTCACGGTGGAATTCAGGACTTAAAAGGAAAAGGATTGGCAGTGGAAAGTATTGAACCAATGGGAGCTCTGTACCTTACCATCAGATTAGATTATATCGGAAAAACAAAACCGGACGGATCTGTTATTGAAAATTCGTCTGACCTTGTATTCTACTTAATTAATGATGCCGGAGTTGCTCTTGTACCATTCTCAGCATTCGGAGAGGCAAAATCTGAGCCTTGGTTCCGTGCTTCTGTGGGAGGTTTAGCGGTTGACGAGATCAAAGTAATGCTACCAAAGCTTGAAAATGCTTTGAATGCTTTAAAATAATTAAGAAAAATATATATGCTTCGGCTACACTTAACACGGCACGGTATAAGTTATTATTAAGTGTCACGCTGAGCGTAGTCGAAGCGATTTTTTGAAGATAAGAAATACGGAAAAAATTTAGTTTTTATTAATGAAACTTCCAAAAAGGCCGTTCCTGGAAACCAAATTGTTGAGTTATTCAACATTAGGAATTATCTTTTTAGCAAATTATATCAATTAATCATTCATAACTCATAATTTATAATAAATGAAAATCATAGCTGTCATTCCTGCCCGTTACGAAGCAAGCCGTTTTCCGGCAAAGCTGATGCAGATGTTAGGTGAAAAAACAGTGATCACGACTACCTATCAGAATGTTGCCGAGACGGGACTGTTTGATGAAGTATTTGTAGCTACGGATTCTGAAATTATTTTTGATGAAATTGTGAAAAATGGTGGAAAAGCCGTTATGACCGGACAGCATGAAACCGGGAGCGACCGTATTGCGGAGGCCGTACAGAACATCGACTGCGATATTGTGATTAATGTTCAGGGCGATGAGCCTTTCCTTAAATTAGAGCCGTTAAGACAGCTTATCGACGTTTTCAAGGATGATGTTAACCAGGAAATTTCTCTGGCTTCATTAAAAATCAGACTAACAGAAAAAGAAGAAATTGAAAACCCGAATAATGTAAAAGTTATTACGGATAACAACGGTTTTGCCCTTTATTTTAGCCGTTCCGTGATTCCTTTTCATAGGGAAATCTCTTATGACATTAGCTATTTTAAGCATATTGGCGTATATGCTTTCAGAAAACATGCCTTACTTCAGTTCTCCAAACTGGAAATGAAACCACTTGAAATATCAGAAAAAATAGAATGCATCCGTTATCTGGAATACGGGATGAAGATTAAGTTAATAGAAACCAATTTCATCGGAGTGGGGATCGATACTCCCGAAGATCTGGAAAAAGCACGGAAATTAATTTGAGAATAGATGGTGAAAGCATTGCTCATCACCTTTTGTTTTTTCGCGCAATTCCCCTTATATTTGAAATAAATAAGATTAATGAAGAAATTACTTTTAGTATTCGTACTGATACTTTCGCAGTTGTCTTTTGCGCAGACCGCAAAAGAAATTATAGACAAAAATATTGAACTGTCCGGAGGATTAACGAATTGGAAGCTTTTAAATTCAGTACTGTTACAGGGAAAAGTGATTTTAGGGATTAAAGATGAATACCCTATAAAAATTTACCAGCAGCGTCCCAATCTTACCAAAACGGTGATCAGTATCGGTGGAAAGGAAACAGCCATTGAAGGTTTTGACGGTACTAGAGGATACGCAATGAATTATGCAGCCAACAAACTTCAGGTATACCCTGAATACATACCTGAAAGCTTTGATAATGATTTCATTGACTGGGAAAATAAAGGTTTTGATGCTAAATATGCAGGAAAAGAAAAAGTAGGTGAGATCTACTGCCACAAAGTGGAGCTTACCAAAAATGTAAATAAGAACATCTATTACTTTGATGTAAAAACATATATGCTTTTAAAAGAAATCAAAAAAGATGAAACGTTGGTATATGCCGATTACAAGAAAGTAGGAAATCTGTCAATGCCTTTTAGAATTGAATCTTCAAGTACTAAAAAAGATGGAGACTTCGTTATGATCTTAAACAGGATAGATGTCAATAAAGTTTTTCCTGCCAATACATTTAAATTTTAATTAAGAAAATAAGGCCTATTTAAAATATTCGGCATTATATTTTGGAAAATAACCGCGGCAAAACTGCCAACTAAAATTATAAGAATGAAAAAGATTTTCTTATGGCTGCTTTCTTTTGTAGCATTTTTACAGAGCTGTACCAATCAGAAAAGTGAAATTTCTCAATCTAAAACCAAAGAACTTATGGGAAAAACAATATATGATTTCAAAGTTGAAAGCCTTGACGGCAAAGAGATCAACTTTGCAGACTTTAAAGGAAAAAAGATCCTTATTGTCAATACAGCATCAGAATGTGGATTTACTCCACAATATGCAGATCTTGAAAAGCTGTATGAAGAATATAAAGACAAACTGGTTATTGTAGGTTTTCCTGCCAATAACTTCGGAGGTCAGGAGCCCGGAACCAATACTGAGATCGGTGCTTTCTGCCAGAAAAATTATGGAGTAACTTTTCCTTTGGCGGCTAAAGTTTCTGTAAAAGGAGATGATACAGCTCCTATCTTTAAATATTTAACGGAAAAAGATTTAAACGGGGTAAAAAACACTACCATCCTTTGGAATTTCACGAAATTCCTGCTCGATGAAAACGGAAAGCTGATCGATACTTTCATAAGTACTACAAAACCTACAGACGATGCTATCACGAAGCATTTGAAGTAAGATAAATTATAAAAACAACACTTCGGCTCCGCTCAGTGTGACAGCTTAGAAAAATACAGATAGTATTAGAAATGTCACGCTGAGCGGAGTCGAAGCGTTTATAATTCAAGTTGTCTGCTTCTAGTCGTTGCTTTTCTCTGCAAAACAGAAAATATTCCCAAGTTTAATACTGGAATAACCATTACTTTTTATTTTGGATGAATTAATCATAGCTTTTGCTAAAATATCTGTAGGTAACGGTTTCTGACTTTCCAGCAGTCCCAGCTTATTGGCAAATTTTATAATTCTGCTACCCAGAACCTCTCTGGTTCTTTCCGAATCTTTTCTTTCCAGCATTCCTGGTTTAAAAATAGTGATCTTATTAAAATGAAGTTGTTTCACAGCCTCTTCCAGCTCACCTTTCATTTTAGAATAGAAAATTTTAGATGTGGGGTTTGCTCCATATGCCGAAACCAGTATATAATCTTCCACATCATTTTCCTTTGCTGCTTTGGCGAATTCATACTGATAATCAAAATCTACCTTTCTCTGGGCTTCTTTGCTTCCGGCATCTTTCAGTGTTGTTCCTAAGCATGAGAATGCAATGTCACCCTTCACTTTATCTTTCCATTCTTCCGGCTTTTCAAAATTAACCACATGAACTTTCAGCTTGTCATTCTGGATATCCACAGGCTTTCTTACAAAGATATCGACTTCTTCAAACTCTTTATCGCTGAGCAGCTGTTTTACCAGATCCTTTCCTGTAGCGCCCGTTGCGCCAATAACCAAAGCTTTCATAATATTTGTGATTTATATAGATGGTATTTTCTTTCTTAAATTTACTACATTTGAAATTAATATCAATAATCATTATCACTTATAAAATCCATGGATGCCAACGAAATTTTAGATTACTGCCTGGCTAAAAAAGGAGTTACAGAAACGTTTCCTTTTGATAACGAAACCCTTGTGATGAAAGTAGGGACAAAAATGTTTTTATTAATGGGACTTGAAAGACAGCCATTGAGCATCAACGTAAAAACTGACCCTGAATGGAGCGCAGAACTCCGAGAACAGCATCCGCAGATCACAGGCGCATTTCACATGAATAAAACCCATTGGAATTCTGTCATGGCTGATGGTTTGAAAAGAGACCTTATCTATAAGTTAATAGATCAGTCTTATGAATTGGTTTTTAATTCATTAACGAAAAAAGCAAAAGAAGAAATTATAAATAATTAGAATTGAAACTCCCGGGTCAGCCTTTTATCTTCATCCAACCTCTCAATTAATTTTTCAAGGCCTTCGAATTTGATCTCGTCATGAAGAAAATCCCTGAATCTTACCGTGATCTTTTCATTATAAATATCGCCTTCAAAATCAAGAATATAGACTTCAACGGTTAATTTTTCTCCGTTTACAGTAGGATTGGTACCAATGCTGAGCATTCCTTTATATTGCTGGCCTTTTACTTCGGTTTCTACAATATAAGCTCCTTTTTTAGGCAGAAGTTTAATAGATTCAGCATCAATGTTAGCTGTAGGATAGCCAATTGTCCTTCCAATTTTTTTTCCGTGTACAACGGTTCCGGAAACAGAGTAGGAGTAACCAAGCATTTCATTGGCTTCTTTAATATTTCCTGTCAGAAGAGCATTGCGTACTTTCGTGGAGCTGATATTGTTTTCGTGGATATTAATCGCTTCCATCTGTTCAACAACAAAATCCAGTTCTTTGGAAAGCTTTTGAAGAAGCTCGAAATTTCCGCTCTTATTTTTTCCGAATGAATGGTCGTAGCCAATAATAAGGTATTTAACATTCAGTTTGTCAATGAGGATCTGACGTACAAATTCTTCACCTGTAAGGTTTCTGAATTCTTCATCAAATTCTTTCAGGAACAAATGATTGATTCCGTATTTTTCGATCAGCTGTTTCTTTTCATCCAGCGTATTCAGAAGCTTAAGATCTTCATTCGGGTTAAAAACAAAACGCGGATGCGGCCAGAAAGTAAGGATCGCTGTCTCCAGATTATTCTCTGTACCCACATTAATCAGTTCATCGATGATACTTTTGTGCCCGAGATGTACTCCGTCAAACATTCCCAGAGACAATGCTAAAGGCTTTTGGGAGGAATAATCTTTAAAATTCTTGAAAACTTTCAAAACGGAAAAAATTTGACTGCAAATATATACATAATGTAACAATGTATCAATATAACAATGTACCAATATTTTTTGCGGTGAAATAATTGCTAGACTGGTAAATTGTTATATTGGTACATTAACAAAAAAGTATGATAAAAATCTTTTTTTTACCAATTGTAGGTTTATGAAGAATCATTATATTTGCACCAAGAAAAAATTTAGCAATGGCAAACCAAATTAAAGGTAAAATTTCTCAAATTATTGGTCCGGTAATCGACGTTGTCTTCACAGATGTGGAAGCAATTCCAAGTATTTATGACGCGTTAGAAATTACAAAAGGAAACGGTGAAAAAGTAGTCTTAGAAGTAGAGCAGCATATTGGTGAAGATACAGTAAGATGTATTGCAATGGATGCTACAGACGGTCTTCAAAGAGGGCAAGAAGTAATCGGATACGGAAATCCTATTACAATGCCAATTGGTGAAGCTGTGAACGGAAGACTATTCAACGTTGTTGGGGATGCTATCGACGGACTTCAAAATATTTCTAAAGAAGGTGGTCTGCCAATTCACAGACCAGCTCCAAAATTTGATCAACTTTCAACTTCTGCAGAAGTTTTATTTACAGGTATTAAAGTAATCGACCTTATTGAGCCTTACGCAAAAGGGGGTAAGATTGGATTGTTCGGTGGTGCCGGTGTAGGTAAAACAGTATTGATCCAGGAGTTGATTAACAATATTGCAAAAGGACACGGAGGTCTTTCAGTTTTTGCCGGAGTAGGTGAAAGAACGAGAGAAGGAAATGACCTTTTGAGAGAGATGCTTGAATCAGGAATTATTAAATATGGTGATGATTTCATGCATTCTATGGAAAACGGAGGTTGGGATCTTTCTAAAGTAGACTTAGAAGCTATGAAAGAATCTAAAGCTGCATTCGTTTTCGGACAGATGAACGAGCCGCCAGGTGCAAGAGCCAGAGTAGCACTTTCTGGTCTTACATTGGCTGAGTACTACAGAGACGGTGGTGAAAGCGGACAAGGTAGAGACGTACTTTTCTTCGTAGATAACATCTTCCGTTTTACACAGGCTGGTTCTGAAGTATCTGCACTTCTTGGTCGTATGCCGTCAGCGGTAGGTTACCAACCGACTCTTGCTTCTGAGATGGGAGCGATGCAGGAAAGAATTACTTCTACTAAAAACGGTTCAATTACATCAGTACAGGCAGTTTACGTACCTGCGGATGACTTAACTGACCCGGCTCCTGCAACTACGTTTGCTCACTTGGATGCAACCACGGTACTAGACAGAAAAATTGCTTCATTGGGTATTTATCCTGCAGTGGATCCATTGGCTTCTACGTCAAGAATCCTTGCTCCGGAAATTATCGGTGATGAACATTATGACTGCGCTCAGAGAGTAAAAGAAATTCTTCAGAGATACAAAGCGCTTCAGGATATTATCGCAATTCTTGGTATGGAAGAACTTTCTGAAGAAGATAAATCAGTAGTTTATCGTGCCAGAAAAGTTCAGAGATTCTTATCTCAGCCTTTCCACGTAGCTGAACAGTTTACAGGTATTCCGGGATCATTGGTAGATATCAAAGATACTATCAAAGGATTCAACATGATTATGGATGGTGAACTAGACCATTTACCGGAAGCTGCGTTCAACTTAAAAGGAACCATCGAGGAAGCTATCGAGGCTGGACAAAAAATGTTAGCTGAAAACGCTTAACTAGATAAATAGAATAAAGAAAAAAGAACAAAGACATGGTCTCTTTCTTTTTTCTTTTCTCTTTTCTCTTTAATCTAAGAAATATGAATATAAAAATTTTAACACCAGAATACGTAGTTTTTGAAGGAGAAGTAGACTCTGTATTGTTGCCGGGAAAAAGTGGTGAATTCCACATTATGAAAAATCACGCAGCAATTGTTTCTTCTTTGATCGGAGGTAAAGTAAAGCTTTTCACATCTTCAGTGGGTGAAGCTTATGCTAAAAACTTTACTAAAGAAAATGAGAAAGACTCTGTTTTTTCTTATCCTATCAAAAGCGGTGTTGTAGAATTTAATCATGATAAAGGAATCATCCTTTGTGAATAATTAAATGAAAAGCTAAATATATTTTCAAGAAAGTGTAACTTTGGTTACACTTTTTTTATGTTGTGTAAAAGTCTGATTCTATGAAGAAAAGTACAATCATATTCTTTACCGTTCTGGCAATTTTGTGTAATGCCCAAAATTTCAAAACCAAAAGAGGTATCATAAGTCTTGATGGCGTTCATGTTGCCAAGATCTCCAACAAATCCAGTATCTATACGTTCATGGATCTGAACGAGACCCCGATGTATACCATAGAATTCGTAGATAAAAGTATAGTGGATTCCGTAAGAGACAGTTATATAAAACTGAACAGGGTTTACAACAGGGATAAGACAATAGAAATGGACTATATTTCTCCGTCAGCATTTTCCGGAGAGGAAAAATCAGCAGTTTATACTTCTATTAAAGGTCTGAAGATTATTGATAATAAAGGAATCAATATTAAAAACCTGGATGATATATTTAAAAATATCCCTAAAAGGAAGCTGGATACCAAAACCAAAGATGCCTATACTACCAGAAGTAAAATTGATAAGCTCAACATTGAGGTTAATAAAGTAGGAGAGATCATTAGCAACGGCATTCCTGTCGGATATTTTACCAATCTTCCGGTAAGTTTTGGTTCTGAAGATACCATTACCGATAAAACCTTCATAGATATTGAGGTATATGATGCTAAAAGTAAATATATTGGAAAATATATTACCACAACAAAGCAGATCAAAACAGCTAACGGAAAAATTTTTACCATCTACAGGGAAATATCCGGCAGGGCTTCTCTGTTAAAATTTCCTACTTATAAAGCCATTGCAGAAAGAATAGCAATTATGGACCCGAATTTTATTAAAGTCCAGGAAAAAGTAATTGTTGGTGACGTTGTAAAAGGAAATGCTGAAAAATAAAAAAATATCGATTTTGAATATTGATAAAAATCCTGAGAATTTAATTTCCAGGATTTTTTTCTAATAAATTTTAAAAAATTACAGACTTAAAATCACCCCATTTTCCTTAAGCTGCTGTATAGGTTTTGAAAACCAGAATAATTCAAAATCTTCAAAATTTTCTTCAAACTGATTCTTAAGTTGTTGAGCTGTAACTTTTTTAGGGTTTTCTATAGAATTTTCTTCCAGCACTTTCATCAGCCATTCTGCTTTATCCTGCTCCAGATCTATCTTTACAATGTTGGTTTTTAAATGGAATGTAAGAAGCGTATATGCACCGGAGTATTTCTTTTTATTTTTTATGCGATTCTCAGCGATTACGTTTTTGGTCAGGAAAACAACCTTTGAGTTGCCTTTAAAGCCAAATTGAGCATCATCCAGAAGACAGTCATGAATATAATCAGGATGAACTGTTGTTTTTGGAATTTTAAAATCAAACCATTCCTGAAGCGGAAATTCAAAATTGATTCCGTGCATATAATTAAAAAGAGATTTTTTCAATCCAAAGCTGAACTGGCTGTGATCGATTCCGGTTTTATCCTTAAAATCAATATCATTGTTGGCAAACAGAATTTCCTGCTTCAGAGGAGTCACCCCAAATTCCTCAGGATTTATTCCGACAGGTGAATGCGCTGTCATAGCAAACTGATGCCAGAAAGCACTTTGAAGAATTCCCATCTCAAACATCTGCCTTACCATTTCCAAAGAGTCTACTGTTTCCTGGACAGTCTGAGTAGGGTAGCCATACATCAGATAAGCGTGAATCATGATTCCGGCTTCTGTGAAATTTCTTGTTACCTTTGCAACTTGCTCTACAGAAATACCTTTATCTATCAATTGTAGCAACCGGTCGCTGGCCACTTCCAGCCCTCCGGAAACGGCAACGCATCCCGAAAGCTTTAACAGATAACATAAATCACGGGTGAAACTTTTCTCAAACCGGATATTGGTCCACCAGGTAACCACAAGATTTCTGCGAAGAATTTCCAATGCAACTTCCCGCATCAATGCCGGTGGTGCAGCTTCATCCACAAAATGGAATCCCGTTTCACCTGTTGTTTTAATGAGCTCCTCCATTCTGTCCACTAAAATTTTAGCAGAAATAGGCTCGTAGATTTTGATATAGTCCAGAGAAATATCGCAGAATGTACATTTTCCCCAGTAGCATCCGTGGGCCATGGTCAGTTTGTTCCATCTTCCGTCACTCCATAAACTGTGCATTGGGTTGGCAATTTCAATCACTGAAATATACTGGTCTAATTTTAAGTCTGTATAATCTGGTGTACCGATATCTGCCTGCTTATAATCGTGTCTTTTAGAATTATTTTTATAAGTAACCTCTTGATTTTCAATTAAAAATGTTCTCTTGTACTCTGCGATTTCTTCTGAAATATGCAAGTTGTTGTAAAGAAGCTCGAGAGGAAGCTCACCATCATCAAGAGTGATAAAATCAAAAAATTCAAAAACTCTCTGATCTTTTACTTCCCGCAATTCGGTATTGGGGAAACCGCCACCCATCGCAGTTTTAATGTGGGGATAGTTTTTTTTAATGAACTGGGCACATTTGAATCCGGCATACAGATTTCCTGGAAACGGGATTGAAAAGCATACCAATTTTGGTTGAACTAATTCTAATTTTTCCTGAAGAATTTTAAGGGTAAAGCTGTCAATAAAGGTTGGATTGTTTGATAGTTTTGAATACAGCTCATCAAAAGAATTGGCACTTTTTCCGAGACGTTCTGCATATCTGCTGAATCCGAAATCCGAATCAATATTTTCAATAATATAATCAGAAAGATCTTCTAAATATAGGGTAGCCAGATGCTTCGCCTTATCCTGAAGCCCCATATTACCAAATGCAAAATCCATATCATCCAGCTGGTTGAAACGGGAGGCTTCCGGCAGAAAATTCATACTGCAGATCTGTCTGGCCAGTGTAGGGGTTTTTCCCTGTAAAAAAGGAATCACCTGATCTATTGTTCTTAAATACTCTTCCCGTAATGCATAAATCCGTTGTGAATTTTCTGAGAGTTCCTGATGATTGATTTTTGTGCTGAAAATTTTCTCAAGTCCATTTTTCGAAAATAACTCCAAAATAACATCAAGTCCCAGATCGGTTTGGTAGCTGGAAATATTTTTGGTATTCAGAAAGCCTTTTATATAAGCTGTTGCCGGATAAGGAGTATTGAGCTGAGTAAAAGGCGGAGTAATGAGAAGAAGATCTTTCAAACAGGAAATTTTTGCAAAGTTATTTTAAATTCATCTAAAATGAAAAAGCTAAGCAGGAAAGTTTAAAAGTATTTTTTAATTCTTTATAAACCCTAGTGATTAGTGCTTAAGTTTCCGATGATAATAGGTCCATTCTATCCCAAATAATCCGGAGTAGGTTTCAATATCAAGATAATTTCCTTTTCCAAATTTATGATATGTTCTACGGTTTACATGTATGGTAAGAGGTTTTGGAGATTCTTTTAAATAGTATGAATTCAAATATTCATAATCGTTTTTATATTTGGCAGGAATGTTATATTTCTTAACTTCAATAGTATTCATTTTTTCTTTTGGAATAACCTTAAACTGATAGTTCGTAATTTTATAGTAACCTTCTGAATCCCATTTTTCTTCTATAGGACTGGCTTTATCGGTAATAAAATATTCTTTCGATGATGGTTTGGAAAAATCAAAAGATATATTGACCGCTAAAAAGAACGGAATGCAATAGTAACTCATTGTCTGTAGGATGTTCTGAGTGTTGCCTGAAATAACTTTACTTTTCGTTTTAATAAAAAAACTTACTATTACCGGTAAAAGGAATAAAATTAACTGGGTAATTAAACTGAAATGATACCATTCAAAAAATTTCCAAAGGATAAGGGCATATAAAACAGGGGTGGTAAGAAACAGAAGCTTATACCTAAGATACAGATCAATATTTTTCCTGTCAAAATCATTCATGAAAAATCTTATCCAGGGAATACAAAAAATGATCACGCATAGAAATCTAAACTGCCATGATACAGGTTCCGAAAACAACAAAGCTGTACATAAAAATATTCTTGTAATAAGAGAAAAAACGATCTTCGGAATAATTCGCATATTGTATTTGCTCACCAGTTTGTTGAGTAAATATAATATAAAAAATTGTTATAGAACAGTTAATTGTCAGCCAGTCACTTTATGTGGGCTGAGTGAGCTTCGACTTTCTATTGTCTGCAATAACATTAAAGGTTACTCCTAAAAGGATAAGCGTAATACCGATGAGAAGATTTACCGTAAATTTTTCATGAAACATGAAGACACTTACCATCACTGCAACCACAGGTTCCAATGCTCCTAAAATAGCAGTTGGCGTGGACCCGATATATTTTATAGCATACACCAAACACAGACTTGAAATAACGGTGGTGAGAAAAGCAAAAAGAATAAAATTTAAAAAAATGGATACGGAAGGGATGGCAAAAGATTCACCTTCAGCAGAAGCTTTTACCATAAAAAATGCTGAAGTACAAAGCATGGAATAGAATGAGAGCTTGAATCCTGATACTTTAAGATCAGATTTATTAACGATCACCATATAAAGCGCATAAAATAATGAGCTCAGCATCACAATTCCAAGACCTGCAAAATTGATCTCCAGGCCATTTTCTTTTAAGCATAAAACAATAACCCCTGCAAAAGCTAAAAACAGAGAGATTATAGAAAGTTTTGTGAGTTTTTCCCTATAAAAGAAAAACATGATCAAAGCTACAATAACCGGATAAATAAAAAGGACGGTAGAGGCAATCCCCGGGGTAAGAAAATCATACCCAATGAACAAAAATTCTGAAGAAAGGGCATAGCAGACTCCCAGAACAGCAAGGATAAGAGCTTCTTTTTTATTGATCCTGAAGCTTTCTCCGGAATACAGCAGATATCCGCCAACCATTAAGGCAGAAAACAAAAATCTATAGAACAGCGTAATATCCATAGAGAAATGGGCCTGCTTCAGCGGCAGGATGAAAATAGGGATCAGCCCGAATGAGACGGACGACAGTATGCCTAACAAATAACCCTTGAACTTCATTTTTAATCACAAATTTGATAGGATGGATATGTAATAAAAAAACCACTGAAATTTTCAGTGGTTTTTATCTTTTCATTAAATCGCCTTAAAACTTAAACCTTGCTCCTGCAGAAGTTTTTGTTCTTGCTCTTTATAGTAACCACTTACTAATTTATCATGAATGGCTTCAAACGCAGCTAATGTTTCATTAATTTCTGCATCCGTATGGGAAGCGGTAGGAATTAATCTCAACAGGATCATTCCCTTCGGAATAACCGGGTAAACCACTACAGAGGTGAAAATCCTGTAATTTTCTCTTAAATCTTTTACAAGAAGTGTGGCTTCCACCGGAGTTCCCTGCATCATTACTGGTGTTACGCAGGTGTTTGTATCTCCAATATTGAATCCTTTTTCTTTAAGTCCGCTTTGTAATTTATTTACATTTTCCCAAAGCTTGGCTTTAATTTCCGGTCTGGTTCTTAAAAGTTCCAGTCTTTTTAAACCTCCGATTACCATTGGCATGGTAAGAGATTTAGCAAAAATCTGAGATCTTAAGTTGAATTTCAAGTATCTAATGATTTCTTTATTTCCCGCAAGGAAAGCTCCGAAACCAGCCATAGATTTAGCAAAAGTAGAGAAGTATACATCAATCTGATCCTGGCATCCCTGCTCTTCACCAGCTCCGGCTCCTGTTTTTCCAAGAGTCCCGAATCCGTGTGCATCATCTACTAAAAGTCTGAAGCTGTATTTAGATTTAAGATCGCAGATCTCTTTAAGTTTTCCCTGCTGACCTCTCATTCCGAAAACCCCTTCCGTAATCACAAGAATACCACCTCCGGTTTCTTCCGCTACTTTGGTTGCTCTTTGAAGGTTTTTTTCAAGACTTTCAATATCATTATGTCTGTAGGTAAATCTTTTTCCGGAGTGAAGTCTTACACCGTCTACAATACAGGCATGCGAATCTACATCATATACGATCACATCGTTTCTGCTCACTAAAGCATCTATAGTAGAAACCATTCCCTGGTAGCCGAAATTCAATAAATATGCTGATTCTTTCTGTACAAAATCTGCCAGTTCTCTTTCCAGCTGAAGGTGTTGTTCTGTTTCACCGGACATTGCCCTGGCTCCCATAGGATAGAACATCCCATATTCTGCAGCGGCTTTAGCGTCAGCTTCCAGCACTTCGGGGTGGTTGCATAATCCTAAATAGTCATTAGCACTCCAGAAAATCACTTCTTTTCCCTGAAACTGCATTCTTGGGCCGATAGGTCCTTCTAATCTCGGGAAAATGAAATACCCTTCTCCGTAATCTGCAAACTGTCCAAGAGGTCCTGGATTTTCTTTTATTCTTTCAAAAATATCCAACATTTTGTATCGTAATTTTAAGTAAAAAAGCCTTTCCTGTAAAACACAAAAGGCTTGATTTGTATCGTGGTTTATTTAAATCTATTTAATGAATTCTGTCTTGAAAACTTCATCGTAATTGTGTACGCAGTTATTTACAAAACCTTGTTCGGCCATCCATTTGTCACTGTATACCTTAGTAATATACCTTGATCCGTGATCAGGGTAGATCAGGACAATAATATCATCTTTGGTAAGCTCGTGAGACTGTGCATACTGAATCAGCGCCTGGGTTACGGCTCCTGTGGTATATCCTCCCATAATAGCTTCTTTAAGGGCTATTTCTCGGGTTCTGTAGGCAGACATTTCATCATTTACCCTTACAAACTCATCTACTTTATCAAAAAGCAGGGCAGCAGGGATCAGGTTTTTCCCCATTCCTTCAATCTGATAAGGATGAACATCTTCTTTATGGATTTCTCCTGTTTCGTGGTAGCTCTTCAGGATAGAACCATCAGCATCCACACCAATAATCTTGATATCCGGATTTTTTTCTTTTAAAAATTTACCCGAACCGGACAATGTTCCACCCGTTCCAGTGCAGGCGAAGAGGTGGGTAACCTTACCTTCTGTCTGCTCCCAAATTTCAGGACCGGTAGTCTGGTAGTGTGCATCAATATTCAATTCATTAAAATATTGATTGATGTAAACTGAATTTGGCGTTTCTGAAGCTATTCTTTTAGCTACTTCATAATAAGATCTGGGATCATCTGCAGCCACGTTGGCAGGACAAATGTATACCGTAGCCCCTAATGCTTTCAAATAGGCAATCTTTTCGGGCTTCGTTTTGTCGCTTACCGCCAGAATACATTTATATCCTTTAATAATACAGACCATCGCTATAGAAAATCCGGTGTTTCCTGAAGTAGTTTCTACAACTACAGAATCTTCCTTTAATAAACCTTTTTGTTCAGCATTTTCTATAATATGAAGTGCTATTCTATCTTTTGTGGAATGTCCAGGATTATATGATTCTAACTTGGCATAAACGGTTGCAGGAATATCTTTTGTAACAGTATTAAGCTTCACCATAGGAGTATTTCCTATTAGGCCAAGAATATTATCGTAAACATTACTCATTATTTGTTATTTTCAATAAAAATCTGACCGCAAAAATACAAAAAAATAAATAATTACTAAACTTTTGTTTGATTTCAAGCCAGCGATTCAGCAAAATTTATTTTCTGATTTGCAATCTTAGCTGAAGTACAATCGCAAATACTACGCCAAAATTTTTAAATTTTGTTAAAAACACCACAGAATGGTATAAAAGCCTTATTTTCGCGTAATTGATTTAATACTATGAAAAATTGGACTTTTAGGCAATGGAACACCGTTTTAGGATGGGTGATTTTCGTCATTGCATTTTTCACGTACTTGTCGACCATAGAACCCAATTTCAGTTTCTGGGACTGCGGCGAGTACATTTCCTCAGCTGTAAAACTTGAAGTAACGCACGCTCCCGGAGCCGCTTTATTCCAGATTGTGGGTGCCGTGGCAGCCATTTTTGCTTTAGGGAAAGGTGAAAATTATTCTATCGTAATTAATGCGATGTCTGCATTGTTCAGTGCGCTGACGATTTTATTTTTATTCTGGACGATTACCCATTTTGTAAGACGGCTGCTGAACAAGGATTTTGATGAAATTACAAAACACCAGGAAATCTCCATTCTTTTTGCAGGAGCTGTAGGAGCATTATGCTTTACATTCTCAGATACATTCTGGTTTTCTGCTGTAGAAGGAGAGGTATATTCTATGGCTTCTATGTTTATTGCTTTACTCGTTTGGCTCATCACCAAATGGGAAAATGAATACCTGGCGAAAGACAGCGAAAGATGGATCATCCTTATTTTCTTTGTATTGGGGCTTTCAGTAGGGGTTCATATGATGGGGATGCTTGCAGTTCCGGCGGTATGTCTGGTATACTATGCAAGAAATTATAA
>NZ_JBQENJ010000003.1:0-222469 GCF_052044665.1 Chryseobacterium sp. 22532
GAGATTTCCTGGTGTTTTGTAATTTCATCAAAATCCTTGTTCAGCAGCCGTCTTACAAAATGGGTAATCGTCCAGAACAGAAATAAAATCGTCAGCGCACTGAACAATGCAGACATCGCATTAATTACGATAGAATAATTCTGTTCATTTCCCAATGCAAATATACTGGCCATAGCTCCCACAATCTGGAATAAAGCAGCTCCGGGAGCGTGCGTTACTTCAAGTTTTACAGCTGAGGAAATATACTCGCCGCAGTCCCAGAAGCTAAGATAATGTTCCATGGTGGAGAAATAGGTAATCAGTGCGATAACGAAAATCACCCATCCTAAAACAGTGTTCCATTTTTTAAAAGACCAGTTCTTCATAAACTATGTAGTTTCAATACATAGTAAGACAACCCAGATTGGGGAATTATTACATAGTCATTAAAAAACTTAATATCATTAAATAGATTTAAGATTGTACTCCAAAAAAATTACTCAACTCTGAATTTTCTGTTTTTACAGTCTACCGTCAGTTTATGATTCAGGAAAAGCTTATTCCCTATCATTCCCTGCATTCCGGAGGTTTTCATTAAAAGGTTCTGCATCTTTGAGGTTCCTTCTATATAGGTCACTTCCGAAAGCTTAAGGTTGCGGTTTCCAATCTTGATTATTTGGTCGGCAGGTGCAGAAATAACCGTTAAAATATTTCCCCAGGAATTTCCTTTTTCTTTTTTGACATTCCCGTTTGAGATTCTGTATTTTTCCCATTCTTCCCTGTTGGTAATAAGCTCATATCCACTGGTCCCTGAATCGTAAAGCAGTTTCAGATTTTGATTTCCCAGTTCTGAAGGAAACAATATTTTACGCTTTTTAAATTCAAAGGCTTCAAAACCTTTTTCATCTATATTCTCAACAAATGAACATACCGTGTTTTTAAAATCCAGAATCATAATCCGCTTTTCCAAAAGATCTGTTCCGATAGTTCCAATGATATAAACCGCTTCGGTATTATCAGGATGTATTGCCCTCCCATAATTTAACAGTTCAAAACGGTCAGACGTTATACTCATATTTCCTATGCTGCACTGCAGTGAGATCTGGTTTTCCTGTTTTTGAGACGGAATCTGATTCTGAAATTTTCCCCGGAGAGATTCTATGGATTTTTTGTAAAACAGCGTCGTTGGAGATCCGGAATCCAGCTGCATATAAAATGTTCTGTCAATACCTTTGAATTGTACAGGAAGAAGAACTGCCGCATGAGCATTTCCTTCGGCAGAGTTCCATCGCATACCTATATTTTGTGCAATACCTGAAACAGCCAGATTGTTTTCCGGTGGTGTAAATTTTTTATCAAAATATAAGTAACCACCCAATAATAACAGGACAGTACATACGGCAACCGATAATGCAATTTTCTTAAAGATTTTCATGCTTCAATTTTTCTGCAAGATTCAGCATTATCGTTTGATTTTCCTGCAAAAACAATATGACAAGTTTACGCCATTTGTACGACAACAGCTATAAGAAACTGGTTTTCAATTTGATACACAAATCGTTTTTTGTATTTAAACAGATACCATTTTTAATAATTACAAACAGTTTGGCACAGAGAAAAGCAATTAAAAAGACCAAAAAAAGTGGAATTTTCACTGCCAATAGTTTCTGGATGAACGGACTTATGATCATTAAAACAGAGACAACAACTGCCAGAATGATTTGAACGCTTACTATATTTTTCCCAAGCTCTTTACTGCCCGGATCTTCGGTTTTGTAAGTTAAAATCAGAGGGAATATAACTCCCCCAAACGGAATAATAAGTCCCAGCAGGGCAGAAAGATTAATTAATTTTGCTCTATCAACAGAGGATTTTTCTTCATCTGCAGAGATCAGATTTTCAGGATCTGTTTCCAGAATACCGGCAATAGCTTTCAGGGTAAATCCTTTAGGAACAGTTCCTGCTTCAATGCGCTGAACCGTCCGTAATGAAAGGCCTGACTTTTCGGCAAGTTCGGCCTGGGTCATATTCTTCCCCTCTCTCAAAATCTTAACCTTGTTTTTCATTGGGTCATTAATTTTAATAGCTTTTGTCAGACTTTAACGTTAATTACTTCTTAGCTCACCAATTTCTTTTACCAGCTTTGGATACATTTTCTGTAAATCCGTTCCTCTTTTCGGTTCCCGGTTCATGCTGCGTTCCATGCCGTCGTAATCGTTTTCAGGATATAATTCGTATACGGTGTCTTTTATAATGGATTCTTCATCGTCGTGATTTTGGGCATACGCCTCATCAGCAACATACAGCAGACCTTCTGCCCAGCAGTCTCCGATATTAAAACTGTATTTTCCGCTTACGAACGACTGAATATCAGCTTTTATATCTTCAAAGAAGTCTTTTCCCTTCAGCAGCAGCCAACATCTGAAATAGATAAATCCATCATCAGAAAGATAATCATCAAAGACATATATTCCATTTTCATTCTTAAAATCACCCTCCAGAATGATTGAGAGTTCTGCAATTTCAGCGGTATAAAGCTCACTTAGTTTTTCCTGAAGCGTTTTTTCAAAAAGTATCATTCTGTCTTTCCCAAATTTGGACAAATAATCGGTCAGGTTCTCAATATGCTCATCAATATCATATTCACTCCAGTGGGCTTTTTTATATTTGTTGGATTTGTCAATGGCTTCCCAAAAATAAATATCGGCTTTTTCGTTATCCGAAAGCTCCGCTTTTTGTGGGATTTCATCATTTTCCTGAATTTCTGTATAGCCTTTTTTTATTTTTTGAGCAATCAGTTTTTCAGATTCCTGAATGCATTCGCTTTCATCGGCATATTCTTTAGCTGTTTCCCGGCCTTTAGTTCCGGTTTTCCCAAAAGATATTTTCTGTACTTTTCCGGAATACTCAATATTCCAAAATTTGTCGGACAGCTCTTTTTGGTTGATAAAGTTCCTTTTCATAAAAAATTGTGATGGTGTTTTCTTAAAGTGGTGAAACTACAAAAAATCGTGGAATCAAAAAAGAATAATCCCTTAATGATAAACGTTTTCAGTGAATTTTAGTACGTTTTTTAGCTGAATATCTTCCTGAGAATTAATAGGTATTATTCAGTCCTCCATCTAAAGGAATACTGGCTCCGGTAAGATAAGATGAATATTCCGATGCCAGAAAAGCAGCCAGATGACCATATTCTTCGGTTTTACCCAGTCTTTTCATCGGAATTTTATTTTCTCTGGCTTTTTTTATTTCTTCCTGAGATTTGCCTGTCTGCTGCGACTCGTGACTGATCAGATTCTGAATACGCTCCGTATCAAAATATCCTGTCAAAATATTGTTGATCGTAATCTGATGCTGTGCCACTTCATTGGATAATGTTTTTGCCCAGGCAATCACGGCTGAACGGATGGAGTTGGAAAGGGATAAATTATTGATCGGCTCTTTGACAGATAATGAAGAAACATTGATGATACGCCCATTTTTCTGTTTGATCATATGTGGCAAAGCCAGTAGAGTTGTCTCACAAACCGTTTTAAAAAGCAGATCAAATGCTTTTTGATAGTCGTCTACATTTTTATCCTGTGCCAGCCCCGGTTCCGGGCCATTGGTATTGTTAACCAGGATATCTATAGAGTTATTGCTGAAATATTCGGAAATAATCCTTCTGTATTCTTCAAAATTAGAAAAATCAGCTACCAGATACTGATGCTTCTGACCGGAATTGATTACAGGCAATGAAGATACCATCTTTTTAAGTTTTGCTTCATTGCGGGCCATTACAGTTACGTTAGCTCCGCATTTGGCCAGCTCCAATGCTATTCCTGCACCGATTCCCTGGGTAGCAGCTCCTACTAAAGCATTTTTTGAAAAAAGTTCAATATTCATAAGTGGATCATTATTGAGGATTATGGGTATATAAATGTAGCAAAAAAGCTTGACATCCTGAGCCAATAAAACGCTAATTACTGATTATGCGAGAAGTATTTTACCTGGGTAATGCAGGAGGCAGCACTCTTTCCGGCTTTGTGGATAAAGTCCTTAGAAATGCTTCCAGTTGAGTAATTTCTTCATCCGTAAGATCCAGTAGCCTTACAAAACCTGATTTTTCAGAAGTAAGTGCTATTCCCTGATGAACTGTTGACCGTTTTTGGGAATGTTCAGGGTTTCCTCTGCTATAAAACTGGATCACCTCCGTAAGGGTGGCCATAGAGCCGTTATGCATCCATGGTCCTGTTCTCGCGACTTCACGCAGTCCGGGTACGCGGAATTTCCCGGCATCTTCCGGGTTTTTGGTCACCAGATACCGGCCCAGATCTTCTTCTTTCGATCCCAATGAAGAAGTTCCTACATTTTCAAACTGATTGTTGGAAAAATAACCGGAGCTGTGGCAGTTCATGCACTGGGCTTTGGTCCGGAAAAGATGCAGCCCCATCAGTTCATTATCAGAATAGACATCTGCTTTCCCATCAATGAACTGATCAAATTTAGAAGTTCCGCTCTTTATAGTTCTTTCAAAAGCCGCTATTGCCTTGGAAATCCTGTCCTTTGAAACCATTTTATCTCCAAATGCTTTTTCAAATAATATTTCATAGCCTTTAATCTTTGCAATTTTTCCGGCTGCGAGATCAATGTGCCCGTTCATTTCTCTTTCATCACGAATCGGCATTTCGGACTGTTCTTCAAGGGATGCAGCGCGGCCGTCCCAAAATAATGACCGCGCATAAGCTACATTCAGGATGCTCATTGCATTTCTGGTACCAAGCTGCCTGTCGTGCCCAAAAGAGAAGGTCCGGTTATCACACCATCCCAGTTCAGGATCATGGCAGGAAGCGCATGCAATCTGATTGGATTGGGAAAGCCGCGGGTCGTAGAAAAGTGTTTTTCCCAGCAAAGCTTTATCTTCAGAATAGGGATTATCCTCAGGAAACTGAATTTCAGGCAGATGTCCTATTTCAGAAAAATAAGGTACAGCTTGCGGATCCAGAATTGGTTTTGGCCATTTTGAAGGGTCTCCGGAAGAATATAATTTCCTCAGTTCAGCAAGGAATGAGGATTTTTCCCTGATTTCCTTTTGAACACTATTGCTGAAACAGTTATTCAAAAGAGACACCGTAAGAAATGTAATTAATATCCAGCTCAGGACATTCTTCATGAATATTGGATTTTGGCAAAAATAGGGAATCTCTTAAATACATTTCAAAAATTGATAGGAAGATTCTGTTTTTCATTTTACATACAGCAAGTTTTACAAAAAGTTCTTATGAATCTCTCTGTACAACTCTCCATATGCCTGGACAAGATCCTCTAAACTAAATCCGCGGTTCAAACCACTTGTATTCGGTAAGACCCAAACCCGGCATCCACAAAAATCTTCGGGTTGTGAACCCCATGGAATTTCTTTTTTTCCTGAAAAATACTTATACGCTGCCTTACCGAGAAATACAATATATTTTGGCTGAAATTCCGTCATTTTTGTTTTAAAAAATTCCAGGGAGCCGTCGAACTCCTCTTTTGAAAGCTCATCGGCACGGGATGTTGCTCTTGCTACAGCAGTAGTAAGCCCATATCCGAAATCTAAAATACTTCGATCATTTTCAGCTTCGATCTGGTACGGAGTAAATCCTGCCTGGTGCATCACTTTCCAGAACCGGTTGCTCTTTCCGGAAAAATGGTATCCTTTTTCAGCAGATTTTAAACCGGGATTGATTCCACAAAAAATAACGGTGAGATTTTTGGCAATGATATCTTTCAACATGTTAAAAGCAGGTATAATTTATTGGTCTACAATTCTCTATGAACAGCAAGATAATATTTATTTTAAAATATCCAATGATCATCTTCGTTGCAGCTGATTATCAATAAAAAAATCATTAAAAAACAATTGTGGCATAAATATTATTGTATATCATATAAATACACCAGATGGAAAACATGTTACAAAATATAGAACTGATACACCGGTATTTATCTATCAGTATAACACACCAGTTTTACTCAACCGTTGATTTGGAAGGTGAATATACCTTTACACAGAATATCGTATCTAAAAAGACCATCATTGCTTCTACATTTACAAACAAAATACTACTTTATCCTAAACTGAAATTATTTTTAACCGCACTGATTACTGAAATCAATAACGGAAATTGCACTGTTGACTTTATCCGTGAAAAAATCAAACATTTTGAGGAAATAAGGTATCTGCCAGTCAAAAGAATTATTTAAACAAAAAAAATCCTTACAGATGAAGTAAGGATTATTCTATAATTCTAATATTATCGCATTTTATACGATTCCTACTAGTTTAGTTTATTTATTGCTGTAAATATTTAGCTACTTTTTCTTCCAGATCATCAAGGTTGAATGGCTTAGCCACATAATCATCAGCCTGAGCTTCCTGTGCCAGCCTCACAATGTCATTGTTGGCTGTTACATAAATAACCGGGATTGACCTGAACTCTTCATGACTTTTCAGAAGCTGGGTTGCCTGAACTCCTCCAATTTTCGGAATCCAGTTATCCATGAGAATAACATCTGGCTGAAACTGCGAAACTTTTTCCAAAATATCATGAGATGTTTCTGAAATTTCGACCTGATATCCATTCTCTTCAAAAATGATGGTAATGATCTCTAAAATAGTGGTATCATCATCAAAAATCAAAATCTTCTTTGCGCTCATATTCTTTCTATTTAAATCTTAGGGTTGTTATACTGTATTTTTATAATTGATTGATATAGTCTGCCAGATTATCCGGTGTAATGATTAAATCATAGGCAACTTCCTGCAGCGCATGCTTAGGCATATACTCTACCTCGGCCGTCTCCGGTTCCTGAATCCAGACTTTTCCTTCATTTTTTTTGATAAATCCCAAACCTTCCACTCCATCAGCATTGGCTCCTGACAGCAGAACGCCCACCAGGTTTTTACCATACACTTCCGCAGCAGATTTGAAGGTTACATCGATGGATGGCCGCGAATAGTTCATTTTCTCTGAAAAATCCAGTGACATCATATTTTTGTTCTCGAACAGAAGGTGATAATCTGCAGGAACTACATATACTTTATTATTCTGAATTTCTGTTTTATCATCCACTTCCACCACTTCAATGGAAATGAACTGCTGCAGCAGCGTCTGCAGGATATTGGTTGAATAAGCCTTACGGTGCAGTATCAGAACAATAGGGAAACTGAGCTTATCTTTCAATTTTTTAAGCATTTCAAGAATGACCTGCAGACTTCCTGCGGACCCTCCTATGACCACTAATTCTGTTTTTGTGTTTTCTGTTTCCATGATCATGTTTTACATATGCTCTGTTTTCTTCCAGATGCGCTGGTCATCTACCTGATGGTAATTCCTGTCAAGTTTGGAAAATCTAAGGGTTTCTTTTGCTCCCAGTGCGAGATAGCCTAAATTTTCAAGACTGTTATCAAAAAGTTTAAAGACACGCTCCTGCAGTCCTCTGTCAAAATAGATCAGTACATTTCTGCAGATGATGAGCTGAAAACTGTTAAAAGAGCTGTCCGAAACCAGGTTATGAGTAGATAGAATTAATTTTTCCTGTAAACTTTTATCAAATCTCACACTGTCATAGTTCGCGGTATAATAATCTGAAAAATCTTTTTTGCCCCCGGATAAAATGTAATTCTCCGAATAGGTTTTCATCTGCTGCAAAGGGAAAACGCCTGAACGCGCAGTTTCCAAAACGGACGGATTAAGATCTGTACCATATATCAGTGACTTATGGTAAAGATTGGCTTCTTTAAGCAGTATAGCCATGGAATAGGCTTCTTCACCGGTAGAGCAGCCTGCTACCCAAATCCTGATCAGCGGATAGGTCCCGAGCTGTGGTAAGATCTTTTCTCTGAGAGCTTTAAAGAAATGGGGATCGCGGAACATTTCTGTAACATTCACCGTTATTTCTTCTACAAAGCGCTTCAGGTATTCCGGATCATTAAGAATGGTATACCTGAGCTCTGCAAAGCTGGTAAATCTGTCAATCAAGCAGATGCGGTTTACCCGACGCTTAAAAGAAGCTCTGCTATACTCTGAGAAGTCATAGCCGTACATCTCATAAACATCTTTTATGAGGTATTCTACTTCTTCATCTTTTACAATACTGGGCTCTAACATTTTATGGAAGCTTTTCTATGGCTGCGATCAGCTGGTCTACATCAATCGGTTTTGATACGTAATCCTGAGCTCCGGCATCAAGACATTTCTGACGGTCTTCCGGCATTGCCTGTGCTGTAACAGCGATTACAGGAATCTGACTGATAGACGGCGTATTTCTGATCATCTTTATGGCTTCATAACCGTCCATTTCAGGCATCATCATATCCATAAGGACAATATCTATTTCATTTTCTTTTAAAATCTGAATAGCTATCTGAGCGCTGATACAGCTTTCAATCTGATATCCACGGGATTTCAGGGTGAGTTTGAGTGCAAATATATTACGTGGATCATCGTCCACAATTAAAATTTTCTTATTCATCATTTAACTTTCATATAACCAGACACGCAGTAAGGATAATAACTGATCAATATCCACAGGTTTCGATATATAATCTGAGGCTCCGGCCTCGATACATTTTTCACGGTCTCCAATCATAGATTTTGCTGTAATGGCGATAATAGGAAGTCTTGTAAGGGCCGGCATTTTTCTGATTTCTTTTATGGTTTCATAGCCATCCATTTCAGGCATCATCATATCCATTAAAATAACGTCTATATCTTTATGTTCTTTAATCTGCTGCAGGGCATGTTTTCCATCCATAGCCACAACTACCTCAACTTTATATTTTTCTAAAGCCTTGGTCAGAGAGAATATATTACGGACATCATCATCGGTAATCAGTATTTTTTTACCGCTCAACACTTCAGTCAATGATCCTAGAACTTTGTTTCTTGCTGTTTCAACAGAGTTATTTTTTTCTTCCACCAAATGCAGGAACAAACCTACTTCATCTAAAATCCGTTCGTAAGAATGGGCGGTTTTTACGACAATGGAATCTGCATACTGCTTGATCTTAAGCTCTTCGGATTTGGACAGACTGTGCTCTGTAAAAATAATGATGGGCAGGTTTTCCAGTCCTTCATAACTTTTGATAGATTCAATGATCTGGTATTCATTCCCTTTTGAAGCTTCCAGGATGACGCAATCCACATGAGATGACGTCAGGGCTTTCACGCTGTCTTCCACATTATTTTCTACGGATAAGGAAATATTGAAATTACTCAGGAAGTAAGCCAGTGCACTGGCATGTTTAGCATTGTTTTCAACAATTAGGACCTTTTGAGGAGATTTCAGAAGAGCTTCTTCAATTTTTCTGAAAACATCGGTCATTTTATCGAGTGCCATCGGCTTATTAATGAAATCAATGGCCCCTTTCATCAGACTTTCTTTCTCAAGCTGCAATACGGACATCATATGTACCGGAATATGCCTGGTTGAAGCATTGGATTTAAGCTCATCCATCACCTGCCATCCATCTTTTACCGGTAGCTGAACATCGAGCAAAATAGCCTGTGGGTGGTACTGAACGGCTGCCGATAATGCGTAATCCCCTCTTACCACTACTACCCCCTTGTATTGATTCATACGGGCATATTTGAGTAAAGCTTTTGCAAAATGAATATCGTCTTCAACAATTAAAATTACCTTATCCTGTGCAGTTATTGCATCCCGGTCATCATCTATAGCTTCCGGAATAGGCAATACTTCTACCGGTAAGGCTGGCTGGGATTCTGTATCTTCTAAAATATTCTGAATCACTTCAACATCTTCACGGATGATATCCACCAAATGCACGTCGGTTTCAGGCTGAACTGTTTCAGCCACAGCTTTTACAGGAATAATCAGACTGAATTCGCTGCCTTCATTTACTTTACTTTTCAGGGTTAACTCTCCTCCAAGCAGTCTGGCAATTTCACGGCTTATGGATAATCCCAATCCGGTCCCGCCAAATCTTCGGCGTGTAGAGCCGTCCGCCTGCTGAAATGCTTCAAAAATAATAGCCTGCTTTTCTTCCGGGATTCCTATTCCGGTATCTTTTACAGTGAAAACAATAAAGTTTTTATTTTTAGGATCTTTTGCGATGTTCAGCGTAATGCTTCCTTCTGATGTAAACTTCAAAGCATTTGACAAAAGGTTACGCAATACCTGGTCTACTCTAAGCCTGTCGGTCTCGATTGTATTTTCGACATCATTCGTTATCTGAATATCAAATCCGAGTTTCTTTTCCTGAACAACGGGATTGAATAAGTTTTTCAGATCTTTCACTACATCGTCAATCACTACATCCTGATATTCCAGTGACATTTTGCCTGATTCTATTTTAGCCAGGTCAAGAATCTCGTCAATAAGGGTCAGAAGGCTGCTTCCGGAGCTCTGAATAACTTTTGCAGATTCTACTTGATCTTCATTCAGGTTTTCATCAGGATTTTCGGCCATTAATCTTGAGAGGAGAAGAATTGAATTTAGCGGAGTCCTCAGTTCGTGGGACATATTGGCTAAAAATTCGGATTTATATTTGGTGCTTAAGGCAAGTTCTTCAACTTTTTTCTGGATTTCGCTGTTTCTTTCTGCAATCAGGTGATTTTTTTCTTCAAGCATTCTTGAACGTTCTTCCAGTTCGGCATTGGCCTGCATCAGTTCTTCCTGCTGTACTTTCAACTCTTCTTCAGACGCCTGAAGCTTTTGTGTCTGGGCTTCCAGTTCGGTATTCAGATTTTCCAGTTCGGCATGTTGCACCTGCAATTCTTCCGATTGAGCCTGGGTTTCTTCCAGAAGCTGCTGTTCTTTTTCGCGGCCTTTGGCAGCATTTAAAGCAATTCCGATATTGCGGCTGCTTTCAGCAAAATAATTAATTTTGTCTTCATCAAAATCTGATGTTGATCCTAATTCCAGTATCCCGATACAGTGCCCGTCTGCATGAACCGGAAATAATAATATGCTGTTAATTTTTATTCTGCTGCTGGCAAAGCTTACGGCAAAATCATCTTCCCGAAGGTTATTATAAACCTGCATTTTTTCATTGGCAAAAGCCTGGCCAACCATTCCTTCCCCCGGTTCGAAAGTTTTTTTCATTGTACTTTCCAGACCGAAAGCTGTACTAAGCTTAAGTATTCCTTCATCAAACAGATATAAAGCACCGTTGATGCATTTACTATATTCTACAAGCTGGTTTAAGGATACATCAGAGACTTCCTTCACGGATTTATTGCCTACCAGAGATTCATTGAGCAAGGCTAATCCTTTCTGACGCCAGTCACTTTTATTGATCTGATCAAATGACTTTTTCAGGGAATCGGTCATATGGTTCAGGGAATCTACCAGATCTCCAAGATCATCCTGCGAATGATCTACTGCTTTCTGGCTGTAATCTCCATTGGCCACCCTGTTCGCTATCTGCTGAACAGCACTTACACGTCTGCTTATTTCCAGATCTTTTGATCTTAATTCTTTTTCTAATTTATCTCTCCGGATCAGATCTGCTCTCAGCTTAATATAAAAAAACAGGGTAACAATTACTGCTGATATTGCCGAAACAATAATAAACATAACAGTTGTACCGGATGAGCGGTTGAGATCTTTATTTTTAATTTCGAGCTGGCTTTCTTCATACTGTACAAAATCGCGGACGATCTGGCGGCATTTGTCCATATAGCTTTTGCTCAACAGGATCTGCTGCTGGGTCATTATAATACCATTCCGTCTGTTGTGGACAAACTGCTTTAAATTGTCAATATTATTGTTAACATTTTTTTCCAGGTCATTTAAACGCTGCTGCTGTTTTGGATCTGAGATATCTAAAGATTTTGCCCGTTCTATCGCTTTAGAAAATTCGCTTAAACTGCGGTTGTAGGGTTCCAGGAAATTTTCTCTTCCTGTAAGCTGATAACCTCTGTTTCCGGTTTCGGCATCCAGCAGGGCAACAAGAACGTCTTTTACGGCCGTTATGGATCTTCTACTTTGGGAAAGGCTTTCACGATGATCCATCTGTTTCTGAATGCTCAGATAAGATGCAACTGAACTCGCAATCAGGATCAGCAAAGATAACCCGACCCCAAACTGAAGATTTCTGATTATTTTTTTAGGCATGAGAAATTTAGTTTAAAGGTAAAGTGAAATAGAAAGTAGAACCTTCTTCTACTTTACTGGATACTCCTATGGTTCCGTGGTGCTGTTTGATGATTTCTGAACAGATGAACAATCCGATACCCATTCCCTGAAACTGCAGTGAGGATTCTTCTACACGGTAAAATTTGCGGAATACGGCGTCCTGTTTAAAGTCCGGAATTCCTATTCCGAAATCTGTGACACTTACTTTTACCTCCTGCTTTTCTTGGTCTACAAACGTAGTGACTATAATCTGATTATTCTGAGGAGAATATTTGATGGCGTTGGTAAGGAAGTTAATGAGAACCTGTTCTATGCGTACCTCATCTAAAGGAATCAGTATATCCGGATTTATACCATGCCGTTTTATCTTGACTTTATTTTCGTCATGGGTCTGGATAATGGTTTCAACCGCATTGCTTATAATGTTTTCAAGGCTGGTTGGCTTTTTGTTGATTTTAAGCTTTCCGTTTTCTATTTTGGAAACGTCCAGCAGATCAGTAATCAGGTTATTCAGTTTTTCGATCTGGTCCTGGACCTTGTTCATAAAGCCTGCTTCAGCACTTTGCTTATCTAGTTTTAATTTACGGTCCAAAAGCTGGACATAAGCTTTTATACTGGTCAAAGGTGTTTTCAGCTCATGACTGGCAATACTCAGGAATTCATCTTTTTCTTTTTCTACTTTTTTCTGATCATCAATATCGGTAAAGGTTCCTACCCAGTTTTTTATTACATTTCCGTCATTCACCGGGGTTATTCGCAGGAGATGATATCTGTATTCTCCGGAATCCACCTTCTTTATCCTGGCCTCGAGCTCGAGTGCCTGGCTCTTTTTGCGGCAGCGGTTAAATTCTTCTCTGATATTAAGGTCATCGGGATGCACTTCGGGAAAATCCACATCTGTATCCGAGTATTGATACCACTTGCAGTTGACAAATTCTATATTCCCATCTTCATTGAGTGTAAATGCAATCTGCGGAAGTGACTCAAGCATGAGCTGAAAGTGATCGATCTGGGATTTCATGGTTACCTGTGATTCGCGTCTTCCTTTAACTTCCAGTTCCAGACTCTGCTGTGTCTTTTTCATGGCAAGATTCTGCTCCTGAAGACTGTAAAAAGTTTTCACTTTAAGCAACAGAATTTCAGGGTCTACCGGTTTTGTGACGTAGTCTTTTCCTCCTGAGGCATATCCGCGGGTTATAAACTTCTTTTCGGTATTGACTGCGGATAAAAATATAATGGGAACTTCTTTTGTTTTGCTATAATCAGCTAATGTTTCTGCGACTTCAAATCCATCCATGCCCGGCATCTGCACATCCAAAATAATCAATGCATAATTATTTTTTATGGCCTTTCCTAATGCTTCTTCTCCGGAACTGGCTGTATCTACCTGAAAATCTTTAGATTCCAGCAGTTTTTTCAATGAATAAAGATTGCTTTGGTTATCATCAACAATTAAGATCATAAAATGAATAAGTACTTGGGGTTTATTTTATATTTAAGTCCCGCCAAAAATACTCACAAAATTTCGAAAAACATTGATTTTTTTACTCATTTTACGTCTACATACCACACGTATATACTTATAAATCAATTTTTAAAAAAAATAATATGAAAATTTTATTATATTCAAAAAAAAGCTTTAAATCTAATACTTAAATGATACCGGACAAGTGAACATATACGGCGAATTCCAGGTGATCCGATGTTTATTGACAGATTTGACCTTCAGAAGGCCAAGAGCACTGACGATATAATTTTTTAAACTATCGGTCTGTGCATTGGCATTGATATGAAATAAGGATAAGAAGGCCTGTGATCAGAAAGTAAAATCGTTTCATTGTATAGAATCAATTGAAGTATGGCAAAAATAATTCTTTTCACAAATGATCATACAACAAATGAAATACGACCTAAAATTGTTATCATCTGTTTGTCCGGTTACTTTAGGAATAATTAAAATAAATGATCTCCCAAAACCACTCTCATTTCCTGCACAGATTTTTTAAAACCTCACCACCACTTTCCCAACCGTCCGCCCGGTTTCAATTTGCTGATGTGCCTTAGCCATTTCTTCAAATTCAAATACATGGGAGACATAAGGTTTCAATATACCTGCTCCCAGTAAGGACGCAATCTGCTTCATATCGATCCCATCGGAATAGACAGACATAAAATAACAGGCATGTAGTTTTTTTTCACGGGCTCTCAATTCGTCATCTTCCGTATGTCCTGACGGTAATGTGACAATGGTTCCAAATGGTTTTAATACCTGTACTGATTTTTGAAAGTTTTTGCCTCCAATGGATTCAAGAACAAAGTCTAAATCCCTGAGTACTTTTTCAAAAGAAGTTGCATGGTAGTCGATATGCTCATCAGCCCCTTGTTTTAATACGAAATCACGATTGGACAATGAAGATGTACCAATGACATAGGCACCCCTGTATTTTGCTATTTGTACAGCAAAATGTCCCACGCCACCCGAAGCAGCATGGATAAGCACTTTATCTGTTGATCTCAACTTACCGTAGCTGTTAAATGCCTGCCATGCCGTTAAAGCCGCCATGGTACTTGCGGCAGCTTCTATGTGAGTGATATTCTTCGGTTTTAAAGTGAAATGTTCGGCCGGAGCTGCAACATATTCTGCATACCCTTTACCGTGTCCCACGAAATTGACCATCCCAAACACTTCATCATCAATGTGAAATTGCGTGACCTCACTTCCGACTTCCACCACTTCTCCAGAAATGTCCCAACCTAAAATCAATGGATTATATTGTGCGAGTTCTTTTGCCAGCGGAGCCTGTCGGCTTCTTACTTTGATGTCTACCGGATTAATGCTTACAGCTTTCACCTTAATCAGTACTTCATTTGTTTTTATTTCAGGTTTTTCTATGTTTTTATAAATAAGGCATTCAGTTCCTCCAAATTTTTCCAACACGATTGCTTTCATAGTACTTCTTTACTGTATTAATTTTACAAAAATAGACTGGAAAACAGAGTAAAAAAAGGTACATTTAAAGCTTATTTGGGTATCTTTACGATATGGCAAAAGAAAACATCCATCAGCCACTTGAAGTATTCTATGAAAAAGTGAATGATTGTCCTCTACGTGACAGGCAGTTCAATTTTTTCGAATTTGTATACGTCATTTCGGGCACGGGAAATCACACTGTGAATGGAAATAATTTTTGGTATTCTGCAGGAGATCTATTTCTCATAACGCCCAATGACTGTCATGCATTTGATCTTGAACATACCTGCGAATTTATGGTGATCCGTTTTGGAGAAAGCTATATCCGGGAATATCAATGGAAAAGTATAGACCATATAGAATGTCTTTTATACTATGCATCCCATATACCAGGCTCGGTACTTGTTAATAATGATGACAGAAAAATGGTTGATTTAGTGATACAAAACCTACAGCAAGCTATTAAAAATCAATCTATTTACAATGAAGACCTCATCCGACATTTTGTGAATGCTGTTATCGTAATCGCTGCAAGAAACATGGCTATGATTCAGCCAAAGTTGATCACCCTCAATGCTGACAGCCGTATTTTGCAAATTCTGGATTACATTCAGAAACATATAAGCCGTCCTGAATTATTAAAGATTAGCATAATTTCTGAAAAATTCGGGTTATCCCCTACCTATCTTGGCAGCTATTTTCGTAAGCAATGCAATGAATCTATACAGCAGTATATCTCTTCTTACCGCATCCGGCTGATAGAGCACAGATTACGTTTCAGTGATAAAAGAGTTCATGAAATAGCCGATGAATTTGGGTTTGCTGATGAAAGCCATATCAATAAGTTTTTCAAACGACATAAGGGATTGAGTCTTAAAGCATACCGAGTGGGAATTAAATCATTAAAAGATTAAAATACATTTTAAATGATCACTCTGGAAGTCCGTTTTAAGCACAATTATGTCTTAATCAGCTTTTCAGCCAGCTCAAGCATTCCGTAATCTGCCTTTTACTGATAAATACATCTGAATTGATTTCAGGAGCCGGAGAAAGTTTTAATTCTACTTTTTGACTGGAATGCTTGATAATCTCAACAATAGCATTTTTATTGATGATAAATTTGCGGTTGATCTTAAAAAACAGATCCGGATTCAGCTTATGGATGATATCTTTAATGGTATCATCATAAATATAGGTCCGGTTGTCCATCGTGGTGAGAAAAAGGTATTTTCCCGAAGCAAAGAAATAAGCGGTCTGATGTTCGTCTATTGATTTCAGTTTATTTCCCTCGCGTACCATGAAATGATTCATTTTCCCGGGATTTTCCGGCTGACGTAAGGTGGAAATAGATTTGAGGACGGGTTCGGGATCAAAATTAGACCTAATGGAAATGAACTTCTGCAATGCCTGATGCAGATTATTCTCTTCAAAAGGTTTCAGAAGATAATCTATGGTAAAATGCCTGAAAACACGTATTGCATATTCATCAAAAGCAGTGATAAAAATAATGGGTGTAAAGAGTTCCACCTGTTCGAAAATCTCCAGACTCATGCCGTCCCCCAGGTGAATATCCATAAAGATAAGGTCAGCAGAATGGTTTTCGAAGAAGTCTATGGCCTGTCTTTTTGAACGGAGAATCACGGTTTCTGTGACAGGGACTATGGTCTGCTTATCCAGCAGATCCCTGAGATAATTAACAGCCAGCAGTTCGTCTTCTATAATGGCGATTTTCATAACCTCACAAAAGTACGAAAAAACCGCTTAAATTATTACGTTCAAGCGGTTTCAGAGGATGTTAATATAAATGTTTTATAAATTCGGATTATTCTTCTTGGCACTCATAGGATATTCTATGGTATATCTTGGGTCATTCTGCTGAAGAATATATTCTACACCGTTGACGATATGAATAATTTTTTTCTGGTCTGCTCTTCTCAGATCAAACCATCTGTGGCCTTCGAGAGCAAACTCCCTGAATCTTTCGTCCAGAAGATAGCTCATGAACTGTGAAGCATTCATTGGACTGATCTCGTTCTGAACTGCGGTATATCCTGCAGGAGTATATCTGTTGGCTAAAACTTTCAGCAATGCTTCTTTGGCTTCATCAAGCCTGTTGAGCTTTAATAATGCTTCAGATTTTATAAAGTATAATTCAGCTGTTCTGAAAGAGACCCTGAAATTATTACTGCCTCCTTTAATCACTTTATACTTATTGTTATTTTTTTCAAAATAGATTCCAAATCTTTTGTCTGTAGCCGAATTATATTTTGAAATCAATTCCGGAGAGGCAAAAATTACATTTTGGACATTGGTATTCAATGGGTTATCCAATGCCAGAATAGATTCCACGGACGCATAATGATTAGGTGCCGTATTGCTGGTATTTAAATTACTTAATTCTCCTTTTACAGCCAATACCGCCTGTGCATTATACAGTGCTTTATTCCAGTCTCCCTGATAAAGAGCAAGTCTTGCATTGAAGGCCATGAGTGCATTTTTGGAGAATTTATAGTTAGCACCGGCAGCCTGCTGCTGTTCCACCATAAGCCCCTCCGCTTTTTCCATATCTTCATGAATCTGATTGTAGACTTCCTGTACGGTAGAAGGTTTTAATACTGCTTCCATGTCAGCTTTTAAACTGATAGGAACTCCCCTGTCCGCGGAAGCCGTAGCAGCATTATAAGGTTTTGCATACAAATTAACCAAATCAAAATAAGAATACGCACGCAATGCATAAGCTTCTGCCAGAATCTGATTTTTTTCAGGAGAATCTTTCATGGTCTTGCTGCCTTCGTTGATCGCCTGGTTCAGGTAGAAGATTACCGTATAAAAATCTGCCCACTGAAATTCTTTTGTTTCAGCATCATAATTGCTATCCTTCCACATAGCCAGTTCACGATAGTAAGGGAAATCACTGGTATTTTCATCTATTACCATCTCATCTGTACGAAGGGCAGAAAGGGATTTATGAATAGGATATTTGGAATAGGCGGACGTCAGTATTTTTCTGTAATCTTCAACGCTAACCGGAATCACTTTCCCTTCAGGCTGTATATCCAGAAAGCGGTCACAGCCGATACTTGTAAAGCTGATTACTGCCAAAGCAATGAATGTAGTTATTTTTCTCATTTTTTTCAAGTTTTAAAAAGAAACATTAAAGCCAATTGTAACTGATTTGGCAATAGGCTGCGCATAAATATTACCATAGGTTTCGGGATCAAAATATCCTTTATACCCGTTACTGAATACAAACAGGTTACGCCCTTCCACACTCAGTCTCAGACTGCTGATTCCCATAGGATTCGTGAATTCTTTAGGAAGTGTATATCCTAAACGGATACTGCTGATTCTCAGGTAACTGATCTCTTTTGCCCATATATCAAGCAGACCATAGGTGTTATTTGGACTGTCGGTAAGCCATTTGTTCCCCATCCATCCCGGGTTGCTTTCCATATCAGGACTTGTTATGGCCGGAAGTGAAATTCCTGCTTCGTAGATATCCCTTGTATAATTTCTTCCTCTGTCTAAATTCATTCCTCTGTAAGAAGGGGACCTCATCACCGTCTGTTTAAAGTTGAAAGCTGCTGAAACAGTCAGATCGAAATTATGTACTTTAAAGGTGTTTATAATACCCCCGGTAAATTTAGGATCTCTGTCTCCAACGTAGGTAAAAAGGCCTCTCATTTCTTCAGCGGTAAGCTTTGTTCCGACCAGCTGCCCCGGAAGGAATTCTTCATACACATCATAGAGTTTAAAGAAATCTTCAATTTTCACCTTTTCGTTTCCTTTCCAGAACATAGGGTTGCCATTCTCATCCATTCCTGCCGTTTTCAAAGCAAATACAGCATTTACAGGAAGTCCTTCCCTCGAAGGAAGCATTGAATTCTGACGGGGCTGCTCAGTAATGACGTTACTTTTATTATGAGCAAAATTAATCGTGGTTGACCATTTGAAGTTTTCATTATCGATATTTCTCGTAGAAACTGCCAATTCAAAACCTTTGTTCGTTAAGCTTCCCCAGTTCATCATCGTATAATTGAATCCTGTTTCAAGAGGTGTTTCTCTCATACTGATCATATCTGTTCCTTTTCTGCTGTATACATCGGCAGTAAGGTTGATACGGTTTTTAAACAAGCCCAGATCAAGCCCTAGATTCACATTGGTGGTTTTTTCCCAGCGGAGCTTATCATTCGGAGCCGTGATTACATTAATAATTTCTTCTTTTGTTCCGGGAAGAATGTTGGCTTCTCCATATTCACCGATAAAAAACGGAGAGGTATTACGGTCAATATTTCCCTGTAAACCATAGGAAGCCCTTAATCTCAGATTGGAAATAAGAGGTACATTCTTCATAAAGTTTTCCTTTGTCACCAGCCAGGACCCAGAAACAGCCCATATTGGCAGGTACTTGTACTTTTTATTGACTCCAAAAAGATTGGTCCCATCATATCTCACACTTCCGAAAAATGTATATTTCTGATCATAAGTATAAGAAGCCGTAGCAAACATAGAAGCATAAGCGTTCTCTACCGTAGGCATTTCACGATAGGTTTCGTATTTTTTATCTCCGGCATAATCAGAGTTGGGAAATATGATCGGGGTTCCTGTTTTGGTAAGACTGTTAAAACCAAAAGCTCTGGTAACCGTAGTATTATCCTCTGTTTTACGGATTTCAGTTCCGGCCATTAAATCAATCTCATGCACCGAATTAATTCTTGTGCTGTATAACCCCTGTAATTTCCAGTTGTATTGAAAGAAATCATTGTTCCAGTTTTGCTTAATATCTCCGGCAGGCAGGAAATAACGGTAGGCACCATCTTTATAGTAACGGGTTCCCTCTTTCATCTTTCTGGTAAAGTAGGTTTCCTGTCCGGCGTATTTTTCTGTCTTATTGGTATCATACTGAATGCCCAGCTGTGAAGTAAACCTGAGGCTTTTGGATGCTTTATACTCTAAATCCAATATCGCCTTTAATGACTGATTCTTCAGGGTATACTCTGTATTTTCTCTTTCTTCAAGAAAATTGAAAGGAATATAAGTATCTGCAAAACCGTCGATATCTTTGTCATAGTTATAACTTCCATCCGGATTGAAAGGATTCATATACGGATTGGCATTTCTTGAATAATTAACCGGGCTTGCTGATGCGTCTGCATCTGTCATAAACGACTCTTTCTCGCTGCGTGTTCCAAAAACAGAGATTCCTGCATTCAGCTTATCACTTATTTTGTAATTGTTCTTTAAAGTAAGGTTATATCGTTCAAAACCCGTCCCTATGGTGGTTCCTTCTTCATCATAATACCCCAGTGAGAAATAATAATCCGAACGGTCGCTGCCTCCTGAAAGGCTTAATCCGTATTGCTTGTTGATGGCATTTCTATACAACAGTTTCCCCCAATCCGTATTGTTATTTCTTAAACCATCGATCTGCTGACGGGTAAAAGAATTCAATGCACCCAAACCTCCGTTTCTGAAGGCATCAAGCTGACTGTTTTTCATTAAAATTCTCATGACTTCACCTTTATCCGCACGATAAGTCAGGTCTGCACGGCTGGCAAGCATCAATTCGAGATCAACTTTTTCAGAGGCATTCAACAGGTTGAGTCTGTCGAAATCAGGGCGTGCCGTCACGAAAGTATCTGCTGAGAAATTCAGCTTCATCGTTCCTTTCTTTCCTTTTTTTGTTGTAATGGAAATCACACCGTTTGCAGCTCTGGCGCCATAAATGGCTGTAGCTGCTGCATCTTTCAGGATGGTAATATCTTCAATATCATTAGGATTAAGTCCGGCAATAGAAAAATTCTGAAGCTGGTCAATATTGTCTTTATCACTGAAATTCGGCACATCATTTCCTTCTAACGGAAGGCCGTCAACTACCCATAACGGATCCTGTGGACCGGAAAGGGAAGCCGTTCCTCTGATTCTGATTTTTGCAGGGCTTCCCGGAGCTCCTGTTTCCGGTGTTACTACAACTCCGGCAATCTGTCCTGCCATCATCTGATCCACACTGGCAACACCGGCCTGGCTGATATTATCCATCTTCACCGTTGAAACGGCAGAAGTCTGCTTGCGTTTTTCAATTTTCTGGTATCCGGTAATGATAACTTCCTGAATTTTGTTTTTGTCTGTAACTTCAGGAATCAGTCTTACTGTATAATTAGTCTTGTCTTCACTGATCTGAATGATCCTGGATTCATAGCCGGGATAGCTGATCAGTACAGACTTGGTATCTGCAGGAATTTCAAGGATGAATTTTCCGCTTTTATCCGTTACCGTACCTACGGATACGCTTTCAATAATTCCTTCAAGGTCGGTTTTGGTGGAAACGGACTGTGTTTCTATTTTTACAGATGCTCCTACAATAACACCAGAGGTATTTTCGTCTTCAATTTTTCCTGTAATGGTTTTCTTTTCCTGGGCCAATGCTATCTGAGCCGCCAAAAGAGGTAAAAGTATTAGAGTTTTTTTCATAGCCGATTATTTGTTTAAAGCCTCTTTTATCCGGATGATCAAGTCTGCATAATGAGCCCTGGAAGCTTCATCTCCTTTATTGTTAGTTTTATATAGTAAGTTCAGTACTTTCTGGAGTTCTGCTCTTTTATAAGTGGTTACTTCAGATACTCTTTTCATGGATGAATAATTGATATTCCTAAGGCTCTGATCTTCTCCATGGAAGTTGCAGATCATCGGAACGTTCAGCGTATTTTCAACCTTTAGAGCTTTTACAGCTGTTTTTTCAAATAGTTTATTGACGGAAACGATTAAAGCATCCACATAATTTTTCTGGGTCATCTTTTCAAGGATGGTTAAACTTCCTTTTTTGCTGAAAATGGCCGCACGAACCTGGTTGAATAAATTTTCTACGGTGTAGATTTCTTCTTTTGAACCTGAAACTTCATGTTTTAATTCATTTTCGATCATTCTGAGCAGTCGGTCATCCATAAACAGGGAGTAAATATTCCCATATTGCATTCCTCTCGCTAAAGTATAAGGAGTCTGCTCAAACGGTCCCATCGGTGAGTTTTTAACCGGATAGGTTTTCTCTGTAATCGGATTGAAAAACAGCCACTCCGGAAGTTCGATTGCATTTTTAATGAGATAATCGACAGCTCTTTTCTGAGTTTCAGCAGGTACTGCCTCATAGGCTTTTTTATTGCTGCCAAAAACCGTCTGATTCAGATAAATGCCTCCTACATTGGCCATAACATGACCTGTGTAGAGATCCCACTGCCCTATTACTCCCAGATACAGCTTTCCGGCATCTGTATAGCTTTTTCCGTCTTCATAGGTCCATGTTAAAAGGTTCTTTACAACAGTCTTCAGGTTTTTGATCCCGTATTCACCGGCTTTCATGGCATCATCGCCCAGGTCTTCAGACTGTGAACGCGGATCGATGGTTTCCAGGTAATTCTGCTGTTCTCCATAGAAATACATAGGATCATCCTGGTGTTTTTCTATTAAATTCCTGAGTGCTTTTTTCTCGGATATTTCGTCCGGATACCAACGGTACCCCCATTCAATAGCATATTTATCATAGACACCGATTTTTGGAGTAATGGCCGTAACCCCATCTTCCGGCTGGGCAACGTAATTGTACCTTGCATAATCCATAATGGAAGGTGCAGTTCCACCCATTTTATCAGTGAATTCTTTTGAACGAAGTGACTCTACAGGGAATGCAAAGGATGCTCCCATATTGTGCTTCAATCCAAAGGTATGCCCCACTTCATGGGAGGATACGAAACGGATTGCTTCCCCCATATGCTCATCACTGAATGTATTTCCCCTGGCTTTTGGATCTATCGGTCCTGTCTGGATTCTCATCCATTCCTGAAGAGAAGTCATCACATTATGCCACCATATGATATCCGATTCAATGATTTCACCACTTCTCGGATCCACTACCGACGGCCCCATCGCATTGGCCCTAGGTGAGGCAGCATATGTGATCACAGAATATCTTACATCGTCAATATCAAAATCTTCATCTTTTTCATCGGGCATTTTAGCGATAACGGCATTTTTAAAGCCCGCTTTTTCAAAAGCTGCCTGCCAGTCATAGACGCCTGCAATGATCTTTTCACGCCATTGCTTTGGTGTTGATGGGTCTATGTAGTAAATAATCGGTTTTTTAGGTTCTACCAGCTCCCCTCTTAAGTATCGTTCTTTATCTTCATCTTTGGGTTCAAGCCTCCATCTGGTAATGAGCTGCTTTTCATCCATTTTCTGCTGACGGTCGTTGAATGTCCAGTGCTTTTCACTGAAAAATCCGACTCTTGAATCAGCTGTTCTCGGCTGCATCGGTATTTTGGAAAGCAAAACGAGGTTGGTAGTAACTCCAAGGGTTACCGGCAGATCTACGCCTCCTTCGTTTACGGATGTCGTCAGTTGGGACTTCACCACAAGGTTCTGAGGAAAGGTTTTTACTTTTTCTATATAGGAAAGGTTTGACTTTACAGATCCTCCAAGACCTACATTGGCCAGAACATCATTGAAACTTTTCTGATTTCCGTCAAAGATTTTATTGACCTTAATGGCTACAGAGGTAGAATCGCTGTTTTGGGCTTCAATATCAAAAACCTCAATCACAGATTCTGAAAAGTTATCTTTAACAGATCTTGTAATGGCGTCATTTTTAGGTGATGACACCTGTGGAACCACAGTTTTCACCCAAACTTTTTTGGCTACAGTGTCCCGGTGAAAGGAAATGACTTTGTTTTCATAGTTCATTCCTTTATTGAGACCGGCTTCGTTTACCTGCATCGGGACCTGTGACAGTTTATTGACTACCAGAAACTGACGTCCCATCAGGCTGTCAGGAATTTCAAAATATACATCTGTTTTTACCTGAATGGTATTAAGAAGCCCTTTTTTGTAAGTTCCTTTTTTGATCAGATCATCAATTTTCTTTGCTTTCTTTGATGAAGAATCTGTTTTTTCTGATTTTTCTTTATCTGTTTTTAAAGTGTCTTTTTTCTGTGCAAGTGCTGCCGGTGAGGCTAAAGCAAGTCCTAAGTACAGTGCCAGCCTGTAGTTCTTCATTAAAATAGTCCTATTCATTCCAAATTATTAGATATCCCATGTTTCTGCCGCAAAACTATAGGTAAAGAAATAATATCAACATTAATAGGGAGTGAGAGGTGTATTTTTGGGAGTGAGTGGATTTCATTTTTTATTCCAATAAGGGTAAAAAACATACGAAATATTCACCATCTACTGAAATATTAACAGAATTATTTTTAAAATAGTCATAAACCTGATTCAAATAATCAATTCCGAATTTCTCGCCCTGAACCTTTTCTTCTGTCTTTGGCTGCCATGTATTTTTAATACTAATACCATCATGTTCTACAGTAATGATAATGTCCAATGGATGATCTATGGTAGCAATATTATGTTTGATGGCATTTTCCACGACCATCTGAAGAGAAAGATATGGAATCCGCTTTTCGAGACTTTTTTGGTCATTGATGACGAGATCAAAAGTAAGTTCCTCATCAAACCTGCTTTTTAAAAGATCCATATACTGCTGAATAAAACTGATTTCCTGGGCAACAGGAACGATATTTTCTTTGGGAGGCACAATAAGATACCGGTAAATCCTGGAAAGATTCATGGTGAATTTCTGTGCATTCTCTTTGTTGATCCCGATGAGCATATAAAGAGAATTCAGGGAGTTGAACAGGAAGTGGGGATTGATGTTATTTTTAAGCTGCTGAAGCTGGTGCAGGGCTTCTGCTTTGTGCATTTTCTCGTTATCCACCAGCAGGAGATTTTTTTCAGACTGGATCTTTTCTTTTTCTCTGTATGCCAACGCTGTGGATCTTTGGAATAAGATAAAAACGGTAACAATAAGAAAAAGAGCTGCAAGAAAGATATACACGGTGTAGGTCTTTGTTTTATTGACACTCTCATCTATCAGGAAGTTCACGTGATTTACGACGGCGTATCCTTCGAAATTATCGGTCTTCAGTGGTTTTATAAAGCGGGTCACGTCTACGTTCAGATACTCGGAGACCGTGCTTCCTTCTGTATATCCCGATTGTGTATTACCTGTTAATGTGTCTTTTGGTTTAATGTTGGTAAACTCAAAAATATTTTTGCCTAAATATTTCTTTTCAGGATGGGTAATACAGACACCTTCTTTGGTAAAAACGTAGGCATAATTGTTCGGGGTTTTATCTATATTGATGAAGTATTCGTGAAGATCATCCAGGCTTACTGCAGAGCCATAATACAACAGGTCTTTATTGGACAGTGTAAGAGAGTCATAACTTACCCAGTACATACTGTCTTTACGGATATTTAAAAAATCACGGAAATTTCCGGAGCCGTTATTGTCTATCTTTATGTACTTTCCTTCTTTTCCTTTTTTTCTGAACAGGTAAGATAAAGGGCTGCTGCTTTCAAATTTCCCGGAAGCATGGTTGTAGTAGGCATACCAACTGTAAGGCAGCAGATTACGTTTTCGGTTCAGCTCGTTCAGAACGGAAGAGTATTCTTTATAATTTTTCAGACCGTCTTTCTGGATCAAGGCCCGAAGAAGATACTGATAGTCTTCGATATTCCTGAATTCTTTTTCTATGGTTTCGTATTTCCTGAAAAATGTTTTCCGGGCAAATTCTTCATTATTTTTCCGGCTGTCATGAGTAATAAGAACACTCAGCACGGCAAAAGCGGTTGAAGCAATTAAACAGGTCGACAGAACCGCTATGTAAATAGATTTCTGAGATATTATGTGTTTAAAATTAATATTCAATTCTTATGATTATTTTACATTGATTTTTAATAATCATATTAATATTTTGTTGGTGTCTGTTTTCAACGAAGCTTAGTATACTTTGCATGCACTAAGGCTGTTAAGACGGAACAATCTTTGGTGATTCAACTAAGCGAATACTTAATCTAATGCTTTTTTGAAGCTCTCAATTTCACTGCGGTTCACTTTTAGAATATATAAGGAGCAACAATATAATTTGATTTATAAATGGAGATTAATCAATTCAAAATGAGCACTTTGAATATGAAAATCAAACAATTAAAACCAAGAACTCTAGTTTGGGATTACAAATATAAAAAGAAATTAAGAATTTAATGTACTCTATCAAGAGATCCGTTACAAAAACAAGTGTGATTTTATTGATACAAAAGAGTATCTTCCAATAGCTTATCTACAGTGTAAAATGAGATAATATTTCCCAACCTTTACAAATTTTTGTCTTTTAGCAACTAATTTGGGTTCGAAATTTCCTTCATTTCCTGACCTTTGACCGATTTTTTCTGTTAATAAATTTACAAAGGTCTTTTTTGTTCTTAATGAGACAATACCTCTTTTCTTGCCATTTCAGGCGTTTATTTCCAATTTTATTAAAATTTATATTCAATAAATAAAAAAATGTTAAAAATTTATTAAAAATACAAATAATAATTTCTATTTTTAAGTAGCATAAAATGTAAATCATGATAAAAAACCTATTTTCTAAACCCAGTTATGGCCAGGAAGCTATTAGGGGCAAACTTTTCTTATTGATAGTGGTATTATCCACGGTTTGCTCAAAAGCACAATCCCCTTCCCTAGAGATGGCCGCAGGTGACAGTAATCCCACTACCAATGTAACCAATGTTGTAGGCAGTACTGTAATCAGACTACGAAACAATACAGACAACCCTACTGGTAGTACTTATGCTACTTATGCAAATCCCAGTGCTTTGAATGTTACGTATACTATGAGCAATCAGCAGTATACACAAACCAATTTTACCGGCTATAACGGAGCTATTTTCATGGGATATCCGGGAGAACCTATTCTGACATTAATGAATGCTTTCGGAAATACAACTGCTAATACTCCTTTTACGAGCAGCAGTGCACCGGTAGGGACTGGTATTGACATTACAACAAACAGGGCTATCAATTTTTCCACCAATGTTCAGCCACTGACAGCTGCTGGAAGAGCCACAAATCAACGTTGGCAAATGGCGGACTTAACGCTTACTTTTAGCAGACCGGTTAATAATCCATATTTACAGATTAATGCACTTGGAGGAACGTCAAACGGACAATCTTATACAGCAGAATTTGATTATGTGTCTTCTAATGTGCCGGTAACTTTTTCAAAGATATCGGGTACGGCGCTTTTGAATGTTACTTCCACTCAGATACTAAATTCAGCCACAACTCCTGATGGTGCAGCCGCCAATGCTTCCAGAGGAACTGTATTGGTGTCCGGCACGGGTATAACAACTATAACCTTGAGAATATTTACACGTGGAGCAGCTGCCAATACAGGAACTAACTGGCATGGAACAACAAACACAGCAGGAGATGGATATATGCTGGGAGTAACTGCCTCAGAATCGAACTTAGGCGTTACAAAAACAGTTAATAACTCAACACCAGCTGCAGGAAGCACTATCAGCTTCACTGTGACGGCAAATAATACGGGCGCTTCCAATAATACCAATGTAATCGTAAATGACCTTCTTCCCTCGGGATACACTTATGTTAGTTCTACAACCTCTACTGGGACCTATAATAGCGGAACCGGAGTCTGGACCATAGGAAGTCTAAATGCTGGTGCAAGCGCTACTTTACAAGTTAATGCAATCGTGAAAAGCACAGGTAGCTATATGAACACAGCTACTATTTCCGGAGATCTTCTGGATCCTGATAGTACGAATAATACCGCGAGCGTAACACCAACACCGGTTATTACTGATACAGACGGTGATGGGATTGATAATACTGTAGATCTTGATGATGATAATGACGGCATTTTAGATACAGATGAAGGCTTTTGTACATCTCAAAGTGTCTATACTTTGAATACGGCCAGCACCTTGGCAGGAGCTACCATAGGAGTTAATGGCGGAAGCTTTAATCTGGTATATACCCTAACTTCCGGTCCAGCAGTAGCATCATTAGGAAGCAGTTTTAATGTTCCTTTCTCCTATTCAGACCTTAACAATACGGTGAATGCACAAAACCATACCTGGAGTATATTCAATACTTCAGCAACTGAATTCAGAATACTTCCGAATACAACTTCTTTGTATACCGGCTTACCTACTAATAATACGACCAATGAAGATCAGAGTGGTGCCTCACCGAATACACCGGATTCCTGGTTCAGGTATCTGCTAAACACCAATAGGATTACTCAGTTAGGCAATTATACCACAACCATAGGAAATTTACCTACAGTAACGGGAACTTCTTCTTACAGCAGCAATACTGCGCTCAATTTATTTTCAGTTTTTAATGCCGCTAGTTCTGGAGCAGTCTTGGGAAGCGGGTACTATTCAAGGATGCAATTCCAGAATACAACCAATTCGGGAGGTACACCTTCGACGTTGCCTTTTGAGGCTAACTATGGCAATACTTATACATGGAACTATACAGCATTTACAAGTACTGCAGGTTCGGGAGCAACGAATGCCGGGAATAGAGGACTGATCACTATTTCACAGAATACGGTTACTTTCTGTAATCACAGAGATACAGACGGAGATGGAATACCAGATTATCTGGATCTGGATTCCGACGGAGATGGCTGTTATGATTCTCTTGAAGGAGACGAAAATGTACTTGTTGCACAGTTGAATCCAAATGGAAGTATTGCAGGAGCTGTTGACGCCCAAGGGGTACCCGTGATCGTAAACTCTGGTGGGGCCGCAGATACAGGTGCAGACCAGGGACAAGGAGTCGGCATTTCAACTAATTCGGCGATTCAGGATACTCAGTGTTTAACAGGGTTCGGATGTACTAACAATATGTACCTTTCTCAATTAAATACATTATATAGTGTAGACACTGCTACCAATCCTTTTACCTATACACAGATCGGACCTGCCGCCGCTACAAATTATAATGCAATAGGCATTAATCCGCTTGATGGTTTCATGTACGGAATGCTTACCAACTCTAATACGATTATCCGTATCAATGCCGACGGTACCTATAATACACTCGGAGCGGTAACAGGTTTACCTGGTGCAGTTATATATAACTCAGGAGAAATAGATAATCTGGGAAACTATTATGTAAAATTAAATACCAATAATAATCAGATTTACAGAATAAACCTGACAACGTTAACTGCTACATTGATTACGCTTTCAGCTAGTGTTAATTTACCTGATATGGCATATAGCATAACTACGGGACTGTTGTATGGTGTTAACTCAACTAATGGGCAGCTCGTGTCCGTTAATCCGACTACAGGAGCTGTGGTCCCAATAGGAATTACACCTGGAACTGTTAATTTTGGGGCTATGTTTGCTTCCAGCACAAGTGAAATGTTTGGCGTTGATAATACAGGAGGTTTTTATCAGTTTAATCTTACCACCGGACAGAGAGTTCTTATTTCCAATGCACCTCCAAGTTCCGGAAATGACGGTGCACATTGTGTTAATACCCCTATAGTTTTCAGTGCTGATCTTGCTGTAACTAAAACAGACGGAGTTACAACCTATGCTCCAGGTACCTCTACCACTTATACTGTAACAGTGAGTAACAGTGGGCCGTTTGGAGTTCTAGGGGCCACTGTTTCAGATCCTGTTCCTGCAGGAATTCCACCTGCAAATGTGAGTTATACCGCAGTTGCGGCAGGCGGAGCCACTACATCCGTATCCGGAACGCAATCAGGAGCAATTAATGACCTGGTGAGCCTTCCCGTTGGAGGTACTGTAACCTATACAGTGGTGGTAAATATACCTTTTGCCTATTCGGGAAATCTTGTTAATACAGTAACCATTACTCCTCCGTCTAATATAACTGAAGTCAATAATACCAATAATACGGCAACAGATACGGATACCCAGGCAGTGTGTTATAAGCCGGCGGTAACAGCAGGAACAGCATTAGACTCTCCTATGGGAATTACTTCCCTGGCAAGAGCCGGAGCTTCTACAGGAGGTAATAATTGGCCAATGGTAAGAAAAGGCGCCTGGACTGTTCTTGAAGCCAAAACGAAAGGATTTGTGCTCAATAGGCTGACTTCAGCACAGATTACTGCTATCCCGGCTGCTAATCTGGTAGAAGGAATGATGGTGTATAATATTACCCTGGATTGTTTACAGGTTAATACCAATGGGACTGCTGCCGGATGGGCTTGCTTTAATACCCAAACTTGTCCTACTAATTAATTAACTTACTTTTAATATATTCAAGATGAAAAATATTTTCGTACTCATATTGACCTTATTCTGTGAGCTTGCTTTTTCGCAGGTTGCAATAGGAAAGACACTCGTTTCGTCTCCATCTGCTTCACTGGATTTTGGAACTGCCAACCGGGGAATAGTACTCCCCTGGGTAACTTCAACAGGAGCTGTAGCAGGTGTTGTGAACGGGACAATGGCCTATGACCTTACTGATAAAAAAGTGAAGGTAAAATATGTTTCAGGCTGGAAAGATCTCTCAGTGGACACTTCCGGAACTACCGTTGATCCAGTGACTAGCGTGGATGGGGTAACTATCCAAAATACAGCTACAGAAAATACAGCTGCCAAAACATCCATAGGTACTCCAACCTCTACTCCGGGTATTTTGGTTTTGGAAGACACCAATAAAGCAATGATTCTTCCCAAAGTGGACAGTCCACATCTTAATATCATTAACCCAGCTCCGGGAATGATGGTGTATGATACTTTTAATAAACAGTTAGCTGTTTTTAACGGTAATGTCTGGACTTTCTGGAAACAGTAATATATAAACTTACAAATCAAAAAAATAAGCAGCCTCATTTGAGGCTGCTTATTTTTTCCCTGAAACCTTGAATTATTCTACACCTTAATTTAAAATCTAGTCAAGATTACAGAAACTTTATTATATCTTTTCCTGATAAATCTTTTTCCATTTTGCCACAGTATTCCTGCTGAGTCTATACTCATTAGCTAATTGTGTATTATTAAGATCATATTCTTTTTGATAGCGGAGCAATACAATGATGGATTCTTCATCATAAGATTTTGACTGTTGAGTGATATAAGACTTTTTCTCCCCTACCGTTTTTGATATCAAATTATTGAATTTAATAATGTCAATGCTTTTATCCAATGGTGGAATGGAAATCTCTTTTTCCAAGCCCTTACATTTTAGAAGATCAGAATAAATTTTCTGGTAATTAGGTGTTCTCATAAATTTTAATGTTTTCTTAGCCACTTATACAGTGTAGTTCTTGGAATATTATACTCATCAGTGATCTGCGATACAGTCTTTTGATTAGAAGCGACCAGACCAACCAAAAATTCTTTGATTTCCTTGGTATAAATATTTTTTCTGAAAATAATCTTTTCTCCGCTCTCTCTTATTTTCTTATTGTTTTTAGTATGAGAGATTCCGTCATACAATAAAAGATGGGTTACATATATTCTAAAAAAATCATATTCTAGCAGCTTGCACCATTTTAGAAGAGAATCGGTGTCTATACTTTTATTGCCATACATCCTTACTACCTCTTTCTCTCCGGTTTTGAAGAAATTGCATGCCCTTTCAATAGAAATTTCTTTCTGTTCCATCTGCTCTTTAATATAATTTCCTATATGTATTTCTTTAAAATCTATATCCATATTATTGAAGATTGTTTTTTTTATATGCTTTTCCACCCATCTATAAATCATCCATTTATAAAGATTTTTCTTAGAAATATTATTTTCTTTGGAAACTTGTGAAATGCTTTTTTGCTTAATATCAATCAGTTCTAAAATAAAGTCTCTTATTTCTTTTTCATTGTGATGCATTGGATTCATTATATTAAGGTACAGATAGTTGTTGCATTGAGAAATTCCGGCTTTCTACAAGGGAATTAGGAGCCGTAATTTGTACATTTGTAGTAGGTTTATCTCCGGCTCCCCAATTCATCGTCAGATAAATCCGGTCTCCTGCATTCAAATGCACTATACAATTTACATTAATAGGCGTATTGGCTGACTGGGCAATGATATCCATAAAATTTCCCCGATTACCACCAATAATATTTGCAACAGATGTCCCATTTTTAGTAATATTCAGGTTAATCCCCGTCCATTGAAAAGCACCCGAAGGCGCGCCGCCACTCCCAAAATAGGAATATCCTTCTATTTTGTACACTCCTGATTCCAAAATCTGCCAGTAATCTTCTGCATCATTCCATGATACAGATCCCCCCTGATTAACAATAACATCTCCTACAGAAAATGGGATAATTTGTGGAGTACTGTTATTAAAAGCGGTAAATGCAGTTCCTGTATAAGTTACTGTATCCGTGGCTCCCAGCGCGGCTATAGTTGCCGTTGTTTTGTCGATGAATGTAGCCAGCTCCCATGTGGTACCGGAAGCTGTTCCTTTGCTGATCATCATAGCATAGCCACCAGGATTCAACTTAAAGCTTGCTACTCCTGCTCCCGATTGATTGTCTATTAATTCCGTTCCACCTGCTGCAATGGTGAGCTGGCCTGTTCCGGTATTTTTAATATAATATACCCTTCCCAGGATATTTCCAGCAGCAGGACTGGCTGCTACAGCTACCGGCAGAGTAAATGTAGCAGGAGTACTGCCGTTAAATGCCATATAGAAATCATTGGCCCCAAGCGTGGCGGATGTTGATACATTTTTATATTGCCCGGCTATAGAACCATTGACTGTCAGGGTACTTCCCGGCAAGGAAGTATTAATTCCAACATTTCCCGCCTGTGAATAAACAGCGAATGGTAGCATGATTAAAGCCGCAAATACTATTTTTTTCATCATAATATTTTATAAATTAATAATAGAGAATAATTTCATTAGGGTTTCCAGAAAGACCATACTGTTCCGTTGAATACAGCCAATTGATGTTTAATATTGTCATATACAATCATTCCCGCCGAAGGGCTGATGATGTTTGCATGCGGGCTGTCCACTTTGGGAAGGATCATTGCTTTATTAATATCTGTCAACACTAAAACACCCGGAGTGGTATCAGTAGCAGCATTGGTTCCTATTCCCGTTTTAGCGGAAGATTTTTCAACAAGCGGATCCTGTAATGTGGTATTCACAGTTCCTGTAGTATCTATGCTTAAGTCAAACCAATTTCCGTTTTTGCGGTATTTGATCTTTTTATCCGTGATATCATAGATCATGGTACCATCTACAGCTCCTGTTACTCCTGCTGCGGAAGTCACCCAGGGTAATAACAGTCCCCTGTTTTCTGTTCCAAACTCCAGTGAAACAGACGAGTTGGTCACTGAGCTCTTGCCTATTGCCACCTGTGAAGAAACACAGGTAGAAATAACAGCCAATATTGAGATGAATATTTTTTTCATTTTGAGAATATTATGAGTTGATAGGGTTATTAATAATCCGGACAGGTTTGTGTGTTGAAACACTGCCAGCTGAATGAAGTTCCATTATTTGTGGTGGTATAGATCTTTAAGCAGTCAGCTTCTTCATCATACACCATCATGCCTTCCACAGGAGTGGCAATGGCATTCACCTGGGCTGTGGTAGGGATTCTGTTCACGACAAATCCTTTGGTTTTAGCCTCCAGTGCTGTCCATGCTCCTTTACGAATCATGGGCCAGTTACCGTTGTTTATTCCGGCTCTTCCCAGTGCTGTTATACCAGATTTAGTATCCAATACGGTTCCGGCCAGTACTGCCGGCTTGTAACAGAAACATCCTGAACTGATGGACGCATTTTGAGAATCACCTATTGCCTGTCCTGCAGCTCCTGCAATAGTGGGAACACCATTAGCATCAACACATGAAGAGCCTGCACATAAATTCTGATTAGAAGCCGTAGACCCTGTTCCTACAGAGAGGCTGCTTGCCGCAGTTACTAATTGTAAGCTTGTAATATTTGCAGCTCCTTCCAGTGCATCCACACATCCGTCATTATCTGAGTCCAGGTCAAGCTGATTGGGAATGCCATCCAAATCAGTATCTATGGAAGTACAAGTCTCCTGCCCGTCTAAAAACACATCAAAACCATACGCCCAAACATCTGCAGCTACTCTTAATTCAGCATTGGTGATTGTTGCCGTAGCTTGGTAGGTTGTAAAAACAGTTGCATCCGGCAGAAACACGATCTTCCTGTCTGCATCCCGGATAAAAACAGCTTTCCCATTGGCATCTACCATTGCTGCTTCATAGGTTCTGGTTAAGGAAGCAATGGTCATTTGTATTGCTCCGGACTGGTTGAATGTACTTTCCGGCCAATATCCATTGGTAAAAACAGCATCACCAATAAGTCCGTAGGGAACATCTGTATTTAAGTTATTATTAGTAACCTGATATCCGTAATCTGTTGCATTATTCTGGGAAACAATCACTCCCTTGCTATTATTTTCGGACCAGGAAAGTATTCTGGTATTTACGGCTGTTGAAAGCTTATCCACGGAGGTTTGGGCATCAGCTGCTGAGGACCCTACATAGAAAATATCTATATTATCAGTCAATAATTGTGCTTCAGTAATGGCTGCTTCAGTAGCATAAGGTACAAATGTAATCCCTGGAATTTTGTCATAAGTGCCTGTAGGGCTAAAATTAGCTGTATTGCTGAGCATGTTGATCATTAACCCGGTTCTTCCAAGAGCTGTATTTAGATACCCTATTCTCAGATTTCTGGTCAATCCACTACAAACGTTCCCTTCATTGGTATCCAATATACCGTCATTATCATCATCCAAATCTGCAGCATCTGGCAGAATATCTCCATCGCTGTCCAGACATTTTCTGATCGTAGCATCCAATGCCTGAGGATCATAAGTACTCAGATAATCCGGAATCCCGTTAGTATTGGTATCTACAATATCTGCTAAACCATCACTGTTGGTATCTGTTGCCGTACCTGCCAGTGAAGTAAAGGTATAGTTAGGAGTTAAAGAAGTTGTTGCTCCGGCTTCTAAAGCATCACTACAGGTATCCCCATCCGAGTTTAAATCCAGATGATTGGGAGTACCATCCCCATCCGTATCTAGTGTGCTGCACTGAGGCGTAACAAATCTGTCAAAAAAATAGGTCCAGGTATCTGCAATGGCCTTTTGGTCATTGGTCGTCGGAGTGACCATACCGGATTCAGCATTATATATGGTAGCATCCGGGAAAATCAGCAAATTATATCCTCTATCTGTAATCACTACAGGTCTGAGATTGGCATCTGTCATCAGAATGTCAAACTGCCTTGTAGTAGACTGGATCGTCATCTGAACTGTCCCTGACTGATTCAGGGAAGAAGTTGGCCAATATCCGTTGGTGTAGGTATTCGTTCCTATAGTTCCCGAAGGTGTGTTGGGGTTGACATTATTAGGGGTAATGGTATACCCATAATCTATAGCATTATTCTGAAGGGCAAATATAGATTTGCTGTTATTCTGGGCCCAGGTGATCAGTCTGGTATTAAGAGCTGTAGATACCTTGTCTGCACTGGTGGTAGCATCGGCCGCCGAGGAACCTACAAAAAATACATCTACATTATTGGCCAGTAAGCTGGCTTCAGTGATGCTGGCTTCGGTAGCAAAAGGCACCAATGTGATCCCTGTAGTTTTATTATAAGTACCGTAGGGACCAAAGTTATTTAGGTTTAACAGCATATTGGAAGCCAAACCATCGTCTCCTACGCCACTGTTTAAATATCCTACCCTGATGTTCCTGTCTATTCTTCCACAGAATTCTCCTTCGGTAGTATCTGGTACTCCGTCATTATCATCATCTATATCAATAGGGTTTGGAACCCCGTCGTTATCTGTGTCAGTACACAGGTTCTGATTAGAATTGCTGGCATATTTTGCATAGGTGGAAACATAAGAGACCTGTCCGCTGTCTACACTGGTTTCTACTGCATTCGCCAAACCATTGGCTCCGTAAGGCGCAGGTAAAATGCTGATCGTTTTATTGGAAGTCGCTCCTCCTTCGTATGCATCCGGACAGCCATCTCCATCACTGTCGGTATCCAAATGATTGGGCTTTCCGTCTCCATCCGTATCTACACTGCAAATTCCGGGTTTCGGATGTGCTGAAGGGATATAAACCGTAGCTGTTGAAAGCAGGGATGAGATTTCGTGTATTGCAGCCGTACCCGCAGTTACAGAGGTTGCATTGCCTGCAGAAACGGTTCCTATATACCTGATCTGGTAATATAGATATGCTGTTGTAGAAGTATTTGTAAAAGTAGGATTGGTACCAGCTATACTAATTCCCGCACCTGTGGTAAGAAGCGTAAAGGTGGTACCATCATTAGAACCGTATAATTTGGCAAAACCACTAGCCGCTATTCCACTGGCAGCCTGGGTAACCGACATCGATTTTAGGATTACCGGAGTTGGATACTGTACCGTAAAGATTCCTGATCCTGAAGTGATGGTTTGTAATGCTGCAAAATTATAAGCAGTAACGGTAGTTCCGTCATTAAGGTTATCATTATAAAGCAACGGGATCGTATTTCCGGCCGCAGGATCCCCGACTCCCCCATTTAATGTGGAAATGACAGAAGTAATCCTGTTGGCTTCGTATACCGTATAGAAGCAGTCCGGCGATTCTTCCGCATCCGGAATACCATCGTTATCATCATCCAAATCAATGACATCTGTAATGCCATCACTGTCTGAATCCTGTGCTTTTACTATATTTGTTCCTGCCAAAAAAAACAAGAATATAGTAAAGAAGCCAACTAAAAAATTAAAATTTTTCATCATTTGTATTTTATTTCTCCAACAACTGAACAATTAAACTCATTAATTTTTATTAATAAATTTTTCCAACTGCATATTTTTTTCTTTTAAAGTTTTTATTTCTTTCTTTAATTCAAAAACATACAGATACAGTTCTTCTATTTTTTCCAGGTTTATTTCCGCAGCTCTGTTGAGTACAATTCCACCCTGAGCTTCTATTTCAGAGGCAGAAGGAACTCCAGGTAAATGCTTATTAAGGCGTGTATATTCTTCCACCTGATCCAGGTCCATCATTGTATAAGATGGCTTTAGCTTTGATAATCCGTCAAAATGCTTTTCAAACACATAATCAGGGGTTATTGTTCCCGAGGCTAAAATGTTACCAATAACATGCAGCTTTTGCGAAGGGCTCATTGTTCCTATCCCGAAATTCCCGTTGGTTGCCAGGATAGCTCTGTTGGTTCCCACTCCAAAAACCAAGGGCCCGGAAGAAGTGTTGGTCCCTACGAATAATTCCGTGCTTCCGGTAGATAATAACCTAGAAGTCCCATCCGTTAAAAGCTCCATATCCAACATTCGGCTGGAGCCAATCAAAGCTCTGATCAAGGAGCTACTGCTTCCTCTTGTAATCAGCCTTGTGCTGCCCGGGACAGCTACATTAATATCAAACGCTATATGATTGTTTGTATTGGTAGTTCCATTTTGAAACCACAGCATTTTGTTATTGGTTGAAACCATTCTGTCACCCGTAAGAGTCCCATCAGAATTATAAATATTAACTCCCTGCGGAAAGGTAACGGAGCTTGAAGAAATCCCGTTTACCGTAGTAGTCAGTGTATTTCCTGAAATGGTGTTGGTCACACTGTTGATGATAGGTGCTGTACGTGCAATCCCGTTGACCGTTGAGGTCATCGTGTTACCTGAGCTACTTAACAGGTTTGTAGTAGCTGCCGTAATAGCAGGACCCAGATTAACCGTATTGCTTGCAATTCCATTTACCGTGCTTGTTAAGCTGCTCCCGGATAATGACAATGCATTAGTGTTAATTATAGGAACAGTAGCTCCCGTCACTCCATTAACCGTTGTAGATAAGACGTTCCCTGAAGAGGTGTTGCTTACAGTATTTACAGCCGTAGTACTCGCTGCAACTCCGTTCACGGTGGAAGTAATCGTATTGCCCGTTGAGCTCAATGCATTGGTTGTGTTTCCTGAGTTTTTTGCCAATACCCATCTTGTCCCGTCATCATAATATAATGCCGGAATCACATCATTTACTGTTGCTGTGTTATAGGCTACCATTCCCGCTACGTGAACTGATAGAGGAGCCGGAGAAACTGTGGAAACTAATGCTAGCCTTGGAGGCAGAAGTCCTTTGTTAGCTGAAACGATATCTAATGCTGCATCAGGATTAGGAGTAGAAGTATTTATGCCAACCTGAGCAAATGAGAAAGTTGAAATCAGGAAAATTCCTGCAGAAATTACATTTTTTTTCATTGTGTTGTTTTGTTTTTAGAATGTCTGTTTAATCAAAAAGCGAGAAGAAGGAAAAGTGATAATTCACTTCCGATCTCAACTTATTGGTAATTTAGATTATTATACCTGTATAGAAAAGGTATAGGAAGGGTTACAGTATTTTTCATCATTTGTGTTGTGTTTTTATAAGGCTGTCAAAATTGTATAGAAATAAGTATAAAATTTTATAACGTAATTTCTAAATAAGCTCCGAATATTTTATCATTTGTTTTCGCTTACAAATCAATAAAAATATTCTATCAGAAACAAAAACCCGAGGTACCAACAGAGTACTTCAATTTTTAACAGACTGTAAATCAAAACGTTAATTAATTACCTAGATTGTTCCGGAACCATACAACCATATCATCTTTTGCAGGTACGGAAAGTCTTTTTCTTAAATTGTATTTGTTATTTTTTACGGTCTGGACAGCTTTAAAGGTATACTCCGCAATATCTTTTGTATTAAATCCCAAATAGATATAAGCGCTTAAAATAAGCTCAGAAACTTTAAGGTTAGAATTGATTTCTAATAACTTTTTCTGAAAATCCGGATATTTTTCCTGAAAGTGTCCCCAAAATTCAGGGCTGTTGTTCTTAGCCAGATACATTATTCCATCAAATGCTTCACTGGTTTTCTGCCCCGATAATAAAGCTTGTGCATTTTTTTTCTTTTTACTTGAAGCCGATAGCATCCTGTAAACTAATGGAATCATTGTGACAGCACTCCCGATCAATAAATAATATATAATAAGATTTTTCTTTTTTCTTTTTTTGTGTTGTTTTGCTAACATGCTAAATTAAGTACCATTGATTAATAATTCTTAAAGACATGAGTAATAATGACGTGTTTAAACCGCAATTATTAAAGATGAATTGTAGTCGATTGCTTAGGCCCAATGTCTAGCTGCTCGTTGTACAATATCATTTTGAAGTAGAAATATGCATCCTTTTTCATCGTGTTTTAAGTTTTTGTGTTAATAAAGAATTTTAAAATTCAAACCACAAAGCAAGAGAAGTCAGAGTTGAAAACAAAAAAAATAAGGTACCAACGAGGTACCTTTTATGCTAAATACAATAATAACAGCTACTTAATCACTCAAATTGGTTTTATGCAGTGAATATCTTTAATTTTTTTCTAATAGAAATCTATCCTTTTCCACTAGAAGATTGATTGGTAAATTTGTGCTGAAATTAGGCCTTACCTAAATGATTCTCATCCATAGTGTGATATCTTCCTGCTGAGGAACATCCAGCCTTTTTCTAAGATTATATTTATTATTTTTTATCGTCTGTACAGCCTTAAAAGTATATTGGGCAATATCTTTCGTATTAAATCCCAGGTAAATATAGGCACATAGGATGAGCTCCGACGTTTTTAAATTAGGATTAATGATCAATATTCTTTCGCGAAATTCGGGATATACCTCCTGAAAGCGGCCCCAGAATTCCGGGCTGTTTTCTTTTGCCAGCTGTATAACTTCTTCAAAACTTTCATTTACTTTCTTCTTAAGCGCTCTTACCTGTTGATCTTGCTGTAAAATAGCTGCTGTATTTTTTGTAAGTAAAAAGTCTTTTTTCTTATTTTTCATGTAATGTGAAAAACTTAGCACACTGATTATAATAATAACGCCTAAAAATAGTCCCCCTAAAAGATAATACAGCTTCATGTTTGAATTTTGATTCTGTTTCTTTTCATCATTAATAAACTTTTTTTCAGTAGCCTGTATGGCTATTATATTATTTTCAGCTAAACTATCTCTTAGTTTTGTGTATTTCAGTAAATACTCATTGGCTTTATAAACGTTATTTTGGGAACTATATATTTCAGCTATGTCTTTATAATTCTTCATCACATTTTTAGGTCTCTTCATTCTCATGGATGCTTCGAGGGAATTCTCATAAAACGCCAAGGCTTTACTGTACTCACCTTTATATTTATAATAGCAGCCTGACATATAATTAAACACCAGATAATCAAATGTTTCCGTAGATTTTTTCAAAAGATTTTCTGCTTTATCCAAGTAAAATTTTGCGGAATCTTCATTTTTTCTTTGAGTGATAAAATAATCGGTAAGATTAGTGGCTTCCACTACTCTAGGAGAAATTGTATATGCTTTATGGATATAATAGTACGTTGAATCCTTATCCTGCAGCAATTCAAAATTAACAGCCTTATTTCCGTAAATAAAATGGAGCTGTTTTTGTTTCTGTTTTTTGTCCTTTAATTTAAATGCCTCTTTTAATGCCTTATTATAATTTTCATTTGACTTTTCAGTGAAGCCTAATGCATAATAGTTTTTTCCGTACCATGTAAATAATGATGATAATAAAGCTGGGTCATCTCCGTATTCGGAAGTCAGATCTTCTGCTTTTTGCAGATATTGTAGCACTTCATCATATTTTCCTAGAGAATGCAGAAAACCCGCAATATAAATATATCCCCGTGCTTTTCCTTTAGCATAATTAATTTTCTCTGACAGCTTAATTGTTTTTTTACTGAACTCTATACCTTCATAGAACTTTTCTTCCTGAAAATATTGATAGTACTTATCTTTCTGTAACTGATCTATTTCGGACGGGGACAACTGCTGAGTATAAAATACACAGGACAGGAACAAAAAAAAGGGCAATATAAAACGGTACATATATTTTTAGATAACACATCTGATAAGCAAGTTATTCTGAGCAAGATTTAACAGTCACAATCAGTACTTACTAAAATTAATAAAATTTAACCATTATTCCATATAAATAACGATAATTTAAAAATATGACTGTTATATTATTGTATTCTACGAAGTATACGCCTAATATTCAGAATAGATAATTAAAGAAACATTTTCAACACATTAAAACAGAAAATTTTAATTTTAAAAGTAACCGTTACCAATAGACAGCATTAGATATACAATCTCTGTAGCCGGCAACGTAGTGACCAAGGTCCGAAATGGATGGCTACAGAGGACAAGAAAAAAGGATCTTCTATAAAAGATACCACATTTCTTCCGATGGCAGAAAATTTGTAATCATATCAATAAAAATATCCTATGAACAATACAGTAAAAATAGCGTTAGCCCTGGCGGCAGGAAGTTCTTTACTTTATATGGGTCTGCGAAAAAAAAACAAAAAGAAAGAGGTATTTCTTTCCCCCGACGGAAATACTTATAAAGAAAATGAAATTTACCGCACTTATGACAACAAATTGTTTAAGAATGGTAAAGAGTTTCATTTTGAGACTCCTGAATTAGATGACCACTTTCCTAAATCAAACACCTTTTACGGTACAATGAATGGGAACACTCATTTAAAACAACAAACGGCAAACAAGAATGTTACTTACCATCATAAAGGGGTAAGGCATCATTAAAGCTTCACCCCTATTACCAACCACAAAAAATAGTATTATGAGAAATTTATTATGGCTTGTTGCAGTAATCTGCATCGTTGTATGGCTATTAGGAATGCTGGGGATTATCCCTGGCATGGACACCGGAAGTTTAATTCATACTCTTCTGGTCATTGCTGTTATTGTTATTTTGATCAATTTACTTACAGGACGAAAGCCCCTGAATTAAATATCAGGAAACAACCAATAAAAGGATGCTATTTGGCATCCTTTTTTATTTGTTCTCAACCCAGGGAATCCTTCGTTTTACTTCAGAGAATAATCTCACCCATCCAATCAGTTTTTGAGCCTAAAATAAAAACATGAGAATGCCCAGATTTCATCCAATGTGACGGTTTTCAACGCACTGAATATTTTCGTAAACATTTGGAATCCAACCACTATTCGCAATAAATCACTTTTTAAGGTAGGTCATCATACTTGGGTTATTGCAGCTGTAAATGGCCTTACTAAAATTATAAATTCTCTTTATATTTCACCAATAGATATTCAATTATTCTTTTTCTTATATTTACAGAATATACTAGTTATTATGACAAAAAAAGTTGTCCTTGTTCAAGATAATGAAGCCATCTTGGATATAATGGATCAAGTGTTGAAAGAAGAAGGTTTTGATGTTACTTCCTCATTAACAACAGAACCGATCGAAAAAATCGACGAGATTGAACCTGACGTCGTTATTGTAGATGATTATATCAAAGGAAATAAAAAGGGATCAGAGGTCATCGAAGAATTAAAATCTGTGCCGGAAACAGAAGATATATCAGCTGTCCTGACTTCTACGGCTCATGATTTACCCGAGAAAGCAAAAGAATGCAAAGCAGATGACTATATTGAAAAACCATTTGATATTGATCACATGATAGAAGTGGTTAAAAAAAATTCTTAATCAGGTCCATACTCAACCTGGTTAAAAAAATTGGTTGTGTGTCGCAAGATAGAAAGAAAATTTACAAACTGCCGATATTAGTTCCCAAATTAGGATTTATTTACCTTAATGCTTCTATGGGTAGTTTCAAACATTTTCGTTCGTTTGTTCACCACCCTTTTCAATATTTGATTTTAATTATTCTCAAACTTCACGACAACATTTCTGTTACCCAATGTAGCAGCAAATTCGGTCGGATTGTCAACATCTCCAAGTTTTGTATAGCTGTATGGGGTATTGAAGCTCCTATATAAAATAACACCATTAATTTCCGAAATTCACAAAGTGTGGGATTTCTGTCCCTAAGTCATTCACTGGCAACACATTGTTCCGGTTACTGTTAAAATCAAAAATAGAATTATTATCGAAAGGAACACGGGGATAGTACGTAAAAGAAATTTGAATTCTATTGAAAACCAAATATGGATTATTTATCAAAACACCAATTCCTATTTTAGTGTTACTTTTTGTTTTCAATAATTTATCATCAGGCATACCCAACCACCCAACTGCAGCAGTCAGATAAGGACTGAAATGAAAATTCTTCCAGGTTTTATTAATAAAAAGCTGAAGCTGATATCTCAAAACTAATTTCTTTGTTCCTATATAATCTGAATTATAAACAGGAAATTCATCTGCAGAGGAAAGATTAATTCTGTCTTTATAAGAATAATTGTGCTGCGGATTTCCTAATGCTAAAGTTGGAGAAAAGAAATGTCTTGCTTTGGCAAATTTCCAATCCATAAGATTAGTAAAATAAGTTCCATCTAAACGAAAAGACTCACGGTTTTGACTGTCTTCATTAAAAAACCTTCCAAACTGAGCTTTCACATTGAAATAACCGATCTTTATAAAATTACCATACGATGCAGAAACTCCCACGTAAGGCTTCACCTCATTACTTCTTGATAAAACTCCGGCAGTAAGATTCATTGAATTGCCATAGGCAATATCTTCCGGCAAATTATATTGAAAAATATTCTTCTGAACTGAAAAGTTTCTGTGAATAAATCCGGCAGACATCAGAAAACTGCTGTAAGAGCTAAAATATTGATATTGGTCAATTCCCGGACTGTCTTTATATTGATAATTCTGGAATCTTCCTATCAATGCAATATTACTGTCGACTTTTTCATTTGAATCAGATGAAACAGGGATTTGATAACCACCCCATAAATCCTGGCTGTACACCTTGATCTGCACTTCCGGAAATGTGGTGCCTGTCTCTACTGGAAGTGAAACATTCCGCATAAAATATTCGAAAGTAAAACCACCTGCCCATTTTGTAAGGGGTGAGAAAAAATCTCTTCTGACATTGAAATTGATTCTTTCATTTTTCAAAAAATCACGTTCTCCCAATATCTGAGCATTAATATAAGAACCCCAAAGGTTAAATGCAGTATAGCTTCCTAAAAGATAGTCCTGCTTTTCTTTGGAATCATTTCTATAAAGCAAATTCAATTCATGTCCTAATCCCAATAGATTTTCTTCGGAAACACCTAAGCCAATTTTACTTCCTGAATAACTGACTCTGGGCTTTAGACTCCAGGAATCGAGAACTTTTACCACAACATCAATAGAATCTTTGCTGGAAGTACTGTCTGAAACACTAATATTCACTCTGTTTATAAAAGGCATTGCTCTTAGCAAACGTTCAGATTCGTAGAGTTTCTGGGCATTATATTCTTCACCTTCCTGAAAAAGTAAATAATTATTAACAGTAGAGGTTCTGGTATTCGCATGAAGGTGATTGGTGAACCAATCATACCATCTGGATTTTTCCTTTTTTTCTTTTGAACCATATCCAAAAGGGTCAATTGTTTCTATCCTGATATTTCTGATATATTTCCCATTGTGAGTCTTTTGTAAAAGTTTCTCAGTTCTTGTTTTAACAGAGGCAGAATCTGCCTCCCTACGAAATATAAAACGGTGAATAAATTTGGTAACTTTTCTTTTATCCGAAAAGTTTTCAATTTTATAATAAAGTGAATCCTTTCTTTCCTGTGCACTTAAAAAGAAAAAACAATTTAAAAAAAAAATAAGAATTACGACCGATTTGTTCATCAATAATTAAAAATTAAAATTTAATATCAATTAATAAGCCAATATAGGGTAATATAATAATTTAGTTGCACCTTCTGTTTCCGGCAGTTACCATTACAATTATGATGAAAGCTTCAATGATCTAATTGAGTGATTTTTATTGGAATTTAAAAGCTTCGGAATGAATACGATACGTAACTCTGCCAGGTAACGGTTAAAAATTAATACCTGATTTACTGTGGGAAAATATTTACCTGCAGGTAAAATGATCGATTGCCAACTACCAATGAAGCATTAACACAGACCGGAGTGATCCGGGGAGAAACATCCAGACCAATAGCATTTTGACCGACCACAGGTGGCTCTACGCGATTCATTATTCAGTAATCCAGCTTGGAAACTATTAATTAATAGAATTCTTTATCAGAAAATTTGAAATCCTGTATTGTAGGCAGGGGCCTTATTAAAACTCTTTTTTTTCTTGCTTTCAATGCTTTGGCTGAACCTGATATTTCATCCGTTTCGGTTCTGATCCCTGTCACCAAATCAAATTTGGTTTCTGTAAATATGGTATTTTCATCAGTATAACCTTTGATTGCATTATTCGTGAGCTTATTGACATAAATTAATTCAAAATTACCATTTTGATATTTGAAATCATATGTAATATTCCCGCTTTTAATTTCACTCCACATTTTTAAAATCCCATTTTCAATAAAGAAATCGGGAATTTGATATCCATTAAATTTACCTTGGTTTTCGACGGGATATTGCGGTTCGATGATTTGAGTTGAAGATACAGCCAAATTTAATTTTCCATTGGGTTGAGACAGAAAAATTTGCAATCTTAACGGTCTTGTCTCATCTACTGTATCCATTTTTACGGTTATTTTATCCATTTTGCCGTCATTATTTAAGTCACCGTTTTCTTCCCTGACCTGATACGTATAATTGTCTTTAGTCTTAATATTTTGGGCAGATAAATTCATTGGGACTGAAATTAAAATGAATATAAAGTATAGGTAAATGTTGTTCATAATTCTATTCATTTATTTTGGTTTTTAATGGCTATATCACCTAAGCTATTTTCTGAAAATCTCAACAACAATTAACAACATTATTTTACCGTATAAAAGACAGAATTTCATTAAATGGTTTTCCGAAGATAATTCCATATAAAGAAACCACAAATAAAACAGCTATAATAATTAAAAAAACGGGTTTATATCTGAATACCAGCCCTCTCTTTTGAGTATATCTGTAATTGATGTATGTACCGATTAAAAAAAGCCCCGTAAATAAGAGTATAAAATAATTGACCTGCATACCATATTATTTTACTTTGTCGATTCGTACTTCAACAGGATAAATTGATGATTTTCCAACTTCAAATGAAACTTCTACTTTATCATTCGTTGTTAGTGGTTGGCCATCGTTGTCGTAGAATATTGTTTTATCGGAGCCACGTCCTGCATCTTCAGGAACAAAAACACTGTTGTGCCCATCTTGTTTCCAATCCATCTCTACTGGCGTAATTGTTTCTCCGTCATCGCCAGGTGCTGTATTCACATATACGGTTTGAGGCCTGTCAACGTACACCGTCATTCCCGCGGAATAATTCAAATAGCCTGTAATAGAAAAACGTTTGCCTTCATTCACCTCTTTGGCTGCGATTATTTTTTGGACCGCTGTTTTGGACGGTTCTACTGGTGTTCCTTTCTCACGGTTTTTACCACTTTCAAAATAGGAGCACGATGTCGCTGTTAATAATGCTCCTGCAACTGCTGCCGTTACCAATAATGTTTTAGTTTTCATATTATTTTTTTTAATGATGTTTTTGGTACCGCATACTACTTATGGTTTCTCCATATTCTCTTCGTAGCCTGAACTAATTCTCTGACTAATTAATGATTAAATAACTCAGCAACTACTTCTTCCAATTTTTTCTGTAACTGACCTGTTTCAGCCGTTGTCACTTTTCGGTTGATTCTCATATCATTTCTAAGTTTCAGATAATAATCCAATTCATTTTTTGTCGTTGCAGGTTTGATCTGATGAAAATTTGAGCCTATCCAATAATCGCCTTTACATTTGTCATTATATAATTCTAAAAATATAAAATCGTCCTTTTTATCTCCATTGATGTCCTTGATAATGAACGCAGGAATAGTAAGATCACAACCTTTGACAGTCAGAACAGATTTAAACTTTGAAACCATCTGATTTGTTTCCGGGCTGATAAAAAAGTAGGTTAATGATGATGTTTCTTTATCATCCCTCTCTACTGTGCAGATTGCCAATACAACCGGTTCATTGTCTGCTTTTGTGATATAAGCATTTTTAAGCGTGACAGGAATCAGCTCTCCAGTATTATCATTTTTTATTTTTGAAGGCACAATCTGCTTTGCATAATCAAAAGTGTCCTTTCTCCAGTCCGGAAATGTACTGGGAATAACTGCTTTACTTTTCTGTGCAGTGGCACTAATAAATAATAACAGAGATATGAAGAATAATAGTTTGCTATTTTGTGTCATTTGTTATGTATTTAAACTCTGTAATATATCACATGATTGCCGAATTTTTTCAAAATTTTTATTTAAGCTGAAAAGAAAACATAGCAAAATTCAAGAGAATATTACCATGTTAAAATACGAAAAATATAACTCATTAAAGAAATAGTAATTTTATTATGATGATACCCCTAACTATCCTCATGGATAAATTGGTACATCACAGAGATTTTTTCCAAAATCTGTATCCTGCTGAATAGATCCCAAGCTCTTCCATTTTTTTAATGTAAGATCTTTCAAACATTGACAATTTAATTTCTGTTACATCTACCGATCTGGATGTTTTATTTCCCTGTGAATCGAAAGAGATCTCCTCTTCTTTATGATCATCTTTAAAAAGATAATAGTAGAAAGCTTTACCTTCCCAATAAGAAGCATTTGGATCGTTATCATCAACAGCAAGTTTCTTGCAGTTTTTACTGATATAGTCTTTGATCTTATTAAAGTCAGCATCATTCTTTGAAGTCTTTTCCACTTCAAGATACATTAAGTTGCCTTTACGGTCTTCCACCATATCCATTTTGGGAAATGCTACTGTATTTAAAATAGCTAGCTGATCTTTTTCAGGATCATACGCTACCGTCTTGTATCCATAACCAAATATTTCGGTTGGTTTTTTATTTCTTACCATCCAGTCATTGGTTGATTCCAAAGACAGGTCTGTAGGGAACCTCCCATCTGTTTTATAGTACCCTAAAGTATCTTTGACAAAAAATGCATTATCTAGAAGATTCAGGGCTTCTTTCTTATCCATACTTTTAGGATCTTTCGAAATGATCTCATTGGTTTTTTTAATCTTGTTCATATAAAATTCTGAGACATCAAAATCGTTTGATATTTTTGCCAGATCAACAATTTTGCTGTCTTGAGAATGACAGGATGTAAGAAGGAATAATGCGATGATCAGGTAAATTTTATTTTTCATGAGTTATTGATTGTAAGATATAAATTTATAATATTATTTGGTGACAATGATGATACTTAATAAATCAGTTTCTTTACTATCATTTTATATAATATACTCAGCATTTAAGATAACAAGAGATCTTCAATGATAAAATCAAGCTCTCATCATTAACTTAGAAATCCAGGCCAGGATTAATAGATGAAGATGATGAGGAAAATGTTGATTTTTGATTCAATGTCAGGCTTCAATTCAGTATACCTTTTTTCAAAATTTTCAGATTTTCTTCCTTTTTCTGGATTTTAAACTCAGGAAGTTTTAATTTTTCCTTTTAGAACCGGAAATCTATTTTTTCAGTCAGGAATACAGAAGTAGATACCTCTGTAATTAAACAGATCATATAAATGATAACCTATTTGATTTTTCTGACACTAGCTTAAAAACAAAAAACGCTGTAAACATTGATGTTTACAGCGTTTTAGCTTATTTTGGTCTCCCAACTGGCGGAGAGAGAGGGATTCGAACCCCCGGACCTGTTACAGTCAATAGTTTTCAAGACTATCGCAATCGACCACTCTGCCATCTCTCCTGAATAACGGCTATACCGTTGTTTTCAGTGGTGCAAATATAAAACGATTTTACAGTTCTGCAAAACTTTTCTGCGAGAAATTTTAACTAAACCTAATAATAGACTTAAAATCAGGGGAATTATTTTTCTAGGACACCCTGACCTCTTCCCTGTCTACTATAGCAATGAAACTGTTTTTTATAAGATCTGATGGATACACAAACTGATCTCCATTTTCTCCCTTCACTACAATAGCCGCCTGTTCATCGTTCAGGCATTTGTCCAGCTGGCTTTGCATTTCATTCAGTCTTCCATCCTGGATTTCAATCGTATAGGTTCCTGTTATGTGCTTTATTTTTATGACTTTCTTGTGCATATTATTTTTTTTGATTGGGATTTAAATTTAGGAATTTTACTTAAAGTAGCTAAGGGTTTAATAAGCTTTTGTAACTTTTGTGATAAAAAAGAAGATAAAATACAATAAAAAAAGCGTACCCACCGGGTACGCTTGTATAATAATAGGTTGAATATTAATGTAATTCAGCTAGATATTTCTCTGCATCCATTGCCGCCATACATCCGCTTCCTGCAGCGGTGATCGCCTGTCTGTAAATATGATCCTGAACATCTCCTGCAGCAAAAACTCCCGGAAGATTCGTTCTTGTAGATCCTTTTTCAGTAAGGATATATCCGTTTTCGTCAAGATCAATTTGTCCCACGAAGATATCTGTATTCGGCTTGTGTCCGATCGCGATGAAGATACCTTCTACGTCAACGGCAGAGGTTTCCTGCGTTTGGTTGTTGATGATCAGGGCTCTTTCTACAAGGCTGTTTTCACCTTCAATACCAATCAGCTCATGATTGAATTTCACTTCAATATTCGGAGTATTTTCTACTCTGTGGATCATCGCTTTAGAAGCTCTGAAAACATCTTTTCTTACCAGCATGGTTACTTTTCTCGTAAGCTTTGCAAGGTAAGTTGCTTCTTCTGCTGCTGTATCTCCCGCTCCTACTACTACCACATCTTTTCCTCTGTAGAAGAAACCGTCGCATGTAGCACATGCCGAAACACCTCCTCCCGCGTATTTCTTCTCATCGTCAAGGCCAAGATATTTGGCTGTAGCTCCTGTAGAGATAATCACTGTTTTTGCCAGGATCTCTTTATTCCCAGCATATAATTTATGAACACCGCCGTTTTCTTTAGAGAATTCAGCTTTGGTGATCATTTCATAATGAACTTTAGTCTCGAATCTTTCCGCCTGCTTCTGCAGATCCATCATCATTTCAGGTCCTGTAATCCCTGCCGGATATCCTGGAAAGTTATCAACTTCCGTAGTTGTTGTTAATTGTCCGCCCGGCTCCAAACCTGTATACAGTTCAGGTTTTAAGTCTGCTCTTGCTGCATATATTGCCGCTGTGAAACCAGAAGGTCCAGATCCAACGATCACACAATCTAAAATATTTTGCTCCATAAATTTACTTTGTTCAAAAAGATTTTAATTCAGTCCGCTAATTTCGTAATTTTTAATGTTTTATTAAAGTATTTTTAATGATACTTGTCAATATCAAATATGTGAACTGTCGATAAATTGTTCGTGTTTCGGAATGCAGGTTATAATGTGCAGTTACGGGCTATTTTCATTCTCATTCTACCCCTACAACTCTCATACTCTCCCACTCTCAAACCCATCAATTCATTACACCTTCATTTTAATTTTATCCACATTGATAATCTTATACACCAGCTCCTTAATCAGTTCAGCTTCTCCCATATTCACAGCACCAAGTCCCTTGCCTTTCATATCAAACTCTCTTAAAATAGAAATAACTCTTGTCGCATGTTTTAGTGGATACAGTCTTGCACCTTCTGCATAATCTTTAATAAAATAAGGGTTAACCCCCATCTGCGAAGCAATAACCTGTGGCGGCTGTCCGGTCATCGTCTGGTAAATGATCACATTGGAAAAGTAGCTGTAAAGGCTTGCCAGCATCATAACAAAAGGATTGTTCTTTGGGTTTTTACCCATAAAATGAGCAATCTTAAAGGCCGCATCAGCATTTTTAGTTCCTAAAGCCTTCTGAAGCTCGAAAACATTATATTCCTTGCTGATTCCGATATGGTTTTCCACGATCGTCCCGTCCAGTATTTCACCTTCTTTAAGGATAATCTTTAATTTATTCAGTTCGTTGGCAATTCTTGAAAGGTCGTTTCCCAGATATTCTGCAAGCAGATGGGAAATATTCGGAGCTGTTTTAATTTTAAGACGTGTACATTCATCAGCAATCCATTTCGGAAGATTGGTATCTCTCACCGATTCACTTAAGAAAAGAACCTTGGCTTTGTCCAAAGCTTTTGTGGCTTTTTTTCTGCTGTCCAGCTTCTTATGCTTATGGGCAAAAACAAGCACGGTAGATGGTACAGGATTTTCAACATAGGTTTCCAAAACTCTGTTTTCCTCTTCATTAAATTTCAAATCCTGAGCTTCCTTTACAATAATCACCTGCTTGTCCCCCATCATTGGGAACTGTCTTGCCAGGGAAAGAATCTCCTGATAAGAAGTATCTTTTCCGTATACAACAGTCTGGTTAAAAGCTTTTTCATCTTCCTCCAGAAAGTCGTGTTCTAGCACTTTTACAGCAGCATCAATAAAGTAAGGTTCTTCTCCGTGGAAAAAATAAATAGGTAAAACTTCTTTATTTTTAATATTTTTGAGGATTAAATCTAATTCTTTCATCTTATTAATGGAACTTCCAAAACTGAATTTTCAGGAAACTTTTGATTTTAAATTCAAGAAAGACAAAGATAAGTTTTTTATTTATGACTTGATCCGTAAAACTTATCTTCTCCTTACCCCTGAGGAATGGGTGAGGCAGCACTGGGTACACTATTATCTCACCGTAAAAGCCTATTCTCCGTCCGCTCTTATTACCGAAAAAAAGATCCTTCTGAACGGTCTTACCAAAAGAATCGACCTGCTGGTTACCGAGAAAACAGAACCCATTATTCTGATTGAATGCAAAGCGCCCCAAATTAAGCTTACAGAGAAAACATTTGAACAGACGGCGCGATACAATTCCATTATCGGAGCGAAAGAAATTATCCTGACCAATGGCCTGCAGCACATCAATGCTTATTATGAAAACGGGCAATATCAGTTTTATAAATCGGAATAAACTTTCTAACCACCAATTTTTAATTGACGGGATCACATTCCCCTCCACTGGAGGGGTGGCGAAAATTCAAAGAATTTTTGACGGGGTGGTTTAAAAACATACATATCAACCACAAAAGTCACAAAAGATTTTGAAACACTTAAGTGTATTTAAGTTGAATACACTGCGCAAAGAAGTACACTTAAGTTTTCATGAAAATCTCTGATTTTCTCCTTATGTGATCTTATTATTTTCAGCCTGGTAAAACTTTTAAAACTAAAGTGCTCTCAAGTGTTCAAAATTAAAAACTTTTGCGACTTTTGTGGTTAAATAAAATTAAAAAGGTTTAAAACATATATGGAAATTAAGAATATCATCTTCGATTTTGGAGGCGTACTCATGGATTGGAATCCCAGGTATTTTTTTAAAGATTATTTCAATGACGATGAGAAAATGGAATATTTTCTTGAAAACATTGCCCAGTCGGAATGGAATGAAGAGCAGGACCGCGGCAGAAGCCTGGCAGAAGGTACCGACATCCAGATTAAAAAATTCCCTGAATGGGAAAAGGAGCTCAGAGCTTATTATGACAACTGGACTGTAATGCTGAAAAGTGATATTCCGCAGAATGTAGAGATTTTAAGACGCTTAGGAAATACAGACTATCAATTGTTCGGGCTTACCAACTGGTCTGAGGAAACTTTTCCTTATGCCCTGGAAAATTATGACTTCTTCAAGCTTTTTAACGGAAAGATCGTGGTTTCGGGAACGGAAAAACTGATCAAACCGGATCCTAAAATCTGGCATGTTCTGCTGGAAGGTATGACCTTATAGCCAATGAATCTGTTTTCATTGATGATAATCCTAAAAACATCGAAATGGCCAATTCACTTGGGTTTACGACTATAAAAATCGATCCGGATACTGATCTGGAAAAAGAACTGGCAGATCTGGGAATTCAACTCTGATCACCTTTGGCTTTACAATATTTCATCCTCAATATAAGTTATTTTTGGTAATTTAGTTGAGGATTTTAATTAACCTGAATTCATAATTAAAACCTTTTTAATACTTTACCCAATTACAGAATATGATACGCAACCTCTTATTAACAGCATGCATGATAAGTGCAGGAACACTTCTCAGCCAAAAACTTAAAACAGTATCTTATCAGGATGGCGCACAGAAGCTGAATGGTCTGGTCACTTCTAATGCTGGAAAAAAGCTTCCGGGTGTCCTGATTCTTCCGGCCTGGAAAGGTATCGATGATGAAGCCAAAACAGCTGCTGCCGAGCTTGAAAAACAGGGTTATATTGCTTTTATTGCCGATATTTATGGAGAAGGAAATATTCCCGCTGATAATGCTTCTGCCGGCAAAACATCCGGATATTACAAACAGAATTATGACGCTTATCAAAAGCGGATTTCCCTGGCTTTAGAACAATTGAAGAAAAATGGGGCAATTGCTGATAAAATTGCTGTGATCGGATACTGTTTCGGTGGAACTGGAGCTTTAGAATCTGCGAGAGGAAGCCTTCCGGTTGTGGGAGTTGTTTCCATCCATGGAAGTATAGGAAAGGATCAAACCAGAAAAAACGGGCCGATTTCCGCAAAGATTTTAGTGGAAAATCCTGCGGATGATCAGGGAGTAACGCCGGAAGACTATAATAATTTAATCAAAGAAATGAACGAGGGCAATGCAGACTGGCAGATTATTACCTATGCCCATTCAAAACATACATTTACCGATCCGAAATCGCCAGATTATAATGAAGTAATGTCCAAAAGAGCCTGGAATCATACATTGATGTTCTTGAAAGAAATACTTAAATAAATTTAATTTTAATATAACAATGCAGCAATGTAGCAGTGTAACAATAACCAAATCGATTCGTCGGTAAAGTATTGTTACACTGCTACATGGGTTGATTTACAAATATTTTACCTTATTAAAAAGATGCTTCGACTCCGCTCAGCATGACAACGCTAATACTAACTGTATTTTTTTTACTGTCATGCTGAGCGGAGTCGAAGCATTGTATTACGTAATGTGGTGACAACAAATAAGCAAAATCCGGTAAACATCTACTCTAGAACTCTCAAACCCTCCGACTCTCAAACTCTTTATTCTTCCCTGTTTACCAGATCCATAGAAAATGCAGGAAGGCAGATGGCTATATATTCGCAAGGTTCTGAGAAAGGGTTGCTGTAACGAACTCTTGCTCCTTTTTCTATCAAAATACTCTGTCCTTTTTCAAGAATGACGATTTCTCCATCTATCTCAAATTGCTTTTTTCCTGAAACAATAAGGGTAAACTCATCGAATTCGGGAGTCTGATGCGGTTCGCTCCAATCCGGTGGCGCTACCATGTGGGCAATGGAAACGTTTGAATTTCCTGTAGAATTTCCCCAGTGTTCTTCAATTAATTTTCCGTCTGTGGTAGGTACTACAAAAGGTGATGTTTGGATTTTATATTTTTTCATGAATGGTCTTCTTTTTTTATTTCATAGACAAAATTGGTTCGTGTAGGCTCTGCAAAGTAAGCCACTTCCTCTTCCGCGATCTTCTGTCCACCGATTCTTTCCAGAGCCGTCTGGGAACGGAAATTCTCTTTCCCGATATGGAAATGGACTTTATCTACATACTGGAAGATATAATCAAGCATCAGCTTTTTCACTTGAGGATTAATTCCCTTTCCCCATGATTTTGTTCCATAGAAAGTATAGCCAATAAATATGCGGCTTTCATTTTCATCAAAATCGTAAAAACGCGTACTGCCCAAAACATCACCGGAGGATTTTTCTATTATTTTAAAGGCTCCTTCGCTTTCCATGGCTCCTCTGAAAAAGTTTTCAAAAACTTCTCTCTGATAACGCTCTTTATTGGGGTGCTGCTCCCAAACTCTGGGATCGGAGGCTACTTCATATAAAGACTCAAAATCCCCTTGCTGTAAGGGGATTAATTTATATTCCTGATTTTCTAAAACAGGCTGAATTGAAAATTTCATTATTTAGCTTTTTGTTTTTGCAGCGTCTGCCTCTATTTTCTTGATCTCTTTCAGTTTATCTGCAATCTTGATAACAGCATCCGGTTTTGCAGGTTTTAAAGCAACTTCTGCCTGAGCCATATCCCATTTAATCACCAGGTTTCCTGAGTTTTCATCGGTTGGGTTCAAGGTGATTTCAAACCATTCCTGTTTGTCAGCCAGTTTATTTACCGGTACTGTTACATCTACCACATCCTGTTTTGGATCGTAGGTATAAGCACCCCACTGCTGGAAATCTTTATTTAATATCACTTTCCATTCTTTTTCTGTAGGAACGATAAAAAGTCCGTACGTTCCCGCCGGAACCATTTTTCCACCAAAATTAACAGACTGTCCGAATGTGATTTTTGTAGATGAGTTAGCGCCTGCTCTCCAAACCTGTCCGTAAGGAACCAGTTCTCCGAAGATCTTACGCCCTTTCACTCCCGGTCTTCCATAGTCAATACTGATTTTGGACATAGAAAACTGCTGCTCTACCCTCTGACGCGGGCTTGCTGCCGGCACTGAATAATCCTGAGCAAAGCTTAAAGCCGAAGCTGATATGCAAAGTGCAAATAGTAACTTTTTCACGTGTAAATTTTTGCCTAAATTTACAAAAATCAAAATAAAATAGCCTTCTCTAATTCCAATAATTTTTGCTTTCTCCAGATTCCGCCTGCATAACCTACCAGCTCACCATTTGAACCGATAACACGATGGCATGGTATCAGAATAGCAATTTTATTGATACCGTTTGCTGTTCCCACCGCACGTATTGCCTTAGGATTTCCTAAGAACTCCGACTGCTGTTTATAGGTTCTGGTTTCTCCCATCGGAATTTCACGCAGAAGCTGCCAGACCTTTTCCTGAAACTCGGTTCCGGTAATGTAGATGGGAACATCGAAGATTTGTCTTTTTCCTTCAAAATATTCTTCCAATTCTTTTTCAAGCTGTATAAAGTGTTTGTGATCTCCTTGTTCAATATCAGCTTTTAATGCTTTTGATAAGGAGATAAACTGTTTTTCAAAATTCTTCCGGTCGGTAAATTCAAGCAGGCAGATTCCTTCTTCAACAGCACAAGCTACCATTTCTCCCAGCGGAGTCTGTATGGTTTTACGGTAAATGATTTCCATAGATCTAAATTAATACATATTTGGAATCTCTGTAAAAAAACCTTAAATATCCTTCAGAATATTTTCTGCCTGACGAATATGTCTCACATTATGATAAATCACAAACCGAAAAGTATCTCCCAGTTTCAGCTTGATCAACCTGGAAATACTGATGTTGGTTTTAGCAGCATTGAGGTCGATATCTTTTGCTTTTTCCAGCAATTCTATGAGTTGATATTGCTGTTTTATGAACTCGTTCACTACTCCTTTATTCAACTGACTGTTTATCGGATTCATGCTTTTAAAGGTTTTCATTTTGTTAAGCTTTTCCTTGGGAAGCATGCTTTTTGCAAAGTAATTTCCCAACATTCCTGGTTTAAAAATGGGTGTGGGAGAAGTTTTGGAAGAAGAAATTCTGCGGTTGATTTCCGGAATATAAAAATCTCCGTAACGGTTAAGGTGTTCCAGACATTCCAGTACACTCCAGCTTTCATCCGAGACCCTGAAATTCAGTTTATCATCAGTTTCCTGCAGAAGGTTCTCTGCGTATTGTATATGTCTTTTAGTTAATGTTCTCAGCTCATCCAGTAATTGCGATGTAGAAATTTTCATTGTTGATTTTTATACAAATTTCGGGATCAGTTTTTTCTTAAATCTTGATTGAACTCAAGATTTTTTAAGCCTCGATAAAGTTTCCGGAGACATTCTGAGGTAGTTTGCAATGTATTTATTCGGGACTTCCTGAAACAGCTTCGGACTTCTTTTCAATACCCTCTGATACCGTTCTTTAGGTGAATGGGTTAACAGGTCTTTTTCTCTTTCAACCTGCTGCAGGACGAGATCTTCTAAAACACCAATCCAGAACCTAAGATTTTCTTCATTGGACTGAATAAATCTGTAGAAGTCTTTTTTCAGAGCTTTTCTTACCACTGTTTTTTTAATCGCCTGGATATAAAAATCTGACGGTTTTCCTGAAAGAAATGAATCAAGGGAAACAATAATATTTCCCGTATATCCGAAACGGATGATTCTTTCTTCGTTTTCGTCCATCATAAAGATCCTGATGCTGCCGTTTTCTACAAAATAAATATCGGTGTCGGTACTTCCTGAAATTTTCAGAAACTCATTCCGTTTGAATTCCTTGCTCTCCCAATGAAGACCACTGTTAAGCAGTTTTTGAATCATTTGATATTAGTATTTGCTGTTCCAAAGATAATAGGTAATTTTAAAATTCCGGAATTTAACCCATAATCACATCAGAATGTTCAGAAAATCAAGCATTATCTTACTCCTTTCTGCAGGTCTTTTCAGCATCAATGCACAGCAGACAATCCCTTTCAGAATAACAAAACATAACAATATCATCATCAAGACCCTGGTGAATAAAAAGGATTCTCTGGACCTGATGTTCCAGATCGCTATGAAAGATGCTTCAATTTCTCCGGAACGGCAAAGAAAAGCAGACCATATTGTTTTTACTAAAGATGAAATAAGCAATCATAACACGGTTGAGATCGGAAAATTTACTCAAAAAAATGTCCATTTTTCCGACAATCAACTGGCAGGACATGAAGCAGATGGAAAGATCGGAACGACTCTCTTTGAGGGAAAAGCATTTAAAATTGATTATGATGCCAACGAATTTGTTATTTATGACCAAAAACCTGATCTGAGTGGGTATCAACCCATTCCAATACTGTATGATCAGGATGCTTTTTACATTGCAGCCGACAATGTAATTGATGGAGATAAGCAAGAAGAAGCCTATTTTTTACTTCAATCCGGATATTCAGGAGGACTTTTATACAGCAACGATTTTGCTGCAGAAAAAGAACTTGACAAAAAACTAAAGATCACAGGAGAAAAAACATTAAAAAATTCAAGCGGAAAAAGCATTATTACGAAACAGGGTATCCTTCCTTTTTTGAAAATAGGAAATAGTATTTTAAAAGATGTTTCAGCAGGTTTTTTTATTGGTGATTTAAAAAAACAGACGGTTAATTATTTAGGTGCGGATCTGTTGCGAAGATTCAACTGGATCTTTGATTCTGACAGAAAAACGGCATATATCAAACCGAGTAAGTATTTTTCAGAACCCTATTATACAATCAATTAGCGGAGCCTATTTAAAATAAGATAGCTCCTTCCAGTTCCAGAAGTTTTTGCTTTCGCCATATTCCTCCCGCATAGCCTACCAGGTCACCATCTGACCCTATCACCCTGTGACAGGGAATAATGATCGCTATTTTATTGATTCCATTAGCTGTTCCTACGGCACGTACGGCTTTAGGGTTGCCCAAAACTTCGGATTGCTGTTTGTAAGTTCGGGTTTCTCCTGTGGGTATTTCAGTTAAAAGGTTCCAGACTTTTTTCTGAAAATCCGTTCCGGTGGTATAAATCGGTACATCAAACTTCATCCGTTTTCCATCAAAATACTCATTGAGTTCTTCTTCCAACTGCTTGAAGTGTTTATTTTCACCCTGAACGATTTCTGCATTCATCACTTTGGACAAATGGACAAACTGCCTGTCTATATTTTTCCGGTCTGTAAATTCCAGCAGACAGATTCCCTCATCACAGGCACAGGCAAACATGGGCCCTAATGGGGTCTCAATCCTTTTCAGATCAATAATGGTCCGGTGACCTGTATGTTTAGGTGTAGTACCTATTACCTCTTTAAAACGCTCGTTGAAGCCGCTTAAACTTTCATACCCTGATTCCAGTGCCACTTCTATGATGCTTTCGCCATTTTTTATTTTTTTGAATGCTTTATTCATTCTGAATTCTCTTTGAAAAGACTGGAATGTCATTCCATGGTTTTTCAGGAACCAGCGTCTGATGGTTACCGGTTCGATATTTCTTTTCAGAAGGTCTGCGTCTTTGATCTTTAATGATTCGTTCTGCTGAAGTTCATCCAACAAATCCTGAATATATCGGGGTGTTTCATTCAGTTTTTCGAGCGGCCTGCAAATTTTACAAGGTCTGTAGCCGCTTTCTATTGCTTTTTCTGTATTGATAAAGAATTCTACATTTTCTCTTTTGGGTTTTCTGGCTGTACAGGTTGGGCGGCAGAATATACCCGTAGTTTTTACAGCCATCCAGTAAATGCCTTCAAATGAGGAATCTTTCTCTAAAGACGCCTGATACATTCTTTCTTCTGTAAGCTTTATCATGTTTAAAAAATTGGGGAGAAGCTCCCGGTCTCACCAATATCTTTTAATGCAGTTTCCAATTGCCCATAAATATAACCATTTAAGAAATTTCCGGATGAAATTCTTTTAACGCCTGCTTTTTTAAGGGTATTAAAATCCGGAAGTTCAGGCATAGCCATAACACTGAACGGAAGTTTTGCAGCAGCGGTAAGGCGTTCAATATCCTGTGTTTCAGTAATGCAAGGAACAAAAATCCCGTCCGCTCCCACTTCTTCTATGATTTTCATCCGTTGCAAACTTTCTTCTGCTGCATTGTCTACACCGAGCAGAAACGGATCTATTCTGACATTGACGAAAATTTCAATATTCTGCTCTTTTAACTTTTGAATAACTGCATTTAATTTATTAAAAAAATCGTCTGCACTTAATAATTTTCTGCTACCTTCAACAATAACACTATCTTCTATATTGATCCCGACAACACCTGCCTTCGCCAGTCTGGAAATGTTTAAAACTATCTCATCAGCCGTTTTTCCATAGCCTCCTTCCAGGTCAACAGATAATGGAATTGATACGGACTTTAAAATTCTTTCAATAATATAAAAATACTCATCAAAGCTTATGTTTTCGCCGTCTTCGTATCCCAAGCTGAATGCTACAGCCGAGCTTGAAGTCGCTACTGCCTGATAGCCCAGTTTTTCATAAACCTTAGCGCTCTGGACATTCCAAACGTTTCCTATCAATAATGGATCATTCTGCTCATGCAGTTCTCTGAATCTCTGAATTGCTGTCATCTTAATTTTTTATCAAAATTAATACAGATGCGGTTTTTGTGCAACCGAAAAACGGACAAGTATTTTTAGGTCATAAAAAAAACCGTAAGAAAACTTACGGAGTTTAAAATGATACTGTCTTTTTCCCTTCCGGATCGAAGTCCAGATCACATTTTTTCAGTTATTGTTCATATCAAATCATCATTTCCCGAGTTTTTTTAAAATTGATTTTGCCCAAGTACTATACATTGGATTCCTTACATCATCTTTCCAGTTAGAGCCATTGCAAAGAATAACTAAACCGCTTTTAGTGGGCATATGCAAAAACATAGAAGCACACCAACCATCGTTTTCACCTGTATGCCCGACAGTTGGAAGATTGTCAAAATTGAAGAACCGGTATCCAAGGCCGCTTTCTCCTTCACTGGAACCGGGCTGGACAGGCTGCTCCATCAATCGTATCGTTTCGGGTTTTAAAACTTTATTTAGTTCTTTTGGATCAGCTGTGATGGATAATTCAGCAAAACGGGCAAAATCTAAAATTGTTGTCTGCAATCCTGCGGCAGCCTGTTCGGTAAATATCCTATTTTTTATAGGTTTACCTAATGTATCATACGCTGTGGCGGAATTTGCTTTCATTTCTTCTGTCCAATCGTAGTTACTGTGATTTAATCCCAGAGGCTTAAAAACATTCTTTCTCATGTATTCAGCAAAGTTTTCTTTGGTTCTTTCTTCAAGTAAGAGCTGTGCAAGCGTATAACCACCACCTGAATATTTCCATTTTGTTCCGGGCTCCATGATAACGCTAACGCTTTCCCTGTTTCTTTTTGTTTTTCCTGATAAAGACTCTTCCAGGGATAACAGTTTAGCCCCTTGTTCAGAGCCTCCATATCCATGTACAGAAAGTCCGGCTGTATGGCTTAGGATTCGCCTGAGGGTAACTTTTGATACATCAAATGAAGATTGAGGTAATTTCCAACGGCTTAAATACTGGTTAACAGGATCATCCAATTGAATCATTCTTTTTTCTGTCAGTTGCATAAAGCCCCATGCAGCGACTACCTTTGAAACAGAGCCTACATTAAAAATGGTCTGAGCGGTCACTGGCTTTTTGCTTGCTACATCAGCATATCCAATGCATTGTACCCATGCAATTTTTCCGTTTTTAATAACCGCAACAGCGACTCCGGGAACATTACTTTTTTGGGTATATTCCAAACCAAGTCTTTGAATTTCTGCATAGAGCGAATCTGTTTTCTCAGAAGCAACACCAGCACTAGACTCAGCCGCAATATGCTTTGCAGAGGTGCAGGAAAAAAGGATTCCAATACATATAATAGTGCATAAGAAATTAGATTTGATGTTTATCATTTAGGCTGTATTACTATTAAAATAATTTTCAATGTCTTTAAAATTTTCGCTGATATTCCAAATGTATGCAATGTACAAATTTCCATAATCAGTTGGTAATTAAAATCTTCACAAAACAAAACCCCGCAAGAATACTTACGGGGTTTTAAATTATATCATTTGAATCCGAAATTACATCGTCTCCATTTTGAAACTCATGCTTTCAATTACTTTCAGGATGGCTTCTACCGTATCCATGGATGTTAAACAAGGAACGCCGTTTTCCACACTCATTCTTCTGATCTGGAATCCGTCTCTTTCTACCTGCTTACCTTTGGTCATGGTATTCACTACATACTGTACTTTACCTTTCTGGATCAGATCGATAAGGTTCACATCATCTTCTCCTATCTTGTATCCGATTTTACAAGGAATTCCTTTTTCTTCGAAGAATTTAGCTGTTCCTTCTGTTGCCCAGATTCTGAAGCCAACTTCATGGAATCTTGTCGCCAGATCCGCAGCTTCCTGCTTGTGCTTGTCTGCAACGGTAAACAAAATTGAACCGTGCATCGGAACTTTTCTTCCTGCTGCGATCAGTCCTTTGTAAAGGGCTTTCTCCAATGTGGTGTCTTTCCCCATTACTTCTCCTGTAGACTTCATTTCTGGTCCCAGGGAGATATCTACTTTTGTCAGCTTTGAGAAAGAGAACACAGGAACTTTTACAAAGACTCCTTCTTTATTCGGAACTAATCCATTTTTGTACCCCAAATCTTTCAGTTTCTGACCTAAAATTGCTTTTGTTGCCAGGTTAGCCATCGGTACTTCAGTAATTTTAGATAAGAAAGGAACTGTTCTTGATGAACGCGGATTCACTTCAATCACATATACATTTCCTTCGAAAAGAACATACTGGATGTTCATTAAACCGATCACATTCAATCCTTTGGCCAGTCTCTGGGTATAATCTACCAGAGTATCAATTTCCTGCTGTGAAACATTCTGAGGCGGATACACTGCAATAGAATCTCCGGAGTGAACTCCCGCTCTTTCGATATGTTCCATAATCCCAGGGATAATTACCGTTTCACCGTCGCAAATGGCATCTACTTCCACTTCTTTTCCGGTAATGTAACGGTCTACCAAAACCGGGTGCTCCGGGCTGGCATCTACCGCAAATTCCATATAATGGGCCAATTCGCTTTCGGTGTAAACAATTTCCATTGCTCTACCTCCCAGAACATAACTTGGACGAACCAAAACCGGATACCCGATCTCACTGGCTATTTTAATGGCTTCTTCTTTTGATGTTGACGTTTTTCCTAAAGGCTGTGGAATTCCCATTTCCTGAAGGGCCTTTTCAAATTTATCTCTGTTTTCAGCTCGGTCTAAATCTTCCAGTGAAGTTCCCAGAATTTTCACGCCGTAACTTGCCAGTTTATCTGCTAAATTGATCGCTGTCTGACCTCCAAACTGAACCACCACTCCCATTGGTTTTTCAAGATCAATGATATTCATTACATCTTCTTCCGTTAAAGGTTCGAAGTATAATTTATCTGAAATCGAGAAGTCTGTAGAAACCGTTTCCGGGTTGTTGTTGATGATAATCGCTTCGTAACCCATCTCTTTGATCGCCCAAACCGAATGAACCGTTGCATAGTCGAACTCAACTCCCTGCCCGATTCTGATAGGTCCTGAACCCAGAACGACCACCTTTTGCTTATCCGTTACTATACTTTCATTTTCTTCTTCATAAGTTCCGTAGAAATAAGGGGTTTCACTTTCAAATTCTGCTGCACACGTGTCTACCATTTTGTAAACCGGTATCACCCCGTTTTCTTTTCTGAAATTATATACTTCTCTCTGGGAAGATCCCCATAAATGAGCGATATTCTGATCTGAGAAACCTAATTTTTTAGCCTGAATTAAAATTTCTTTGTCGAATTGATGAGCAGCTATTTCTTTTTCAAAATCAACAAGTTTCTTTAATTTCCAGATGAAGAATTTATCAATTTTACTCCATTCTACAATTTGTTCCCAATCGTAACCTCTTCTCAGAGCATCACAGATAATGAACAGTCTTTCATCGTCACAAACTCTGATTCTTCTTTCGATATCTTCGTCCGTTAAAGCGGCAGCCTGTTTTGTTTTTAATCCCAGGTGTCTTAAACCTGTTTCTAAAGAACGAACGGCTTTCTGTAATGATTCCTCGAAATTTCTCCCGATGGCCATTACTTCTCCGGTCGCTTTCATCTGTGTAGACAGTCTTCTGTCCGCTGTTTCAAATTTATCGAAAGGGAATCTCGGGAATTTTGTCACCACATAGTCAAGGGCTGGTTCAAAACATGCATATGTTTTTCCTGTTACAGGATTCATGATCTCATCAAGAGTCAAACCAACTGCGATCTTTGCTGCAATTTTCGCGATCGGATATCCTGTCGCTTTACTTGCCAATGCTGATGAACGGGAAACTCTAGGGTTCACCTCGATGATATAGTAGTTGAATGAATGCGGATCTAAAGCCAGCTGTACATTGCAACCTCCTTCAATTCCTAAGGCTCTGATGATCTTTAGGGAAGCATTTCTCAATAACTGATACTCTCTGTCGGAAAGTGTCTGAGAAGGCGCCACTACGATAGAGTCTCCCGTGTGAACTCCTACCGGATCTATATTTTCCATGTTACAAACCACAATCGCATTGTCGTTGGCATCACGCATTACTTCGTATTCAATTTCTTTGAAACCTGCAATTGATCTTTCAATAAGACATTGCGTCACCGGACTGTACTTTAATCCTAATTCAGCAATTTCTTTCAGCTCAGCTTCGGTAGAGGCAATACCTCCTCCGGTTCCTCCCATGGTAAAGGCAGGACGAACAATTACCGGATACCCGATCTCATCAGCGAAACGGATCGCTCCTTCTACTGTAGTTACAATGTCTGATTCCGGAACCGGCTCATTCAGTTCTCTCATCAGCTCACGGAAAAGATCTCTGTCTTCCGCTCTGTTGATCGCAGAAAGTGTAGTTCCTAATACTTCTACCTTACATTCCTCAAGAATTCCTGATTTTTCCAGTTCTACCGCCATATTCAGACCTGTCTGACCTCCTAATGTAGGCAGCAAAGCGTCGGGACGTTCTTTTCTGATGATGTGGCTTACAAACTGAAGGGAAATCGGTTCAATATATACTTTATCTGCGATTTCCACATCCGTCATAATGGTTGCCGGGTTTGAGTTGATCAAAATCACCTTGTAGCCTTCTTCTCTCAAAGACAGGCAAGCCTGTGTTCCTGCGTAATCAAATTCAGCTGCCTGACCGATGATGATGGGTCCTGAACCGATTACTAAAATTGTTTTTATATCTGTACGTTTTGCCATTTTTCTTTTTTTAGATACCAGATGTCAGATTTCAGATCTCAGACTTCCAGCGTTGTGTTTTACTTTTTTAAATTAGATTTGAATGTATAAATCATTCTTTGGATTTCATTGATACTTGATATCAGACTGTTAACTTTTTGAGCATCCAACAAGTTCAACTCTCTTGTTAAAATTAACTGGGTTTGTAATTCAAAGGAAGAAGCATTGGCAATACCCAAAAAGTGATAAAATTCACTGTCATTGTTTCTTCCTGCTCCTTCAGCTATATTTGAAGGGATGGAAACTGCAGATCTTTTAATTTGAGAGATCAAACCAAACTTTTCATCTTTTGGTAATTCTGTACAAACTATATAGACCTCTTTCGCAAGTTCTATTGATTTCTGCCAGAAAAGTAATTTCTCAAAATTGTGCATGGTAAAGTCTGTTATCTGATGTCTAATATCTGAAATCTTGCTTACTTCTTAAATCCCTCCATTAAATCAATGAACTCATCAAACAAATAATTTGCATCTTCTGGGCCCGGGCTTGCTTCCGGATGGTACTGAACAGAGAAGCAAGGATGGATCTTGTGTTTCAGACCTTCGTTGGTTCTGTCATTCAGTGCAATGTGGGTTTCAACAAGGTCTGTTCCTTTAAGACTTTCCTGATCTACAGCATAGCCATGGTTTTGAGAAGTGATGGATACTTTGTTTTTTTCCAGATCCAGTACCGGGTGGTTTCCTCCTCTGTGTCCGAACTTCAGTTTAAAAGTTTTTGCACCGCAAGCCAAACCGATCAGCTGATGTCCTAAACAGATTCCGAAGATGGGAACTTTTCCTAATAATCCACGGATCATTTCTAGTGCCTTTGGGTTGTCTTCAGGATCACCGGGACCGTTTGAAAGCATAATTCCGTCCGGATCCATCAATAGGATCTCTTCTGCTGTTGTGTCGTGGGAAACTACAGTGATGTCACAGTTTCTTTGAGACAGCTCTCTGATAATTCCTAGTTTGGAACCAAAATCCACCAACACTACTTTAAATCCTCTTCCCGGATTGGCGTAAGCTGTTTTTGTAGAAACAGTTTCTACCTGATTAGTTGGGAAAGTTGTAGATTTTAATTCTGCAACAACTTCATTTTCATCAGCTTCAACGTTTACGATTTTGCCTTTCACAACACCTGAATTACGAAGGATTCTGGTGAGTTTTCTGGTATCAATTCCTGAAATTCCTGAAAGGTTTTTCTTTTTAAATAATTCATCTAAAGTGATCTGAGTACGGAAATTGGAGGGTAGATCGCAAAGCTCTTTTACGATAAGTCCTTTAATAGCCGGCTCGATACTTTCATAATCATCACGGTTAATACCATAATTTCCGATAAGCGGATAGGTCATGCAAACAATCTGACCGCAGTATGACGGATCGGAGATTAACTCCTGATAACCTGTCATTCCGGTATTGAAAACTACTTCTCCGGCAGTTTCCAATTCTGCTCCGAAACCTTCTCCATGAAATACTTCACCGGACTCCAGTATTAATTTTTTCTTCATTTTATTTATCTCTTTATTCTATTTTTATTCTGTCTAATTTATTTTGTACAATATATAATGTCGGTTGTATAGTGTATGTTCACTTTGTACATTATACTTTTTACAATTATTTAAAGGTATACCCTTCTTTTTCCAGGGTTTCTTTCAAAATTGCCATTCTTGCGAATACGCCGTTCTGCATCTGTTTAAAAATTCTTGAACGTTCACATTCTACAAGGTCTGTATCAATCTCAACACCTCTATTGATGGGTGCGGGATGCATAATGATCGCACCGTCTTTCATTGCTTTTTCCCTTTCTTTCGTCAAACCATATTTTCTGTGGTATTCGGAAGCGGAATAACTCATTTTTGCATCGTGTCTCTCATGCTGGATTCTTAATAACATGAGTACATCTACCTCAGAAATTAGCTGATCTACAGGTAAGTAAGTTCCGTTAATTAAAGCACCTTCATCAAACCAGTCCTCCGGTCCGGAGAAATATACTTTAGCCCCTAATTTTCTTAATGCTTGTGCATTGGAGTTGGCTACCCTGCTGTGCTTTACATCTCCAACAATTCCTATTTTCAGCCCTTCGAATTTTCCGAATTCCTGAAAGATCGTCATCAGATCCAGCATGCACTGGGAGGGATGGTTTCCTGTTCCGTCTCCTCCGTTGATCACCGGAATATTAATGTTATTTAACTCTTCAAAATACCTGTCTTTTTTATCTCTGATTACTACCAGATTTACACCCAGGCTTTCAATCGTCTTAACAGTATCATAAAGACTCTCCCCTTTGTTTACAGAACTGTGGGAGGCATCAAAAGGCACTACCTGCAGGCCCAGCTTTCTTTCTGCAATATCAAAGCTTGTCTTTGTTCTTGTACTGTCTTCAAAGAAAAGATTTGAGCAGAAAATTTCTCCTTCAATTTTTGCAGTTTTCCCGTTGGCAAAAGCCAGTGCTTCTGTCAGTATACTGTTGATTCTCTCGGTGCTTAGTTCTGTAATCGTAAACATAATTCTTAATTTTTGAGCATAAAAAAAGCGAAGACAACATCTTCGCTAATAATAATAAATATCGTAAAGGGCGCTTTCGCCCGGTAAATCTAATGATATAAATACTCTTTTATTCATTAGGTGCAAAGATACAAAAATTTCACGAACCTACAAAACCAAAGTTTAAAATAAATTAAAACCTCTTAATCATTCCTTATTTTCATTTATAATTGATAATTTTGTTAAAACTCAAACCTGTTCTATGGATTTAAAAGACAAAATGATTCTCAGTATTATTCAGGAAGACTCTACTTTATCTGTGAAAGAAATTTCAGAAAGGATCGGTCTTACGTTTACTCCAACTTATGAACGCATCAAACAATTAGAGAAGCAGGGTATTATTGAGAAATATGTTGGTCTTTTGAACCGTGAAAAACTGGGTCTGAACATTGTCGTCTACTGCAATGTCCGTCTTAAAGAGCAATCTCAGAAAGTACTGGAAACTTTTGAAAAAAACATTATGAAACATGATGAAGTCCAGGAAATCATCAGTCTTTCCGGTGAATACGACTACATGCTGAAGATCATTGCAAAGGACATTAATTCTTATAATGACTTTGCGGTGAATGTGATCTCAAATATTCCAAATATTGGCCAGTACCATAGTTCTATTGTCCTTCACGAGGTGAAAAAATCCACTAAGTTTAAAATTGATCTGGACTAATTCTTTGCCAGATCAATATACCTTATATTAAAGATGCTTCGACTCCGCTCAGCATGACATCGCTACAAAATGACGTTTAGTATTAGATTGGTCATGCTGAGCGGAGCCGAAGCATCTGATCAAACTTTTAATCAACTTTAAAAATCCAAGTGATTAAAAATTATTAACCCAATAATTTATTCTTCAGTTTGTTGAACTGATATTCTATTTTATCCAGACAAAGATTTCCTATGCTTCCCTGATGGGTATGATTTAGATTTCCAACTTCAAACTCAAATTCATTATTTTCAATCTCCTGCCCTACTTTTACATAAGCATCACGGAATGAGCTTCCTTTTTTCACCTCTTCATTAATCTTCTCAACACTGAAAAGGTATTTGTACTTCTCATCTTCCAAAATTCCATCTTTAACCTGAATATTCGGAAGGGTGTAACTTAAGATTTCCAGGCATTCTTTCAATGAATCGATAGCCGGGAAAAGAATTTCTTTTGTCAGCTGTACATCTCTGTGATAACCTGACGGTAAATTATTTGTCAGTAAGATCAATTCATTCGGCAAAGATTGAATTCTGTTGCATCGTGCACGAACCAGCTCAAAAATATCCGGATTTTTTTTGTGAGGCATAATGCTGCTTCCTGTTGTAAATTCTTTGGGAAAGCTTATAAAATCGAAGTTTTGACTTAAATATAAGCATACATCATAAGCAAATTTCCCAAGCGTTCCTGCTAAAGTAGCCATTGCCATAGACAGCATTTTTTCGGATTTCCCGCGGGTCATCTGCGCGTATACAGAATTATAGTTCATAGACTGAAAACCTAAGTTGTAGGTCGTACTTTCACGATCAATCGGGAAAGAGGAACCGTATCCTGCTGCTGAACCCAGAGGATTTTTATTGATAATATTCTTCACCGAAAACAACAGTTCAACATCATCCAGCAATGCTTCAGCATAGGCTCCAAACCATAATCCAAACGAAGACGGCATTGCAATCTGAAGGTGGGTATAGCCTGGAAGCAATTTATTTTTGTGTTGATCGGCCAGCTTGATTAAAATCTGGAAAAACTCATCAGTCAAAGATGTTATTTCGCGGATCTCATCCAGCAGATAAAGTTTGATATCTAATAAAACCTGGTCATTTCTGGATCTTGCCGTATGGATTTTTTTTCCGGTATCGCCTAATTTTTCAATTAATATCGCTTCAACCTGAGAATGGATATCTTCTGCTTCTTTATCGATCTCAAAGTTTCCGTTCTCGATATCTTTTAAAATATCTGCCAAAACAGAAAGCATCTGTTCTGATTCTTCACCGGAGATAATTCCGGTTTCTGCCAACATCTGGCAGTGTGCCATGGAACCTTTAACATCATATTTTGCTAAACGTTCGTCAAAGTCAAGATCTTTCCCGACTGTAAATTTGTTGACTAATATATTGGTGGCCAAGTCATCCTTCTGCCATATTTTTTTCATAATATTCTTTTTACAATATTCAATTCGTTTCAACCTGCCCAGCAGAGCATCCTTATTATTAAACTATAAAAAAACATCTCCACATTCAAAAGCCTTCGTCTTTAATTTTCTTTTTTGCATAAATCTTTATTAAAAACTAGACTTTTTTGCCTGCTGAGCCTGGTTAAAACATTTATTTTTTTTAGATATTAGAAGTTAGAAATTAGATATCAGTACTAAAGTGTATGTATAATTTTCCGGAATCTAACTTCTAATTTCTAACCTCTAACTTCTCTTTTTATAAAACTTTTTCTAAGATCCTTATATAGATCTCGATTCCTTCTTCAATCTCTTTTATATAGATATATTCATCTGCCGTGTGGGAGCGCCTGCTGTCACCAGGGCCAATTTTCACGGACGTACATGGAATGATGGCCTGGTCAGATGATGTTGGTGAACCGTATGTTGTCCTTCCAATTTCCAGACCTGCCTGAACAAAAGGGTGATCCATCTCAATTTTTGAGGAATTTAACCTTAAAGACCTGGCCTTTAATGATGATTTCATCTGTGACTGAATGATCTCAAAAGCTTCCTTATTGGAATATTCATCGGTAACCCTTACATCCAAAGTAAAAGTGCAGGCTTCCGGAACTACATTATGCTGAACACCAGCGTGAATGCCTGACAATGTAACCTTAACTTCCCCTAAATAATCGGAAATCTTCGGAAATCTGAAATTCAGAATATTGTGAAGATCCTCCATACATTTTACAATGGAGTTATCATCATTCGGATGAGCAGCATGAGAAGGAGTTCCTTTCATTTCCCCATCTATCACCAGCAGCCCTTTTTCTGCGATCGCCAGATTCATCTGCGTGGGTTCTCCTACAATGGCAAATTCGATGTTCGGAAGCTGTGGAAATAAGGCCTCAATTCCATCAAATCCTGAAATCTCCTCCTCAGCTGTCAAAGCAATCACTAAATTATATTTTAAATCTTCTTTCTCATAAAAATGTAAAAAGACCTGAGCCATGGAAACCAGAGAAGCTCCGGCATCATTACTTCCCAAACCGTACAGTTTTCGGTCCTGCTCAACCGGAAGAAACGGATCTATCGTGTAGGCTTTATTGGGCTTTACCGTATCATGGTGGGTATTCAGCAAAACAGATGGCTTGGATGCATCAAAGTTTTTATTAACTGCCCAGATGTTGTTTTTAAAACGTTTTGCAGGAATATGATGTTTCTTAAAAAAGTTTTCAATTTCCACAGACGTATTATATTCATCTTTGCTGAATGACGGAATTGCAATCAGTTTTTTAAGCAATTCAACTGCCTGAGTCAGTAGCTCTTCTTTACTATAAACAGATTTCAGTTCCTCCATGATGGTTTTGTATATGGTTTTTTAATTGGGTTTCTTTAATTAAGAACACCTTGTTTACCTTATTTTTTACAGCTCCTAGAGCATTTTCAAGTTTGGGTAAAATTCCTTTATGAAGTTTTCCCGCTTCTTTTAAAGCAGAAAACTCTTCTGCGGATACCCTTTTTATAACGGATTCTGGATCTTCAACATTTTCCAAAACTCCCTCTTTATCAAAACAATACAATAATTCCACATCATATTTTGAAGATAAAGCCTGGGCAATGACCGAAGCAATCGTATCTGCATTGGTATTAAAAAGATTTCCTTTTTTGTCATGGGTAATCGCTGAAAAAACAGGGACAAGTTTTAGTTTAATCAATTTTGAGATCAATTTCCTGTTCACACTTTTCTTCTCAATATCGCCTACAAATCCGAAATCTATCTCTGCATGTTCTCTTTTTTTGGCTTTAATCAAATTCGCATCAGCTCCGGAAAAACCTATTGCCCTACATTTTTTCTGCTGAAGTTTTGCCACAATATTTTTATTGATTCCTCCTGCATACACCATCGCCACAATATCCAGCGTATCTTTATCCGTAATTCTTCGTCCGTTGATCATTTTTTGTTCAACGCCCAATTTATCTGCTAAAGTGGTTGCTAATTTTCCGCCTCCATGAACCAAAATTTTCTTTTCCTTAATTTCAGAAAACTGCTCTAAAAATTGGTCAAGCAACTCTGGATCGTCGATCAAAGCACCACCTATTTTTATGATGTATAATTTTTCTTTCATTGTCAACGTTTTTGAAATTCTTGCTCTTTTTCTAATCCTTGTCCTTGTCAAGGTTTAGAACCTTGACAAGGATTGATTTCCATTATTTAGAATTCAATTCATCCAAAATTTCTGAAAAAACCGCTTGCGCAGAGAAAATTCTGTTTTTGGCCTGCTGATAGATAATGGAGTTTTCTCCGTCCATTACTTCATCGCTTAGTTCTACATTACGACGGACAGGGAGACAGTGCATTACTTTTGCATGATTCGTATTTTCCAGCTTTTCTCCGGTCAGCATCCAGCTGTCTTTCACTTCCGGCATAGCTGCATAGTCATCGAAAGAAGACCAGTTTTTGACATAGATAAAATCTGCATCTTTTAAAGCTTCATCCTGGCTATGGATCACTTTAATATCTTTTGTAAATTTCTTATCGAGATCATACCCTTCGGGATTAGCGATCACAAAATCAACATCCATTTCCTGCATCCATTCTGCGAAAGAGTTTCCAACAGCCTGGGCAATCGGCTTGATGTGCGGTGCCCATGTCAAAACCACTTTCGGTTTACGGTCTTCCTTCCAGTTTTCTGTGATGGTAATACAGTCTGCCAGACTTTGAAGCGGGTGTCGCGTTGCCGATTCCAGAGAAATCACAGGCACTTTAGCGTGCTGCTCAAACTGACTCAGGATACTTTCATTAACATCATCTTCCTTAGACTTCATTCCCGCAAAACAGCGTACTGCGATGATATCACAATATTGGTTTAATACTTCTATTGCATCTTTGATATGTTCAACGGTGTCACCGTTCATTACGGCTCCGTCTGCAAACTCCAGATTCCAGGCTTCCTGAGCAGCGTTTAAGGTCAGAACATTCAATCCTAAATTCTGTGCGGCAATCTGGCTGCTTAAACGTGTTCTTAAACTTGAATTTAAAAATACCAGGCCTATTGTTTTTCCCTTTCCTTTTTCTGTTTCGGAATGAGGGTTTTCTTTAATTTGTAAAGCTTTTTTTATGATTTCCTGTAAGTTTTCTACATCGCTTACAGAGGTGAATTTTTTCATTTGATGATTTTTTTAATTAATTGTGATAATCTTAACCCCATTTGTGGTTTAAACCTTATCTAAAACTACTTTTAAAGCACCGACAAAAAGATCTGTCTCTTCTTTGCCGATATTGAGAGCCGGAAGGATCCTTAAGACACTTTTATCATTGGAATTTCCTGTAAAAATGTGATGATCGTACAACAGACTTTTTCTCACTTCGGAACAGTCCTGATCCAACTCTACTCCAATCATTAAACCTTTCCTTCGGATGGATTTAATATGGGGAAGGCCTTTAATTTCGTTTTCAATATAATCACCCATTTTCTGGGCATTTGCCATAAGATCTTCTTCCTTCATCACATCCAGAACCGCAATTGCAGCAGCACAGGCTAAGTGGTTCCCTCCGAAAGTGGTTCCCAATAAACCGTTACTTGCCTCAAACTTCGGATGAATCAAAACACCTCCGATCGGGAAACCATTTCCCATTCCTTTTGCTGTCGTGATCATATCCGGTTCGATCCCAAATTCCTGATGGGCAAAGAAATATCCGCTTCTTCCGTACCCTGACTGAACTTCATCAAGAATCAAAGCTGCATCATATTTTTCGCACAATTCTTTAATTTTGGATAAGAATTCTGCTGTTGGGATCATAATTCCACCTACGCCCTGAATTCCTTCAATAATGACGGATGAAATTTCACTTCCCTGAGTTTCAAAGATCTCTTCAAGCTGTTCGATATCATTCCATTCAGATTTGATAAATCTTTCAGAAAAATTAACCGGAGCAACAATTTTTGGATTATCTGTCACAGAAACCGCCGCAGAAGTTCTTCCATGGAAGGATCCTGAGAAATAAAGCACTTTACTTTTCCCGTTATGGAAAGATGCCAGTTTTAATGCATTTTCATTAGCTTCAGCTCCTGAATTACACAGAAAAAGATTGTAATCTTCATAGCCTGAAAGCTTGCCCAATTTATCAGCCAGTTCAGTCTGTAGTTCATTCTGAACCGAATTTGAATAGAAAGATATTTTCTCCAGCTGCTCTTTCAATTGAGTTTGATAATGCGGATGATTGTGTCCGATGGAAATCACTGCGTGACCGCCATAAAAATCGAGATATTTTTCTCCTTTATCATCCCAAAGGAAAGATCCCTGGGCTTTTACAGGGTTTATGTTGAATAATGGATATACGTTGAATAAATTCATTTTTTTTGTTTTAATTAATTTCTTTTGTATTGAAACAAAAGAAACAAAAGTTCAAGACCTGGAAACTTCCGCTAAAAATTATTTCTATTCTCTAAAAATTCTAAAACTTGCGCGAATTCAGCATTTGTTTTTCGGTTCAACATTTTTGTCGCGCTTCAAACAGTAGAATTTTCTTAACGTTCATAGAAAAAATTTTCTTAACGCTCCATTTTCCTAAGTCGAATATTTCGGTTTTTCAATTCACAATTGACTTATTGACCATTCACTTTTTTAAAATGCTATCGGCTTTAATTTCAATCCCAGGTTTTCTTCCCAACCCATCGCTATATTCATATTTTGTACGGCCTGTCCGGAGGCACCTTTTAACAAATTGTCAATCGCTGAGTGAATGACTGCTACATTTCCACTCTTTTCTATATGAATCACACAGCGATTGGTGTTGACAACCTGCTTTAAATCAATTGCATTTTCACTTACCTTCACAAAAGGCTCCTCTTCATAAAAATCCTGATACAACTGAATGATATCTGAAAGTACTAATTCCGTTTTCACTGTAGAGCTTGTAAAAATTCCTCTTGCAAAATCACCTCTCCATGGAACAAAATTCAGACTGACAGCTTTATGGTTGAATGAAACCAACTGCTTTAAAACCTCCTCCACATGCTGATGCGTCAATGTTTTGTATGCCGAAATATTATCGTTCCTCCACGTAAAATGAGTCGTTGCCTGTAAAGATTGTCCCGCACCTGTTGAACCTGTAATTCCTGTTGTATAAACCTCATCCAGCAAACCTTCTTCTGCTAATGGAAGAAGAGCCAATTGAATAGCTGTTGCAAAACATCCCGGGTTGGCAATGCTTCTTGCTCCTGCCAGATTTTTTTTATTGATTTCAGGAAGTCCGTAGATAAAATTTCTGTTTCCAAAGCTTCCATCCAGACGGAAATCGTTTCCTAAATCAATGACTAAAGTTTCATCTTTAACAGGATTCTGGCTCAACCAGTTCTGACTTTCCTTATGAGGAAGGCATAGGAATAAAATATCCACATCTTGCGGCCTGTCCGTTAAAACCTGCTCACAAACTGCCGCTAAATCCGGGTACAAATCTGAAATCTTTGTTCCCGAATTGGAACGGCTATATAAAAAACTCAATGTCACATTGGGATGAAACGCCAGCACACGGACCAATTCACTTCCTGTGTAGCCGTTGGCGCCTACAATTCCTACTTTTTTCATATGATTTTTTTGATCGACAGGAGTTCATCCTATCATTGGTTAAATCCCTCTTTTAAAACTCTTTATTTTGAATTGATCTGGTGGTATATGTTTAAAGAATTGCTTACAATTTTTGTATATCCTTTTACATCTTCTCCCGTCCAGGCTCTGTTGGCTTCACCATAGCTTCCGAATTTATCAGACATTAAATCATGTTTAGATTCAATTCCGTTTAAAACAAACCTATATGGATAAAGGGTTACAAATACTTTTCCGCTGACTGTTTCCTGAGAATCCGTTAGGAAAGATTCAATATTTCTCATCACAGGATCCAGGAATAATGCTTCGTGAAGCCAGTTTCCATACCAGTCGGAAAGCTGGGACTTCATCATCTGCTGGTATTTTGAAAGCGTATGTTTTTCCAATAAATGATGCGCTTTGATGATCACTGATGCCGCTGCTGCCTCAAATCCTACTCTTCCTTTAATTCCAACAATAGTATCTCCAACATGAATATCACGACCGATTCCATAAGCGGAAGCCAGTTCTTCAATTTTTTGAATTGCTTTCACGGAATGTTCAAAATGTTCTCCGTTTACCGCTACAACCTCACCGTTTTTAAATTCAATTTCCAGTTCTGACGGCTGAGTTTCTTTAATTTGCGATGGAAAAGCTTCTTCCGGAAGAGAATTTCTCGATGTTAACGTTTCTTTTCCTCCAACTGATGTTCCCCACAATCCTTTATTCACAGAATACTGTGCTTTATGGAACTCCATTTCATACCCATGATTTTTCAGGAATTCAATTTCTTCTTCGCGGGACAGGCTCATATCCCGGATCGGTGTAATGATTTCCTTTTCAGGGCACATCACCTGGAAAATCAGATCAAAACGAACCTGATCATTACCAGCTCCGGTACTCCCATGAGCAATGGCGTCTGCACCGATTTCAATAGCATATTTTGCAATTTCCTGCGCCTGAACCGTACGTTCAGCGCTTACAGATAATGGATAAGTGTTATTTTTCAGCACATTCCCGAAGATCAGATACTTTACGCAAGAATTATAATAATCTTCCTGAGCGTCAACGCACCTGTATTCTTTCACCCCCAGATTGAAGGCTTTTTTCTCCAGTTCTTTTTCTTCTTCTTTAGAAAAACCTCCGGTATTTACAGTCACTGCATACACTTCATATCCCAGTGTTTCACTAAGATATTTTGCACAGTAAGAGGTATCCAAACCTCCGCTAAACGCTAAGACGACTTTCTTTTTCTCCATTGTACTCATCAATTTCGGACTGCTGAATTTCAGTCCCGTTTACTTTATTATTATTTTCAGGAACGAAAAGCATCGCTGTACACAGACAATTTTTACGTTCCTTTTTCATTAAAATTTCATAGTTCACACAGTTCTTGCAACCGTTCCAGAATTCTTCATCCTGAGTGAGCTCAGAATAAATTACTGGCTTATAACCAAGATCGCTATTGATCTTCATGACCGCAAGTCCTGTGGTCAACCCAAATACTTTTGCATTGGGATATTTTTCTCTAGATAACTGGAAAACTTTATTCTTGATCAAAGTGGCGACTCCCCTGTTCCTGTAGTTCGGAGATACAATAAGTCCTGAGTTTGCTACAAACTGACCGTGCGACCAGGTCTCAATGTAACAGAACCCCACCCATTTGCCGTTTTCAGTAGCAACCACAGCATTGCCTTCTGAAATCTTTTTCGTTAAATATTCGATGGAACGTTTTGCGATGCCCGTTCCTCTACGCTGTGCAGAATCATACATTTCCTGCTGTATTTCACTCACATACATTAGATGTTCGCATGAGGAAATTTCTATTTCCATTTATTTATCTGAATTTTTTGGCAAATTTAAAGCATAATAACTTTAAAAACCAAATTAAAAAGATATTTTTTTTGTTTTAATAGAATATACAGGTAATTTTATCTTTATTGGAAATTATAATATTGCTAAATTATTATATATTTGCTAAAAACATATAGCTATGGAAAATAAATGTCCTAAATGCAGTGGAAGTACAATTGTAAAAAGCGGAATCATCAACGAGAAACAACGTTTTCTCTGCAAAGACTGCAAATATTACTTTACGGTCAAAAAAATAGGGAAACAGATCGATGACTATTACGTAACCAAGGCTTTACAACTTTATCTTGAAGGATTAAGTTTCCGTGAAATAGAAAGGATTATCGGGGTTTCCCACGTTACGATCAGCTCCTGGATCAAAAAATACAATATCACAAGACCACCCCATTCTGAATTCCATCCCGTTTATAAAATATTAAAACAAAATGAATTGATAGAATATATTGCCAAGGAAGACAACATCAAAAACTCCGGGCTTATCATTACTCAGTTTGCAGATAAGTACATGCTGATTAAATGGGAGAGGTTTAAGAAGTAGGGAAGATTCAAGAGCCAAGAGCCAAGAATCAAGATGCAAGACATCAGCTTCGGGAGCTTCAGCCACATACACTCTCACTAATCATCATTTAACTAAAAAACCTCTTCAGACTCATTTATCCCCAATACTCGAACTCTCCAACCCCGTAACTCGTAACTCACATCTAAAAACCAGATCATTACAGAAAAACTATACTATTACCACTAATATATATTAAATTTTTGTAAATAAATTATTAATTACAATTTGGCTTTCACAAAAAACAACGCCAAAAATTGATAATTTATGAAGAAATTACTTTCATTTATTGGATTAGCCTTAATAAGCAGTTCTTTATATTCACAGGGTTCTCCTGATTACGGAGGCGGATTAAAATTAAACCTCAATCCGGAAGGAGATAAGTACATCCGATTTATTTTATGGGACCAGTTCTGGCTCAGAAATACTCAAATGAACCCCGGAAGTATGGTAGCAGGAGAAGCCACCGACAACTCCTGGAGCCTAGGAAACAGAAGATTACGTGCATTAGTATACGCACAAATCTCCAAAAGATATATGATCCTGGCCCATTTCGGGATCAATAACCAAACCTTCATCAACGGAGGAGCTACAGGCACCACTGGAACAGGAGGTTATGGAAATGGAAAGAAACCACAGCTGTTTTTTCATGATGCATGGAATGAATATGCAGTTATTTTACCTGGAGAAGCCGGAAAATTCAGTTTATCTTTAGGAGCTGGGCTTCATTACTATATGGGACTTTCCCGCATGACCATGGCTTCAACTCTGAATTTTCTTACTGTAGACTCTCCTATTTTCTCATGGCCGTTGATTGATAACTCTGATCAATTTGCAAGACAACTCGGAATGTTCGCTAAAGGAAAATATGGTAAACTGGAATACCGCTTCAGCTTAAACAAACCTTTTGCAACAGATCTGGTTCCTGTGAATGTTACAGATCCTTCAAGAGCTGCAGCTGTTGACAATAATGGAAATCCTAGCTTTTCAAAAGCAGGTTATGTTGAATACCAATTTCTGGATGAAGAATCCAATACGCTCCCCTTCAAAGTAGGCTCCTATTTGGGGACAAAAAAAGTATTCAATATAGGCGCAGGTTTTTATCATCAGGCTGACGGGACCAGAACTTCTATCAATTCCAATATTGAAAAACATGATATCACGCTTGTAGCAGTGGATGCATTTGCAGACATTCCTTTGGGAAATGCGAAACACAAAATGGCTGTTTCTGCCTATGCCGGATATTATAACTACAATTTCGGTCCCAACTACATAAGAAATCTGGGAACCATGAATATTGCCGCCAATGATCCTAATTTTGCAGGAAACAGAGCCATTGCAGGGCCTGGAAATTTACAACCTATGATCGGAACGGGAAATGTAGTGTATGCTCAGGCAGGCTTACTTCTACCCAACCAAACAGAAAAACCAAAGATCAGAATACAGCCTTTCGCAGCGTATACACACAAAAACTTTGAAGCATTCGATAAATCATCTTCGCAGTTTGATGTGGGTGCCAACTGGTTCATAGACGGACATCACGCAAAGATTACTACGCAATATTCCACAAGACCGGTTTACACCAGTCCTACGGAAAGCCCTTCCTCAAAAGGCGAATTCATTGTACAGTTTCAAATTTATCTTTAAACACAGGATGAACTCAATATCTTAATCCATTAACATCAAAATCAATCAACATGAGCGAAAATCACCACGAAAACTACGAGAATATGACCGACCGGCAGAAGAACCGCACCATCTGGAGTGTGATCACCGCCTCATCACTCGGAACACTGATAGAATGGTATGACTTTTATATTTTTGGAAGTTTAGCTATCGTTTTAGCGACCAAATTTTTCCCTGCTGATAATCCTACTGCCGCATTTTTATCTACGCTGGCGACTTTTGCAGCCGGATTTGTGGTAAGGCCTTTCGGAGCTTTGTTCTTCGGGAGATTAGGCGACATTATCGGAAGAAAATATACATTCCTTGTCACCTTGCTGATCATGGGATTCTCCACTTTCCTGATCGGGTGTATTCCCGGATACGAAACAATTGGATTCCTGGCACCGGTTTTAGTTTTAATTTTAAGGCTTTTACAGGGTTTGGCATTGGGAGGAGAATACGGAGGTGCTGCGACCTATGTTGCAGAATATGCACAGCCACACAGAAGAGGCTACTGGACTTCGTGGATTCAGACTACAGCCACTGCAGGACTTTTTATTTCATTAATTGTCATCTTAATTACTAAAAACTCGCTATCTGCAGCAGAATTTGATTCCTGGGGGTGGAGAGTTCCGTTCTGGATTTCAATTTTAATGGTGGGAGTATCTTATTTCATCAGAAAAAACATGAAAGAATCTCCGCTTTTCGCAAAGGCTAAAAGTGAAGGAAAAACATCTAAAAACCCGTTGAAAGAAAGTTTCGGGAATAAATTCAATTTCAAATTTGTTTTACTGGCACTGTTCGGTGCTGCGATGGGACAGGGTGTTATCTGGTATACCGGACAGTTCTATGCGATGAGTTTCCTACAAAAAGTGATGAATATAGACTCGATGCAGGTCGATTATATGATGGCTACAGCATTGTTAATGGGAACACCGTTTTTCGTGTTCTTCGGCTGGCTTTCGGATAAAATCGGACGAAAAGCGATTATGATGGCAGGTATGCTGGTGGCGATTTTAGCCTACAGGCCTATTTACGACAGCATGTATAAAAGCGTAAATATCGAAGCTAAAACCGTTGCCAGCAATGGAATCAAAGAGACAAGAAGTGCTGCAATCCATAAAGATATTGCATCGGACAGTCTAATTACATTTCACAAAGAAACTACGTTTACAGACGGAACTTTCATTAAAAAAGACAGCATTGTACACTGGTCTGCAGCCGGTCCTGTGATGAAAGACGGAAAAGTGGAAGAGCCGAAGATTACCAAATCGATTACACTAAGCAATGATACAAGATGGTATCTGGTATTCCTGGTTTTCATTCAGGTGATTTTTGTGACGATGGTATACGGTCCGATCGCAGCATTCCTTGTTGAAATGTTCCCGGTAAGAATCCGCTATACCTCGATGTCTCTACCGTATCACATTGGTAATGGAGTATTCGGAGGGCTTCTTCCGGCTGTGGCAACCTACCTGGTCACCCAAGGAAAGGATGCAGGGCATGCAACATGGTACCTGGAAGGACTTTGGTACCCGATTGGAGTTGCTGTAGTCTGTTTAGTCATCGGATTGATTTATCTTAAAAATAAGAACAACAATATCCACGATTAATAGAGATAATCATTCAGAAATTTATTAATTTTAAATCTACTAAAATGAACGGATTAAAAAAAATATTAGGCATTGTATGGATTCTGGTTGCACTGGTTGTTGCGTACTTCGGAATTACCGTGATGGGAATCCCTAAAATAACTTCAGGAAAACAGGAAGATCTTGTTTTCGGTATCATTATACTTTTTATACTGGTGCCGATTGTTTCCGGTGGAATGGCTATTTTCGGGTACTATTCGCTGATAGGAGAATATTCAGACGATAAAATTTAATTTATAAACGATTAATGATAATTGATGAGTACCCGCACTCATCAATTATCTTTTATCAATCATCATGTATGAAGAAAAGACACGAACAAAAACTGATTATCCTGAGCATCGGGCTGATGATGGCTTTCAGCATTCCTATTTCACTGCTTTTCAACAGTGAAAAAGATGTTTTTGGCTACCCGATGATTCTGATCTATCTGTTCGCGGTCTGGATGATCTCCATCATTATCTCTTTTGTAATCGTAAAAAAATATGATGAGTAGCCTCGCGTTATTTGCTGTTGTTTTACTCTATCTCGCCCTTTTGTTCTTAGTTGCCCATCTGGCAGAGAAGAAGAGAAGCAAACGGTGGGTGAACAATCCTTACATTTACGCATTGTCTCTGGCAGTCTACTGCACAGCATGGACGTATTACGGAAGTATCGGCGTTGCAGCTACAAGCGGACTGAATTATTTACCCATCTACATTGGTCCTATTATGATTATCCCTGCATGGATCTACATCAATACAAGGATTGTAAGAATTTCCAGAGTCAACAAAATCAGCAGCCTTGCCGATTTTATTTCTTTACGATATGGAAACAGCAGAAGCTTCAGTGCAATCATCACAGTTGTCTGCCTGTTAGCCATTGTTCCTTATATCGGGCTTCAGATCAAAGCTATTTCCGAAACTTTTCACCTGGTTACTGAGACTTCAATATCCAATAATATACTGACCGACAATGCAACGTTTGTAGTTGTTTTAATTGCCCTGTTCTCTTCCTATTACGGAACCAGATATGTAGACGCATCAGAAAAACGTTTGGGTATTATTTCCGCCATTGCCCTGGAAAGCTTTTTAAAGCTTTTCTTTATCATCATTTTGGGCATATTTGTCATTTATTTTGTATTTGACGGTTTTTCAGACATCTATGACAAGGCAAGCAAGTTTGAAGATTTTAAAGAAAAAAATACATTTAAGGGAATTGAAGATGCTATGAACTGGATGGTTCTGTGTATGATTTCTGCCACAGCCATCTGCATTCTTCCGAGACAATTTCATACTGCAATTATTGAGAACAGACAGGAGAAGCATATCAAGACTGCAATCTGGTTCTTTCCTCTTTACTTATTGATCTTCACGATCTTCATTTTCCCGATCGCCTGGGGCGGAAGATTAATTTTTGACGGAGAGAAGGTAAATCCGGAGTTCTATTCTATTCTGATTCCACAGCATTTTGACAATACTTTAATCACAGTTTTTGTATTTCTAGGCGGACTGAGCTCATGTATTTCCATGATCATCATTTCAGCTATTACCTTATCCATCATGCTTTCCAATAACCTCATCATCCCTTACGGTTTGTTGGGGAAATTCAAATCTGACAATGAGGTTCAGAATACAAGAAACATTACAAACATTAGAAAATTCAGCATCTTTGCCCTGATCATCATGGCTTTTGTTTTCTATAAATATTTTATCCTGAAAACATCTTTGGATTCTGTAGGACTTATCTCATTTGTTGTAATCGCACAGCTGGCTCCTTCATTTTTCGGTGCGATATTCTGGAGAAGAGGAAGTTATAAAGGTGCCGTAGCGGGACTTCTTGCAGGATTAGCAATCTGCTACTTCGGACTGATCATTCCGCAGTATTATTTCTCGTACAACCAGGAATTCAAAGGGATTATCCGTGAAATGTATGATGTTTTTACATTTTTTAATATTCCTTTTCTAAGCAGGATCTCACAGATTTTTTTCTGGTCCATTTTTGTTAACACAGCTTTGTTTACCATCATTTCCGTAAGTGTTAAAGGCAACTACCGGGAAAGAAATTTTGCAGAATTATATGTGGATATCGATAAGCATATTTTAAATCATGAAAATGCTTTTGTCTGGCGCGGAACTGCTTATGTTTCAGATATCAGAAATATTCTGGAAAGATTTCTGGGCAAAAATAAAACGGAACAGGCTTTAAGGATCTTTAATTTGAAATACAACATCGATTCCAACACTGAAACAGCAGATTCAAGATTTATCAAATTCTCTGAGAACCTTCTGGCAGGAAGAATCGGGACCGCATCCGCAAAAATTCTGATCGAAGGTGTAACGAAAGAAGATAAAATATCTTTAAGAGAAGTTTTAAACATTTTAGAGGAATCTAAAGAAAATATTATCCTTAACAAAAAACTCACCGAACAGTCGGAAGAATTACAGAAGCTTTCCAATGACCTGAGAAAGGCCAACGAAAACCTAATTGTTAAAGACCGTCAGAAAGATGATTTCCTAGATTCTGTAGCCCATGAATTACGAACCCCGATCACCGCCATCCGTTCGGCAGGCGAAATTTTAGCGGACGATGATGATATTCCAACAGACATTAAGCAGGAATTTTTAAACAATATCATCACGGAATCCGACAGGCTGAGTGAAATCATCAACGATATTCTTTACCTTGATAAACTGGAACATGGCGAAATTGCTTTGAATATTAAAGAAAACAATATTCTTGAAACCTACAAAAAAGCTTTAAACCCACTACTCCATCTGATACAGCAAAAAAACATTCATTTAAGTGAAGTGAATCTTCTGAATCAAACCGTATTTGAATATGATGAAGCGAGAATGATCCAGCTTTTCCAGAATATCCTCGGAAACGCTTTAAAATTTACCGATGACCAGGGAACAATACAGACCAAACTGGCTGAAAAAGAAGATCACCTGGTCATTACCATTTTCAATACCGGACAGCATATTCCCGAAGAGGATCTGGAAATGATTTTCGATAAATTTTATCAGTCAAAAAACCAGAATATCTTAAAACCAACAGGAAGCGGACTCGGACTGGCTATTTCAAAGAAAATTGTACAGGCACACAGCGGAACCATAAAAGCAGAAAACAGCGGTCTTGGCGTAACTTTTACGATAAGCATTCCTTACAGCATAACAAAAAATGAAGTTGAACAAAACCAATAACCATCTATGAGAAAGATCATTATTGCCGATGACGAACATAAAATATTAATGTCACTTGAATACAGCTTTAAGAAAAACGGCTACGACGTTTACATCGCAAGAGACGGAACAGAAGTTCTGGAGTTCCTGAAAACAATGGTTCCGGACGTTATTCTTCTGGATATCATGATGCCCAACCTGGACGGATACAGCACCCTGGAAGCCATCAAAGAAGATGAAAGAATGAAAGACACAAAAGTCATTTTTCTGAGCGCAAAAAATAATCCTAAAGATATTGAAAAAGGACTGAAAATGGGCGCTGATGCTTATGTCACGAAGCCCTATTCCATTAAAAAACTGCAGCAGCAGATTGAGGAGATGTTTGAGTAGACAGATTCAAGAATCAAGATAATACATCGTCATTGTGAACAAAGCGAAGCAATTTCTTAATAATCTTAATTCTTAAAGTTTTTAAGAGCTTAAGTCTCAGCTTTACTTTAGAGATTGCTTCGTCGCTTCGCTCTTCGCAATGACAAAAAAAACATAAAACACAAAATTAATATGGACGCAGATAACTTGTTTAAGCAAAGCATAGAAGACAAGGAAAATTTCTGGAAGGAACAGGCTAGAGAAATACAGTGGTTTAAGTTTCCGGAACAGATTCTTTCCAATGGTAAAAATGATTATCCGCAGTGGTATTGTGACGGAAAGCTCAATGTGTGCTATCTGTGCATTGATAAACACATCGAAGACGGTTTTGGAAATCAGACCGCCATTATTTATGATTCTCCGGTTACAGATCAGAAAATCACCTACACTTTTGATGAGGCCAAAGAAGAAATATCAAAATTCGCAGGAGGTCTCGTTTCATTAGGTTTAAAAAAAGGTGATACAGCCGTTATTTACATGCCGATGATCCCACAGACTCTTTTTGCAATGCTGGCCTGTGCAAGAATCGGGGTGATTCACAATGTGGTTTTCGGAGGTTTTGCACCGAACGAATTGGTGGTAAGAATTGATGACTGTAAGCCAAAAGCCCTGATCACCGCTACTGCCGGTGTAGAAATAGCGAGAAGAATTCCCTATTTGCCACTTGTCGAAAAAGCCATTGAACTGGCGCAGGACAAAGTAGACAACATTATTGTTTACAACAGAAAACTGGTGGATAACCAGCATGAAATGTTCGACGGACTGATTGATTATGAAGAACTGGTTCAAAAATCAAAGCCTGTAGATTGTGTTTCCATAGAATCAACTCATCCGCTGTATCTTCTTTACACTTCTGGAACCACGGGAAAACCTAAAGGAATTGTCCGTGACACCGGAGGTTATGCAACCGCATTGAAATTCTCCATGAAATATATTTACGGTGTTGAACCCGGAGAAACTTACTGGGCAGCGTCTGATTTCGGGTGGGCAGTCGGACATAGCTTTAGCGTGTACGGTCCGCTTATCAACCGAAATACAACCATCATCTTCGAAGGAAAACCCATTATGACTCCTGATGCAGGTACGTTCTGGAGAATTATTTCAGAATATAAAGTTTCTGCAATGTTTACTGCCCCTACAGCCATCCGGGCTATTAAAAAAGAAGATCCGGATGGAGAACTGGTAAAAAAATACGACCTGTCCCATTTCAAAAAGCAGTTTTTAGCTGGCGAACGATGCGATGTGGCCACTTTAGACTGGTTTGCAGAGCATATAGGAATTCCTGCTATTGACCATTGGTGGCAGACAGAATCCGGATGGCCAATGCTGGGCCTAATGACATTCGACGATAATTATCAGATTAAAAGAGCATCTGCCGGAAAGCCGATTCCCGGATACGACATTAAGATATTTGATGAGAACGGATATGAGCTTGATGCCCATCAGGAAGGTTATTTAATTATCAAACTTCCGCTTCCTCCCGGCGCGCTTTTAGGCATCTGGAATGACGATGAGCGCTTTCAGAACAGTTATCTTTCACAGTACAAAGGGTATTATTTCTCGGGAGACGGTGCTATTCAGGATGAGGACGGCTATATTTTCATTACCGGAAGAGTGGACGACGTCATTAATGTAGCCGGACACAGGCTTTCCACCTCAGAAATGGAAGAAATTGTCTCTTCCCATCCCGATGTGGCAGAATGTGCTGTTGTAGGAATAGATGATGAACTCAAAGGGCAGGTTCCTTTTGCTACGGTTGTTTTAAAAAACGGAACAATAATCTCTGAGGAAGAAATAGAAAAAGATATCATCAGAATGATTCGCGAAAAGATTGGTGCTGTGGCTTTTTTAAAGAATGCAATGGTTGTTAAACGTTTACCCAAAACCCGCTCAGGAAAGATTCTAAGAAAACTGATCAGAACCTTGCTGGATGGAAAAGATTTCCAGGTTCCATCCACGATAGATGATGAAAAAATCATTGAAGAAATTCAGGAAAAAATCAATGACTATAGGGCTTAAGCCATAAATTAAACATATATTTAATATTAATAAAATTCAAATTTCAAAAAACAAAGGGATATGAGAAATTACTTAATTGAAGATTTGCCACATTATTTTGAAGAGTATAAAAAGTCTATCAAAAATCCTAAAAAATTCTGGGATAAGATTGCGGACCAAAATTTCGTGTGGTACCAGAGATGGAGCAAGGTGGTTAAGTATGATATGAATGAAGCCAAAATCACATGGTTTAAGAATGCCAAATTAAATATCACTAAAAACTGCATAGACAGGCACCTTGCCGTAAGAGGTGAAAAAACAGCAATTATCTGGGAACCCAACGACCCTAAAGAAGAAGCTCAGCATATTTCCTATAATGAACTGTATCAACGGGTTAATAAAACCGCCAATGTTCTGCGTGAAATGGGAATTGAAAAAGGCGACAGAGTCTGCATTTACCTTCCCATGATCCCCGAGCTGGCCGTTACCATGCTTGCCTGCGCCAAACTGGGAGCAGTACATTCTGTTATCTTTGCAGGATTCTCAGCTTCCGCCGTGGCTTCAAGGGTTAATGACTGTAATGCCAAAATGATTATTACTTCTGATGGCAGCTACAGGGGAAACAAAGTTCTTGATCTGAAAAGCATTGTAGACGAAGCATTGGAAAAAACACCAAGCGTAGAATCCGTTCTGGTTGTGAAAAGAACACACAACGAAATTAAAATGAAAGAAGGCAGAGACCACTGGATGGCGGATCTGTATGAAAAAGCCTCCGCAGATTTCGTGACCGTTATCATGGATGCCGAAGATCCCCTTTTCATCCTGTATACCTCAGGTTCTACCGGAAAACCGAAAGGAATGCTTCACACTTCTGCAGGATACATGGTATACACCGCCTACACTTTTAAAAATGTTTTTAATTATAAAGAGAATGATATCTATTGGTGTACAGCAGATATCGGATGGATCACAGGACATTCCTATATTCTCTACGGACCGCTTCTTAACGGAGCTACTACAGTAATTTTCGAAGGGGTACCTACCTATCCTGAACCGGACCGTTTCTGGGAAGTGATTGAAAAACATAAAATCACCCAGTTCTATACCGCTCCTACCGCCATCCGTTCATTGGCCAAAGAAAGCACGGAATGGGTAGATAAACATGACCTGAGCTCATTGAAGGTGATCGGTTCCGTAGGTGAGCCTATCAATGATGAAGCCTGGCATTGGTTCAATGATCATGTCGGAAATAAAAAATGTCCTATTGTAGATACATGGTGGCAGACGGAAACAGGAGGAATCATGATCTCCCCACTTCCTTTCGTTACCCCAACCAAACCCACTTATGCCACACTTCCTTTACCAGGAATCCAGCCTGTTCTGATGGATGATAAGCGTAACGAAATTACAGGAAACCAGGTAACAGGAAACCTATGCATCCGCTTTCCATGGCCGGGAATTGCAAGAACGATCTGGGGTGACCATCAGCGGTATAAGGAAACTTATTTCAGTGCCTTTCCGGGAAAATACTTCACAGGCGACGGTGCACTAAGGGATGAAGTAGGATATTACAGAATTACAGGCCGTGTAGACGACGTGATTATTGTTTCCGGGCACAATCTGGGAACAGCACCTATCGAAGACAGCATCAATGAACATCCAGCTGTTGCAGAATCTGCTATTGTTGGTTATCCTCATGACATCAAAGGAAACGCTTTATATGGGTTTGTGATCTTAAAAGAAACCGGAGAAGGCCGTGACAAGGAAAATCTCAAAAAGGAGATTAATCAGCTGATCTCAGACCAGATAGGACCCATTGCCAAACTTGACAAGATACAGTTTGTTTCAGGGCTTCCGAAAACACGTTCCGGAAAAATTATGCGTAGAATCCTGAGAAAAATTGCAGAAGGAGATTTCAGTAATTTCGGAGATATTTCTACACTGCTAAATCCTGAAATTGTGGAGGAAATTAAAAATGAAAGGATATAAAATTAATGATATTCAACGGACGGGCTTCGGCCCGTTTTTTTATTTTTTTATTTCCCGCAGATTTTCACAGATGAAAAAAATCAATAGAACCTGTAAAACACCCATTCAGAAATAGGCTGAGCCAGCTCCTCCGGCTCATCTTGCTCGTTTTCATAGCATCATTAAAATCAAACAGGTGTTCAATAGACATTTTCAAACATTTTAACATTACATTATAGATAAAACAATAAATTATAAATTTTAATGAATTAATAATAACAATATTGAAAAATATTTATTATCTTTAGGTACAATTTAAAAACTATTGCTTATGTCAAATATATTAGCTGGATTATTTGCACATCACAGCGATTACAAAAAGCTTGAAGCCGATCTGGAAAATTCAGGATTTGAAAGTTCAGATTACATAGTATATCTTCATAGCGGCTCTGATACCTCTCAGTATCTTGCGAGTGTTGCGGTAAAAGATAATAACCAAACTGATGGCGCGAGAAATATTTTCAACCAAAATTCAGTACTGAAGACCTATTTATTCGAGAATATGGGTATTGGAGAGGCACATTACGATCAAATTAAACGATTTATTGATGCCAGAAACAGAGCCGACATCCATAACAGCCCTGATGTGAAAATAAAGGCATCAAGCAGCGGCATGGATTCAGAAGTTAAATTCTGACAGAAAACACAAAATCTAATAACCGGAAATCCGCAGAACGCTCTGCGGATTTTTTATGGTGGAAAAGTTTAAAAAATTTCGTATTTTCGTTTAATTATAGGCATTAGCACAAATGAGTTACGATTTAGAACAGGAAAACAAAGAGATCCTTGCCCGGTATAAGGATTTGATTTCGAATACATACAGGACTCTGGACGAGGAAAATAACAAGCTCATCCGGAAGGCATTTGATATTGCATTGGATGCCCATAAAGATCAAAGGAGAAAATCCGGCGAACCCTACATCTACCACCCTATTGCTGTTGCTAAAATTGTAGCAACAGAGATTGGTCTTGGAGCCACATCTATCGCCTGCGCCCTGCTGCATGACGTTATAGAAGATTCCGATTATACCTATGAAGATCTTAAAAAGATTTTTGGAGAAAAGATCGCCAATATTGTGAACGGGCTCACAAAGATCTCCATTATGAATCACCAGAACATTTCCGTACAGTCTGAAAATTACAGAAAACTGTTATTGACACTGTCTGAAGATTTCAGAGTTATTCTCATCAAGATTGCTGACCGTCTTCACAATATGCGGACACTGGAAAGTATGGCTCCGGACAAGCAGAAAAAGATTGCTTCGGAAACAGTTTATATCTATGCACCTATGGCACACCGTCTGGGGCTGTATAATATCAAATCGGAGCTGGAAGATCTTTCCCTGAAATACAACAATCCTGAAGTTTATAATGAGATCACAGAAAAGCTGGAACTGGCGAAAGAAAGCCGTGAAAGATATATTGAGGAATTCAAGAAAGAAGCTTCGGAAAGATTAAAAGAAGAAGGTTTAAATTTCACCATCAAAGGCCGTGCGAAAGCTATTTCCTCTATTTACAGAAAAATGCTGAAGCAGGGAGTTTCTTTTGAAGAGGTATTCGATAACTATGCGATCAGGATTATTTATAAATCGGATGCAAAGAACGAAAAGTTCCTGGCCTGGAAGATCTACTCTATCGTAACGGATGTTTACCACAGCAATCCTTCAAGAATGAGGGACTGGATCACACAGCCACGTTCTACAGGGTACGAAAGTCTCCATTTGACTGTACTGGGACCGGACAAAAAATGGATTGAGGTACAGATCCGTTCCGAAAGAATGGACGAAATCGCAGAAAAAGGAGTGGCAGCCCACTACAAATACAAAGAAGGCTACAAACAGAGTTCTGATGACCGGAATTTTGAAAGATGGGTTACCGAAATCCGTGATATTCTTGAACAGCAGCAAAATCTTTCCACGTCCGAACTTTTAGATAATATTAAACTCAATTTATATTCTAAGGAAGTATTTGTTTTTACTCCAAAAGGGGAAATCAAGATCCTTCCAACAAATGCTACCGCTCTGGATTTTGCTTTTGCCGTTCACTCCGACCTTGGAATGAAATGTCTTGGAGCAAAAATCAACGGGAAACTGGTTCCTATTTCTTATGTTCTTCAGAATGGTGACCAGATAGATATTTTATCTTCACAAAATCAGAAGCCTAAATCGGACTGGCTGGAATTTGTAGTGACATCCAAAGCCAAGTCCAAGATCAAAAGCTACCTGAATTCCCAGAAGAACCAGCTGGTGGAAGATGGAAAAGAAATTCTTCAAAGGAAACTTCGCCATGCAAAGATTAATTTTAATGATGAAGAAGTGAACAAGCTTCAGAAGTTTTTCAATCTGAAGTCTTCTCAGGAACTGTTCCTTAAATTTCAAAGCAATGAACTGGATGTCAGCAGTCTGAGAAAATATATCGAAAGTAAAAATGTATTTAATAATTTACTTTCAAGGTTCAGAAAATCCCCGACGAAAAACGTACATTTTGAGGAACCGAAAGAACAGAACCTTGATATGATTGTTTTCGGGAAAGACGAAGAGAAACTGAACTACAGCTATGCCAAATGCTGTACGGTAATTCCCGGTGATAAAATTTTTGGGTTTATTACCATTTCAGACGGTATCAAGGTCCACAGTGACAATTGTCCCAACGCAATCAATCTGAGAGCACAATACGATTACCGTGTCATCCCGGCCAAATGGGTGAATGCGGAAAGCTTTAAGAACAGAGTTAAGATCGAAATCGAAGGTCTCGACAGAATGGGAATGATTAACGATATTACAACCGTGATCAGCGGAAGTATGGGAATGGATATGAAAAGTATGTCCATAGAATCTAACAATGGTGTTTTTATGGGCAATATCAATCTTGAAGTTAAAAACAAAGGCCAACTGGAAGAAACATTTAAAAAACTCAAAAGCATTGATGGAGTTTCAAGAGTGAGACGACTACAATCATAGACATGAATTTATCTTTATATTTTAAAAAATTTTTCAGCAGCAATCAGTCATCGGGAATTATACTTATTTTCTGTGTGCTTGTCTCATTATTAATTGCCAATTCGTCCGCAGGAGAAGGTTTCCAGAATTTTCTGGACAAAGAAGTGGGAACTCAGCTTTTTCATCTTACCTATCCTGTGAGCATATGGATCAATGACGGGCTGATGGCCGTTTTCTTTTTACTTGTAGGCCTCGAGATTAAACGGGAAATGGTGGAAGGTGAACTGTCTTCTTTCAAAAATGCCTCCCTTCCTATATTTGCAGCCGTAGGAGGAATGCTGGTTCCTGCAGCAATCTATACCTTCTTCAATTCCGGAACAGAATATAGCAGCGGCTGGGGAATTCCTATGGCTACGGATATTGCTTTTTCACTGGCTATCATTTCAATGCTGGGAAAAAAGATTCCCAACTCTATTAAAATATTTCTTGCAGCGCTGGCAATTGTAGATGATCTCGGCGCCATCCTGGTGATCGCTATTTTTTATACTGAACAAATTCACTGGGCCTATCTCCTACTTTCGTTTGGAACAGCAGCACTGCTGTTTCTCTTAAATTTCCTGAAAGTTACCCGTCTTATTTTTTATATTATTCCAGGGTTATTTTTGTGGTATTTCCTGCATCATTCCGGGATTCATGCAACAATAGCCGGAGTTCTGCTGGCATTTTCCATTCCTACGAATGTATCTGATGTAGAAACCTCTCCTCTTGAAAAACTGGAGCACAAGCTTCATTTTCCCGTAAGTTTTCTGATCATGCCGATATTTGCTTTAACGAATACCAATATTGCTTTTACCAGTGAAATGGTAGCGGGTGTGACAAGTACATTGGGTCTGGGAATTATCTGTGGACTGATATTGGGAAAACTGATCGGAATTAATCTGTTTTCTTTTATCGCCATTAAATTAAAGCTCAGCACACTGCCTCAAAACAGTACATGGCTACAAATGGTCGGTGTTGGATTACTGGCGGGAATAGGCTTCACCATGTCGATTTTCATTGCACTTCTTTCCTTTAAAGATAGTATTCCAATTCAGGATGAAGCTAAATTTGCCATCCTGATCGCTTCTTTCTTAGCAGCAGTTTTAGGGTTTGTCATATTAAGTATGAGTTCTAAAAAAGATATGAACGCCGTGGAAAATTAATCTTTTCCCTCTTCCAGCTTTCTTTTGTGCTCTTCATCGCTTTCCAGATTAGGCTCTGTCACCTGTGCATGATAATGAGCTGCTTCTCTTTTGATCTCATCAGACAGCAGCTTTTCGATTCGGAGTTTTCTGAGGGCCATATTAAGCTCGTTTCCGAACAGCAGAAGATACACATTCACATTCACCCAAACCATCAGTAGGATCATACTTCCGATAGATCCGTAAAGGACGTTATATCTGGCAATATCTTTCACATAGATCGCGAAGATAAAAGTAGTAAGAACAAACAGGACCGTCGTTAAAATAGCTCCCGGTACAGCCTGTCTGAACCTGGCAATTTTCACCGTTCCCAACCAGTAAAAAAGCGTTAAAAGGATGAAGTAAAACAGCGGAAAAGATACAAACCCAATGATTTTGGAAAGGTTTTTGACCAACCATGAAATATCGTAAGCCGGAGTGAAAGGTTTTATGACAACTTCCGCATAATACACTCCAAAAAGTGCAAAAAATACAATGGTAATAAAGCCAATCGTTATAAAAAATGAAAGAATAAATTCTTTAACGTCACTAAGCTTTTCATCTGAATTTTCATTAAACCCATTGATAAGAGAAAAAGTCCCATTCGTAGCAAAAATCAAAGCCAGCACAATAGTGAGATTACTGATTCCTTTCATATTAGGAATAATATTAGTCTCAATATACCCACGTATATCCCCTTGCATACTAGAAGGAAAAACGTTGTGCATCAGAACTTCAAAAATATAAAACTGCAGCTTGTCATAATGCGGCATGTACGGCAAAACGGAAAGCAGGAAGAGCAGAAAAGGAAATAAACTGATGGTGAAGCTCCAGGAAATGGCTGCCGCCTTTCTTCCGATATTGCCTTTGAAAATTCCGGAAATATAGATCTGGAACATCTGCCAGAGCGATATGCCCAAAACAGGAATATGTATACCGTCAAAAAACTCTTGAATCTTCAAGATAAATCTAGGAACTTTTATACTCATCTATTTGGTGTATTTTACTTAATAAAATCCTCCTGTTCATCTCTTGAGAAGGAGAAGATCTGCTGTTTTTAATAAGTCTTTATACAAATATAAACATTTTCCTTTTTCTTATTTCAATACCACAGGAACGAATAAATAACAATTTTTTAATGGTTCAATGGATCTGTTTATGTAGATAAACAGAAATGATGGGCAAGAAAAGAATTTAAAAATTAAATAGCCAAAACATTGAAAATACTAGAAATCATTGGTCTTTCTATTTTTAACATTTTCAGCCTGGCTTTACTGGCTTCAGCTGTTTTCCGGCATAAAATGGTATCTTTGCCTTTTGAAATCCTCCATACATGAGAATCAGCTTACTTTGTATCGGCAAAACGGATGATAAGGAGATTACCTCTTTAATCAGCTACTACCTTACCCGCCTTCCCAAGCACTGGAATTTTGAAATCACCGAAATTCCTGATGTAAAAAACGCAAAAAACCTCTCACCTGAACTTTTGAAGAAGGAAGAATCCAAGCTGTTCCTCAATTATATTGACAAAAATGACCTAGTTGTACTCTTAGATGAGAAAGGCAAGCAGTTCACCAGCCGTGAATTTTCACAAAAAATTGATGCGTGGATGAATTCTTCAGTAAAGAAAGTTCATATCCTTATCGGGGGTGCATATGGTTTCTCAGAAGATGTCTACAGCCGGGCCAATGAAAAAATGTCTTTATCAAAAATGACTTTTACCCACCAGATGATCCGTTTATTTATCGTGGAACAACTCTACCGTGCCGACCAGATCCTGCAGGGAAAGCCTTACCATAATGATTAAATCTTTGTAAATTTTTACTGTCAGTTAAAACTTTATTCTTACTTAACCTGTAAACCAATCTGTCTTTTTGCCTCACCTACTACAAAAGCAACGGAATTGGCAATATTAAAGCTTCGGATTAATTTTGACATGGGAATCGTCAAATGGTTTTCAAACTGATCCAGGACTTCATTACTCAACCCCACACTTTCTTTGCCGAAAACCAGCCAGTCGCCATCCCGAAAGTTATTTTCCAGATAGGATTTTTCAGCATGTGAACTCATTAAAAAAACGCGGGACGGATCGGGAATATTCTTCACCCACTCTTCAACATTTGCATATTCAGTAACATCAAGATGTACCCAATAATCTAAACCGGACCTTTTCAGATTTTTATCATTGATTACAAATCCAAACGGATGAACCAGGTGCAGTTTACTTTCGGTCCCTACACATAGCCGTCCGATATTGCCTGTATTGTTGGGTATTTCAGGTTCTACAAGAACAATGTTTAACATCTATATTTCTTTATTTTATGGCTTATTTCATTCTTACGGGCGCGGCATTTCATGCCGCGCCCGTAAGAATGTATTTACTATAAGATTTATTTTTTCACACATTTAGCATAATAATCTGCCAAAATAGCTTTTTCATATCCTAAGCTTACTGCTTTATCCAGGTTTTCACAGGCCTCTTTTGGTTTTGCCGTATCAAATAGGATCAATGCTTTGGTTACATAGGAATGGGAAAATTTAGGATCTATGGAAATAGCTTTATTAGCATCTGTAAGAGCTTCTTTAGACTTTTTCATTTTGAAATAAACATCTGCCCTGCCATTATACAACAGTGATTCCGGTTTTTCAGAGATCAGCTGATTGTAATCTTTTAAGGCACCGTCCAGGTCACCATTATTTTTCTTCAGATTGGCCAGTCCCGTTTTCGCAAAAATATTATCCGGTGCAAAGCTCAGGATCTGTTTGAGATCACTCAGTGCAAGATCTTTTTTTCCCTGGCTGTCATAGATTTTGGAACGGGTAAGATAAAATTCCGGATTTTCAGCATCAATCTTAAGGCCGGTAGAGATATATTCTAATGCCTTAGCCTTATTTCCTTTCTGGCTGTTCAGTGATGCAAGATTGGCATATACTGGAGCCGATAAGGGATTGGCTTTCATTGCGGATTCGTACGATTTCAAAGCTAATGCCGTTTTTCCAAGCCTTCTTTGGGCTGTTCCCAGATTATTGTAATATTCAGACTGATATTTCTGAATCTGCTCTTTTTCCGCAAGTTTGGTATATTGCTCTTCCGCACATTTGTAATCGGCTTTTTTAAAGCATTCTTCTGCTTTAATTTTGTCCTGTGCGTAAAGTATGAATGAGGAGCATATCAATGCTGTCAGTAATAAAGATTTTTTCATGAAGGTATATTTTGTTTGTTGATGACTTTTTTGGCGAGTATTCCAAATATCACTCCCAATAAAGATCCAACAAACGCCCCCACCAAAATATCTATCGGGAAATGCACTCCTAAATATATGCGGCTGTAAGAAACTATCACAGCCCATACAAATATAGCATATGGAAACCAATTGAGCTTCTTTTTCAATAAAATGCTTAAATAAGCTGCCAGGAAGAAGGTATTGGAAGCATGGGCAGAATAAAATCCATACTGCCCTCCGCACTTCACGATCCTCATATAATGTTCTAAACTGGGATCATGGCAGGGCCGAAGCCTGGCCACTCCATATTTGAAAACACTTGCCAGCTGGTCGGAAACCGTAGCTCCAAGTGCAATGAATATAAGGATAAAAACTAAGGATTTTAGCTTATAGTTCTTGTATAAAAAGTAAAGAAATATAATGTATAGCGGTACCCATATCCATGTACTGGAAATGAGCATCCAAAATTGGTCGAAAGAAGTATCGCCCAAATTATTAAGGTATAGAAAAACCTTTTTGTCTTCCTGAATGATTTCCTCCATGAATTATCTGCTTACAGGCCCTTCGTAGGTTTCATCGTCGGCAGGCTTTAGTTTCGGAGGTTCATTAGTTGCGGAAGGTTCTGTCATGATATCTTTTTCAATGTTCTTCATGGGGTTGAAGTCCTTTGCAGCGTCTTTTACCTTCTCAATTTCACGTTTGATCTCAGAAACAGGATTATCAGTTTCCTTCATGATCTCAGTTTTAATGTCTTCCACTGCACCACGCATCTTTCTAACACCTGCCCCAAGGTCACGCGCTATCTGAGGAAGTTTATCCGGACCGAATAAAACAACAATCGCTACCGCGATCAGAGCCATTTCTCCAATGCTTAATTCCATGCCGTAAAATTACAAAAGATTATACATTTATTTACAGGAAACTAAAATTTTAAACAAATTTTAAGATTTTATAAGATTAAAGCTATGAAGTTCAAGAATTTAAGAATCAAGTACACTTCGATTAGCTGTTGAATTTTGTTGCTGGCTGTAAATTATTTTTTGCAGATAATAGTTTCGATTCCGAATCTAAATCCAGCATTTTTGACTCTTTGATTTTAGTTCAATATTTAAAGCTGTCATGCTTTGTAAAGCTACTGCTTATTTTCAACACTTATCTTAATTCGGGTTTAAATAATTAATCTTTTCAGACTTTGCTTTAATTACAGCTTTTTGATCAGCTTTTTATCTTTTTTCTGAAATGCATAATAAGTCATCACCACACTTATCGCCATTAAAATAAATGCCAGGAAGAACGGTGCTCCTGAAAATTCAAATGGGGCTTCGTCGTGGGTAAAGAAGTAAAAAAGGTTAGTCATCAACGGTGGCCCTATAATAGAAGTAGCGCTCATTAAACTGGTCAATGCTCCCTGGAGCTCTCCCTGCTCGTTGGAAGGAACACTTTTCGTAATTACTGACTGCAATGCCGGTCCACAGATTCCACCCAGACAGTAAGGAACTAAAAACGCAAACATCATCCAGCCTTCTGTAGCAAAGGCGAACAAAAGCATCCCTAATGCATACAAAGCCAATCCGTAATAAATACTTTTTTCCTCTCCTAATCTTGGAGTTGTCCAGCGTATCAGAACACCCTGAACCAGACCTACTAAAAGTCCTACAACCCCTAATGAAATTCCAACCATCCTTTCCGTCCAGCTAAATTTGTACATGGTGAAAAAGCTCCAGTTACTCTGTACGGCATGGCCCGCAATATAAATTAAGATAAGGGCAAAGATCAGTCCTGAAATTTCCGGATGCTTACCTAAAAATTTAAATGAACCAACAGGATTCGCCCGTTTCCAGTCGAATTCTCTTCTTTTATCCTTATCTAAGCTTTCAGGAAGAACGAAATAACCGTAAAGGAAATTTAAAAGGCATAAACCTGCCGCTGCATAAAAAGGCACTCTGGCACCATAATGTCCCAAAACTCCTCCCAATACAGGTCCGATGATAAATCCAAGACCAAATGCGGCCCCGATAAGACCGAAATTCTTAGCCCTGTCTTCATCTGTAGAAATATCAGCAATATAAGCACTGGCGGTTGTTACACTGGCTCCTGTGATCCCGGCAATAATCCGGCCCAGGAAAAGCCACCAGATCGTGGGTGCAAGAGCAAGAAAAATATAATCTACTGCAAATCCAAAAAGGGAAATCAGGATAATAGGCCTTCTCCCGTATTTATCACTCAGGTTTCCTACCACCGGTGAAAAGATAAACTGAGTAAATGCGTAGGCAAAACCTAGCCAGCCACCATATTTTGCTGCTTCACTGATGTCAGCATGGATCAGTTCCTCAATTAATTTGGGAACAACAGGAATAATAATTCCCCATCCTGTAATGTCAATCAATAAAGTAATAAATATAAAGCCGATGGCTGCTTTTTTCCTTGAGTTTTCCATAATGCTGCAAAATTAATGAAATCTGAAATATAATGATTCTAAATTGTGGATTTAAGGGAGAGTCAAGAATCAAGAGTCAAGATTTTAGATGAAAGATTTCAGACATCAGATTCCAGATTTGGGCTACGCAAATATAAATTTAAACCTTGAACTTTAATATTAAATTTTTGAAATCCAGATCTTGAAACCAAGAATGCGGTAATCCGTAATTCAAAAACTTTGAGCCCAAAATCCCTGATATTTTTACCCCCATCCGCACAAAAAAGGCCATTTCTTTCGAAATGGCCTTTACTTATTTATTGTAGTTGATATTACTTTGAAGCAAGTACTTCTTTGGTACTTGTTGTCTTCCCGTGCACCTCATCTTCTTTTCCTTTCTTAAGGAAATCATAAGCAATAGCCGATGCAATAAAGATGGATGAATAGGTACCAAATCCGATACCGATCAACATGGCAAACATAAATCCTCTCAGGTTATCTCCACCAAAGATGAAGATCGCCAGAATCACAAGAATCGTTGTAAATGAAGTGTTGAATGTTCTACCTAATGTACTTGAGATAGAGTCATCAAATAATCCTGCCAATGTTAAAGCCTTCTTCTCTCTTAAATACTCTCTAATTCTATCGAAGATAATAACGGTATCATTAATTGAGTATCCTAATACGGTAAGGATTGCTGCAACAAAATCCTGGTTGATCTCCATGTTGAACGGCATAAATTTATGAAGCAATGAATACGCTCCCAAAATAATTACCGCATCATGGAACAAAGCTACAACAGCACCCAACGAGAATTGCCATTTTCTAAATCTTAACAAGATATAGATGAAAATACCCGCTAAAGCAGCTACTACAGCAAGAATACCGTGAGTTTGGATATCATCTGCTACCGTAGGTCCTACTTTTTCAGAAGAGATAATTCCTGCATGCTCTTTATCCGCAGATTTGAAATCACTCAATGTAGTCTTGGCAGGCAAGCTTGCCTTTAATCCTTCGTATAATTTCTGCTCTACAGTTTGGTCAGCTTTTAAAGACTCATCTTCAATAAGGTAATCTGTTGAGATTTTCAACTGTCTGTCGTTTCCGAAAGTTTTAGCTTCAACAGAAGAGTTTTTACCATCTTCAGTTTTGAATACTTTTACCAGGTTCTGCTCAATATCTTCAGCATTAACCGCTTTATCAAATCTTACTACATAGTTTCTACCTCCTGTAAAATCAATTCCGTATTTGAAACCGTGGATGGCAATAGATGCAATACAAACTAGAGTTAAAACACCAGAAATGATATAGGCATATTTTCTTTTTCCGATAAAATCGATCCATGTATTTCTGAACAGGTTCTTCGTTGGAGGAGTCCAGACAGAAAGATGTTTTCCTTTATTCAATCTTGTGAAGATCATTACTCTTGAAAGTAATACGGAAGTAAAGAATGTCATTAATATACCAATTCCTAAAGTCAAAGCAAATCCTTTGATAGGTCCTGTTCCGAATAAGAAAAGTACACCAGCCGTTAATAATGTCGTTAAGTGACCATCTACGATCGCACTTAGTGCATGTTTGAAACCGTCTTTGTAAGCTTCCAGGATGCTCTTTCCTGCAAATAACTCTTCTTTGGTTCTTTCATAGATAATTACATTCGTATCGACCGCCATCGCCATCGTAAGAACGATACCCGCGATACCAGGAAGTGTTAGTGTAAAGTCTCCGGAATCCATAATTCCGAAAATATAGAATAAGTTGATGATCATTGCAATTACAGCATACACCCCTGCACCACCGTAATAGAAAATGATATAAACAATAATAATTAAAAATGCGATAGCAAATGAAATAACCCCTGCATTAATAGATTCCTGTCCTAATGAAGGTCCTACTACTGTAGCCTGAACTACTTTTGCACCAGCCGGTAATTTACCTGCTCCCAAAACATCTACCAGTTCTTTAGCTTCTTCCTGAGAGAAGTTACCAGAGATCTGGGTTCTCCCGTTTGGAATAGCGTTCACAACATTTGGCGCAGTATATACTCTGCCATCCAATGTTACCGCTACCGGCTTACCTACGTTCTTTTCAGTTAATGTTTTCCATTCTTTAGCACCTTTGGAATCCATCTGCATGTCTACTACCACTCTGCTTAGCTCATCATAGCCAATGCTTGCCGTTTCAACAGCACCGTCTACCGGAGCTTTTTGGTTGATATTACCTCTGATTGCATACAATACTAAACTTTCAGCATCTGTAGCTTCAGGTTTGTATCCCCACATAAACTGTGTATATTTAATGTTAGCCGGACGTAATGACTGACCTACTTTGCTGTTCAAAATTTTGTTTACAGCAGCAGTATCTGAAAGTTTTACGCTTGCAACACCGTTTGATCTTAATTTGTCAAGGTTTAAAAGACTCATGAAGTTGATGTTCTTCGCAACTCCCATAGAATCACCTTTTATGCCTACCATTGTAGTCAATGTCTGGAAATATGGCGCTATTTCAGGAACCTGCTGTACTTCCCAGAACTGAAGTTTTGCAGAAGTCTGAAGCATTTTCTTCACCTTGTCGATATCTTTCATACCTGGCATTTCAACAGAAATTCTTGCCGTACCCGGTACTCTCTGAACGTTTGGCTGCACCGCACCCATTTTATCGATTCTGGTTCTGATTACTTCAAAAGCAGTACCTACAGAAAGATCAATTCTTCTTTTGATGATACTTTTTACCTGATCATCAGTCGTATTGTACTTGATCTCCGATAAATTAGTATTTCCGAAAAGTTCAGGATCAGCCAGCTTAAGGTTCGTTCCTTTTGCTTTGTTGATCGCTTCAAACTGATCGAAGAAATTATCGATGTAAGATTTTGTAGAATTCTTCTGAACTTCATCCGTCTTGTTTAAAGCCTCAATAAGAACAGGATTGGTAGAATAATTGGTTAAATCATTTACCAAATCTCTTTGGTTGATTTCCAAAAGAACGTTGATCCCTCCTTTCAAGTCAAGACCAAGTTTCATTTCCTTGTCTTTGGCTTTAGTGTAATAAAGTTTTGTGAATTCCAGGTTCAAAGTATCTTTAGAAAGTCTTGTAATTTCTTTCTGATACTTTTCCGGATTGTCTCCTGCAACAGCAGTCGCCTGCCTTTCAATTTTGCTGGCGTACCAAGTTGGTAATAGCTCATTTAAGCAAATTAACCCTAGTACAATAGCAACAATTGTAATAAGTCCTTTTCCTTGCATTTTGTTATAACTACGTTAAATTAAGTCGGCAAATATAATGATTTTATTATTATTTTATGAATTTTTTAACAACAGAAACGGTTTATTTTCAGATATATCGGGGTTTTAACTTCTATTTAAGATTTAATAATTTTTCCTCCTTATCGTAATGAAATTTTCAAATTCCGATTGGTATAAAATTTTCATTCATTTATCAATACACTAAATATCAAAATATTATGAAAAAACTATTTTTTACCCTAAGCGTTTTTTCTTCCTTAATCGTTAATTCTCAAAGCATTAATTTAGTAGAATTTGCGTCCGGGCTTACCAGTCCAGTTGAAATTACGAACGCCAATGACACCCGTCTCTTCGTCGTACAGCAGAACGGAATCATTAAGATCATTCAGCCCAACGGAACGATTAACAGTGCCGATTTTATGAATATCAGCTCCAAAGTTCTTTACGGAGGGGAAAGAGGCCTTCTTGGTCTTGCCTTTCATCCTCAGTATTCAACCACCGGGTATTTCTTTGTGTATTACAACAATACCGCCGGAAATATCATTGTAGCAAGGTATTCTGTAAGCTCTGCTAACCCTGACGTTGCAGATCCAGCTTCTGAAAAGATCCTTCTGAATATTCCAAAACCGTTTGACAATCATAACGGCGGAAGTATTCATTTCGGTCCTGACGGAAATCTTTGGATCATTACGGGAGATGGGGGAAGCGGCGGAGACCCCAACAATAATGCTCAAAACATCAATTCACTTCTGGGAAAAATGTTAAGAATCGATGTGAATGCTACAGGGCCGTATAATATTCCGCCCGGAAACCCTTTTGCAGGAAATTTAGTAACCGGAGCCGACGAAATCTGGTCATATGGACTTAGAAATGCATGGAAATTTTCATTTGACACAAATACAGGGAATGTAATCATTGCTGATGTAGGCCAGGGAGCCATTGAAGAGATCAACAGGATGCCTGCTACCCAAGCTGGAATCAATTACGGATGGCGATGTTATGAAGGCAATAACGCTTACAATACAGCAGGATGTGCCCCTATGTCCACAATGACATTTCCGGTTGCCGTTTATGATCATTCCGGTGGGAAATGCTCTATAACCGGTGGGTATATTTACAGAGGAAGCCAATATCCTGCCCTTCAGGGAAAATACTTCTTTGCAGATTACTGTTCTGAACAGATCGGAATCATGAATCCGGATAATTCTATTGTGTGGAATTCTCCAAGTTCGGGGAACAATTTTTCTACTTTCGGGCAGAACTCTCAGAAAGAATTGTTTGTGGCAGCGGTAAACAGCGGAAAAATATTTAAAATCACAACAGGCGCGCTGGCAACAGACGAGACAGACCGCTCAAATTCTTTGTATATTCATCCTAATCCCGCTTCTGAAAAAGTGTTCATTGAAGGTCTGGAAGACCTGAACAGCACTGCAGATCTTTTCAGTACAGAAGGAAAAATAGTTCTGGAAAAAGCAAAAATTGAAAACGACGGCAGCGTAGACATTACAGGAATTCCTGCCGGAGTTTATTACCTGATCATCAAATCGGGAGATGTGAAATCTTACAGCCAGAAACTTATTATTAAATGACAGAAATTTTACTTCAATAAAAAAGCGGTTCCGATGGAACCGCTTTTGTTTTATATCGTCATAGAGAAAATTCTTGTTTCCGGTTTATTCCTCATCATCCTGAGATCGAAAACCATGGCAACATTTCTCGTAAATGCTCTTCCTTTTTCTGTGATCCTGATTTGATTGTCGTAAATCTCCACCAATTCATCTTTTTCCATTTCTTTCAGCATTTCAAATGCATTTTCCAGTTCCGGGAAAGAATTCTTATCAGTAAAGGTTGTTTCAAGCTGACACATCAGATTCAGAATATGTCTTCTTACCGTAAGATCTTCATCATCAAGAATATGACCTTTTACCACAGGAATTTTTCCTTCTTCAATAATCTTCTGGTACTCTTCCACCGTTTTTACATTCTGGGCAAAAGCATACCAGGAATCTGAAATAGCAGACATTCCAAGACCTACCATCAGTTGGGTATTGCTTGAAGTATAGCCCATAAAGTTCCTGTGAAGCTTTTTATGAATCAGGGATTGGTACAGGTCATCATGTTCAAGAGAAAAATGATCCATTCCTACTTCTATATATCCTAAATTTTCAAGCAGTCTTTTACCGTCTTCATATAAACGGCGTTTTTCTTCACCGCTAGGTAAATCGTTTTCATCAAAACCTCTCTGTCCTACCCCTTTTACCCACGGAACGTGTGCATAGGAATAAAAAGCAAGCCTGTCCGGCTTCAGTTCCATTGTTTTTCTGATGGTATTCTCCATGGCATCCCAGCTCTGGTGCGGGAGTCCGAAAACCAAATCATGGCTGATTCCTCTGTAACCAATTTCCTTAGCCCACTCCGTTACATTTTTTACATTTTCAAAGGATTGTATTCTGTTGATTGCCTTTTGAACTTTAGGGTCATAATCCTGAACGCCAAAACTTACCCTCCTGAAGCCAAGATCGTATAAAGTCTGAAGGTGATCCCTTGTCGTATTATTCGGATGTCCTTCAAAAGAAAACTCAGGGTGTTCTGCTATTTCTACGGTTTCAAAGATACCTTCCAATAAGGTTTTTAAATTTTTTGGCGAAAAAAATGTAGGGGTCCCGCCTCCAAGGTGAAGTTCTTTAAGCTTGGGTCTTTCTTCAAAAAGTTCCAGATAAAGCTTCCATTCCTTCAAAACACTTTCCAGATATGGAATTTCAACACTGTGTTGTTTTGTGATACGCTTGTGGCAGGCACAGAACGTACACAATGCTTCGCAGAAAGGCAGGTGAATATAAATAGAAATTCCCTCTTCTGCATTACTCTCATGAAATGACCTTATCACGGTCTCCCTCCACTTTTCAGGAGAAAATGTAGATTCGTCCCAATAAGGAACAGTGGGATATGATGTGTAGCGTGGTCCGGGAATATTATACTTATCTATTAAAGAATTCATTTCAAAATTTAAAATATTATCGAATCATGAAATTTAACATAAAATAAATTTCATCCTGCAAAATTAACCATTACGAATGAATTTTAAACCATGAAATATATTAGGCTGTATTTTATAATGAGTCTAAATATGATCGCTACTGGAATTCTTCAAATAATGATAAATTCTATCCCTAAGATTTAAAATTTTAATTTCATGACTGAGATTCTGTCTTTTCCTGCAAAAACAACGGTATTGCCCTCTAGCCAGCTGCAGACAAAAAATCCTTTCTCATCAGAAATTTTTTTCCATGTTTTTCCGAAATCAGAAGAATAACTGATGTGCTTATCGCCTACAGCAATGATTTCTTTTCCTTTTGATCCCGGTTTAATTTTTACACAGGTCGTGTAGCCGGCATTCTTTCCGGAAGACTGTACCTGCCAGGTTTCCCCGCCATCATGGGTGGTTGCAATATTATTGATATTTGCGTCCTGTTTGGTATAATCTCCGCCTACTGCAATCCCGAATCGGTTGTCATAAAAATCTATTGAATACATTCCCTGCGAAGATTCTCCCTGGATAAAAGGAGTTTCGAAAACCTGGATACTTTCTTTTTTCAAATCCATTCTTAATATTCTTGATGCTTTTCCGCCAGTTGCAATCCACAGATACTTTTTTGTTGAAGCGATATTGGTATTGCTTGCTGCAAAAGCCGCTTCACCGCTGTTCAGTTTTATATCACTTTTGAACATTCTCCATTTTCCATTACTGTAAACAGCCAGTTTCAATAGATTATCCTTATCTGCATCACTGAAAGTATAAGCCATCTGATGATTCACGAAATGCAGAGCATCATAAAAAGCAGTTTTCACAGTATCAGTAAAGATAATTTCTGACTTCAGATCTTTTTTATCAATCTTAAAAAAATAGGCAGGACTTTCAATATTAATAGCATAAAAAGAACTCTTATCCTGTGCCAGCGTTCTAAACTGAAGCTTTTTATCCGATAGACCCAGCTGTTTTTGGTCCTTGTTATTTTTAAGATCAACAAAGCCAAACTTTGAATCTGTTCCGGTATACCAGACTTTATTATCATAAACTTCAAGAGCTCTTATGCTTATCTTGTCATTTAAAATAGTGGTAAAGCTTTCTATTTGCTGGGAAAACATAAATATCCCCAAGCATACCAATAAAATGGAAAAAGTTTTTTTCATAGAGACAAAAATAAAAAATCCACAGAATTCTGTGGATTTTAAGTTGATATTTTTTATAAATCTATATCAGGTTTTTCTAAAGGCTCCTGTTCTGCTTTAAAAGTTTCTCCAAAACCTCCGTTCTGAAGCTTGGAATGCTTTTTACTGTACAGGAAGTACACAAAGAATCCGATGATCAGCCATGCAAAAGAATACATCTGCGCTTCTTTGCTCAGGTTAAAGATCAGATAAACATTGATCGCGATACCTAAACAGGCAATAAGAGGTAAAGCCGGAACTTTAAAGTTTCTCTGTAAATTAGGCTCTTTCACTCTTAATACCCAAACTGCTACACATACCATTGTAAACGCGAACAAAGTTCCGAAACTGGTCATATGGGCAAGATCATTAATCGGGGTAAGAGAGGCAATAATAGCAATTACCACTCCTAAAATAAGAAGGTTTTTTGTAGGTACTCCAGTTTTAGGGTTTACTTTTGAAAAAGTAGCCGGGATCAATCCGTCTTTAGACATTCCAAGGAAAATTCTTGACTGTCCCATGATCATTACCATCAGTACAGAGATCAATCCTATTGTAGCAGCAATGGTAATAATGTAACCAGCCCATGCATATCCGGCAATATCAAATGCATATGCTACAGGTGCTTTGATTGCATCCGGATATTTACCCAGCGGGTTAAAGTCTGTATAATGCATCATTCCTGTTAACACCAAAGAAACAAGGATATATAAAAGCGTACAGATGATCAAAGAAGCGATGATCGCAAATGGTACGTCTTTTTTAGGGTTAATAGCTTCTCCCGCCTGTGTGGAAACTGCATCGAAACCTACATATGCAAAGAAAATAGCTGATGCTCCCGCAACCACACCTGCCAGACCGTAAGCGGAATGCGAGACTCCATTTTCGGTAATAGTGGTTGGATCAGGAATAAAAGGAACCCAGTTTTTAAAAGGTTCAGCTGAATTTAAAATGATAAATGCTCCTGCAACGATTACAAAAATAATGGCAGAAACTTTAAGTATTACAATAAAGTTATTGGCTTTAGCAGCACCTTTTGTTCCTCTTACCAGAATAGAAATCACAAAGAAAACAATCAAAAATGCGGGCAAATTCATAGAAAATCCGGAGTTTCCTGCTGCAATATAGGTTTGCGGATCTGAGGTAAGATAAGCAGGAAGATGCAGCCCGAACATTTTGAGAAGTTTGGCAAAATATCCTGACCAGGATACGGCGACCGTCATAGATCCCATAGCGTATTCAAGTATCAGTCCCCATCCTATGATCCATGCAAAAATTTCTCCTACTGTACCATAAGCATAAGCATAAGCTGAACCTTCTACGGGAAGTATGGAAGCAAATTCTGCATAACAAAGTGCTGCAAATACGCAGGCTATCCCTGCAATTACGAATGAAAGTGCCAGTGCAGGCCCTGCATTATAATACGCACCTGTTCCTGTAAGTACAAAAATTCCTCCTCCAATGATTGCTCCGATTCCGATAGCAGTAAGGCTCCATTTTCCCAGAACGCGTTTCAGCTGACTCTTTTTGATATCAGCTTCATAAGCGCTCATTGGCTTCTTAACCCAAATTTTAGACATGTTTTTTTATTTAATTAAAGATTTACGAAAATATAAAAAAATTACAAACCTTAACGTTTATTAATAAACTTTCGTAATTTATTTTAAATAAAAATATTTAAAAAACTGATTTACACATTATTTAATTTATTTTCAAAAGTGCTAATTTTTGCTTATTTTTGATCGCATGAATTTATATGATCTTTTTGTAAAGCCGTATGAAAACTACAGTGGTCTACAAATTCTGCTGGAAGCCACCGGTACATTTTTCGGAATTTTGAGCGTCTATTTTTCAATAAAAAAGAATATCTGGGTATACCCTACCGGCATTATTTCTACGCTGATATACGTTTATATTCTGTTTAATTTTGGTCTTCTGGGAGATTGCATGATTAATGTGTATTATACCGCAATGAGTATTTACGGCTGGATTCTTTGGTCGAAAAATTCTGAAGACCATATTCATGTAGAGGTAAGCTGGGCAACAAAAAAAGAGAGAATATTCGCAGGAGTGCTTTTTGTACTAAGCATGGCACTGGTTACCCTTATTTATTATTACAAACCTTATATTGACAATCAATTTTCTATGGAGGGTACTCATTTAGGATTGTATCATCTGGATTGGGCGAATTGGCTGGATGTAATCACCACCTCTATATTTTTAGTAGGTATGTGGTTCATGGCCAGACAACGCATTGAGAACTGGATTTTCTGGATCATCGGAGATTTTATTTGTATCCCTATGATGATTTTTAAGGAACTTGGTATCACTTCGGTTCAATATTTGGTATTTACTATAATGGCTATCTTAGGATACCTTAATTGGAAAAAAAGTTTAAAAGAAAAAAGTACAATAAAGTCATGAAAAATTTATTTAAAATAGCATTCAGTATCGTAGCTATAAGCAGTTTAACATCGTGTTTGGCGTATAGTGACGGATATGCAAACAATGGCGGATACGGAGATCCGTATTATAATAACGGATATTACTATGCACCTTCCGGATATTACGGAAACGGCGGTTATTATGGAAATGACGGCTATTATTACAGAAACGATGTCAATTATTATTATGATAACGGTGTTCCTTATTATTACTATAATTCAGGTGACAGCAGAAGAAAAGTATACGTTGAAAGAAGAACTACGGTAACTTCACAGAGACCAAATAACGGATTCCAGAATACCCGTACTAATACTAACAACGGAGGTAATTATAATAATAACGGTTTCAATAACAACAGAGGAACCAGCACAAGAAATAACAGCAGTAATAACGGATTCAGAAATTCGAATAACAGCAATTCTAATAACAACCAAAGACCACAGAGCAACCAAAATAACGGAGGCTTTAGAAATTCAGGCGGAAATTCTCAGAACAATCAGAGAAGCCAGAATAACCAAAGCAGTGGTGGGTTCAGAAATACACAACAGTACAACCAGAACCAGAACAGTACCAGAACAGAGTCTTCCGGTGGGTTCAGAGGAAGTACAAGCACCCAGGGTAACACTCAGCAAAGCAGCGGTTCTACGAGACAGCAGTCAAGCGGAGGTGGATTTAGATAAAACGATTATAAATAAGAAAACGGACAGCTAACACTGTTCGTTTTTCATTTTAAATATATTAATTTTGCTCGTTAATTTTAGACTAAAAATATGGAATTTTATAAATATCAAGGGACTGGAAATGATTTTGTCATGATTGATAACCGGGATCTGCAGTTCCCTAAAGAGAAAGATCTTATTGAAAAACTATGTGACAGACGTTTCGGAATTGGTGGCGATGGACTTATCCTCCTGGAAAATGATGATGCCTATGATTTCAAAATGGTCTATTATAATTCTGACGGTGGCGAGAGCACCATGTGTGGAAATGGCGGAAGATGCCTGGTAGCATTTGCTTTCTTTCTGGATATTTTTGAAGATAAATGTAAATTCATTGCAACAGATGGTGAACATGAAGCAGAGATCCATAACGGTATCATTAAATTAAAGATGATTGATGTGGATACCATCTCCGGCGATGGTGAAGACACTGTGATGAATACAGGGTCGCCTCATTATGTAAAATATGTAGAAGATCTGGTGAATTACAATGTTTTTGCAGAAGGACACGGCATCAGAAACTCGGAAAATTATAAGGAAAAAGGCATCAATGTGAATTTTGTAGAAAAAATTACTGATGATGAAATTTTCGTAAGAACCTATGAACGAGGCGTTGAGGATGAAACTTACAGCTGCGGAACAGGAGTTACAGCTTCTGCTTTAACTTTTCTGCAAAAAAACAATCTAATTTCCGTAAAAGTTAAAACTTTAGGAGGAAATCTTAAGGTTCATGCTGAAAAAAACGGAAATTCATTCCAAAACATTTGGCTTGAAGGTCCCGCAAAGCAAGTTTTTAGAGGTAAAATAGATCTTATTTAAAAACTAAACTTTTTAATCAAATTTTTAATAATGAAAAAAACTGTTCTCATTATCGCTCTCATTATTGTAGGAGCGGCAGGATTTTTTGGTTTGAGATTTTATAATAAATATTATGGAAACAACGTAGAGAAAGACGGATATGTTCTGATTCCCCATAAAGCGGATTTCAAGCAGATTCTTGATTCTGTGGGTCCATATGTAAAAGATAAGGAAGTTTTTGAAGCGGTTGCCAGGGATAAAGATCTTGATAAGTTTTTTAAACCGGGGCGCTATCATTTCCAGTCAGGAGCAGGAAATACCAACCTTGTGAACATGATTAAAGCAGGAAATCAGTCTGAAAACAGTTTCAGAATCGGTGATTTTGGAGATATGTACCAGATGATAGGAAAGGTTACAAAAAAAACGGAGCTGGACTCTTTACATTTTGTAAACGACCTGGATAAAGTAGCAGCAGAAAAGGGGTACAAAAATGCAGAAGATTTAAAAAAATATTTTTTCATTGATACCTATAATTTTTTCTGGACGGTAAGCCCGAGAGAATTTTTCAAAAAGTTTGATGAACAGTACAATGAATTCTGGACAGCTGAAAGAAAAAACAAGGAACAGCAATCCGGCCTGACGAGAGATCAGATCTATGCGCTGGCCTCTATCGTTTATAAAGAGTCAGGCGGGAAAAAGGATGAAATGAAAACGATTGCAGGATTATATCTGAACCGCTATAGAAAAGGAATGAAGCTACAGTCTGACCCTACGGTGATCTATGCAATTAACAAACAGACCAATTTTAAAGATCCGATCAAAAGAGTACTTTATAAACATTTGTCTACGCCATCACCATACAATACCTATGCAAATGCAGGAATTCCTCCAGGGCCTATCTGCGTAGTAGATAAAAGCTCTGTAGATGCGGTTCTGAATGCAGAAAACAACAATTATATATTTATGTGTGCTGACCCTGCAAGATTTGGCTATCATAAATTTACAGCAAGCGCTGAAGAGCATGCCATCAATGCGAAAGCTTATCAGGACTGGCTGAATTCAAAAAATATAAAATAAAAGATAAATTTAACTTTTATTAACAATATGATAATTAACTTTTAACACTTCTATACGACTTATACATCTATAAATAATACATAAATCGTAATATCTGGAATCAGAACCAATTAATGATTTCACAATATTAAGACTTATACTTTTACGATTTTACACAAAAAATACCTTATGAATCAGACGGAAATTGTCAACATTTTCACAAAAAAAACGCTAGCGCTTACTTTTGTACTTTCGGCAGCTGCCATGGCATTTGCCCAGGAAAAAGCAGGAGTTACGGGAATGATTGTCAACAAAAACAACCAGCCGGTTCCTTACGCTTCTGTGACGTTCAGCAATAAAGCGAACAAAACATTAAGCGATGCTGTATTGACCGATGAAAAAGGACAGTACAAGCTGGAACTGGCTCCTGGAAATTACGACATTACAGTAGAAGCCATCGACTACAAGAAAAGTGTGGTCAATAAAAGCATTGCAGGTCCCGGAAATATTGGAGCTTTATCCATTCAGCCGGAAGCAGCAACAACTCTGGATGGCAAAACCCAGGAAATACAAGGCGTGGTGATCACTGCAGCGGCAACAAAACCTTATAAAGTGGAGCTTGACAAAAGGACTTACGATCCTTCCCAGGATATTGTAAGCAAGGGAGGAAATCTTCAGGATGTGCTTTCCAATGTTCCTTCCGTTTCCGTGGATACTGATGGTACTGTTTCGATGAGAGGAAGCTCCAATGTAAAGTTCCTGATCAACGGGAAGCCTTCTGCCCTTCTTGGGATAGATGATGGTGCCAATGCACTTCAGAGTATTCCTGCAGACCAGATCGAGAAAATTGAAGTAATCACCAACCCTTCTTCTAAGTTCGAGGCTAGCGGTACAGCGGGTATTTTGAATATTATTTTAAAGAAAAGCAAGAAGACCGGTTTTAATGGTAGTGTTATCGGGGCTTTAGGTTATCTTCCCCAAACCAGCCTTAATGCGAATCTTAACTGGAGAAAAGGAAATTTTACATGGTTTCTAAATGGCGGCGGAGGTTACAGAGAATCAAAAAATACCAGTAGAAATGATGATTATTTTAACAATGCTGTATTAAAGGATGATTTGGTACAAAGAAATACCGACTCTGAAACTAAAAGTAAAAATAACAACTATAACGCTTCTGCAGGTATCGTTTATGACATTTCCGAAAAAACCTCAGTAAACGCATCCGGAACCGTAAGAACTTTTGACAGTGAAAATTTCGGAAATATTGATTATCGCTACACTCCTCTTACAAATCCTTTTTATACATCAAACAGAAGTACTTTCGGAACAAACAACAACCTCGCTTTTCAAGGTGATTTCGGACTAGATCATAAATTTGATGATAAAGGACAAAATTTATCATTATCATTAAGTTTACAGAGAAGCCGATCATACAACGATACTAATATTGATGATACTAATGATAATCTGAAAAATATCATTAATCAAAATACCATCAACAGATCTGTTATTGGTAAGGCTGATTATGAGTTGCCTATTGGTGAATATTCAAAATTAGAAGCAGGATATAGAATTGATATCAATACCAATGATTATAGTAATGATGTTCGTGAGAGCACGACAACAAAGCCATTAGATTTCCTTAAGCCATATACTTATGATGCAACATATAAGGAGACTTTCAATGCTTTTTATTTACAGTTCAAAAGTAAAATCGGAAAATTAGGTTATCAGGTGGGTGTAAGAGATGAATTGTCGAATGTAGACATTAATTACCTAAGCCTTGATCCCAAGAAAAATGTACCTGCAACTACTAAAAATTACAATAACTTATTCCCAAGCGTCTATTTAAGTTATGAATTCGCTAAGGATAATCAGTTGCTATTAAACTACACAAGAAGAATAGACCGCCCAAGATCATTCTTTATGATTCCTAACCCAAGTTATAATGATAACCAAAATATTTTTGACGGAAACATTGATCTTAATCCATCATATGTAGATTCTTTTGAATTTGGGTACAGCATTTCAAAAAAGAAATTCACAATTAACCCTACGCTGTATTACAGACATCAGACTGATGATACAAAAATGTTAGTGTATAATATTTTGGCTACAGATGAAAATGGGGCTATTATTGATCCAAAGCGTATAGAATCTCACACAAAACCACTTAATCTTGGTACAGATGACCGTTTCGGTTTAGATTTAAACTTCAACTGGGATGCAACAAGCTGGTTGAAATTCTTAGGAAATGTAGATATGTTTGGTTACAATACAAAAGGCAGCACTCTATATGACACCTTTGATAAAGATGGAAACCCTATTCAGGCTGTTGCTGATTTTAATGGCAAAGGTTTTTCAACAAGAGCGAGACTTTCTTCAACCATTAAAGTGGATAAAACATTCAGTTTCCAACTACAAGGATTCTACAGAGGAGGCCAGAAAACGGCTTACCAGGATAGAAAAGATATGTATGCCATCAGCTTCGGTGCATCTAAAACAATTTGGAAAGGTGACGGAACTTTAGCGTTTAACGTTCAGGATATTTTCAATACCAGAGCGATGAGATCTACAACATATACAGCAAACAGCGTAAGAGATTCTTATATGCAATGGCAGCCGAGACAGTTCTCAGTTTCCCTGACCTACAGGTTCAAACAGGGTGAGAAGGTAGAACAGCCTAAAAGGAAAAAAGATATCAATTCCAATGCAGCTGGCGACGATCAGCAAGCTCCAATGTAATACACAAAAAATCCCGAAAAATATTTTTCGGGATTTTTTTTATTTTACGGTTTCAGGGTGTTCGGATTTTTCCTTTTCAGCTTCATAAATTCTTCTTCTAAGGTCGCTGGTGGAAAACCTGTGATCTCTTTTATTATAAAAGATCTCAATTCCTTTCTCTTCACAATACTTTTTACCGGTGAAATCCCTGTCCATATAATCATCACCAATAATTCTTACATCAATAACAAAAGACTTTAAAATATCTTCAAGATCTTCTTCTGTGTAATATGGGATAATTTCGTCAACAGCATTTACAGCCTTTAACTGAATATATCTTTCTACAATGGTCTGACTCGGTCTGTTCTTATTCGGACGGTCGTGGGAAGGGTCTATCTGCAGCCCTACAATTAAATAATCGCATACTGTTTTAGCTTCTTCAAGCATTTTAATGTGACCGGCATGCAGCAGATCGAATGAGGAAAATGTAATACCTATTTTTTGTGTTTTCATAATAGTGTCAATTAAAATTCCGGCATAATTGCTATTTTAAACTGATAAAAGAGCTCCTATTGCAGGAAAAGATTTTTGTTATTATAATTGTTTTTTAAGTTCTTTTCTAAACAGCTCTTGAGTCAAGATACTGCTGCCATTTCCAGACTGTTCTTAAAGATTCCTCTAATGAAGTTTCGGACTTCCAATGAAGTTTTTTTTCAGCCTTATCCGCATTAGCATAAGCAATGGTAATATCCCCTTCTCTCCTGGCGCAGATCTGGTAAGGGACTTTCACGTCATTAGCCGTTTCAAATGCTTTCACAACTTCCAGAACAGATGATCCTTTTCCTGTTCCCAGGTTAAATATATCAATTACTGTTTCTTCACTGCTCTGTAACAAGCTCTTAAGTGCACTTACATGAGCTTTAGCTAGGTCGACAACATAAATATAATCACGAACCGCAGTTCCGTCTTCCGTATCATAGTCATCACCCCAGATATTCAGCTTCTCGCGGATTCCTGCAGCAGTTTGAGTAACATATGGAATCAAATTATTAGGAACTCCCAATGGAAGTTCTCCTAATTTTCCAGACGGGTGAGCTCCGATTGGATTAAAATATCTCAAAAGAGAAATTCTTCTGTTATAAGCTTTCGCAAAATCAATCAGAATTTCTTCTCCCATCTGTTTTGTTTTACCATAAACGCTTTCAGGCATTTTCAATGGTGTATTTTCATCAATCGGCATTTTCTCTGCCTGTCCGTACACCGTGCATGAAGAGCTGAAAATAAAATTTGAAATTCCTCTTTCCTTAAACTCCTGAAGAATGTTAATGAGTGTGAATAAGTTATTTTCATAATAATCCACAGGCTTTACCTGGCTTTCTCCAACCGCTTTGGAAGCTGCAAAATTGATGCATCCTTCAATTGGGTGAGCATCAAATACCTGAGTAAGGAGCTCTCTCCTCTTTAAATCGAAAGGATAAAAAACGGGCTTCTTACCTGTAATTTCTTCGATATTTTTTAAAATAAATTTTTCAGAATTGGATAGATCATCAACAATGACAACATCAAAGCCATTATTGATAAGTTCTACTACCGTATGGGAACCTATATATCCTAATCCTCCTGTAACAAGTATTGCCATTTTTTTTGTTTAATATTTTTTTTAATCGTTGTGTTTTCCTATGTTTTCTATTTCGTTTTTTGCTGGAATATGTTTAAAATAATTTATAAGTACAACTGGACCTACAACAAATAATAAATTTGAAAAAACATATAAAAATAAATATGTTGCAGGACTGGCAGTCCTTTGATATTTAACATAAAAAATTATTGCATGAAAAATAATCATTAAGAATAAAGAGATGTTTAAATAGAAAAACATTTTCCTAGATTCTTTAAATATACTCACAAATGTAACAGATAATAATGGAAGTATTAAAAAATATAATGCATAAATAGGTATTTTAAATGCAGTATACTCTTCTGCCAATCCATATCCTCTTAAAAAAATTTTAAACATATTATATGCAAAAAATATCATCCAGCAAAGGACGAAAATAATTGCAAAAAAATAAGCAAACTTATTTTTAAGTATTCTTTCATCGTGAAGCATAGTCTTACTTCATAAACTCCAGCACAGCATCAGAAATATACTTCAGCTGCTCTTCATCCAGTTCCGTATGCATCGGAAGAGAAATTACCTGGTCCAAAAGCTTATCTGTATTCACAAAATCTGCATCATTGCTTTCCTGATAATAAGCTTTCTGCTTTCTTAAGGCTACCGGATAATAGATCATCGCAGGAATTTCTTTTTCCATAAGGTATTTTTGTAGCTCATTACGTTTTCCGTTCAGGATTCTCAAAGTATACTGGTGAAATACATGAGTAGAATATTCCGCCCTTTTTGGAGTTAAAATATTTTCGTTTCCTGCAAAAGCTTCGTCATAATAATCAGCTGCTTTTCTTCTCGCGTCATTGTAAGAATCAAGATTCGGAAGTTTTTTTCTCAAAACTGCAGCCTGAATACTGTCTAATCTTGAGTTCACTCCTACCTCATCGTGATAATACCTCTCGTACATTCCGTGATTAACAATTCCTCTTAAACGGTGTGCCAGTTCATCATTATTGGTAAAAATAGCTCCACCATCACCATAACAGCCTAAGTTTTTAGAAGGGAAAAAAGAAGTAGTTCCCACAGTTGCCATAGTTCCTGCATATTTTTCAGTTCCGTCAGAGAACGTATACTGTGCTCCTATTGCCTGTGCATTGTCTTCAATGACATAAAGATTATGTTCTTCGGCAATTTTTAAGATTTCCTCCATATTGGCACACTGCCCGAAGATATGCACCGGGATAATTGCCTTTGTTCTTGGCGTAATTGCTTTTTTAATTTCTTCTGTAGAAATGGTGAATGTATCGTAATCTACATCTACCAGCACTGATTTCAGTTTAAGCAGATGAATAACTTCTACTGTAGCAGCAAAAGTGAAATCTGCAGTGATCACTTCATCCCCTTCTTTCAGGTCTAAAGCCATCAGCGCAATCTGCAAAGCATCCGTTCCGTTAGCACACGGGATCACATGCTTTACATCTAAATAAGATTCCAATTCATTCTGGAAAGACTTTACTTCAGGGCCGTTGATAAAAGCCGCAGAATCCATTACATTTAAAACCGCATTGTCTACATCATTCTTTATTTTGTAATACTGACTTTGCAAGTCAACCATCTGAATTTTTTTCATAAATAAATATTTGTGTAAAAATAAGGAATTTAAAATCCTATCAAAAATTTTATTGATTTTGTTTTATCTTTATAAAAAATAACTTTATGAAAAAACTTTTACTCTTTTGTCTTTTAGTGGGTTACTCTACCGTAAATGCGCAGACAGAGCTTGTTTTTGTTTATTTTACAGGCAAACCGAATAAAGCTGCTTTTTATGCAAACCCTCTTTCAGAACTGACACAAAAATCCCTTAACAGACGTACTTCTCTGGGCATTCCGTTAAATGATCAGGATGCCCCGATTGAACAGTCTTATATCCAGAATCTTCAGAACCTCGGTTTTACGGTTACAGATTATTCCAAATGGCTTAACGGAGCGGCTGTAAATGCAACTCCGACACAAATAACAACTTTACAGGCCCAACCCTATGTATCGTCAGTAGGACGCTTTGCAAGAAACACCAGTTCTGTTCCTAAAACAGCACATCAGGATAAATGGAATTTTTCTTCTGAGACTCAAAAGACCCTGACTGTTTTTGATTATGGTTCGGGTTCTGCACAGATCGACCAGATCAATATAAGACCCCTTCACCTCGCCGGATTTACAGGAACAGGAGTTTCCATTGCAGTTATCGATGCAGGCTTTCCTTATGTAGATACCGGTTCTGCCTTTGAAAGATTAAGGAATAACAATCATATTAAAGCTGTTTACGACTTTGTAACCAAAACAAGCAACGTATACAACCCTTCTATCAGCAATCATGGATCTGCTGTGCTGGGAGCCATCGGAGGCTATATCGAAAACACTTTTGTAGGTTCCGCTCCGGATGCCGATTTCTATCTTTACCGCAGTGAAAATGCGGTTGGTGAAATTCCGGAAGAGGAATTATACTGGATAGAAGCAGCCGAAGAAGCAGACAGAAAAGGGGTAGATATCATCACATCTTCTCTTGGATACAATGTTTTTGACGATTCTCGGTACAGTTACAGCTACTCAGATATGAATGGAACGACTTCTTTCATCGCAAGAGCTGCTGAAATAGCTGCTAATAAAGGAATTTTCGTTCTTGCAGCGGCAGGAAATTCAGGCCAGCAGCCATGGCATTATATTATGACTCCTGCAGACAATGCTAAGGTATTCAGTATAGGATCAGTAGATGATGCAGGAAGTTCTTCAGGATTTTCATCATATGGCCCCAATGCCATTGGTGTGGTAAAACCTGATGGAAGTGCAAGAGGAACCGCATCTGCTACAGTTAACAACAGTACTTTAGTTTCGGTAAACGGAACCTCTATTGCAACGCCCATAGCTGCCGGTGGCGTGGCATGTTTCATCCAGGCTTTTCCTTCCATGAATAGGGAAATGATGAGAACCAAACTGAGAGAGACCGCTTCACTTTATCCGGCTCACACAGATCAGATGGGTTATGGTATTCTTAATTTTGGAAACCTTTATAATCAGGTATTAAATACTTCTGAAATGGTGAAGAAAGAAAAGTTTGCCATTTTCCCGAATCCTGCTAAAAATATTTTGAATGTGGCTTCTGAAAGCGAAATCCTGTCGCTAGAAGTCTATGATAATTTAGGAAAGCTGATCAGAAAAAATAACAGTCAGAAATCTATAAAAGTGGAAGATTTTCCGAAAGGAACTTATTATCTGAAAATCCAGGCGAAGGATCAACTTTTTTATGAGAAGTTTTTAAAGGAATAGTTATTTGATATTCCTAATCCTGAATTTATTTTCAACCACAAATAACATAAATGCTACAAGTTCAAATCAATGGAAAGGATTTGCCATTTCATTGTCACACTTAAAAAGTAAAATTATTAAGGCTGAAAGTACAAACTATTCCCTCAATAAACTACCAAAGATGTACCCTTATCAAGGTTTAATTTCAATAGAAAAGGGCTTTAGCCCGTTTCACTTTTATCACCAATCAAATTGGCTTTAGCCAAATGTTAAAACAACGCCTCTCAAATTGAGAGGCGTTAATATATTTAGTTAAGCTGAATTTCTGCTCGCGTTAATATTTCCGAATAATGATCTGGTCACCAGCTTTTCATAAGCTTCTTTATTTCCCTCACCTTTCTGGATTTTCATCAGCGCATACTGTTGGATACTCAACAGCGGAAGTACGATCTTCTCACGGATTTTCACCGATTTTCTGGACAGCGGATCTTCTTCCTGCAGCATTTTGAAGCCGGTAAGCTCAAGCATAATGTCTCTTGAAAGTATATATTCATCAAAAAGAACATTCCAAAATGCACCAAATTTTGGATTATTTTTAATGTAATACGTCAGCGGAAAATAAGATTTGTTCATGCTCATCATCGAGTTCAGAACTAGAGTTTTAAAGAAATCCGAGCCTTTATACAGTTCTTTCACTTCCTCCAGCCTTCCTTGCTCTTTCATCTGCTGCATAGCAAACCCGAACCCAAAAAATCCGGGAACATTCTGCTTCAGCTGAGACCATGATCCCACAAATGGGATTGCCCTGAGGTCTTCAAATTTCAGTTCAGTGCCATTCCCTCTTTTGGACGGGCGGCTTCCGATATTTGTTTTACCGTAATATTCCAAAGTACTCATCTCCTGGAGATAAGGAACAAACATTGGGTGAGCTTTAAGGTCTGAATATTTTTTGTAACTGATGTCGGCAAGCTCGGCGATCAGTTTTCTTTCTTTTTCTGTAAGATCTTTTTTGGAATTTTTAAAGACATCATTTTCAACTCCGGCAGTAAGAAGCTGCTCAAAATTGTATTTGGCCTGTTCTTTATTTCCGAAAATACTGGTGATCGTCTGTCCCTGGATGGTCAGTTCAATTTTATTGTTGGCAATCGTATTTCCCTGTGATGCATAAAAATCATGGGTCTTCCCTCCTCCTCTTGCCGGAGGACCACCTCTGCCGTCGAAAAACACTACTTTAATTCCATTCTGAACGGAAAGTTTAGTTAAAACTTCTTTCGCCTTATAAATTTCCCAGTTGGCTTTCAGATATCCGCCATCTTTTGTTCCGTCTGAAAAACCAAGCATAATAGTCTGTTGGTTTCCTCTGCTTTCAAGATGTTTTTTATACACCGGATTCTGATAAAGTTCATTCATGACATTTTCGGAATTGGCAAGGCCTTCCATGGTTTCAAAAAGCGGAACAATATCCATTTTAATTTCTTGATCCTGATATCCGCAGATTTTAAAGAATGCATACACATTCATCACATCTTTTACGGCATCGGAATTCGAAATAATATAGCGGTTCATTCCCCTTTGCCCATTAAGATCCTGAATCTCGGAAACCTGTGAAACTGTTAGTAAGGTATCTTTCACAATATCTTCAAACTGATCTGCATTAACTTTATGATTGAGCTGGATCAGCTTATCGAATTTTTCTTCTTCACTAGCTTCAATATTACCATAAACTTTTGCAAAAACCTCATCAATAACTTTCTGATGGATCCTGCTGTCCTGGCGAACATCCAACGTTGCAAAATGAGTTCCGAAAATTTTCACACGGTCTCTGAAATTAGCCAGCAGGTCTAAAAACAGGGAATTGTGCTCCTTCACCAGTATTTTTTCAGCTTCGTCTGCTTTTTTCAGAATATCCTCTGCTGTAATTATATTTCCATTGAAGATCGCTCCATACAGCTCATCGCTTAATTTTGTCAATACTTCAGAAACTCCTCTGAAGCTTAACCTTCTTCTTATAAATTTTAAATGACTGTAATAAGATTTCAGAATTGCGGAACGGAGCTCTTCTGCTACTCTTTTGGTAACATCAGCGGTTACAAACGGGTTTCCGTCCCTGTCTCCACCCGGCCAGAAGCCAAGCTGAATAAGATCTTCGTGAAGATGGAAATGACCGTTTCCAAACGTTTTTTTGATTTTGGTAAACAGCTCTCCGATCGTATCGTAATAAACATATCTTAAATAAGAAATAATGCTAAGCGCTTCATCAATTGGAGTCGGCTTTTCTTTATTAACGAAAGGCGTTTTTCCCAACTGCTGCAAAAGCATATCAATCTGGGTAACGGAATCACTGGTAATAGCTCCCCGTAAATCCTGGATAATCCTCTGTACCGAACTTGGATAAAACTGGGTCGGGTGCGCTGTAAAAACTACTTTTACCGTAAAATCCTTCAGTTTTTCACGGACTTTTTCAAGTTTATGGTCCTGGTATGAACGTTCAAACAGATTAGTTACTGTTCCGCTGTCGCTTTCAGAATGGAGGTTTGGAAATGCAGCATCTTCTATACTATCAAACAAAACTACCTGTCTTTCTATGTACTGTATGATCTTAAAAAGCAGTTCTATTTTCTGCTCTTCTGTTTGAAGATCTGTATGGTTTTTAAAGAATTCTTCGACAATTTCCTCAGGGGTTTTGCCTTCTTCATATCCGTTTCGGCTTTCCTCGTAAAGGAACGGGAGAAGCATCCCGATATTGGTCATTTTATCATAAGGCAGGCTCATAAATAATGAATTGTAGATCTGGAATTTATTCTCCACGATCTGCCTGAATTTTTCTGCTCGTTGGTCGTGTATCATATAACAAATGTAATGGATTTTGGTTTTAAATTAATTGACAAATGACAAAAAATACTGCTACAGGAACAAAATTATTTTTTGACTACAACTGTTTAATGATTAATTTTACTTTTCACAGAAATTAATCAAGATCTCATGAAAAATATATTCATATTCCTCTTAATGGCTTTTATTTTCACAGGCTGTGGTGAAGATTGCTATAATGCCCCGCAGACGATTGCTTTTAAATTCGTTGATTCTAATGATGAAAATCTAATCACGAACGGAACACTTATTGCCTATTCGATAAAGGACGAAAATCAGGTTGGAATACAATTGACCAAAACATCCGACGATATGATTATTTTAGAAAATGTGGGTGCTTATAATGGGACAAAAAATTATACTTTCCAATCTAATGTTAAAGCTTTTGACTTTTCAATACAGTCTTCAGAATTTAAAGGGGGTTGTGATGGGTACCAGATCAATAAATTAACATTTACAGGGATTGGTATTGATGTAACAGACGAAAAAGGATACTATAAAATTGTCCTGCAATAGTTAAACAGTCCTAATACTATTTAAGAAAATAATAAGTATGAAAATTATTTCGATCATTTCTTTTCTGATACCAAGCTTGCTGCTTTCCCAAAATACAATTCCCCCCGATTTCAAAAAAATTCCTGATATTCTGGACACCGCTGAATATTTATATCCGTTCATTGTTCCGGACAAAGACTATGGCTACTGGAGGGTACTTACCAATGATCCTGATCCGGAAAAAGCTGTGATCTACGAAAGCCAGATGCCGGATTTCATGACCATTAATGAGCCTCTTCCTGAGAGAGGTTTTTTCCAGAAATGCATTGGTGAAAAATGTTTCACATATATTCTTGCCTGCAAAAAAGATCGATCCGTGTATTTCTCTAATGAACAGCAACTGAGAGATTTCATCGGAACGGTTGACAATCTTCCGGAAGCTATTCTATTGGCTCAAACCTATGGCTTTAAAATAGATACAAGCAATAAACTGAGTGGCTCCTATAAGATTGAGGACAAGCATATTTATCTGTATGCTTCAAAGTCTAAAGGTTGCCCGGAAATGAAAGAATCTTACTTTATAAAGATCAACAGAAAAACCGGAAAACTGGAATCTACAAGTAAAGGTGTCTATTTTAAAAGTGAGAATTGTAATCAACCCATTTCTCAGTAGAAGTAAGAAAGTAATATCGAGATATTTTATATTTAAATTCTCGCTGATTAGGCAGATTGTACAGATTTTTTTATGTTATAGCTTGGATGAAATCAACTTTGTTGATTCCTGTTCTGCAACCTCAAATTATATAAACTCTGCGTTAAAACATAACCAAGATCTTTCAGAGCAGGTAAAATTTATATTGTTATTATAAAAGACTTCGATAGGAATTTTAAAATTTCATTAACTCAGTTTTCAACTTGCATTGCTTAAATTTGGATCAAATAAATTTAGAACAATGCTTAATTTCGAATTTAAAAATCCGACAAAAATACTTTTTGGAAAAGGCGAGATCGCTAAAATTTCACGTGAAGTTCCAAAAGATGCCAAAATATTAATGATCTATGGAGGCGGAAGCATCAAAAACAATGGTGTTTACGATCAGGTAAAGGAAGCTTTGAAAGATCATGATTTATATGAATTCGGAGGTGTACCTGCCAATCCGGAATATGAAGTACTGATTAACGCTTTAAGCTTTATCAAAGAAAAAAATATCAACTACCTTCTTGCTGTAGGCGGTGGATCTGTTATTGACGGGACCAAATTCCTTTCTGCCGCTGCCAACTATGCAGGCGAACCTTGGGAAATCCTTAAAAATTCAGTGAGAACATTTGAAGGGGAAGGAATGCCTTTCGGAAGTATTCTTACATTGCCGGCAACAGGCTCTGAAATGAATTCGGCCTATGTCATTTCAAGAAGAGAAACTAATGAGAAATTATCTTCCGGTGGTCCGGGGCTTTTCCCACAGTTTTCAGTACTGGATCCGGAAGTAATCAGAACAATTCCTAAAAACCAGATTGTGAACGGAATTACCGATGCTTACACCCACGTTCTGGAACAGTATATGACAGCCCCTTCTTCTGCTGATCTTCAGGAAAGAATTGCAGAAAGCATTCTCATCAGTCTTCAGGAAACGGCTCCAAAAGTTCTGCCTGATGATTTTGATTATGATGCTGCCGGAAACTTTATGTGGTGCTGTACGATGGCTCTGAACGGACTTATCCAGAAAGGGGTAATCACGGACTGGGCTGTACATGCCATGGGACACGAACTGACTGCTTATTTCGGGATTGATCATGCAAGAACTTTAGCCGTTATTGCACCTTCCCATTACCGTTATAATTTTGAAACGAAAAAAGGAAAGCTGGCACAGTATGCTGAAAGAGTTTGGGGAATTAAAGACGGAACCTTAGAGGAAAAAGCAGAACTTGGAATCAAAAAAATGGAAGAATTTTTCCACAGCCTGAATATCAAAACAAAGCTTTCGGAATATACGGAAGATTACAAAGGTACTGCTGAAAGAGTGGAAAAAGCTTTTACAGACAGAAGCTGGTCCGGACTTGGTGAGTACAAGAAACTGACCCCTCAGGATGCTTATAAGATTGTTGAGATGAGTTATTAGATTTCGGAGTGATAGATTGAAGGTTTGAGAATAAATGAGTGTAGATACGAGTTGCTGTCGATTGAGCGTCTGATATATGATCAAAGACGGAATTTTCGAACCATGATTAGTTTCTGCAACCTAAAATTTTCATATTTAGCCTCCTCTTCTATAAAAAAAACGGTTATTTATAAACATTCGTTTAAAAAAGCTTGATTTCATTATAGATATTTCAAATTTATTTATATTTTAGCGTATTCTTAAATTTGTGAAAATGAAAAAACAGCTACTTTTATTTGCCTTTTCAGCTTTGGCGCTAACTTCATGTAAAGATGACAATATTGAAGCCTATGAATTAGAAATGATGAGCGGAGACTGGAAGGTAAGCAAAATAGAAATTATTTCCGGAAAAGACAATAAAACAGTACTTCAGACAGACACTCCGTCTGACTGTCAAGCTAAAGATATTCTGCACTTCAGAAGTGATTATTATACCAGCTATACGTATTACTCTGCCATCGGACTTGAATGCCAGATAAGCGGAAAAACCGAAGGGAAGTTTACATATACAGAAGAATCTAAGCTGATGAGCATTAAAAATGATAATGATACTGAAAGATGGTACAGAGTGGAAGTCCTTACAAGCCAGGATCTGAAACTGGCCCAACTGTTTGGGACCTTTGATCAGAACGGTGACGGTACGGATGATCTCACTTATGTGACCTATAAAAGATAAACACAGACTCTCGATTTTATCGGGAGTTTTTTATTACATTTATCAGATATTTTAAAAATTGATTGCAATGAAGAAGATTCTTTCAGTATTTCTACTGCTGTATTTTGCCTTGTCCTTCTCACAGGAAAAAAAGCCGATGTTCTGGCAGGACATTCAGAATTTCAAAAAAGCGGACCAGGAAAATCCTCCGCCAAAAGGTGCCATCCTTCTGATAGGAAGCTCTTCTTTTACAAAATGGACAGATGTTGCCAGCTATTTTCCTGACAAAACAATTATTAACAGAGGTTTTGGAGGTTCAAGAATGACGGACCTGAATGATTTTGCCGACGATCTACTGAGCCCTTATCAGCCTAAACAGATCATCATCTACTGCGGTGATAATGATTTTGCAGACAACCATAACCTGAAAGCTAAAGTTGTGGTGAAAAGGTTTAAAACGTTCTATAAAAAGATCCGTGAAAGATTTCCGGATATTGAAGTGGACTATATTTCCATAAAATATTCGCCGAGCCGCGAAATGCTGTGGCCACAGATGAAAGAAACGAATAAAAAGATTGCCGCTTTCATGAAAAAAGAACCTAATGCAGAATTCATCGATATTACTAAAGCCATGGAAGATTCTAATGGAAATGTAAGAAGAGATCTTTTCGTTGAAGACATGCTTCACATCACCCCGGAAGGCTATGAAATCTGGGCGAGGGTGATGAAACCTTATATGAAATAATACCTGTTATAAACAAAAAAATCCCTTCACGGGATTTTTTTTATTTCTTTTTCTTGGATTTCGATACAGATATCGATTTCTGCTGGGCTCTGTTAGCTCCAAATTTCTTCGGCGCTTTCCTTTTGGAAGGTCCTCCCCAGTTTTCTTTTTTGTTTTTATCCTTTTTCTCGTGAAATGCTCCTCCTCCTTCATACAGTTTTACCTGCGCAGGATTTTTCATGATGATCACATCTTCTTCGGAAGCAATTTTCTTAGGATTGATTTTCACCTCTGCAGGGAAATCATTGAACTTAAGATCTTTATCCATTAAGAGCTCAATGTCAAGAACATAAGCTTCTTCTTTTTTAGTCACGAAAGTAATTGCCTTACCGTCTTTATCTGCCCTACCCGTTCTTCCTATTCTGTGGATATACTGCTCAGGAATTTCAGGTGTTTCAAAGTTGATAACGTGGGTAATATCCGAAATATCCAGACCTCTGGCCATTACATCGGTGGTAATCAGTCCTCTGATCTCTTCGTTTTCAAATCTTTTCATGGCCTTAAGCCTGTAGTTCTGAGATTTGTTTGAGTGGATCACATCAAACTGCTCAGGGAAAAGTTCATCAATTTTAGCAAACAGAAGATCAGAGTTCTTCTTATTATTAGTGAAAATCAACACCTTGGACATTTCATCCTCATTATTTTTCAGTAAATGCTCAAGAAGATTGATTTTTGTATTAAAGTTTTCCACTTTGTAACCGGTCTGCTCAATTTTTTCAAGAGGCGTTCCTGATTTGGCCAATGAAATTTCTACCGGACTGGCAAAATACTGATCCAGCATTTCATCTACCGCTTCCGTCATGGTGGCCGAGAAAAGAATGTTCTGTCTCTTCGGCTTCATCATTTCGAAAATATGGGTAAGCTGTGGCCTGAAACCTAAGTTCAGCATCTCATCAAACTCATCAATGATCAGCTTCTGAACTTCTCTCAATGAAATTGCATTGTCAATAGCAAGGTCCATTACCCTTCCCGGAGTTCCTACTAAAATATCGCATCCGTTATTAAATAAAAGTTTCTGCGTATTGATATTTTTTCCTCCGTATATTCCGATTACCCTTGCGGTAATATTTTCTGTCAGTTTCTCAACAATTTCAGCTACCTGTACCACCAATTCTCTTGTAGGAACAAGAATCAAAACAGTAGGATTCCCTGTTTTGTTGTATTTCCATGTTTTAAGAACGGGCAGAAGATAGGCCAATGTTTTCCCGGTTCCGGTCTGTGCGATCCCCATCACATCTCTTCCGGAAAGTATAGGGCCAATGCTCTTTTCCTGAATAGGTGTAGGTTCGAATAGTTCCAGATCCGCTAAAACATCAAGAATTTTAACCGGCAGGTCAAAATCCGCAAAAGTGAGTTTTTCCATGGTGCAAAGATAGGTATTTAAATTTAGAGGTTGAGCGTGGGTTGGAGAGTTTGAGGGTAACAGGGTTTGAGGATAGTTTATGGGTGCGGGTTTCGGATTCCAGGATAAAGGGTGCAGAGCTTAGGTTAATGAATGATGAATTATAACTTCATCACTAATTTCTAACATGAACCTCAAAACTCGTACCCCGAAATCCTGCTTCTTATTTTCTCGTCACTCTCAGTAAAATCACTAAAACCAATATAACAGAAAAAGCAAAGCCTAAAACTGCCACTAAAGACATTTCACCGATCCGTGGACCTGATTCTGAAACAAAAACAATAGCTGTGGCAATAATATTGGCCCCCAAAACCATAGCTAAAATTAAATTGACAATACTGGATTTAATTAGTTGATTGGTTTTTTCAATATTTTTAATTTCGCTGGATACGGTGAATTTATTATCATCGAGCTTCTGAAGCACAGATCTCAGCTCTTTAGGAATTTCATCTACATTATCTGTGAAATTCATCATCCGGTCCATCCCGGTTTTTAAAAGATTTTTTGGCTTGATCTTTTTCGTCAGGATTTTTCTGGTATAAGGATGCAAACTCTTCACAATATCCAGATCGGGATTGATTGTTCTTCCGACACCTTCTATTAAACTAATCCCCTTAAACAGAAGATAAAAATAGTCCGGCATGTAAAGCCTGTTATCCTTCAGAATATCCTTCATTTTATTGATGATCACCTGAACATTAATATCCTGCAGCGATGAGCTGTGAACAAAATTTAAAATATCTTCTACGTCATTTTCAAACCTTCTTTCATCAGGAATTTCGTAGCTGACTGCCATTTTTTTGAGATAGCGGACAATTTTATGTGGATTTTTAGCCACAAAACTTACGATCAGACTTTCAAGAATTTCCTTATCATTAGGCTGGATTTTTCCTACTGCACCGAAATCTATAAAAACAATTTTGCCATCCTTTTTTACCAAAATATTACCGGCATGCGGATCAGCATGGAAAAATCCGTAATCCAGAATCTGGGAAACAAACAACCTCAAACCTACTTCGGATACTTTTACAGGATCGATATTATGGGCTAAAAGAGAAGCTTTGTCGGTTACCTTAATCCCGTCAATAAACTCCATGCATAGAATATTGTTGTTGGAATATTCTTCATAGATCTTCGGAACATATGTTTCCTTATTATTCTTAAAATTCCGGGCAAAATGCAGAATATTTTCTTTTTCGTTGATCAGGGAAACTTCTTCCAGTAAAGATTTCTCAAAAGTAGAGATCGCCTGTTTCAGATTGAGCTTTTCTCCAATTTCAGAATAAGCAGAAACCAGCTTTTCCAGATCTTTTATGAGAAGCAGATCATCTTCAATAACGGTCTGTACATCAGCTTTTTTGAGTTTGAGAATCACAGGACTTCCATCCATCAAAACCGCTTTATAAACCTGTGCAATAGATGCTGTGGCCAAAGGTTCTTTCTGGATTTCCTGAAAATGATCTTTAACAGATATATTGAATTCATTTTCCAGAATCTCCTCTACATCCATATCCACCGTATCCACCTTGTCCTGAAGTCTCTGCAACTCCTGGATGAGCTCAGGCGGAAGCAGATCTTCTCTGTTGCTGAAGGTCTGACCAAGCTTTACAAATGTAGGTCCAAGCTCTTCCAGCACCAGTCTGATCCTCTCATATACTGTCCCTTTAGAAATGACCTCATCCGGATCAACAGAAACCGGTTCCTGCTTATTTCCTGTATTCATTCTTGCCAGCATATCTTTAAACCCGTATTTACTGAGTACGGAAATAAGCCTGGCTGATCTTTTCAGTTTTCGTTGCTGCTTGTCAAACATATATTTCTAAATAGTGGTGTAAATTACTCCAAAAATTGTTCCTATTGCTATTTTAGTTTTCTTTGAACGGCAAATCCTAGGGTTAAACAGATAAAACTCTCTTTTAAATTAAGTTAACGTTTAAGCACTGTTCAGCCAAATGGCATTTTGCATCGAACAAATTTTTCACGCCCAAACCCATAAAAAAAGCCGCCTGAAATGGCAGCTTATTTTAAACAATATCTTAATAAGTGATTATCCTACTACTTTAACATTGTCTGCTTCAGGTCCTTTTTTACCTTCTTTAATCTCAAATTCTACTGCCTGTCCTTCTTTTAGAGATCTAAGGCCTGAAGACTGAATGGCTGAATGATGGCAAAAAATATCGTTTCCGCCTCCGTCTGGTGTAATAAAACCAAAACCTTTTGTTTCGTTAAACCATTTTACTGTTCCTGTCATTATATTTTATTTAAATTGATCAGTGAAGATAGTAAATTTTAAGAATATCCTCAAAAAAAATATATATTCTTAACTGATTTTTTTCAAATCCCTGGAAATGCTAAAAGAAAAAAAAATTACATTCCTGGTGTTATTTAATGGATTTTTTTATCTTTATACCTATCAAACTAACCTATAAAATATTAAAAAATGAAAAATTTACGTAACAACAAACTTTCAAGGGAGCAATTAAAAGGAATCAATGGAAGCGGTATTATTATCGGAAACTGTTCAAATGAATGTTGTCCTACTGACGGAAGACCAAGATGTCCAAGACTGATCTGCCCTGCCGTGGTATGCCCTCAGTATTTGTAAAAAAAGAATCTATTTTAAGCATAGAGCTGATGAAATTCAGCTCTTCTTACTTCAATTAATGCTAATAAAATATCCTATTCAATTGAATAGGATATTTTTTATTAAAATTATATTTTTGTTATTTAAGATAGGTTTCATACAGATCTTTTCTGCGGTCATTCATTACCTGAACAGAGCCATTATGGTGAAGGTCTTTAAGCAGGTTCAGATCCACATCTACAATAAGGGTCATTTCCGTATTGGGAGTTGCTTCCCCTTTTATTGCATTGGAAGGAAAGGCAAAATCTGAAGGGGTAAATACGGCAGCCTGCCCAAACTGGATATCCATATTGTTTACTCCCGGAAGATTCCCTACGCAACCGGCGATAGCGACGTAACATTCATTTTCAATAGCTCTTGCTGCTGCACAGTGCCGTACCCTGATATAAGCATTCTGGGTATCGGTAAGATAAGGTACAAAAAGGATTTTCATGCCCTGATCTGCCAATATTCTCGGCAGTTCGGGAAATTCTACATCGTAACAGATGACAAGGCCAATTTTTCCACAGTCGGTATCGAAAACCCGGATCTCATTTCCGCCTTTCATTCCGTAATATTTTCTTTCATTCGGAGTGATGTGGATCTTCCGGTATTCATCGATCCGGCCGTCACGGTGAAGCAGATAGCTCACGTTATACAAATCGTTATGATCATGATCAAAAACAGGCATACTTCCGGAAATAATATTGACGTTGTAGCTGATGGCCAGTTCGGAGATTTTATTCTTAATATCCTCACTTAATTTAGCCAGTTCTATCATACTGTCTCTTTCTGAAAGCTTATTGAACGGTGCCAGCAACGGGGTATTGAACAGTTCCGGGAAAAGAACAAAATCGGATTTATAATCACCCATTACATTGACAAAAAACTCTACCTGCTCATAAAATGCATCGATATTTTTAAAATGTCTCATCTGCCACTGTACAAGTCCTAAACGGATGATGCTATCCTGCATCGTATTTGGCTTTTTACTGTAGTAGATATTATTCCATTGAAGCAAAACAGCATTTTCCAGTGATGATTCATCTTCAGGAAGATATTTTTTGAGGATCTTGATGGGAAGAAAATTATTGGAAAGCTGGAAAGACAGCACAGGATCGTAAATTTCCTTGTCTCTAACTCTTCTGATGTATTCTCTCGGGGAGAGCTCGTCGCTGTATTTATGATAGTTCGGGATTCTTCCACCCAAAATGATGGATTTCAGATTAAGTAATTCGCATAATTCTTTTCTGGCATCATACAATCTTCTTCCCAGACGCAGCTCACGGAATTCGGGGTCTACAAAAACTTCAATCCCATAGAGTACATTTCCTGTGGAAAGATGGGTATTGAAGGTATAATTTCCTGTAATATCGACATAGGTATGATCGTCTCCGAATTCGTCATAATTCACAATAATGGAAAGTGCTACAGCAGCCAGTTTTCCATCTACGGTGATGCAGATCTGACCTTTGGGGAATATTCTGGTGAGCTTTTCGATGCTCTTTTTAGACCAAATAGATTCAGACATCTGCGGATACGCGCGTTTCATTGTTACTACCAGTTCATCATAATCCTGAAGCGTCAGGGCTCTTGTTTCTATTTGCATTTGACGTAATTTTACTTAAATTTAGGAAAAAAAAGACAAATCAGTCCATTTAAATGATGAAGAAAGGTTTCAAATACTTAATTATAGGTACAATAAGTATATTATTCTTTGTTTATATATTTCTACCGTTTGCATCTAACTATATTGGCTGGTATGGTTATAGTAAATGGAAATATAGACACGGAACAGATAATATACAAATGTCTAAAAACAGGAATATTTTTATAAAACAATTGAATTATAAAATTATAGATTCTGCTGGTTTTAAAAATTTCCGTTTTACACCTTATCTTGAAAAGGGATTTAAATATGGTAAGCATTTTTCAGAAGATACCAGAATTATCCAAAACTCTTCCTATCCCTACAATATCTGCTATGAAAGGAATTTAAAAGATTCTATTGTTCTGCGTTTTACTGAGGATAGTGTAAAAAAATTAGACAGTTCTGATGTTGTCTGGGGGTATTCAAAAACTCCCTATTTAAAAGATACTCTAATGCTGATTATTGAAGGGCCACGCGAGCATGCCGGATTAATAAAAATTTGGTAGCTGAAATTTTAGGAAAAGATGACAACCTTGCTTATTAATTGCTTTAAATATTTTACTGATCATTTTTTCATTAAAACAGTTTTAACAAAAAATCCCACCCAAAACGGGCAGGATTTATATTATTATTAATTCAAGTCAAAAAATTACTCCCACTCAATGGTTGCAGGTGGTTTGCTTGAAATATCGTAAGCTACTCTGTTGATTCCTCTTACTTCGTTGATGATTCTGCTTGAAACAGTATCAAGGAACTCATAAGGAAGTCTGCTCCATGTTGCTGTCATAAAGTCAATCGTGTTAGCAGAACGAACTACAGCCGTGTATTCGTACGTTCTTTCGTCTCCCATTACTCCTACTGATTTTACAGGAAGAAGGACTACAAAAGCCTGGGATACTTTTTCATAAAGATCGTTTTTATATAATTCCTCAATGAAAATATCATCAGCTTCCTGAAGGATTCTTACTTTATCCGCATCTACAGCTCCCAATACTCTGATTCCTAATCCAGGACCCGGGAAAGGATGTCTGTGTACCAAATGATGCGGAATACCTAGCTCCTCACCTACTTTTCTTACTTCATCTTTGAAAAGCTCTCTTAACGGCTCCAGTAATTCGAATTCCATATCTTCAGGAAGTCCTCCTACATTGTGGTGAGACTTGATCACTGCAGACGGTCCGTTTACAGACTGGCTTTCAATAACGTCAGGATAAATGGTTCCCTGAGCTAAGAATTTAGCGCCTTCAATTTTATGGGATTCTTCATCAAAAACATGAATAAACTCGTTTCCGATGATTTTTCTTTTCTGTTCAGGATCATCTACTCCTGCCAGTTTGGTAAGGAATCTTTCTTTAGCATCAACCATTTTAATGTTCATATGGAAATGTTCTCCATAGTTGTCCATTACTTTCTGGCCCTCGTCTTTTCTCAATAAGCCCGTATCAACAAAGATACAAGTCAGCTGATCTCCAATTGCTTTGTGAATTAACACTGCAGCTACAGAAGAATCAACCCCTCCTGAAAGTCCAAGGATTACTCTGCTGTCTCCTACTTTTTCGCGGATCTCTTCAACTGTTTTTTCGATATAATTGGTCAGTTTCCAGTTTTTCTCAGCATTACAAATGGCAAAAACAAAGTTTTCAAGCATTTTTCCGCCTTCTTCTGTGTGAGAAACTTCCGGATGGAACTGAACGCAGTAGATTTTTCTGTCTTCATTGGACATAGAAGCCATTACTCCTGATTTTGCATTCAATTCAAAACCGGCAGGCAATGCTCCTACTTCATCAAAGTGACTCATCCATACGATAGAATTCTGAGTAACTCCTTTGAGTAAAGAACTTTCTTTAATGATATCCAAATGGGCTTTTCCGTACTCTCCTTTTTCACCTTTGTTTACTTTTCCACCTAAAAGATGTGCTGTAAGCTGCATCCCGTAGCAAATTCCCAAAACAGGAATTCCCTGCTCATACAGTTCTTTTTCAACCAGGTGGGCATTTTCTGCGTTCACAGAGCTTGGTCCTCCGGAAAGGATAATTCCTTTGGGTTGTCTTGCTAAAATATCCTGTAAAGGTGTATTGAAAGGAAGGATTTCAGAATATACCCCCATCTCGCGGATTCTTCTTCCGATAAGCTGGTTGTACTGTGATCCGAAATCTAATATGATAATACCGTTGTTCATTTTATAAATGATAATTGATGATTGATAAATGATGATTTAAAAGCTTCAGGCAATAAGCCCGAGACAGTAAGCTTTTTTTATTATAATAGGTCTAAAGCCTATTGCTTACTTAATTGTTTTACAAAAAAAGACTTGGAAATGTTCCAAATCTTTTTTCGTGATTTATTTTAAAACTTTCCGATGTCTTCTCTGTAGAATCCGTAATCGAAATGAATGTGGGCTGCATCTTCGTACACCTTTTTGCGGGCATCGTCGTAAGTAGCTCCGGTAGCTACCACGTTCAGAACACGTCCGCCGTTGGAAACCACTTTGTCGCCTTTTCTTATAGCCCCGGCATAGAGAAGCTTAGAATGTTTCATCTTGTCTTCGCCTACAATTTCGTAGCCTGTTTCGATATTTCTAGGATAACCTCCTGAACACATCACAAGGCATACTGCTTTTTCGTCTTTAAATTTAAGCTGGATATCTTTTCCATCCATACAGTCCTGGATCACATCAAGAAGATTGTTTTCCATCAATGCCATCAATACCTGAGTTTCAGGATCTCCGAATCTCATGTTGTATTCAAGAAGGTAAGTTCCGTTCTTAGTAACCATTAATCCGAAGAAAATGATTCCTTTAAAGCTGAATCCTTCTCCTTTCAGACCGTTAATGGTAGTCTGTAAGATATTTTTTTCAAAATCAGCATAGTGCTCCTGAGTAAAATCAGGGCTTGGCGCTACAGATCCCATACCACCGGTATTTGGTCCTGTGTCACCGTTTCCTGCTTTTTTGTAATCTTTTGCAGCGATACAAGGGAAAATCTTTTCACCGTTTGAGAATGCAATGATTGAAGCTTCAAAACCTTCTAAATATTCTTCAATAACCAGACGGATTCCTGCATCTCCATAAATTCTTCTGATCATGAAGTCGTGGATTGTAGCCTCAGCTTCTTCAATGTTGTCGCAAATAACCACACCTTTTCCGCCTGCAAGACCACTCGCCTTAACCACTAAAGGATACTGCTGTGTCTGAACATATTCTTTAGCATCATTGTATGAATCAAATACTACAGCTTTAGCTGTTTTGATATCATAGGTCTGCATAAACTTCTTAGAGAAAGCCTTACTTCCTTCCAGGCTTGCTACTTTTTGGTTGGGACCGAAAACTTTAAGATCGTGCTTTTTGAATTCATCCTTCAGACCTGCTACAAGAGGGGCTTCCGGACCTACGATGGTAAGATCTATCTTTTCTTTAATGGCGAAATCTCTTAGTTCTTTGATCTCTGATAAATGAACATTTTTCCCTATTACATCGGTGGTAGCATTACCGTTAGCAAAAAACATTTTAGAAATTCTTGGGTCATTCTGAAGCTTTGCTGCTAAAGCAGATTCTCTACCGCCTTCACCTATGATTAATATTCTCATACTTTATTTATTATCTAGTCTATTTTACAAATATATAATTTTGAATGCTATAAATACAATCTCAAATTATTTTTTAATTCTATTTTAATTAATGTAAAAAGTGTCTAATCCCGGTAAACATCATTGGGATACCGTGCTCATTGGCAGCTTCAATACTGTCCTGATCTTTTACACTTCCGCCTGGCTGGATGATGGCTTTAATTCCTTCTTTGGCGCAGAAATCTACCACGTCACGGAAAGGGAAAAACGCGTCAGAAGCCAAAACAAGATCTCCTGTGAATTTTTCTTTGGCTCTTTCAATGGCCTGTTCAGTAGCCCAGATTCTGTTCACCTGTCCGCCACCAATTCCGAAGGCCTGGATACCATTGGAAACAACAATCGCATTTGATTTTACATACTTCACCACTCTCTGGGAGAAAAGAAGGGCTTTTTTCTGCTCTTCGGAAGGCTGTACCTCAGTTACCACTTTAATATCGTCAGAGAAATGATTGTCATTATCCTGAACAAGAATACCACCGTCGATCTTCACCCAGGTCTGTTTATCAGAAACAGGGTTAACGATTTTTATAATTCTAAGGTTTTTCTTTTTTCTTAAAACTTCAAGAGCTTCTTCATCAAATTCCGGAGCCATTACGATCTCAAGGAACGTTTTGTTCAGTTCTTCAGCTGTTGCTGCATCGATCTTGTAGTTCATTGCAACAATTCCGCCAAAAATAGAAACAGGGTCACATTCGAAAGTCTTTTGGTAAGTTTCTAAAGCTGAAGTTCCGATTGCTACGCCACAAGGTGTAGAATGCTTCACTGCACAACATGCCATTTCTTCTTTAAACTCCGTAACTACTTTCCAGCAAAGGTCCATATCACGAAGGTTGTTGAAAGAAAGTTCTTTACCACCCAGCTGTTCGAAATCTTTCATCGCACCGTTCTCAAACGTAGAAACGTAATAAGCAGCGGTCTGGTGAGGATTTTCACCATATCTTAAATCAGATGCTTTTTTGTATGAAGCATTAAGATAGGTAGGATATTCTTCATCTAAAAGCATTCTTGAAATAGCCCCGTCGTAAGCTGAAGTAAGGTTGAATACTTTTCCTGCAAGCTTTTTACGTGTTTCGATGTAGGTATCACCGTTCTGTTCCATTTCAAGCCTTACCGTTGCATAGTCTTCCACATCGGTAATTACGGTAACAGAATCAAAGTTTTTAGCGGCAGAACGAAGCATTGAAGGACCTCCGATGTCGATAAACTCTACTTTCTCATGTAAAGAAATGTCTTTGTTCACATTTTCAAAGAAAGGATAAAGGTTTACGATTACCATGTCGATCAGGTCAATTCCATGTTCCTGAACGGTTTTCATATGCTCTTCATTGGAACGGACTGCTAAAAGACCTCCGTGCACTTTAGGGTGAAGGGTTTTCACTCTTCCGTCCAGCATTTCAGGGAAATTGGTTACCTCATCGATCTGAATCGGATTTAAACCAGCATCTTTCAAATGTTTGAACGTTCCTCCTGTAGAAATCAACTCATAATTCCGGGCTTCCAAGAACTGGGCGAACTCGATCAATCCGCTTTTGTCAGAAACACTGATTAAAACTCTCTTTTTACTCATTTTACTTTCAATTTTTTACTTTTTACAGCTATTTCAAACTGTAGCCCGGTCTTTCACCCCCGGTCTTACTTTTATTTACTTAGATTTCTTTTAATGTAGCAATGTATCAGTCTAGCAATGTAACAATGAATTTAATTGGTACACTGGTACATTGTTATATTGGTATATTATTTAATTTCCTAAAACTTTATTGATGGCTTTTGGAAATATCTCATATTCAATATGGTGAACTTTCTCTGCTATGGTTTCCGGAGTATCTTCTGCTGTTACTTCAAAAGATTTCTGAAGAATAGCTTCCCCTTCGTCAATTCCCGGAGTTACAAAATGTACAGTTGCTCCACTTATTTTTTCTTTGGCTTCAATAACTGCATGGTGAACGTGCATTCCCCACATTCCTTTTCCTCCGAATTTCGGAAGCAGTGCCGGGTGGATATTAATAATCTTTCCGGTCCAGTTCTCACAGAATTCTGGTTTCAGGATAGATAAGAATCCTGCCAATACAATCAGATCTGTATCTTTCGGTATCACATTTCCCAATTCACTGCTGAAGTTCTTTCCTCTTGGGATCAGAACATTTTCTATATGATGATTTTTCGCTCTTTCAAGTCCGTAACATTCTCTGTCTGCCACCACTAAAGATATTTTTGCATTCTGGATTTCTCCGCTCTCAATGGTATCTATGATTCTCTGCAGATTGGTCCCTGAACCTGAAACGAGTATAACGATGTTTTTCATGTTGTTAATGTAACAATGTATCAGTCTAACAATGTAACAATGAATTTAATTGGTACACTGGTACATTGACCGATTGTTATATTGCTAAATTAATCTTCTCGCTTCCTTCCGTGATTTCCCCGATTTCGTACGCATCGTCTAAAAGATGTAATATTTTTTCAGCATGGTCTGAATCTGCAACGATAATCATCCCTACACCCATATTGAAGGTTCCGAACATTTCTTCACGAGATACTCCACCTCTTTTTTCCAATTCAAGCATCACACTAGGAATTTTGATTTTAGCAGCATCAATAGAAGCACATAATCCTTCAGGAATAATTCTTGGAACATTTTCATAAAGACCACCCCCTGTAATGTGGGCAATACCGGAAACTTTTACTTCTTCCAATACTTTGTGGATGTCTTTATAATATAATCTTGTAGGCACTAAAAGAGTCTCGTATAAAGGTTTTCCTTCAAACTCTTCTTCGAAGTTAGGGAACACTTTTCTTACCAATGAAAATCCGTTGGAGTGGAATCCTGAGCTTGGCAGAGCAATGATTTTGTTTCCTGCTTTAATAGTAGACCCATCAATGATCTGATCTTTTTCTACAATTCCTACACAGAATCCGGCAACATCATAATCTCCGGGCTGGTACATTCCCGGCATTTCAGCAGTTTCACCACCAATCAATGCGCAATTGTTGTCCTTACATGCTTTCACCATTCCAAGAACGATTTCAGCAGCAATTTCTGAATCAAGCTTACCGCAAGCCAGATAATCTAAGAAAAATAATGGTTTTGCACCGTGGCAAAGGATATCATTGGCACACATGGCGAAGCAGTCAATACCGATAGAGTCATACTGTTTGGTATCCAAAGCTACTTTCAGCTTGGTCCCCACTCCGTCTGTTCCTGAAACCAGCACAGGGTTTTTATATCCTCCGATCTCATAGAAAGCTCCAAAACTTCCCAAATGGTTCAATACATTTGAGTTGTGGGTTTCGCCTACCGCTTTTTTGATCTTATCAACCGTTTTGTATCCTTCTTCTTTGTCTACGCCTGCTGATTTGTAAGTGTTGCTCATGTTTAATAATTTTTATTAATGTAGCAATGTATCAGTTTAACAATGTAACAATCATCTTGTTGGGAAAACCAAAAAACTGGTATATTGATACATTGGTATATTGGTACATTTTATTTCTATAATTACTTTTTATATCGATTTTAGAAAATAAAAAAGCCGACAATCTTGGTAGATTATCGGCCGTTATTTTATCTCAGAATTTCAGAGTCCACAGTTTTCCCTTTCTCTGAGAAACATTCTTTAAAAGTGGTCTGAATTTTCATCTTTTTTCTTTTTGCAAAAATAGTAATTTTAAATTAATATTCAAATTCTATTTTTCAAGGATGATTTCAATGGCTGCAATCTTCTTTATTTTTTCTTTTAATTCGCTGTCTTTCTCTTCATTAGAAATCTTCTGAGCCGCTTTATCAAAGTTGTCATTAAAGAAAGGAAGTGAAAAAGTTTCTACAATATTTCCTCCGTGAAAAGGGAAACGCTTGGATGCAGCATCTAAAACTCCGGCTCCTCCTCGGCCTCCCGGAGAGGTTGACATTAGTAACATCGGTACTTCATTCCATACGGTTCTGTCTTTGATTCTGGATACCCAGTCGAACACATTTTTGAACGCTGTAGAGTAAGTTCCGTTATGTTCAGGTAATGAGACCAAAAGAAGATTAGCTCCGTCAATTTTTGATGCAAAATCATGGGCTTCCTGGGGAACGCCACCTGCCAATTCTCTTTCGTGCTTATAGATCGGCATTTCGAAAGGATTAAGATCTACTACTTCTACTTCTGCATTTTCAAAAAGCGATGATGCGTAAGCTACTAACTGTCTGTTCATTGAAGCATCCGAATTGCTTCCTGCTATTGCTAAAACTTTCATTATTATCTATTTTATATACTGTGTTCTATTTGTTATTTTAAATAAGCCGGCAATTCCATCGGTACTTCCATTAATAAGATCTCAGCATCTTCTATTGCTTCAATATTAAAGCTCTGAGTGTCCCAGATTCCCAATCCGTCTCTTTCATTCAAAATTCTGTCTCCTACTTTAGCGCTTCCTTTTAAAACGAAGGCATATACCCCGTTTCCTTTTTTATTAAGCATATAGTTTTTGCCATTTCCTGCCTTAAAATTAGCCAGATTAAACCATGCGTCCTGATGGATCCAAACTCCGTCATCATTTTTATTCGGCGATAAGATCTGCTGGAATCCATTGATTTTTTCTCCCTCTTTGATGCTTTTCTGATCATAGCGTGGCTCAACATTCAGTTCTTTAGGAAAAATCCAGATCTGCAGAAACTTTACGGCTTCATCTTTGTTTTTATTGTATTCGCTGTGCATTACACCGGTTCCTGCACTCATTACCTGAATCTCTCCTTTTTTGATAACGGCAGTGGTTCCCATTGAATCTTTATGTTCCAAATCTCCTTCCAGAGGAATAGAAATAATTTCCATATCTCTGTGAGGATGTGTCCCAAATCCCATTCCCTGCGAAACGGTATCGTCGTTTAATACTCTCAACGCTCCAAAGTTCATTCTGTCCTTGTTCTGATAATTAGCAAAACTGAATGTATGGTAGCTGTTTAGCCAGCCGTGATCTGCGTGGCCTCTTGAATCTGCTTTATGATATACTGTTTTCATACGTGATTATTTATGGTACAAATGTAAGGGATGAGAGCCTTTGAAACTGTTGATGTAGGTTAAGAAAGGATTTGGGCTGTGGCAGAAGTGTTTTTCTGTTAATACAATGGTAGAAACTTAAGGCATAAAGATTTTATCCAAGACAAATTGACTGAGGATATAAACTAGTTTTGAAATCTAATATTTGAGCTAAAGCCTTTACTGACATGCTTAATTTAATATTATTAGTATTTATTTCAATTTTTCTGTCTCTACTGGAGTTCCGAAAATATGTTTGCGGTGATTTTCGCCCCAATCTTTCAGAGATTCCACAACAGGGTGTAGTGTACTGGTATATTGTGTGGGATAGTATTCTATACTTACCGGATAGGTATCCTTAACTATTCTTTCAACTAACCCGTTTTGTTCGAGCTCTTTTAGTTCTTTGGCTAAAACTTTTGAGGTCAGTTTCGGAATGCTTCTTTCAATTTCAGTAAAACGCTTATTTCCTGCATTCAAAGAAATGATAATTTGTAATTTCCATTTCCCATTAATAACATCCAGGGTATCGCGGACAGGTTTTAACGCCTGCATGCAATCTTTATGATTATGTTGCTTTTCCATTTTTTCACTTTCCTTTAGGTAACTGCTATACTTTGGAAAGTAAATTTACAATAATTTTGTCATTCATAAAAACGAAAAAATTCAAAACAAAATGGCAAATATTTTAAATATCCAAACGAGCATCAGCGGAGAAAACTCTGTAAGCAATAAGCTTTCTCAAGCTGTAATTAATCAGTTATTGGATAAAGACCCAAACAGCAAAGTGGTAATCCGTGATCTGGCTTTAAACCCGATTCCCCATCTGGAAATTCATCATTTCAGTGCCTCCAGAATTCCGGATGAAGAAAGGAATGATGAACAGAAGGAAGCCTCAAAATATTCTGACGAATCATTAAAAGAAATCCAGGAAGCTGATATTATTGTGATTGGTGTTCCTTTTTACAATTTTACTTTTCCATCCACGTTAAAATCATGGATCGACAGCATTGCGGTTGCCGGGAAAACATTTTCGTATGCAGACGGAACACCAAAAGGTCTTTTACAAAACAAAAAACTGTTTTTAAATTTTGCCATCGGCGGAGTGTATGAAAACGGACTCATTGAGAATATGGAGCATTATTTAAGAACTTTATTTGGATTCATCGGGATTACAGATGTAGAAGTTTTCAAATCTCAGGGAATGATGGTTCCTCAATTAAAAGAGGAGAATTTTTCAAAGGCAGTTGTAGCTATTGAAACTGCTTTGGCGTAAATCGTGAATTATCATGGTGAATTTTTGCAATTTGTCATTGATAATTTCATTTTTAAACCATTAGCAAAATTAAATATTTAGATCATTAAATTTTGGCTAAAGCCCTTTGGTGATGGCATTAATTGAAAAAGCGGGCTAAAGCCCGCTTCTATTGAATTGTATTATGATTGACTGACATTCGAGGTTTCTGTGCTTCCATCATCCGACTTCTTCCTCTAGCTTCTAACCTATAATTTCTAACTTCTTCCTTTAAAAATGTACCTGCTGGATTTCCTCTTCTATTTCCTTAGGGGTTTCATCTTCTGATTTTACAAAAATCATTGTAAGGACAGCTCCGATTAGCATGCAGATACCTCCGACTACAATATAATCTATGGCTTGCTTTCCAAAGACACTGCTTACAATGGGTCCTCCGAAAATACCATTGATGATTTGCGGGATTACAATGAAAAAATTGAAAATTCCCATATAAACCCCCATTTTCTTTTGCGGAATCGAATCAATCAGCATGGCATAAGGCATTGCAAGAATACTTGCCCAGGCAAATCCTAATCCTATCATTGAAATCCAAAGGCTATGGATATCTTTGATAAAATACATAGAAATAAGACCTAATCCACCACAAGCCAAAGCTAAAGCGTGGGTTTGCTTTTTACCAATAAACTTAGCAATCGGAGTCAGGGCAAATGCAAAGAAAATCGCATAGAAATTGTAGCTTCCAAATAAACTTCCCGTCAGATCTCCGGCTTTATTAAATTCCACTGAATGGGTATCATCAGGAGAAAGTCCGAAATGGTGGGTTGCCAGAGCACTGGTTGTGAAAACCCACATGGTAAATAATGCAAACCATGAAAAGAACTGAACAATTCCCAGTTTTTTCATTTGAGAGGGTGCATTCCTGAAATCTTTAAAAATATCTGAGAATTTGGATTCATTTTTCACAATGGGTTTCCCACCTTCAAATGATGCGAACTCTTCCGGAGAATATTCTTTGGTCGTAATAATGGTATATAAAATTGATAGAATTAAAACTGCTGCCCCGATGTAAAAAGAGTAAATCACATTGTCTGCTACAAAACCTTTGGGAGCAACATTTGACACTCCTAATTTTGTCAGCCAGTTCGGCAAATCAGAACCTATAACAGCCCCAATTCCTATTAAAATGGTCTGAACAGAAAACCCAATGGTTGCCTGGTGTTTCGGAAGCATATCTCCCACTAAAGCACGGAAAGGTTCCATTGCCACATTGATTGATGCATCCATCATAGCCAGGAAAATGACCGCCATCAACAAAACATTGGCAGCCAACATTTGTGTGGCAGAAGCCGCATTAGGAAGCATGACCAAACCTATTGCGCATAAAACCGCCCCAATTAAAAAATAAGGCTTTCTTCTTCCGAGCGGACTCCAGGTATTGTCTCCCATATGCCCAATAATCGGCTGAACAATCAATCCTGTGATTGGTGCAACGAGCCAGAACCAGGATAGTTCATGGACATCCGCCCCGAAATTGGCGAGAATTCTGCTTGCATTACCATTTTGTAAACCAAAAGCCATCTGGATTCCCAGAAATCCCATACTCATATTGATGATCTGAGCCATGGAAAGATTCGGTTTTATTTTTTTCGTAAAAGTACTGTGCGAAGGGTTCATTAGTGTTTTTTTAATTCTTGGATTAAGGTATTCTCAATGGCTGCTTTTTCTGCAACCACTTTATCAACTACATCATTCGGAACAGTTACAGAAAGTACATACTGTTTTACTTTCCAGCTTCCGTTTATTTTTTCTACAACGCCTGAGCCTCTGCAGATTTTCATTTGGGTATCCAGAAGCTCATCAAACCAGGCCAGTTTACCATCTTTGCTGAAATAGATATTTCTTTTAAGGGAAGTGAAGTTCCAGGTTTTCTTTTTGTCAAAATAAGGTTTGGCCCAAACCATAAAAGCTTTTTTATCCCAAACTTCTGTAGCATCGGTTCCTATAAACGTGGACTCGTCTGCAAAGTAGTTAAAATAGGCATTGAAATCAGCTTTTGCTGCAGCAGTATTAAAGCCGTCCAGCATAGTTCCTATTTCTGTTTTGTCTTTTTCAAATTTGGTCCCGTTGGACTGGGCATGTATTCCCATAAAACCAAGTATAAAAAGCGCTAAAGTGTAAACAATTTTTATTTTTTTCATAGTATCATTGATTTAATCTTAGAGTTCGATAATCATTGGAGTTTTTGCAGGTACAGTGAGACTTTTTTCCATAGAAAATTCCTTTCCTGAAATAACATCTTTACCTTTTGTCATACCGTTTAATGATTCTGCAAAACGTTTTAAATCTAATGTCTGATCTTTTTCATTATTGTTGATGACTACCATTACATTGTTCTTGGTATCATATCTGAAATAGACAAATACACCATCCTGAGGAACGTAATTTTTAGTTTTCCCCGTATGAATCACTTCTTTATCTTTTCTCCAGTTTAATAGTTTTTGGCTAAACTGATAAAATTCTTTCTGATCGGGAGTCTGTGATGAAGGATTGAAAGCATTCTGCGCATCCGATTTCCACCCACCAGGAAAATCCCTGCGGATATCTGCATCGCCTCCCTTAGTTTTATCTCCTCTCATGCCTACTTCTGAGCCGTAATAGATCTGTGGAATCCCTCTGACCGTAGAAATCAGGGTCAATGCCATTTTGTAGGCTTTCGGATTGGCATTAAAAATCTCATTCCACCTTTCGGTATCGTGATTTTCAAAGAAGACCAGAAGATTATTAATATCAGGATACAGGAAGTCGCTGGTAAAAACATTGTAAAGCTTTACCATTCCTGTGTCCCAGCTTTCTTTTTCTTTAATAGCTTTCGGCATATCACCGTACAGCATAAAGTCCATAACGGAAGGCAGATTTGAATTGTAGCCGGCTGCTTCTCCAGTTTTAGAGTTTTTCTGCCAGGCAGAAATCTGTCCTGCGGTATTAAGCCATGTTTCCCCTACGATATTGAATTTTGGGTATTCGTCGGTAATGGCTTTTGCCCATTTGGCCATTCCTTCTTTATCATTGTACGGATAGGTATCTACACGCAGCCCACCCAATTCGGCATATTCAATCCACCAGATTGCATTTTGGGTAAGGTATTTTAAAACCAATGGATTTTTTTGATTAACATCCGGCATGGTGGTATCAAACCAGCCATCCAGTGCATATTTTTTATCAATTTCTGAGGCATTGGTGTCAAACTGGGTCGTTGTTTTGTAATTGGATCGGTAAAAACCATTTTTTCCCTCATCAAACCAATGAATCCAGTCTTTTGAAGGCAGGTCTTTGATGATCCAGTGAGAAACTCCCCAATGGTTGGTTACATAATCCATGACCAGCTTCATATTCCGCTTGTTCAGCTTCTGGGAAAGTTCGCGGTATTCTTCATTAGTCCCGTAGCGGCCATCTATTTTATAAAGATCAGTTTGCGCATATCCGTGATAGGAATATACTTTTTCATTGTCTTCGTTAACGGGTGTAAGCCAAACGGACGTGGCTCCAAGGTTTTGGATATAATCAAGGTTGTTGATAATTCCACGAAGATCTCCGCCATGTCTTCCGTTCGGTAAGCTACGATCTGCTTTTTCAATAAGGTCAGGTCTGGAGTCATTTTTTTCATCACCGTTAGCAAAACGGTCCGGCATGATAAGATACATGACATCTTTTGAAGTAAAAGATTCGCGGTCTGCGGATCCAGGCGCTCTTTGTTTCAGCTCATAAGTATAGGAGCTGATATTTTTCTTTCCTTTCTTGAGATTGATTTTAAACTTCGGAACATTGATCTCATTGGTATTGACCGTTACAAAAACATAATTGGGATTTTCAACTTTTTTTAAGTCTTTTATCTGAATACCGTCGGAAAGTTCAATTTCATTTTGGGCAATATCTTTTCCGTATACCAGGATCTGAAGTTCAGGATTTTTCATTCCTTTCCACCAAAAAGCAGGTTCTACTTTCTGAATCTGTGAAAAAGCCACAGATGCTGCTGAAAGGGCAAAAATTGTATATATTTTTTTCATTTATGATTGTATTTTGATCAATAGTTTTGTTAAAAAGTAATGCCCCGGCCCATTTTTCCGAATATAATGAACCGGGGCATAACAAACTTATGAATTAAATCTTAATTGACAGGCTTTACAGAGACAGCAAAACCGCCGCTTCTCGCCATTTTGAAATTCAATTTAGATTTGCTGGTGATCTGTTTTTTGTAGATGTTATAACTTTGAGGATTATCAATATAATCGGCATCTTTTCCATCTTCGTAAACGGTTACCTCATATTTTTTCCCTTTATCCAGGAAAGAGAAATCTACGGTGTATTCACGCTTATTTTCATCAGTAATACCTCCTACAAACCAATTGTCAGTACCTTTTGCCTTTCTGGCAGTGATGACATAATCTCCCGGCTCTGCCGATAAAATCTTAGTATCATCCCAGTCTGCAGCAACATCCTTGATAAACTGGAATGCATCCATATGCTTTTTATAGTTTTCAGGAAGGTCTGCCGCCATCTGAAGAGGCATATACATCGTTACATACAGGGCAAGCTGTTTGGCAAGTGTAGTTTTCACAAAACGCTTATCTCCAGGGAAATAATAATCTAATTTAGTCTGGAAAATACCCGGTGTGTAATCCATAGATCCCCCCATCCATCTTGTAAACGGAAGAACGGTCTGGTGGTCAGGTTTATTTCCTCCGAATGCTTCGTATTCAGTTCCTCTGGCTGCTTCTGCAGAAATATAGTTCGGATAGGTACGGCTTTCACCTGTAGGGCGTACAGATTCATGGGAATTGACCATGATTTTATAATCGTTTGCTTTTTCAGCAATTCTGTAAAAATGGTTGATTGTCCATTGTGAGTAATGGTGTTCTCCTCTTGGGATGATATCTCCCACATAGCCTGTTTTTACGGCATCATAACCGTATTTGTTCATCAGCTGGAAAGCTTTATCCGACCATCTTTCATAATTGGTTGCAGAACCTGAAGTTTCATGGTGCATGATAAGCTTAATGCCTTTCGAATGGGCGTATTCATTCAGCATTTTGATGTCAAAATCCGGATACGGTGTAATGAAATCGAAAACAAATTCTTTGGAATGACCGAACCAGTCTTCCCAACCGATATTCCAGCCTTCAATCAATAATCCCTGGAAACCGTTTTCAGCAGCAAAGTCGATATATTCTTTAACTTTTGTATTGTTAGCCGCATGTTTTCCGTTTGGCGTCAATTTTGAGAAATCTGTTTTGTCCAAATGTACGTTTTCAGCAGTAGAATAAGCCCACTGGGATTTTCCGATGATCATTTCCCACCATACACCCATGTATTTAGTAGGATGAATGTAAGAAGTATCGGTATATTTTGTAGGCTCATTAAGGTTAAAAATCATTTTAGATTCCATCACCTCTTCTGCTTTTGGAGAAACGATAATGGTTCTCCAAGGGGTTACTGAAGGGGTTTGAATATATCCTTTTGCCCCCTGTCTGTCAGCAGTAAGATGTGTTTTGAATTTAAAATTCTGGGCATCCACTTCAAGATGGGAAGCCGGATAATCTAAAACAGCTGCTTCTGCTACATTTACATATAAAGGATCTTTACCTTCTTTTTTAAGCATCAATGGAGACTGAACAGCATTTTTAACGAGAGCCTGAGAGGCATTAGCATCAAATGCCTTATCCCATTGGGAAGGAATTTCGGAGATCTTTGTTTCCTGGTATTGATATTCCTGGGAATCATAGTCTGCAACAATCCACCATGCTTTCATATCTGTAGGAAAGTCGATTTCAGAATCTTCTTCTCTGATCACGAAATAATTCAGGTTTTTCTGCTGTGGAAATTCATATCTGAATCCCAATCCATCATTAAACAATCTGAACTTTACAACAATACTTCTGCTTGTAGAAGCCTGATCCAAGGTAACGGCAAGTTCGTTGTAATTGTTGATATAGTTTTTCTTTTCGCCCAAAACCGGCTGCCAGGTTTCGTTTTTAGAGTCACGTTTTTCTTGTGTTTTCGTGAACCCGTTGTTCAGATCAAATTTTGCGTCTTCCGCTTTAGCTATTTCAGAAGCGAATTTAATAGCTGAGTCTTTAAATAATCTTAATCCTAATTTAGAATCTTCTACCACCACAGCACCATTGTATTTCAGATTATAATAGGGTACTCCCTGTTTCAGCTGAAAGTTCATTTCAAATTTTCCATCCGGTGATTTCAAAGACTGTGCATTAACACCTGCGAACATCATTGAGAGCAATATCGCTCCAACTGTAATTTTCTTCATAATGATTATTTATAAACTTAAAAATAGATAAAGTGCTGCGGTAAAGCAACACTTTATCAAATTATTTTGGACGTTTTACAATTTTGTAACAGTTAACTTGTAATAGGCCGAATTATGTAAATCCAGTTCTATTTTATAGTTTCCTGCTTCGGATACTTTATAATTAGGATCACCGTCTACTGTATTTTCAGCATTGAAATAAGTTTGTACGGCCTTTCCTGAAACCAGAGTCTGGTCATCTTTCTTAGGCTGGAATTTTAGTGCCCAGTCGTCATTTCCTCTAAATTTAAATGATCCTGTACTACTCAACATAATTGAATTGATTACGTAAGTCTTTGTAGCCGGATTATAAACAAAATCTGTATCTGAGTTCCATCCTGTAGGCGTAGCATCTCCGATTATACCAAAGTTTGCCAACACCGATGAATAGGTATTTGCAACCCAATCAACTTTAACATAGTATGTCCCTATTACAGGGGCTTTTATGTTTGCTCCGTCTCCAACTAATTTTCCGGTATTCGTTCCGTCATCTCCTTTATTTCCCGGCCAATCTTGATTGATCGCAAATTTGTATTGTCCGTTTTCACCTGTAAGATTACTAATCCAGATGAATCCTCTGTATTTATTATCTTTTTCAGGAGAGAACAGGTTTGGTGAATTGGCAGGATTCCAATTTGCATAGCCTGCTGCTCCGGCATATCCACCAGGTACATTAATCTTCGGATATACCAAATCCGGGTTTGGAGTATAAGGTGTTACTTTAAGGGCTATTACATTGGAATAAAAAGCTGCTGATCCTACAGATGTTTTTAGTCTTGCTTCAATATCATTTACAACATCTGGTGTCGCTCCGATATTGAACATGACAGCATTCATTGCAGCATGGGTAACTGAACCTGTCATTAAATCATTGGAAAAATCAACAGTAGCACTTTTTTTAAAATTGTTTCCTTTGATCCCGAATTCTATCTGCTGGCTGGAAACTACAGCGATATTAAATGTTGGTTTCGTCCATGTGAAATTAATCACAGCATCATTGGCAACGAGTTCATTAAGAACTATTGTACTTTTATCAGAAGAAAGCTTACCTGCGTTTGTTTCACTAATCACAGCCTGATCTTCATCCTTTTCGCAGGAAATAACCAGAAAACCAATGAGGGCTATGGTTAATAATCTAAATATTTGTTTCATTTTATAGTGTTTTTAATTAATATCCAGGATTCTGAATCAGGTTAGGATTGGCTATAATATCTTTATTTGGGATAGGGAAAAGATTTCTATAGCTTTCAACAGCTTTTCCATCTTTAACATTCCCTTTCCATGGCCATAGATAATCTCCTGTAGTAAATTTGTTGAAACGGACAAGATCTGATCTTCTAGATGTTTCCCAAGATAATTCTCTTGCTCTTTCATCTAAAATAAAATTCAGATTTATTGAAGTTACGTTTCCACTTGTATTACCATAAGCACGTTCTCTTAATTGGTTAATGTAAGTGACTGCAGTTGCCTGACTACCTCCACTTCCTCCTCTAAGAACAGCTTCTGCATACATAAGGTAGATGTCTGCTAAACGATATAGAGGAATATCAGCCTCCACCCAGTTATCATGTGCCCCTACAGATCCATTGCTTTTAACGTTCTTATACTTGATAAATGCATATCCATCTGTAAAAGAACCCAGATCGTTAATTTCCAAATTCTGTCCTGCTGTAAAAAACCTTCCTCTTTTATCAGTTCCATTAGTTGGGAATAGGTTTACAAATGCCTTTGTCGTTCTGATTCCGCTCCAACCACCATTGATTCCAAAATCAGAAGCTTTCATACCCCCACCTACTGCTGCATGGACTAAGTAAGTAGTTCCTCCGTTGGTTTGTGTATTAATCCCATCAAAATTTACACTTAGTATCTGTTCTGGATTACTGATATTATTATCTGCAAGGAACAGCTCATCATACTTTGGCTTTAAAGAATAACCTGCTGCAATTACTTTATTACAATAAGTAATACAGTCTGTATTTCTCTGTGTTCCTGTATATACTTCAGCATTTAAATATAATTTTGCCAATAACGCCCAAGCTGCAGCTTTGTCTGCTCTGCCATATTCATTGGTTTTAGGCTCTTTTAATTCACCTGCTACTGCAACTAATTCAGATTCTATGAAGTTAAATAATGATTTTCTGTCTATTCTCTGTGGAGGATTTACAGATCCAGGAAGATATGTTTCATCTACAAAAGGTACATTCCCGAACATATCAATTGCATGGTAATAGGATTGTGCTCTTAGGAAACGGGCTTCGGCTCTCATTAATTTTGCCTGAGCAAGGTTGTCTCCGGTAATATTATTTGCTGCTAATTTTTCGTCTGTAACATTTCTCAGAAATTCATTACAAAAAGCAATTTCCGTATATACTCTGTAATACATTGCAGCAATAAATTCATTAGAAGCATCCCATGTCATTTTATGAAGGGTATGAAGATTTCCATCATTCCAACCTATTACTGCTTCATCAGTAGTTATTACATTAAGGGTATACAGTAATCTTGTATACTGTGAAAAACCTCCGTTAATTCCATTAATATCACTATCAGGCTGGTCACCATCTCCACTTACCTGTCCTCCCATAGCAAGACCTCCATAGAGTTTTGCTAAAATATTTTTATAGTTGGAAAAATCTTTATAGATACTTGCAGAGGTAACATCTGTTATTGGCTCTCTTTCCAAATCTTTTACACATGACGCTGTAGTCAGTAGAAATGCAGCAGAAAGAGGCAATACTATATTTTTAAGTTTGATTTTATTTAGTTTCATCGTAATTATTATTTAAAATTGAAAATTAAAGCCCAATGAATATACTCTAGGCATCTGATAATATCCGTTGTCTATGTTCCCAAAAACTTCAGGGTCCACCCCTGTATATTTAGTAATTACAAAAACGTTTTGTGCCATACCGTATACTTTCAGATTACTTCCTTTAGAGAAAACTTCACCGAAATTATAGCCAATATTGATATTATCTAATCTTAAGAATGATGCATTCTCTACATAAATATCCGATTTGTACTGAGGTACAGAGAATTTATATTCTGGAGCAGTGGAGAATACATTTTGAAGGTATTCGTTTGTAGACGCAGACTGCAATGAACTGTTGGATGCCATGTTGTTATAAACATAGTTTCCTAATACGGCTCTTGCACTAAGCGCAAAATCCCAGTTTTTATGAGATACTTTAGTTGAAAAACCTAAAATAGCATCCGGAGTAGTAGACTTGTAATAGTACATATCTTTTGTATTGATCATGCCATCTGCGTTTCTATCTACATATGCTCCGTCTACAGGTTTTCCATTAGTATCATATACCTGCTGATATACCCAGAATGAATTTGGAGCATATCCTACAGCATGTGCCTGAATTCTGTTTCCGGCACCTCCCTCAATACCACCGACTTCCATATTGAATGATTCATCTGCTCTGTCTTTCAATTTAGTTACAATTGGATTGTAATGTGTTGCATTAAAGCTTAATTCCCAAGTAGTCTTTTCATTTTTAACAGGAACTACTGTAATGCTTCCTTCAATACCTTCATTCTTCATATCTCCCACATTTTGCCAGCTGGCATTACTTAAGCCTCCTGCTGCTTCATCAGCATATACCAATAGATCCTTAGTGTCTTTTCTGAAAAGGTCGATAGATCCGGTAATTCTATTTTGAGTAAAACCAAAATCCAATCCTATATTTTTTGTAGTGGTAGTCTCCCATGTAAGATTTGGATTATAATTGGCAGGTCTGAACATAAAATAATATTCGTTCCCAAATTGATAACTAGCACCTGGATAACTTGGATTATATGCGGCAAATGCAGGGTAATTATTAGGTTTATTTCCGTTTAGAGCCGGTAGTTCCTGCTGTCCGGTTTTTCCCCATCCCGCTCTCAATTTTAAAGTACTAATTGCTGAAATATTTTTGATGAAGTTTTCTTCATTAAGCTTCCAAGCCAAAGAAACTCCAGGAAAGACACCCCATACATTATCTCTTGTCCCGTTAAAGAATCTTGAGGAACCATCTTTACGAACAGATCCAGAAATAATATACTTATTAGCTACTGTGAAAATAGCTCTTCCATAAAAAGATATTAGTGTATTCTGTGTTTCAAAATCTAGATCCGGTGGTAAAGTAGTACCATTTCCTTTATAAGTAATAGCTCCCGGAACAATTGTGCGGAAATCCTGGTAAGCATATCCGGCTGTAATATCTACTCCTGTACTAATTGGAGCTATATTTTTAACATAATTAAAATAGGTTTCCAAAAGTTTGTTCTTTTTTTCCATCGAGTAGAAATTAGAACTTCCTTTGTCACCGTAACCAGGTCTGTAGTTTGCATCTTTAAATTTGTGTCCTTCACTTTTTGTATAATCATAACCGGCATTCACATTAAAATGCAGGTCAGGAAGAAAGTGAAGTTTGTAATCTAACTGAATATTTCCCAATCCTCTGGTCACAGATGATACATCCCGTACGCCATCAATTAACCCAAGAGGGTTGGTATTGGCATTCACATTATATCCTGTTGCTGATCCTGAATCCAACCATTCATAATATCCTCCATAATTGGAGTTTCCGGAATATACAGGCTGTGTAGGGTCAAAATAAGTAGCTGCTTTGATTACTCCGCCATCTACAAATCTGTTATCTGTGAAAGTTCCTTTGGCATTGACATTTACTGATAAATGATTATCTAAGAACTTAGGATTTAAGTTCAAGCCTACTGAGGTTCTACGGAAAGAATTTGATCTTACAATACCGTTTTGCTCGTTATAACCTAACGATAAACGGTAAGGCAAGCCTTTAATACCTCCTGATAGGGCAACATTATTGTCTGTTCCCCAAGCTGCCTGGTAAATCTTGTCCTGCCAATTCGTATCTGCATTTCCAAGTTTGGTCTTGTAGTTTGCCGGTGCGTAGGTATTGACAAAATCTCTAAACTCCTGTGCATTTAACACATCTACATTTCCCATTTTCGTAGAAACCGAAGCTACTGTTGAGAAATTCACTTTAAATTTCCCGGAGCTTCCTTTCTTAGTTGTAATCAAAATAACACCATTAGAAGCTCTATTACCATAAATAGCAGTAGCAGAAGCATCTTTCAGGATATCAAATGTTTCAATATCATTTGGGTTGATGAGAGATAAAGGATCAGAAACACCATTCATTCCCACAAAATCCTGAGGAACTCCATCAATAACAATTAATGGAGAGTTTTCTCCACTTAAAGAAGATGTTCCCCTGATTCTAATTTTTGTACCCGACCCCGGAGCACCGCTATTATTCGTAATCTGTACTCCAGGTGTTTTACCCTGGATCAGCTGACCTGCAGAAGTTGCTCCTCCGTTGAAGTCTTTGGCAGTAACTGAAGTAATAGATCCTGTAAGGTCAGATTTCTTTTGTTTTCCATATCCGATCAATACAACCTCTTCAATTTTTTTCTCCTTGGTTATAGAGTCTTGTGTCTGTGCATGTATCATTGAACTAGCCAATAAAAAGGCGGGCGCAATTTTTAATACCGTTGTAAAATTTTTCACAATATCGTTTTTTTTAGTTTCGTTTCTTTAATAATGCTGTACAACCAGCCTTGCAATTTATAAAAAATTTAGAATTATTATAATATTATTGAAAATTTAGATAAATTTATGTAAATTGCTTGTCTGTCAAAAAACCAAATATCTGTTTTCCATAACATTACGTTAATATATGTAATGCATAATATATTGATATAATTAACAAAAAGTTAAACATTTGTTTAACTAAATGTAATATTTCAGTCTGGCAGACGGGCAAAAAACTTATTATAACCGAATATTAGGCGGTTCTAGGAGATAATTCTTATCTTTGCAGTTAAAACTTTACGATAAATGTCAAACAGAAAGATGATTACGGCAGCTTTGCCTTATGCAAACGGACCGGTTCATATAGGACATTTGGCAGGTGTGTATATTCCTGCGGATGTCTACGCAAGATTTCAGAGAAGATTAGGAAAAGATGTAGCATTTATCTGCGGATCGGATGAGCATGGGATTCCTATCACCATTAGAGCAAAAAAAGAAGGAGTAACACCTCAGGATATTGTGGATAAATACCATGAGATCATCAAAAAATCTTTTTCAGATCTGGGAATTTCTTTTGATGAGTATTCCAGAACAACCTCTAAAAAGCATTACGAAACGAGCCAGGATTTCTTTAAGGTCCTTTATGAAAAAGGGAAATTTACGGAAGAGATTTCTGAGCAGTATTTTGATGAACAGGCCGGAGAATTTTTGGCAGACCGATATATTGTAGGAACATGCCCGAACTGTGGGAATGAAAATGCTTACGGAGACCAGTGCGAAAAGTGTGGGTCTACCCTATCGCCTTCAGAACTGATCAATCCTAAATCCATGTTAAGCGGAAATGTTCCGATTCTTAAGGAGACCAAAAACTGGTATCTTCCCTTAAATGAATATGAAGATTTTCTGAACGAATGGATCATTGAAGGCCATAAAGATGACTGGAAACCGAATGTATACGGACAGGTTAAATCATGGTTGAATGATGGTTTAAAGCCACGTGCCATGACCAGAGATCTGAACTGGGGAGTTCCTGTACCGCTTCCAAATGCAGAAGGGAAAGTGCTTTACGTTTGGTTTGATGCCCCTATCGGATATATTTCTTTCACTAAAGAATGGGCAGAGAAAAACGGAAAAAATTGGAAAGATTACTGGCAGAATGAAAACAGTGACCTGGTTCATTTCATCGGAAAGGATAATATTGTATTCCACTGTATTATCTTCCCTGCAATGATGAAAGCTCACGGTGATTATATCATGCCGAAAAATGTTCCTGCCTTTGAATTCTTAAACCTTGAGAACGATAAGATCTCAACGTCCAGAAACTGGGCGGTATGGGCACATGAATATGTAGAAGAATTCCCGGGACAACAGGATGTGTTAAGATATGCGCTTCTTTCGTCTGCTCCGGAAACAAAGGACAATAATTTTACCTGGAAAGATTTCCAGACTAAAAATAATTCTGAGCTGGTAGGAATTTTCGGTAACTTTATCAATAGAGTTGCTGTTCTTATCCATAAATATTATGATGGTATTGTTCCTCAGGGAGATGTAAAGAGTCCTGAATTAGGAGAAATTAACAAAACCGCTAAAGAAATTTCAGGATTCTTGGAAAATTATGAATTCAGAAATGCATTAACGGCATTAATGAATCTTGCCCGTTTCGGAAACCAGTACCTTCAGGCTGAAGAACCCTGGAAAACGATTAAGGACAGCCCTGAAAAAGCAGCACAATCCTTATTTGTAGGAGCTCAACTGGCAGTTGCTTTAGCCCAGCTTTGCGAGCCATTCATGCCTTTTAGCTCTGAAAAGCTATTAACCATGTTCAATGCTGAACAGGCGAACTGGAGCGATGTTGAAAACAAATCTGTTTTAATAGAAACGGGTCATAAAATCAATGAAGCTTCTCTTCTTTTCTCAAAAATTGAAGACAGCGTCATCGAAGCTCAGATTGAAAAACTGGAACAGACCAAACAAAACAATAAAAAAACAAACCCTAACGCCAACCCTATGAAAGAAGAGATTTCTTTTGATGATTTTGCTAAAATAGACCTTAGAACAGCTACCATTTTAGAAGCTGAAAAAGTAGAAAAAGCGGATAAATTATTAAAATTCAAAGTAGATACAGGGGTTGATATCAGAACTGTGGTTTCAGGTGTTGCAGAAAGCTTCACACCGGAAGAACTTATCGGGAAACAAGTAATGATCTTATTGAACCTTGCTCCAAGAAAGATCAGAGGAATAGAGTCTCAGGGTATGTTCTTATTAACGACAAAACCTGATGGAAAACTGTCTTTCGTAACACCGGATGACAGCAATGTGGAAAATGGTATTGAGATAGGATAATCAATATTTAAGATAAAGCAAAAGACACATGAAAAATCATGTGTCTTTTTTTATTTTATACTCCATCCTTAAAACAAAATTTAAACTCAATGACCTTAAAAACTTGATATTAACCTTAACACCATTAAGAAGAGTTTAGCGATTAAGAGTATTAAGAGATTGCTTTGCTGCGCTCGCAATGACAAGGCAATATTTATTTTTTAGTCAGTTTTGCCAGATAGGAATCTTCATCCTGCATTATTTTTTCTACCTTAAAGCCGTTATTTTCTGCGGCATTTTTCAAAGTTGTAAAATCAAGGTAGAGCCATTTGACAGGATCTTCAGATTCTCCTTTATAATGAACCACATAATCCAATTCACCATAATAGCCGCCTGCCGGAATATAAACTCCCCCATCTTCATCACGGTCGAACATATACAGAATATCCGTACTGTCGATCAGGATCTGTCCGTTATCATTAATTAAAGTGTACAGCTTCTGAAGATAAATATCAATTTTTTCCAGACTTTCAAAAATTCCGGTTCCATTCATCAGAAGCATAACGGTATCAAAGGTTTCTCCTGAAAAATCAAGCATATTTTCGCATACCGCTTTTTTAATTCCCCTAAGCTTACAGACCTCAGTAGATTTTGGTGAAATATCCAGTGCCAACACATCAAGATTTCTTTCGTTCTGAAGATACAAAGCATGAGAACCGGCACCGGCACCAATGTCCAGAACTTTCCCCTGAGCCAGCTCAAGTGCTTTCTGCTCAATATCGTTCATCTCCTCAAAATCTCTGAAAAGATACGCTACCGGAAGCTCATCCAGTTCCGATATTGATGTTTCTGTTTGCAGATCCTCAGGGTTTTCATTGCGAAAATAATCCCAGACTGCTTTACCCATTAAATCTTTCATTGCTGTATTTAAGGGTGCAAAGATAAGAGTTTCGGGTTCGGATTGCAAGTTTGTCTGCGGTGAGGATTGAGAGTTTGAGGGTTTGAGAGTAAATGAGTTTGAAAGTGATTTTGGTTGCTGGTTTGTTCGTTGCTGGTTACTGCATAATTATTAAGTTAATGAATTATTGTCTGGTATGGGATGTCTTGGTTCTTGATTCTTGATTCTTGGCTCTCGGCTCTTAACCTGCCATTCACCATTCACTTGCAAAGCAAAATTCACCATTGACCTAATAATCCTATCCCATCGAATCCTTCTCCTTATGCCTGTCCTTCTCCGATTCATTCTCTGCTACACCTGCTTTCCAGTAAGAATAAGCATTGAGTTCCTGTGAAGTCCAGTTTTTTTCTTTTCTGAGATAGGTACGGATTTCTTTAACGCTTGAAAACTCGGCCGCAACATATCCGAATTTAGTAGTTTCCGGAATAGCAATATCTTTTACAACATCTGCCATTTCACTACTGATTTGCGGTGTGGGATTATGAAGCCATTTAAATTCAATATCAGCCTTAGTTTTAAGGATCTGTTCGTCTTCTTTTCCGTGAACTTCGATGATGCAGACTCCTTTCGCTGTTTCCGGTAAAGTTTCCAGCATCGCACTCAGAACAGGAATGGCAGTTACATCTCCTACAAACAGGTACCATTCAGCATCCGGATACATTTCTTTAGCTTCGGTTCGCATCATGATGCCCAGTTTGGATCCGGCTTCAGATTCCCGGGCCCATTTTGATGCGGGACCGCCATCACCATGGTCTACAAAATCAATGATCAGCTCATTTTTGTCCAGATCAATCCCTCTGTGGGTATAGGTTCTTATAGCGGGAGCTACTTCTTTTGGAGGATAAACCCATTGGCGGTTTTCATCCAACGTTGGAAAATGAATTTCATCCAAACCTACAGGAGGAACAGCGATCTTATTATTATCACCAATGGTGGTATTTTTAAACAAATGAGCTTCGGGAGAATACAGATAGACTCTGATGTAATGATCTGTGATATATTCTTTTCTTGCCAGTTCTGCAACAATCCGCCCTGTTTGAATTCTTGACATATCTTTTAATTTTATTGATACAAATTTAATTTTATTTAGACAAAATAAAAATAATTAATTCAAAAAAAGTAAAGCCCCACTAAAAAATTATAGCAGAGCTTTACTCGTGAAAAACAAGGTATCTTTAAACCGCAGGCCCGGCTGCGTCTTTTATTTCTTCTAATAATTGTTTCCGTTCACGGAGTCTTCTTCTGGCAATTACAGATTTACCGCCGAGAACTCTGATGAATCTCAAATACCGGAATCTTTCCCTTCCAAAATGATGTGTCATGACGTACAGCAACACTCCAAAACCTACCAAAATAATATATCCGAAGATCTTTTTGCCGGCCACAATAATGGCATTCAGCTGAAGCGTCTTCATATTCGCGGCTAAAGTCTGAGGACTCACCGTCATTCCGTCAATATATACCGCAAGATCACCTACTGCCGTTATCTGGAAACGGTACTGAAACCATGAATACAATGCTGAGAAAAAGCCCACAGCCAGAAAAGTTCTCCACACAAGCACTAATCCGATGGCGGCCAGCATATCATCCATTTCAAGTTTATCCAGGGTATAGAACCACACTGAAATGAACAATGAACACATCCCGTATCCTTTTAACAACATCGGCAGGTACCAGTTCTCATAATTGAATTCTAAAACCATCGAAAAGTACATAATCAATGCATACCCCATCATTGCTGAAAACCCTGAGAAGATGTACATTTTCAATGGTATTTCTTTTTTAAACCAAAATACAGCAATTGTTCCTGCCAGGATAATTCCGGGAATCATGAGTAGATTCAGCCCTGCGTTCGTTTGCTGATCATATCCGAGAACTCCTACTGCAAAGGTATTCTGCAGTGCAGTGGTTCCTAAGAACATTCCCAGAAACAACAGCATAAACAGACCATGCTGCACATTATTTTTTTTGAATATCATGAATGATAAATAAGGCCTTTTTAAAGTAAACTGACGAACCACCAGCAAAGCAAAGCTTACGAAAGCAGCCATACTCGCATTCATAATATGTTTTGAATTCCACCAATCCTGTTGCTTTCCGAAAGAAAAAACATAGGCGGAAAACATAAACGTAGAAACGAATAACATGATACTCATCCAGTCAATATAATGTAACGGAACTTTTAAGGCAAAGTATTTATCATGCATAAATATCCAGTGGATCAGAGCAAGAATGAAACACAATACCGCTGCAATGATGTAGAAATGCTGCCAGTTGTAATGAATAGAAACGACCACTGAATAATAAGCTGCCACCTGGTTCATCACTAAAACAAAGGTGTAAAACAGTCCATAAAACATCCCTCTGTTACCAATCATTGTCATTAACGGAAGGAATAATTCAATAGTCACCATCATCTTTAAAAACCCGATAAACAGTGCCGTAAACACAAATACCATTGGCTGCATCGTTGTTCCATTGATGTAGCTCAATACTCCTAAAAGTACGAGCAGCACCGTCATTTTATCTCTCACCTTGAATCTCATCTTCATTCTGAGAACGATCGGCATACAGGCGCCCATTCCTATTGTGGTAGCATAATTGGCCCACATAAAATATTCTGTCATCGCACCGGTACCGCTCACCAGATAACTGATGTTTCCGGTGTACACCCCGCCAAGCGGCATCACGACTGCCAATAGCAGTACGATGAGCAGCAGCTGTACGGGTTTGGGTACCCAGTCGTTATATAGTCCTTTGTTGTACATGAATTTAGAAATTAGATATTAGAGGTTAGAAGTTAGAGGATGGAAGCAGGAGATGGGAGATGGAAGTTTCTTTTGTCATCATACTTCTGCTTTCCAAATAAGTTCTGTTTAAAAAAAATTAAAAAATAAGAAAGGGACCGGAAGTTATGATTCGTCTGCATCAACTTCCCTCTTCTGACTTCCGGCTTCCCTTCTAAAATCTTTCAATCATTAAATGCTTAAATCTTTCAATCCTAATTAATATTTACATTCATATTCATTCCTGCGCTCAGTTTTTCCAGATCTTCCTTTTTATTAGAGTTGCTGAATTCTATTCTTACTGGAATTCTCTGCTGCACTTTGATAAAGTTACCTGTAGAATTGTCGGTAGGAACACTGGAATATCTTGAACCTGTCGCTGCTGAAATAGCAGTGACTACTCCTTCAAATTGTTTTCCTCCCAAAGCATCAGCGGTCATTGTCATCTTTTCACCGATCTTAATGTTAGGCATCTGGCTTTCCAGAAAATTAGCTGTTACCCATTTCTGGCCATTCAGAACGATGGTAGCGACTTGCTGACCCGGCTGAATCAATTGTCCTTCAGAGATCGTTCTGCGTCCCATGATTCCATCGTAAGGTGCGGTGATGACAGTATAAGAAAGATTGATCTTTGCCATATCCAGTGCTGCCTTTGTTCTTTTGATCTCTGCATCATTAATTCCTAATTTGCTTTTTACCTCAGTTGTGGAAAGATTAGCCGACTGTTTCTGGTTGACTAAGGTTTCATATGCTGCTTTCTGAGCATCATATTCTGTTTTAATCTGGTCGTACTGTTGTCTGGTCACCGCTTCTGCGGCAAGAAGGTTTTTATACCGGTTTAAATTCTGCTCGGCGTTCCATAATCTTGCTTTAGCACCGGCAATATTAGATTCCATGACACTTACGTTATTGGAAACTGTATTTACGGATGAACTTGTTGCTGATCTCTGGGCAATTGCATTCTGATACGCAGCTTCTGCCTGGCCTAACTGGGTTAATAGTTCATTCTTATCCAGGATAACCAGGGTATCTCCTTTTTTAACCTTCTGGTGCTCTATAAATTTTATATCTTTAATATAAGCCGAAACCCTTGTATTGATTGGGTTAATGAATTCTTCTACCTGAGCAGCTTCCGTATACGTTTTGTCTCCTATGTGAAAATATTCGCGGACCAGCCAGAAAAGTCCGAATCCTATAACCAGGAATACAACCGTATTAGAAATAATCGCTCTAATCTTATTTTTTTTGTTCTGTTTCTTTTTAACGGCTGCTCCCGACTGTGCCGGTGCGGCCTGGGTATTTTGAGTATTTTGTTCCTTGTTTTCCATTATCTTGATTTTCAGTTTTAAAATTAAAGCGTTCCTGCAGCCTTCAGCAGGTTATAATATTGATACAATACATTGATCTCCGCATTGGCATAGTCCAGTTCCGACTGAAGTTTCTGGTTCTGCGCATCAATCATTTCTGCCTGTACTGCTAACTGGTTTAAATATTTGGCTTCAGTGATCTTGTAGTTTTCTTCAGCCAGTCTTTTGGAATCATTCAGGATATCAGCTTGCTGAATAGATTCCTGATATTTTACATAAGCTGCATTCACTGTCATATCTACATTCTGCTGAACGAGCATCACTGCATCACCGGCTTGTGTTTTCTGCAGTTCACCAAGCTTAACTTTTTCTTTTGTCTTATATAAATTATCAATATTGTAGCTCAATGAAACACCAGCCTGCCATCCTCCGGAATAAATATCCAAAACAGGATTTCTATTCGTAATCGGACGTTGTAAAGTATAACCTCCGAATCCGGAAAGCGTTGGCATTTGATCCGTTTTTATTATTTCAATATTTTTATCAGCAACATCAATATTTTTCTTTGCTGATTTCAGCTGAGGATTACTGTCGTGGGCAAGATCCATATAATAATCGATACCAATCCCGGATTCTTTATCCGTTAAACTTTCAACAGGAACAATTTCTGTATCGGCAGGAAGTCCTAACGCGATATTTAAATTGTAATTAAGGATCTTTTTGTTATTCGTAAGGGTAAGAATTCCCTGATCCAGATTTTTGATGGCCAACTCTCCACGGATAACCTCATTACGGGTCACCATACCCTGCTGATAAAACTTCTGGATATTTTTCAGACGTTCCTGAGCCAGTTTTTTGTTATTCTGAAAAACGGTTTCCTGGTTCAATATTTTATAGATATCCAGATAATTGGAGATCACGAGAAATTTCACATCAAGCTTATTTTTTTCCAAATCCAGTTCTGAAAGCTGTTCACGCAGACCTGCCATCTCAATGGACTTATTCACCAAACCCCCTTTAAAGATCAGCTGGGTAGCCTGTACAGCATATGAGCTTCCGTAATGAGGCATCGGAATATCGGTTGAGTTCGAAAAATCTTTGTCTATTGCTACCGCATCGCCTAAATAGAACTGGCTTGTAGAAGCTGTAATATTAGGGAGCTTTTGAAGTTTTGCAACATTTGTACTCTGTTTTGCAATGTCAATATTCTGCGCAGCCACTTTTAACTGCTGGTGGTTTTTCACAGCCATATCGGCTGCCTCACCTGCAGTCATCTGTTTGATCTGTTGAGAAAAAAACAGCGCAGGGAATAGAGCTATCACGAATGATAGTGCTGTTTTTACATTATTTGTCATTTTACCTTGTTTTACGAAGGCAAAGTTACGGTGGCTACAAATTCAATCAAATGTTTGAATTTTGGAAAAAGATGTTTAAATGTAAGATTTCAACTTTCAAACTGATGTCTGTACTGTCGTGGGCTTACTTCGAGATGCTTTTTAAAAAAGTGAGAAAATGCATATTGATCGCTGAAACCGAGGATTGAAGAAATCTCTGAAACAGGTTTATTGGAGGAGTTCAAAAGCACTTTGGCTTCATTCATTACAATTAAGGCAATGATCTGGCTGGCAGATTTCCCGGTAATGGATTTCACGACTGAGGAAAGATGTCTGGTTGTAATCGACTGCCTTTCGGCATAAAACTCAACGGTTCTTTCTGTAAGATGATGTTCTGCGAGATCTGTCAGGAATACAAAAACAATCTCTTCCTGTCTGGACATCTGATTCATGGAATTGTTATCTTCCTTGGAAATAATTCCCGCCATCTGATAACAGAAAACGGAGAAAAGATGTTCCACCATCTCTTTTTTGTAGAGCATTTCGGTATCTGAATCTAAAATATATTTAAGAAAGTTGACACTTTTCCAGACCACTTCCATTTCATTTTCAGGAAAAGGAACCCCCTTATTCATCTGCTGACGGAAATAACGATAGGTGATCAGCCTGTTGAATTTCAATGACAGTGCAGAGATAAAATCTCTTTTGTAAGAAACCATTCTCGACTGAAAATCGCCGCTTACGGAAACCATTTCATAAATCGTCTGAGGGTCTGTTACCATAAACATATTGGCAGAAAGCTCCAGATCACTGAAATGCTGACGGAGCTTTATCGTCCCTGATTTAATAAAAATAAAGGCAGGGTTTTCCGGACGGAAAGGTTTATCCGCAGAAATTCTCTCGAAAATATTATGCTGAGTGAAAATTTCAACACCAAATTTTTCTAAAGCTGACATGGCACAAATGTAACCAATATAATTTTCGCTTACAACCTTTAATCTTCAAGAGAATAAACCGCAAAGCTCGCCAACCAGTGGTCTCCACCATAATTCCCCTGAAACAATAAAGGAAGTCCTTTGGCTAAAAATACATCTGCCGTTTTCTTAAAATCTTTCTTCAATGGATGCCCCTCTGGAAGAGCCTTTGATATCCCTTTCATGCACCATGCTTTAGAAAAAGAAAGTCCAACCAGATGCACGGTCTGATAATCGCTCAGGTCACTGACAACAGGGATTTTCTCAATATTCTCCAAACTTCTCTTCTCATAAAAATTATTCAGCCACAGGACAAATTCTTTTTGTGGCAGTACTCTTCTCATGAGGTCTGCAATTTCAAGGCTTGGCGAGAAGAAGTCAGATCCGTCTGGTTCCAGATAAGCAGGTGTTTTCTGGTCTTTTCCGTAAAAATATTTTGCTTTTTCCTTTAATTGATTCTCAAATTCCTTGTCATGATTTGCTATAGCCCAATCGATTGCGAAAGCAAGGCCAAAGGCTGTATTTGGGTGAACTCCAGTTCTGTTTGGATAAGTTTGTTTGGGAAGATAGGCTTTCCATGATTTTAAAATCTGATCTGTGAGGGGTTTTAAATTTTCATGCCAGATTTTAGCTTTTGGATGATTCCAGGTGGTCAGTTCTTCGTCAAGCTTCAGCAGCCAGGCCCAGCCATAGGTTCTTTCAAAAGTAGTGGTCAATTCATATTTTGTGAAATAATCGGCTTCAGCCTGCAAGTTTTCTTTGGCTAACGAATTGTCAAGGATTTTTTCAATGTCTTTTGCATTGGCCAGATTGGGTTTCGTCTTCAGCAATCTCACAAGCATCCAGTGTCCGTGCACGGAACTGTGCCAGTCGAAACAGCCGTAAAAACTTGGGTGAAGATCTTTGGGAGTCAAAATAGCCTCACCGGCATTATTGATAATGTGTGCCGTCTTATTTGGATATTCCTGATTGATACAGTGAAGGGGTTTTTCAAGTAATTTACCTGCCATTTCATCGGTAAGTTTCGGAACTTCCTGAGCGAACATCAAAAATGGAGAAAATGCGAATGCTAAAAGACTTTTTTTCATTCCCTAAAAATAGAAAATAATTTAGATTTCAGATTGTTTTCAAAACTATTAAAATAATGAATCTTAATAAATTTTATAAAAATATTGTGAATTTGAAACAAAATAAAGATTTAAGCATAATTCTTGATAAGGTTCAATAAAAAATATTCATGAGAAAATTATTTTTACCTTTATGTATACTGCTTTTGATGAGCGGGTGCAAGAAATCCGAACTGGACGTTGCCAATTCCTCTCCGGCAGTAGCAGCTGATAAAGCAGTAGCAGTCACTGAGTATGAAGTGGAGGCTCCTCCAGCGCCAAAAGAAGTTTATCAAATGGCTCCTGCTAGCTCTATTTCTGAAAAATCAGAACCCGTTAATAAATCTGCGCAACCTTCTATAGCCCCGAAAAAGCTGGACACTATTGCCAAAAAGATCATTAAAAACGGCAATATGAAAATCCAGGTGGGAGATATTAAAAAAGCCCAGAATCAGGTAGAAGATATTCTGAAAAAAAATAATGCTTATATTCAAACTGAACAGTTTCAAAATACTGACCTAGATGACAATCTAGACCTTGTTATCCGTGTCCCGCATAAAAATTTCGATGCGCTCATTAATTCATTTTCTGACGGAGTGGGTTCTGTTTTATCCAAAAATATCTCATCTGATGACGTCACTGAAGAATATACCGATGTCTCTATCAAACTGGCCAATAAAAAGATCTATCTCGAGAAATACCGCGATATGCTTAGAAGCGCTTCTACTACAAAAGACATGATCGAAATCCAGGAGACCATCCGCGAACTGGAAGATGAAATTGATGTAGCGGAAGGCAGGCTCCGATTCATTGATGACCGGGTGAATTACAGCACACTCAATCTGAGTTTATATAAGGAGAAAGTAAGAAGTTCTGCCACTTCAAAAATTGGTTTCGGAAGCCGCTTTGCAGATTCTGTTACTGAAGGATGGAACAGCTTTATGAGTTTTCTTTTGGGAATTATTTCTTTATGGCCGTTTCTGCTCCTTATTCCCATTATTATCTTCTTATGGAGAAAATGGAAGTCAGGAAGAAGTACAAAATAACGTTTTCTGTATAAATAAAAATCCGGATGTCGTTGCCGACATCCGGATTTTTACTGCATGATCAATGATTTAAGCATTGAAAAAATCTTTAACGGTTTCGAGCACCTGCTCATCTGACATTTTTTGTGCTGTATCTAATGTTATTGTTAAATTCTTAAATTGAGCCGTGTCATGAAGATACTTTTTAAGCTCCTCCTGAATGGTTCCAGGACCTGTAATATAAACTTCCTGGGAATTGGTCAGAAGATGCTCTACTTCTTTAAAAAACTTTATCCGGTTAGTACGTTCAGCATTATTGGCTGCATTTTCACTTGAATTTCCATGCTGTATTTCTGCTTTTACAGGACTGCAAAGGAAAAATTTGAATGCGTTCTGTGCATCGTGATTCTTTACAACAATTGCTTTTTCAGTATCTATCCAAAGTCCTGCTAATTTCTTATCTGACATAATTTATTTTTTTGGTGTTATAAGCTGTACAGAACAAGAATGGTGCAAAGGGCATGTTAAGGGCTGTTAAATGTTTATTTATAGGTAAGATGGTAAATGAAACAGCTTCAAACTGATGAATGATTCTATATCTCTGCAGATTTAGCCCATCATTCAGATTAAGAATACTCACAAAAAAGATCTGCCCGATCTGCTAAATCTACGAGAGAAATAATAGACAAATTACCGTAGAGATTGCTTCACTTTCAATTCGCAATGACGTTGTGAGAACTATTTCCCTAAGACAAATACCGCAGGAATTTTGTGGAGTTCCGGCTTTGCTTTTTTCCAGTCGTTAATGGTTTTTGTCTGGATGAATTCATGCTCCGGATCGTTAATATTTGCTGCGATGCAGAGCTTTGTATTTGGAGATAAAAATTTGGTAAGATCTTCAAAAAGCGGATTGTTTCTATATGGAGTTTCCATAAAGATTTGAGAATATCCTGTCTGCTGCACTAAACTTTCCAGGCGTTGAATCTGTTTTTTCTTTTCTCCTTTATCTATCGGAAGGTATCCATGAAAAGTAAATTCCTGCCCATTGAATCCACTGGAAATTAAAGCCAAAATAATGGATGATGGTCCTGAAACAGGAATCACCCTGATATTTTTTTCATGGCACCATTTCACAATCAGGTTTCCGGGATCCGCAATACATGGAAGCCCGGCCTCAGAAAGGAGCCCAAAGTCCTGTCCCTGCAGCATGAGCGTTTGAGCTTCTTTGATATCAGCATTTTCCGTGTATTTGTCAAGCAGAAACAGCTTCAAATCAGACTGCTTCTTTTCGGGAGCAAAGAATTTAATAACCTTTCTGGCTGTTTTTTCATTTTCCACAAAGAAATAATCCGTCTGCATAATATAATCTTTCAGTACGGGTGAAAAGTGAGTAATAGAAGTATTTTCCGATAAATAGGCTGGGAGTAAAAAAAGCATTTTATTGTTTTTTAGTTCTTTCTTTTAGTGAAGGTTGAGGGAAATATTCCGTAAGATCCATAGAAAAGGTAACTGAAGTAATTTTCCATATTCCGTGGATCTTCATCAGAGTCCAGATTTCTTTACCCCAATTTTCCATTTTCCCGTCATACCAGAAACTGTAGTCAAAATTAGCAGAAGCTACAGCTCCGTCTTCAATGATTTTGATATTGTCGAATTTTTCCTCAGATTTATTATCCTTAAAGCCTCTGATAAAGGCTTTATAATCATCCGTAAAATAGTATTCCGCTTTTGGATTTTTTTCCAGACGTTTAGCCTGGGTTCTGTCATTATAAATTCCGGTCCAAAGCACTGGATCCTGAAATAAAGATGCAAACTTGGCTTCATCCCTGGTTTTGATACACTGCATAAATTCTTCTATTACTTTCCGTATTTCAGTTTCGTCCTTGGTTTGGGCAAAAGAAAAATTAAAGCTTAAGAGAAGTGTGAGAATTAATGTTTTCATATTATGATAGAATTTGGTTTTTAATAGCATCACAGCCTTTATCCAACAATTGGAAAACGTCTTCAAAATCCTTCATATCTCCCCAGTAAGGATCAGGAACCTCTGCATTTTTATGATCTCCCAGTGCAGACATAAATAATAATATTTTCTGGCGCTGTTCTTCATTCTGTGCTTTTGAAACCACATCTTCATATACATCAATGTCCATACAGTAAATCTTATCAAAAGTATCAAAATCAGTTTTGGTAATAGGTCTGGACCTTTGTTGCGAAATATCAATATGATGGTTTGCGGCTGTTTTTACAGCTCTTTTATCCGGAGTTTCCCCTTCGTGCAGAGAGATTGTTCCTGCTGAGTCTATAAAAAAGTTTTCAGGGACTTTTGTCTTCATAATACCTTCTGCTAAAGGACTTCTGCAGATATTCCCGAGGCACACCATCAATATTTTCATATCATTTTATTAATTGAAAGATTAAATGATTTATTCCATTAAGACAACTAAAAATGTAAAATCATTACTTCCAGCAGCAAAACTAAATAAAAAATGAAGAATAAAACTATTCTCCATTTCAATTTATTCAGATTAAATTATTTTCTATTTTTTGATTCTTTCAGCAAGATCTTTAACGTACTTTTTTACTTCTTTATCAATTTTTGATACATCTTTAATGGTATCGCAGGCGTACATTACTGTTGAATGGTCTTTTCCGCCCATCTCTTCACCTATCTTTGTAAAAGTAGCATTAGTCAGCTCTTTTGAAAAATACATCGCCAATTGTCTCGGAAGTGCAATTTCTCTTTTTCTTGTTTTAGAAAGAAGCTGTTCTTTTTTGATTCCGAAATAATCGCATACCACCTCCTGAATATAAGGAATATTGATCACTTTCTTCTGGTTGGCTGCAATCTTATTGATTGTATCTTTTAGTAATTCAAGGCTTAAGTCTGTTTTATAAACCGTAGAATAAGCAATCACAGAATTAATGACTCCGATAAGTTCTCTTACATTGGTCTTGGCTTCAGCGGCAAGGAAATCCAGCATATCGCCTGGAAGAACAATTCCATCTCTGCTCAGTTTATCTACTATGATCTGTCTTCTTGTAGAAAGATCCGGTGATTTAATTTCGGCAGAAAGTCCCCATTTGAAACGGGAAACAATTCTTTCCTGAATGTCCATGATATCTGCAGGCGCTTTATCTGATGTAAGGATGATCTGTTTTCCGTTCTGATGAAGATGATCAAAAATATGGAAGAAACTATCCTGTGTCGCAGATTTACCTGAAAGAAACTGAATATCATCAATGATCAAAACATCAACCATCTGATAGAAATTGGCAAACTCAGTCTGCTTATGGGCTTTCGCAGCAGAAATAAACTGCTGGATAAATTTTTCTGAAGACAGATAAAGTACGACTTTATCCGGAAACTGATTTTTTACCTCAAGACCTACAGCCTGTCCCAGGTGTGTCTTTCCAACTCCATATCCTCCGTGAAGAAATAATGGATTGAAAGCGGTTGCGCCTGGTCTTTTCGCAATAGATCTGGCTACCGTGGCAGCAAATTTATTACTCTCTCCTTCTATATAATTATCAAAAGAATAGTCAGACTTCAGGTTCGAATCTATATTTACTTTTCTTATTCCCGGAAGTACAAAAGGGTTTACAATATTCGCAGAGAATCCCTGTGGCATTGTTTCCTGCATTTTTGGGGTAGGAACGCTTTTTCCCTTCATATTCATAGTCACTGGCTTCTCCTCTCCGGTAGGCCTGTTTTCCATGACAGAATACCATAATTTGACACCTTTTCCAAGATTTTTCTTCAGGGCAGCAGAAAGCAGGGATAGGTAATTATCCTCAATATATTCCTTGTAAAAATCGCTCGGCACTATAAGCGTAAGGTTATTAGCAACCAACGAAAGTGGCTGTACCTTATCGAATAGCATGTCGAAGGATTTTTCAAGCTTCTTAAGATCAGAATTATCCTCAGCTGCATTCAAATTATCACGCATGAACTGAAGACATTTCTGCCATATCATCATTAAATTTTCATCCATATTTATGCCCCGATTAAATCTTTGTTAGTACTTTTTGTAGAAGGAAGACAAAGGTCCAATTTTTTCTTTTCAAAAAAAAATATTGCAGGTATTGATTATTTAAAAATATATTTGTATGTGTAAATAAGGACTAAAAATGATACATACAACTCACTCAATACGAGTACGTTACGGAGAAACAGACCCTATGAAATATGTATACTATGGCAACTATGCAGAGTATCTTGAAATTGGCAGAGTGGAACTCTTCCGAAGCATAGGAATGTCATACGATGAAATTGAGAACCAAGGAATTTGGCTTCCTGTTTCAGATTATAAAATTAAATACATCCGCCCAGCGCTTTACGATCAAAAATTAGAAATTCATACCTATGTCAAAAAAATTCCAGGGGTAAGAATAGAATTTGAATATGAAATTTTCAATGAAGAAGGGATAAAGATCACGGAAGCATCCACTACCCTGTTCTTTCTGGATGCAAAAACCAGCAAAATCATAAGGTGCCCGGATTTTCTGATAAAGCTTATTGAAGAGAATTGGAACAGGTAGCAGATCTTAGGTAAAAGGTTGCAGCGAGAAGAAGGATATCATTAACGAAAGATACAATTGTTTTTAAACTAATTTGCATCTTTGCACTTCAATCAGAATTCTAAATATAATAACATTGATATAAACGTATGAAGATCGCATTTCTGGGACCCCACGCCAGTTTCACACAGTTGGCAGCCACGCAGCTTTTTCCGGGGGAAGAACTTTTACCGCAGGCCAATATTCTGGACTGTTTTAATGCTGTTAATAGTGGACAAGCGGATAAAGCTGTTGTTCCTTTGGAAAATTCTATTGAAGGGACTGTTTCTATGACCCTGGATTATTTATACAAAACACCTTCCATCAAAATTGAAGCAGAGGGAGTGATGCCTATTGCCCATCATCTGATGATTCATCCTGAGAACAGTTTGGAAGAAATAGAAAAAATATATTCGCATCCGCAAGCTCTGGCTCAAAGCTTCCATTTTCTGGATACACATCATAAGGATATTGTGAGACAGGATTTTTCTTCTACAGCAGCAGCAGCAAAATATGTTTCTGAAAATAAAGATTTGAAAATAGCTGCCGTCGCCAATCAGTTTGCCGCCAATCTGTACGGATTAAAAATCGTTCACCGGAATATTCAGGATTTTGAACAGAATCATACCCGTTTTATAGTCATTACCAAACAGCAGCCGGCTTACCATAACACCAGCCTTGAGGTACTGGGAGAGAAATCCGGTATGCTGATTAACCTTCCTGAGGATCATGCGGGTGGACTTCATCAGGTCCTGTCTGTTTTTGCCTGGCGAAAGATGAACCTCAGCAAAATTGAATCCCGAACACTGAAAACAGGCCTCGGTAATTACTTTTTCTTTATTAATGTAGTTGGAAAGTGGGAAGAAGTACTTCATGGAAATGCTCTTTTGGAGCTTCAGTCAATTAATGCGGAGGTTGACTTTCTGGGTAATTATAAGGAATTCCTCCTCGAAAGCTAAAATTATACAGATAATATAGCTCAACTAACACTGCTCTTATGGCAGTGTTTTTTTGTTTTGACATGTCTTCTCGCCGTGATTATATGACAAACACTGCCACCACTATAATTAAGTGTCACAAAACATGACAAAATTTAAAAATATTTAATTCATAAAATGAGGAAATATTAAAATAAAATATCTATTTTTACTCCAGAATTTATTTTAAAAAATATTAACACATAAGCATATTACGAAGAAATATAAATCACAAAATAAACATTTGTTTAAATTATCAATATAATAACATGTAAATAATTAAAAAAAACATAATGCAAGGCATGGTTTTTGCATTCAATAATTCTAAAAACTAATTGAAAAGCTTACACAATGAAAACTAAAATTTACAATTTGCTCTTTGCTCTAATTGCAATTCCAGCATTTTCCCAAGTGGGGATCAACACAGCTAATCCGACCGCTACATTGGATGTTAATGGAACTTTGAAAGTAAGGGATACTCAAATGATACCTGCTTTACCTGGATATACTATTATGGTAGTCAATGACGGGACCTTTCAAGTTGCCAAAGTAGACCCTCAGATCATTATTGATGCTGCTACAACGGCATCCGGCACTAATGCTTCTGTGTATGCAGCCAAAAAAACTACAGGAATAAGCTTATTAAGTTTAGGATTATTCCCTTCAGGATTCAGAGCAGTCAACTTCCTTGCTACTGAAAGATCAATAGGAAATGCAGCCTTATTCTCAGACACCGATAATACATACACCATTCCATCTGCAGGAATATATGCAATCGGATTTACCTTTAAATACGGTACCGGACTACAGGCCTCTCTCCTTGCCAACTCACCCGGCGTGGGAATTTTAAGAACAAGAGCCGGTGTAGCAACAATAATAGACAACCGCCCATTCAGTGGAGCTAACCTTATTTTATTGAGTTTAACAATTTCTGAAACCAGCCTTAACTCAATTTATACTTTCCAGGCTGGAGATAAAATTAACTTTGGACTTACAGGTTCAACAGCTTTAGATGTAAGCTTACTTGGGGCGAGTGTGGCCTCATTTTACATCTATAAAGTATCTAACTAAGATTCATATAATTTAATCACTCTACACAGTTAATCCATCACATATTCTGTGATGGATTAATTTTTTATCCTGTTACATTTATTTATATTTGATAAAAACTAAAGAATGAGTGGGTTTCTTGCAGTCATATTAATCATTGTGATCATCTTTTTTATCTTCAACAATCTTAATCATAAGATCAGGAAGCTTGAGAAAGAAGTTTCTGATCTACAGGTAAAAATCAATCAGGCTCAACAAAATACAAATACCTTACGAGACCCGTCAGCCAACGAAGAAAATCCGTTATCTCATCAGGTACAGGAGATCATAGTGCCTGAAGAAAACATTTCTGGTGAAGTTTCCAGAAAACCTCAAAAGGACTGGCTGGAACCTGTTTTTGAATTTTTAAAACAAAATATTCTGACCATCATCGGTATTTTCACCCTTGTTCTTGGAATTGGCTACTTTGTAAAATATGCTATAGATAAAAACTGGATCGGAGAAACGGCAAGAGCAGGAATAGGCCTGACTGTCGGAGCGGGAATTATGCTGGCAGGACATTTTCTGAGAAAAAATTATGCTGTTTTCGCATCCATTATCACCGGAGGTGGAATTGCGGTACTCTATTTTACCACCACCATTGCTTTCCGGGAATATCACCTGTTTACCCAAAATACAGCTTTCTTTATTACTACTATCGTAACCATCATTTCTATTGCCCTCGCCTATTACTATAAAAGTGAAGTATTGATTATTTTTGCAATGCTGGGAGGTTTTTCAGCGCCTCTGATGATCAGTACAGGGCAGAGTAATTATCTTTTTCTTTTTACTTACCTGACCCTGCTGAATATTGGTATGCTCACCACTTCATTTTTGAAAAACTGGAAAAGTGTGGGATGGACCTCTTATATTTTTACAAGTGTCTATCTATTCTTCTGGACTGTAAAACATCCTGAACTACTCAGTATTGTTTTTTATATCATCAATTATATTATTTTCTACATTTTCGCACTTCAGGATCATATCAAAAAAGATATCCTTTCACCATGGGACACTTTAATGCTGGTATTAATTAATTTTTCCAGTATTATCGGCCTGATTTATATATTCCATACATTAAGCTATGAGCCTGTAATTATTTTCCCGCTTCTTTTTGCCGGTGTTAATGCTGTACTGCTTTTAAGAGAATATGGAAAAAAGAGTTTTGACTTCAGCTATTCTATTTTTGCAGCTCTTACCATCAGCCTTATCACAATAGCGGTCGCCATTCAGTTCAGAAGTCATCTTATTACCAGTGTTTGGGCTGTAGAAACGACTCTTCTTCTTTACATCTGGAAAAAAAGTTCGCACAACATCTTTAAAACTTGTTTTTATGTACTTTTCCCGCTCGTCATCATTGCACAGATCATGACCTGGTCGGAATATCTGAATAAAGACAATATGGCTGTTGTGTTTAATCCGGTCTTTTTAACGAGTCTTGTGACCATTACTACAACAATCGTGAATCTCTTTTTATTGAAAAAAATCAACGAATCACAGAAACAGAAGGATCATTTTTTTGAAAATGTTTTTGCCGTTGTAAGTTATAGCGTTATATATATTGCCCTACTGTTAGAGATCAGCTATCATATTTCGGATATGCCCTGGCCTGCTGTAGTAAGTATTGGTCTGATATTCAGCATTTATTATATTTTTGCCCTAATGATACTCAGGAAAAAGCTGGGTATTGAAAGCATTATCCAGACTGGACTTATTTACCTGCTATTTATTCTTATTGCTTTAAATGCGTCATTTGCCGCATCAGCAGTTGTTACAGCAGTTTTACAGAAAAAACTCACATTCGGTTTTTATATGATCCATCTTCTTCACTGGATTCCTTTTGCATATATATTGTTGGGCGTGGCTTCCAGTACTGGTTTTTATAAAACAAAGCTTTCCTACTGGATAGTTTCAGCAACACTTGTTATTGCAGTGAGCTGTGGATTTTATCACACTTACATCCTAAGCTCCGTAAATGACATTTCGCTGGTCTATAAAACGAAAGAACATTTTAATATTCTCTATCTTCCGATCATCTGGACTGTTCTTGCTAGTATTTTTATTTATATCAGTCTAAAAAAGGATATTCCTGAATACAGCAGGATTGGATTTGTACTTATAGGAATTATGGTACTGAAACTTTACAGCTATGATGTCTGGCAGATGGATAATATCTCAAGAATTACTGCTTTTATACTATTAGGAGTTATTTTATTATTAAGCTCCTTCACTTTCCAAAGACTGAAAAACATTATCAGAAACATGGTGGATACAAAGAAGGAAGAAAAGGAGGAGGAATAGATAACCGTTAAATACTTGTTTTAAAAATCAAAAATCCTTAACAAAAGTTTTAATTTCTAAACAATATTTAAAATATCACAAAAATTCATTCACATTTTGTAAAATTTAATTATATTTATCCAGTTTTTAACAGTTATACATATTCTGGTTATGAAAAAAATACTCTATTCTTTTTTAATATTATCATCTGTAGCATTATCTGCCCAGAAAAATCCTTCTGTAAAGTTTGCTGTTGCCAATGACGTGGTCGGAACAGTAGGCATGTTCAACGCAAGAAAAGCCATTGTTCAGAGCTCTAATGTCTACAAAGCTTCTTCTGCGCTGCCACAGGGTTTAAAAAAATACAGCTTCATTGCGGAAAAAGGTTTAACGGAATATAAAATCAAAAACGGCTATGAAGATTTAGACAGAATATCTTTAGCTCAACTGAATTCACAATACGGAGTGCCTGAAAATACACCGGTTTTTATTGAAGGTTATGAGTTTTCTGACAGCAATATGAGCATTTATGGTGACATCATGGGCAATGTAGAAGTTAAGGACTATAACGGAAAGAAAACCGTTTTCCTAAGCACAAGTGCTTTAAAATAACGACACGTAAGATAAATTATATAATAAAGGATACTTTTCAAAGTATCCTTTTTGCTTTAATATCTGTTATTCCATTTTTTCTTAAGCTCTTCATAGATCTTTTTTTCTGTAGCGTTATTTCCCGGCTGGTAAAGCTTCACATTTTTAATTTCTTCAGGCAGGAAATCCTGTTCTACAAAATTACCTTCGTATGAATGGGCATATTTATATTCTTTACCATAATCAAGGTCTTTCATCAGCTTGGTGGGTGCATTTCTAAGATGTAAAGGCACCGGCAGATTTCCAGTCTGTTTTACAAGAGCTAATGCTTCATTAATAGCCATATAAGTTGAATTGCTTTTAGGGGAAACAGCCAAATAAACTGCTGTTTCACTTAAAATGATCCTTGATTCCGGATTCCCTATAACATTAATGGCCTGAAAGCAATTGTTGGCGATCACCAAAGCGTTGGGATTTGCCAGCCCGATATCTTCAGCCGCAAGAATAAGCATTCTACGGGCAATAAATTTGATATCCTCACCTCCTGCAATCATTCTTGCCAGCCAGTAAACAGCACCGTTCGGGTCACCTCCCCGCATAGATTTTATAAAAGCAGAGATAATATCATAATGCTGTTCCCCGTTTTTGTCATAGAGTGCCATGGTTTCCTGAAGAATATCCAGGACATCTGAGTTATTGATTTCTTCTTTATCTGAATTCACATATTGATTAAGAACAAGTTCAACAGAATTGATCAGTTTGCGGGCATCCCCTCCTGAATACTGAATAAATGCTCCTTTTTCAGCAATCTTAAAAGAGGTTCCTTCATCCTTATTAAACCGCTGGGTAGCAGTATCAACTAATTCTTCAAGCTTTTCATAGCTTAAGGCTTTTAGAATATAAACCTGGCTTCTAGATAAAAGAGCAGATACCACTTCAAAGCTTGGGTTTTCTGTGGTGGCACCAATCAGTACAATCCATCCTTTCTCAACAGCGTGCAATAATGAATCCTGCTGGGATTTATTGAACCTATGAATCTCATCTATAAATAAAATGGGAGATTTTCCTGAAAACAGGTTTTGTTTTTTAGCATCCTCAATCACATCTCGTACATCTTTTACTCCCGAAGAAACTGCAGAGAGCTTATAGAATTTCCTGCCTGATTTTTCGGAAATTATTTCAGCCAGGGTTGTTTTTCCGGTACCCGGAGGCCCCCAGAGAATCAGGGAATTCAGTGCATTATTTTCGATCATCTTCCTGATCGTACCTTTTTCACCGGTAAGATGCTCCTGCCCCAGAACTTCGTCCAGGGTTTTGGGTCTTAACTTTTCGGCTAATGGAATATTTTGGCTCAAGATAATTTATTTTTAGGATAAACAGATTCAGGTTTTTTGGTCTCTGAAACTTATAACAAAATTAAACTAATTTTAATTTTTTTACCCTATTTTTGCATTGTTTTGAAACTTACATTCAATAAAATCATCAGTTTTCCTTTGGTAATTTTGATAAAATTTTACCAGTGGTTTATTTCGCCCCTACTTCCCAAAAACTGTCGCTATGAACCTACCTGCTCTCATTATATGGTAGAGTCCCTTCAGGTACATGGTATTTTCAAAGGGCTTTGGCTGGGTATCAAAAGAATTTCAAAATGCCATCCGTGGGGAGGCAGTGGCTATGATCCTGTTCCTCCGAAAAAATTAAATCAATAACAAACTATTAAATTAATAGAAATGAGTAATCTATTTTTCAGAATTTACCTCATCGTATTTGCATTCATTACACAATCTGCGTTTGCCCAGCAATATCCCGGAGGATTATCTGACGGAACTCTGAAAGTAAACGAAGGCAGCGTTCCGGTAAAGATTTATTCCACTACCGAAATAGGTGATCTTAATGCTTTCCCGGAAAAAGCTACAGACAGCAATATCCTGGTTATTCTGAATGAATCCAATTTTGAACCTGCTTACTTTAATTACAGTGCTACCACTTTAGAAAAGTACAAGAGCTTGCATTATCAGCTTTTCGATAAAGATTTTAAGCTAATTGACGGTCCTGCCACACAGGACAACATCACCAAATTCAAATATGCTGTAAAAACAGCTAAGCCAATTAACGGAACCGACAGTGTAGCTTTGGAGACTCCTTTCAAAATATGGGACCCCTCAAAAGGCATCCAGTTGGGGCCGGTTACCCTTCATTTCTACAGCTTAATGTTCGTTTTTGCCTTTGGCTTTGGATATATTCTAATGTTAAGAATCTTCAAAATCGACAATGTTAACCAGAAATATCTGGAACCGCTTTTCACATGGACGCTGATCGGAACTATTTTAGGAGCCAGATTAGGACATGTCATTTTCTATCAGCCGGAACTGTTCAAAGAAGATTTCTGGAGCGTATTTTTACCGATAAGCACTAAAAACGGGTTGAAGTTTACAGGATTCTCCGGGCTCGCAAGTCATGGGGCAACAATAGCTTTGATCTTCACTACATTATATTATTCATTTAAGATTATCAAGAAAAATCCATTCTGGGTATATGACAGAATTGGAATTGTGGTTGCTTTGGGAGGTGCATTTGTAAGAATAGGAAATTTTTTCAATTCGGAGATCGTAGGAAAAGCTGTTGATCCCAATTCTCCTCTTGCTATTCTTTTCCCACAGCAAAGCAGTGAATATGGCCCAACAGTTCCCCGCTATCCGGGCCAGCTTCTTGAAGCTGTAGGATATTTTCTGCTGTTTATATTGTTATGGATATTATACAGAAAGACAAACAAAAAATATCAGCAGGGATGGCTATTCGGACTGTTCTTTATTATCCTTTGGGCTGTAAGATTCTTTGTGGAATTCCTGAAGGAACCTCAGGGAGACGAATTCATCCAGATTGGAGGGCTGAATACGGGACAGGTACTTTCCATTCCGTTTATGATTGCCGGGGTTGTTATCATGATTATTTCTAAAAAATTCAAAATCACTCAGGCAGAAAACGAGAAACCGGAGTAATGATAAAATATGAAGGGCAAATTTGCAGATAAGCGAATTTGCCCTTTTTTTTAAACTTTTAAGTAACTGCTTTACGCAATTTAGAAGACTCTAAAGTAAAACCGTCCCTATTTATTATAGTCTGATCCTGTTTATCCTGTTCAATTCCTCGAAAACATCTCCGAATGTATTGATCACGTCTGTAGGTAACATAGATTCTTTGGAATATTTTTCAGCAGCCAAGTCGGCGGCTCTTCCATGAAGCCAGACTCCTAAAATGCATGCATCTTCCCCGGAATATCCCTGAGCAAGCAGTGAAGCCAGAATACCGGTAAGAATATCCCCGCTACCACCTTTGGCAAGTCCTGCATTACCGTTGATATTATAGAAAACATTTCCTTGGGGAGTAACAACTTGGGTATGATGATCTTTCAATACAATATAAATATTGAGTTCTTTAGCTTTTTCACGGGCAAGTTTCAGTCTTTCAAAAGAGTTTTGTGTGCTCCCGAATAACCTTTCAAATTCTTTTGGATGTGGCGTTATGAGAGATTTTTGAGGGATCAGCTTCAGGCTTTTATAATCTTTTGAAATAACGTTCAGTGCGTCTGCATCTAAAACCAAAGATTCATTATATCCTTTTAAAAATTTCAGCAGGCCTTTTTCCGTCTTTTCATGTGTTCCCAGGCCAGGCCCGATTGCATAAACGGTATCATTTTCATGTTTGAAATCTTCTATCTGCTCATTCCCGCCTTCTATAAACATGGCTTCAGGACATGAGACCTGCAGAATTTCGTATCCGCATTTTGGCGCAAGGGTAAAGGTAAGTCCGGCCCCGGTCTTTAGGGCAGATCTTGTGGCCAGCACTGCAGCGCCTATTTTTCCGTAACTCCCCCCTACAATTGTTACTTTTCCATAAGTTCCTTTATGGGAAAAATCTTCTCTGGGTTTAAACATTCTATTGATAAGCTTTTCATCAATAACAAGATCTTCAGCAACTTCTGATTCTGAATATTCCGGATGCAATCCTATATCCAAAATGATTACTTTTCCTGCATACTTACCTGTTTCAGGATGAAGAAAGCTTTTTTTCCAGCATTGGAAACTTAACGTATAGTCAGCTTTAAATATAACTACATCTTTTTCACAAATACGATCAGTGGGCAGTCCTGAAGGAATATCAACGGAAATCTTGATACAGTCTTTCTGGTTTAGCATCTCAACTGTCTCTTTGCTCATACCCTCCAAAGGCCGCGATAATCCTGTACCAAACAAGGCATCAATAATAACAGTTCTGTCATCGAAGTTATATTGAACAATTTCTTTGAATTCTCTGACAGAGATTCCGGAAAAGTCCCTCAGCCTTTTTAGATTCACCGAAGCATCATCAGAAAATTTTCCTTTAGGGTTTTGTACGAAAACATCTGCATCAAAGCCTTTCATATAGAGTATTCTTGCCAGTGCCAGTCCATCGCCACCGTTATTGCCATTGCCACAGAATATGGCCATTTTTTTGTGATTTTTACAGTTTTCAGAGATCCAGCCGGCTAATGCTTCAGCAGCTCTTTCCATAAGCTGTATGGACGAAACAGGTTCATTCAAGATCGTAAACCGGTCCCATTGACGTATTTGTTCTGCAGTAAAAACTTTCATAAGATGGTGCAAAATTTTAACCAAATTACAAAAGATTTCTTTTACAGTTTACAGTAATTATTACAAAATAAAAATATTAATCAAAATAACGAATTCACTAAAAAAGTCAATTAATCCTAGTCCGTAATTCAATAATTATGGCGCAAAAAACTCTAAAAAGTACTGTTTTTTACGTTTTTTAATTCTATTTTTGTGTGTATACTAATTAAAAAAATATAAATTATGGGATTTGTTAAAGAATTTAAAGAGTTTGCCATCAAGGGCAATGCTTTTGATCTGGCCGTTGGGGTAATCATTGGAGGAGCATTCGGAAAAATTGTAACGAGTGTTGTGGATGACCTTATTATGCCTTTGGTAGGAGCAGTAATAGGTAAGCCGGATTTCAGCAGTTTATACCTTGTGCTTTCTGATCCTAATAATGGTGTAAAGCCAGGTATGGTATTAGAAAATGCAAAAAAAGTAGACGGAGCGAGTATTTTTGCCTATGGAAATTTCCTGACAGTAGGTATTAATTTCTTACTTCTTGCCCTGGTTGTTTTCATTATGGTAAGAATGATTAACAAAATGAAAAAGACTGAAGCTGAAGCTCCTGCCGCACCTACTGCAGATCAACAATTACTGACTGAAATCAGAGACCTTTTAAAAAGCAAAAACAATATATAAAGAACAAAAGCACCTCAAACCGAGGTGCTTTTCATTTTATTGGGTTCACATATTACTGAATCTGTAAAATGCTTGAAATCTGTTCCGCCAGAGAAAGCCCGATCCTGTCCTGAGCTTCCAAAGTAGAAGCGCCGGTGTGTGGAGTCAGAGAGATTTTCGAATGGTTCAGTATTTCTTTAGATGGTGTAGGTTCATTGATGAAAACATCCAACCCTGCAAATTTTACTTTCCCCGAATCCAATGCAGCAATTAAAGCCGATTCGTCAATAACACCGCCTCTTGAGCAATTTACAATGGCAACACCGTTTTTCATAATATCAAACTCATTTTTTCCGATCATATATCCCTCTTTCTGAGCCGGTACGTGCAAGGTAATGAAGTCTGAATGTTTCAGAACATCCTGAAGCGGTTCAGTTTCTATATCTACATTAATGAACTGGTTGTTGTAGAATTTCACTTTTATGCTTGCTTTTCCTACATTGTTATCTGCTGCAATCACTCTCATGCCAAGTCCCAGGGCAATTCTGGCAACCTCCTGTCCTATTCTTCCCATTCCAATGATCCCGATGGTCTTTCCTCTTAATTCGATACCTGCAGTATATGCTTTTTTAAGACTTGCAAATTCTGTATCTCCTACTAAAGGCATTTTTCTGTTGGAATCCTGAAGGAACCTCGCTCCGGAAAATAAATGGGCAAAAACAAGCTCAGCAACCGATTCTGAAGAAGCAGAAGGGGTATTGATTACATGAATTCCTTTTTCTCTTGCATAATCCACATCGATATTATCCATTCCTACACCTCCTCTACCGATAATCTCAATAGATGGGCATCCGTCAATAATATCTTTTCTTACCTGTGTGGCACTCCTTACCAACAGGGCACGGATCTTATGCTCATTAATGTAATCCACCAAAAACTCCTGCGGGACTTTTGCAGTGATCACTTCAAAACCTTTCTCAGCCAGAGCATCAATTCCAGATTGATCCAGACCGTCGTTTGCTAAAACTTTCATAAATACAATTGATATTAAAAGTGAAGAGATTTAAAAATTAAAGAATTTCAGTGTGTACACTTTTTATCATTCAATTTTTAAATCTCTGTATATGTTTTCTTAATCTTCTTTGAAAACTTCAATGGTAACCTGCTTTTCTACAAGGTCTGTGAATCTGCCTTTATATCTTGTAGCTCTTACCAGGTGGTTATCTATCCAGTGGTAATTTCCTCCTCTTGGTTTTCCGCAGAGTACACTGTGGTACTTGAAGCCATTCTTATCCAGCCAGTCGATGGTGATCTGTTTCAGGTTTTCCGTTCTTGAAGTGAAAAAACAAATCTGATGTCCCTCGTCATACCATTTGTTGATGGTTTCAAGTGCATCAGGATAAGGTTCGCAGGTAACCATTCTTTCAGGTTCTTCATTCGGGACATCATCTGTAATGGTACCGTCGATATCTATTAAGTAATTTTTTACCCCGTCCTTCAAAATAGGACTTATATGCTCTTTATATTCTAACTCCATCATTAAAATTTGAAATGCAAAGTTACGGCTTTTACCTCGAAGCTCAATATCAAATTTGGTATATATTGAAAATACACTGTAAAAAATGCTATTTAATGAATAAAATTAACAATACTTTGTCATTAATCTAGCTGTAGTTAATTTTATTCTGTTTTTAATGTTAAGATAACCTGAAATGAAAAATGACATGCTTAAAACTTATCTCCCAGACTAATCCGCAAACGGTTCAAAGCGTTCATTAAGGAAATGCTGGAAGTGAGTTCCACAATCTCTTTTTCAGAGAACTCTTTTTTTAATTCTTCAAGTAAGACCTCCATGTCTTCGGTCAGGCCTGTCACAGCATCCGCCCATCTTAGTACCAAAACCTGCTTCGGACTAAATGAAACAGAATGTTTGTACCCCGGTATTTTATCTATTAAAGATAATTCCATTCCCATTTCTCTTAATTCATTAGCATGAAAACTGCAGCAATAGGAACATCCGTTCAACTGGGATATTCTTAATTCAGCCAAGGCAATGAGTGTATTGTCCATTTCTGAAGTTCTAATGCTTGAGTGAGCCTGATACAGATAGCCTACCGTTTTTTTTGAAATCTCTTTATAATCCATTTTTTTTTTTGACAAAGTTAGAAGTACAGCTGCTTCTGAAAGAGTATAAAAATTGGATAAATAAGTAAAAATAAAAGATCTAATTTTGCCGTATCAAGCCTGGCAGAAAGCATGGACCATATTCAAGAACTTATTGAAATCGAAACAGCCGAACTTACTGAGTGGAAAGACAGATTCCGCAAAAACAGTTTTTTCGAACTGGTATTTATCCTGGAGGGGAAAGGAACTCAAAGTATAGAATACCAAACTAAAGCCTATGAAAAAAATGATTTTTTCCTTTTGCCCCACTCTAAATGCCATGCTTACAAAATTTCGGAGCCTACTACTTTTTTCTTTATCCGGTTTACGGAACATTATTTCAAAAACCTTAAAAACACCTCTATAGATTATTTACAATGGTACAGTAAGCTTAATTATATTATTGGATTTTATGATTTCAATACGGGTCTCTATTTCAATGACGAAAAAGACAAACGCCAGGTAAAGAGGTTATTTGAAATCATACAGCTCGAAAAAGAACAGAGATCGGAGTATTCGGAAACCTTAATTGCCAATACATTAGTATCCATATTAACCATAATAAGTTCAAAATTAACGGCATCCCATCATGTATACAAAAAAAGTGATGATAAATTTGCAGACATCATTCAGCATATCAATCAGAATATTATTGATGAAAAAAAATTATCGGTTGTCTATCTTTCAGAGAAGTTTAACATTTCTAAAAAGTATTTCAGCGAATATTTTAAAAGAAATGCCCATAAACCATTAAAGGAATATATTCAGAAAACAAAGCTTCAGATAGCGGTCAACAGAATACAATATACGGAGGCACCTTTCCAGGAAATTGCATGGAGCCTTGGGTTTACGGACAGCAGTCATTTAAACAAATCTCTGAAAAAACATTTTGGGGTTACTTCATCTGTTTTAAGAAAAGAAAAAATTTTGATAAGATAAGAAAGCCAGCGACAATTATTGAAATCTGAGAAAACAACTTCCTCCCGCTCTCTCTTTCAGAGCAATTCTTCATTATTTTTAGCCTGAAATCAGGTTGTGGATATTCTCACCTTTGCTCCTCGCCGTATATCATATGATGTTTATCCAAAAATTTTCAAAATACATTTATTAGGCTTACATTTGTAGAAATGGAAGAATTTGTAGTTTTAGTAAATCCCGAAGATGAAGTTCTGGGCCTTATGGAAAAGCAGCAGGCTCACATCAACGGTCTTCTGCACCGTGCATTTTCTGTGTTTTTGTTCAACAGCAAAGGCGAAATGCTCCTTCAAAAAAGGGCACCGGGAAAATACCATTCTCCCAAACAGTGGACTAATGCAGTATGCTCTCATCCAAGAGAAAATGAAACCTATCTTGAAGCTGCCAAACGCAGATTAAAAGAAGAACTCGGAATCGAAACGGAGCTTTCGGAAAAATTCAATTTTATCTATAAAGCAGATGTAGGAGGCGGACTTTGGGAACATGAACTAGACCATGTATTTGTAGGAAATTATGAAGCTGATTTCAATTTAAACCAGGACGAAGTGGAAGAAGTAAGATTTATTTCCATGGAAAATCTTGATAAAGAAATAATGAAAGCTCCTGAAAATTTCACAGAATGGTTCAAAATCATCCTTGAAGAATATAAACACCATTTTTAACTGATGAAAAAAATAGCACTCGTATCCGCTTTTTTATCGGCAAGTCTGTTTTTTGCCCAAAAAGCAAAAGTGTATGACAGTCCCGGCTATACGATTAATGTTCCTGAAGGCTGGAAATCTATCAATGACAACGATATTGTCAATATTTTCCCTGACAATGAGATCGGAGCCATTACCATCTCAGAATACCACGACCTGAATCTTCCGAAAGCAGAAATGAAAAAATTCATCCTGGCTCTTTATAAATCTGAAGATCCGGAAAGCAAAATAAAGGAAAGCAAAGGCAGAAAAGGATACACAGAATATTCTTACGAGTATTTTGACGAAAAAGACAAACTTTTCTGGATCACCAGGGCTTTCCAGAAGGAAAAGAATCTGTACCTGGTTTCCATCAACTGTGGCCAGAAATTCTGGAACGGAAATTATATGAACCTTTTTAACGAAACTTTCAACAGCTTTAAAATAAAGAAATAAAAATTAAACATGAAGAAAACAGCCTTATACGATAAACACGTTTCTTTGGGCGCTAAAATCGTACCTTTTGCAGGTTTTGAAATGCCTGTACAATATTCTGGTGTAACGGAAGAACATTTTGCCGTAAGAGAAAAAGCAGGATTGTTTGACGTTTCACACATGGGACAGTTTTTTATTGAGGGACCTCGATCTAAAGACCTTTTACAGTTTGTTACGACAAACAATGTAGATGCCCTGGAAAACGGAAAAGCTCAATATTCTTGCCTTCCTAATGAAAATGGAGGAATCGTGGACGATCTTATTGTTTACAAAATGGAAGACGACAAATATTTTGTGGTGGTAAACGCGTCGAATATTGAGAAGGACTGGAATCATATATCAAAATACAACACTTTTGGGGCTAAAATGACTAATGCATCTGATGAGATGTCATTATTAGCTGTTCAGGGTCCTAGAGCTACGGAAATCTTACAGAAGCTTACAGAAACCAATCTTTCTGAGATCCCTTACTACAGCTTTACAGTAGGAAGCGTTGACGGAGTAAGCAATGTGATCATTTCAAACACGGGATATACAGGAAGCGGAGGTTTTGAGATCTACTTCAACAATGAAAATGCTGAACAGCTTTGGGATGCGATCATCAATGCAGGTGAAGCGGAAGGTATTATTCCTGCCGGACTTGCTGCAAGAGATACTTTAAGACTGGAAAAAGGGTTCTGCCTTTACGGGAATGATATTGATGATACTACTTCTCCTATTGAAGCAGGATTAGGATGGATCACAAAATTCGATAAGGATTTTGTTTCTAAAGATACATTTGCAAAACAAAAGGAAGAAGGTGTTACAAGGAAATTAGTAGGTTTTGAGCTTCAGGATAAAGGGGTTCCAAGACATGATTACCCTGTAGTAGATGCTGAAGGAAACGTGATTGGAAAGGTAACATCAGGAACACAGTCACCAATGAAAAAAATCGGTCTGGGTCTGGCTTATGTAGACAAGCCTCACTTCAAACTGGGTTCTGAGATCTTTATCCAGGTAAGAAATAAGAACATTCCTGCAAAAGTAGTGAAAGCTCCTTTTGTATAATTGTTCAAAAAAACATAAAAAAATAGGCTGTAAGTGAATTACAGCCTATTTTTTTGTACTTAGTAACAGATACAGCAGAGTATTCTGTCCGGAGTACAGGCATCACCTACTCCCGGTGTATTGGAGATAACACCACCAGCCGGTCCACACAACGTATAACAGTTGACAACAGGCCTGATTCCTCCGTTAATTTTTTTTAATGCTGATCTGTTAAGATTCTTTGTTTGTAAAAAGTTTTTCATGATACTATTTTTTGGTTAATATAAATATAAGTATTTAATAATTAAACCATTGTAAATAAATCACAAAATATAGATAAAAGAATTTAAAATAAAATGCTTCGACTCCGCTCAGCATGACAATGTGAAAAAGACAGATAGTATTCGAAATGTCACGCTGAGCGGAGTCGAAGCATTTTTGATCTTAAAAACCGTATTTTAATCAAGAAAATTATTCCACAACACCAAAGAATTCTCTTAAAGCCTCAACATTTTTCTTGTCATTTCCTACAAAAATTTCATTGTCGGTAAGAAAAACGGGACGCTTCAAAAATGTATAATGGTCAAGCAATAAGTCTTTGAAGTCTTTTTCTTCAAGAGATTTTGCATCCAGGCCTCTTAGTTTGATCTGTGTGGATTTCTTACTGAACAAGGCTTCGTAAGATTTTGTTTTTTTATACATAGCAGCCAGTTCTTCTTTGGTAGCCGGTTCTTTTTTGATTTCACGGAGTTCCCAGTCTTTAAGATCGAACTGTGCTAAAATTTTTCTGCATGTATCACATGTATTGAGATAAAATACTTTCTTCATTGTTACTTTTAAATCTGTTATGGGGTTAAATTTCCTTCTTCATTGAAGTTTTACCTTCCAAAAGTAGGATTTAATCTAAAATTCTGGAAATTATTAAATAACTTTATTCAAATTTTATAAAGATGCAGAACAAGCCTATTACTTTTCAGTTTATTTCAGAACCTTCGGATGTGAATTATGGAGGAAATGTACATGGAGGAAGCGTTATGAAATGGATTGATCAGGCAGGTTATGCCTGCGCCACAACATGGAGCGGAAATTACTCCGTAACGGTTTATGTGGGCGGGATCCGTTTCTATGAGCCTATCAAGATCGGGGAAGTGGTCAAAGTTGACGCACAGGTTATTTATACCGGAAAATCGAGCATGCATATTTCCATCAATGTTTTCTCAAGGAACTTAAAACAGCCTACGTTTGATAAGAAGACGCACTGTATTATTGTTTTTGTGGCAGTAGATGAAAACGGTAAAAAGCTTCCTGTCCCGGCATGGGTTCCTGAAACGGAAGAGGAAAAACAGCAGGAAGAGTATGCAAAACGCCTGATGAACCTTAGAACTCAGATTGAGGATGAAATGAAACCTTTTTTATAACTATGCAAAGAAAAGATTTCATTACACTTTCGTCATTAGGGTTTCTGGGCTTATATTCCTGTGGAATTTCCAAAATTAACAGTAAAAAACCGTTAGCTATTCAGCTTTATACCATCCGGGACGCTGTTTCGGATAATCTTGAAAAAGCATTGGAAAAACTTGTTGCTTTAGGTTTTACAGAACTGGAAATTTATGGATACAATGGGACATTCTTTGGAAAAAGCAGAACTGAGTTTCAGACTATTCTTAAACAAACCGGCTTAAAAGTCATCAGTTCGCACCATACTACTGGAATTATCCATAAAGACGGGGGAACCTTATTGTACAGCTGGGAGAAAGCTGTGGAGGATCTGCATTTTATTGATGCCGAATATATGGTATGCTCTTATCTTTTCCCCGAAGAAAGAACTGTTGAAAACTATAAAAAGCTTCCTGAGTTATTTGAAAAATGTGGCGAAGCAACCCAAAAAGCAGGAATTCAGTTTGCTTATCATAACCATGATTTTGAATTTGAAAAACTGGAAGGTGATAAAAGTGTGTATGATTTTATTCTGGAAAACACTTCTTCAGACCTGGTTAAAATGGAAATGGATTTATACTGGATTTCAAAGGCCGGACTTGATCCGCTGGTTTATTTTGAAAAATATCCCGGTCGTTTTCCCCTATGGCATGTGAAAGACATGAAAGCCGGTACAAAAGATTTTACAGAAATAGGAAACGGGCTTATTGATTTCAAAAAGATTTTCAGTGCGAAAGAAAAAGCAGGCTTGAAACATTGGTTCCTTGAACAGGATTCCAGCGACAAAGATATTTTCGAAAGCATCCGGATAAGCAAAAAGTATATTCTTGAAAATAACTTTTTTTGAAATAATACTTATATTTGCATAACAAAAGGAAATGGTGCTCTTCCTTACCCAACCGCTTTACAGAAGCTGATGACGCCTGATTAAGAGATTATTAACCAATAACTGATCAGGATAATTATGTCAAAATCACAAACAAAACTACATAGAAAAGTAATTTTTAATATTCAATACTTTTTCAGACGGTATCCTGCCTTGCCCTATATTTCAAAATGGCTTTGCATCAGTATTATTATTGGTGCTTTAGTGGGAACGGCTTCTGCTGGATTTTTGCAGTCTCTGGAATGGGCAACCAACTTCAGGGAAAATCACATCTGGCTCATTGCCCTGCTTCCAGTTGCCGGTCTTCTTATTGGCCTCCTTTATTATTACTACGGCAAGGATGTAGAAGCAGGAAACAATTTGCTGATTGGCAATATTCATGATCCGAAAGAGATTATTCCGTTTAAAATGGCTCCTTTTGTATATCTGGGAACCATGGTTACGCATTTCTTCGGGGGTTCTGCCGGCCGGGAAGGAACTGCCCTTCAGATGGCGGGAGCTATGGCAGACCAGCTCAGTAAACCTTTTAAGCTTGACAAAAGTGAACGAAAAATTCTTCTCATTGCCGCAATTGCAGCAGGTTTCGGGTCTATTTTCGGAACCCCTTTGGCTGGTGCAGTTTTCGGGCTTGAAGTTTTCCTGATCGGAAGAATACGGTATAACGCTATTTTCCCGGCTTTTGCATCAGCAATTCTTGCAGACCTGGTTACCAATCTTTGGAATGTAAAGCATACTCATTATCATATAGATCTCATTCCGAAACTGGAATTCTTACCTGTTTTGTACAGTATTTTAGCCGGAATTGCCTTCGGGATCTGTTCTGCAGGCTTTAGCAGAATCCTCCATTGGGCGGGTTCCTTTTTTAAATCTAAGATCAAATATCCGCCATTCCGTCCTGTAGTTGGGGGAATTATTGTTGCTCTGGCTGTCTTTACCATGGGAACCACAAAATATATCGGATTAGGAATCCCTGTCATTGTTGAATCTTTCGAAAAACCGCTTCCGTTCTATGATTTTGCTTTAAAAATGATCTTTACTATTGTTACCCTTTCAGCAGGGTTTAAAGGTGGTGAAGTAACTCCTTTATTTTTTATCGGTGCAACTCTCGGAAGTGCTCTCTCTCTGTTTATTCCATTACCTTTTGGTCTTCTGGCCGGAATGGGTTTTGTCGCTGTGTTCGCTGGAGCAACCAATACTCCACTGGCCTCTATGCTGATGGGAATCGAGCTATTCGGAGCAGAAAGCGGTGTTTATATAGCTATTGCCTGTGTTGTTTCTTATCTGTTTTCCGGGCACCACAGTATTTATACAAAGCAGAAAATCGGAGAAGCAAAGAACAGACGGTATGAAAGCGACCGGGACAGGTATATTTCAGATTTATGAAAAGTTTGGGAGTTTTAGCGTAAACGTGTTAGAGGGTTTGCTTCTATTAAAAGTTCTCAGCAAAACACTCAAACTCTCAACCTTAAAACCCCGCATAATTTTACTAAGTTTGTTATTACAAGTTCATAATAAAAATGTTTGACTACAGATTAAAAGTTTTTCATACAGCCGCATCCAGACTAAGTTTTACTAAAGCTTCTGAGGAACTTCATATTTCACAGCCGGCCGTTACCAAGCATATCAAGGAAATTGAAAGTCAGATGGGCACCAAACTGTTTGACAGGAAAGGAACTTCGGTACAGCTTACCCAAAGTGGAAAAATTTTATATGAATATGCAGAAAAGATCCGGAATATGTATCGTGATCTGGAATTTGAAATCAGTCAAATCAATGAACAACATAAGGGAAAACTGATTATTGGAGCCAGCACCAGCGTTGCACAGTATGTTTTACCTGAAATACTGGCCAAATTCAACTCTTATTATAAGGATATTAAGATTGAACTGATTGCTCATAATACGGAGATTATTTCTGAACTTCTGAAGGAAGGAAAGATCGACCTGGGAATTATCGAAGGGGAATCCCAGTCATCCTTTTTTGATTATAAAATTTTTAAGGCTGATGAAATTGTTCTCACAGTAAAAACAGAACATCCATGGGCCCATAAAACCTTAAGTTTGAAAGAGCTTTATGATCTGAATCTGATCTTCCGGGAACAGGGCTCCGGCACCCAGGAATTCATCCAAAACCGCTTAAAGGAAAAAGGAATCAACATCGAAAAGCTGAATATCGTCATGCAGCTGGGAAGCAGTGAGAGCATCAAGAATTACCTTTTACACTCAGATTGTATGGCATTCCTCTCCATCAGCACTATTTTGAATGAATTAAAGAACAATAGCCTGACTATTGTTGATATTAAAAACTTCAGCATTGAGAGGAATTTTCATTTCATTCTTCCGAAAGGGGATCAGTCTGAAATGATTAAGCTTTTTCTGAGATTTGTAAGGAGTTAGGGAGCAGATGGCAGGTTTTAGGGATTAGAGATTGCAGTTTAAACTATGGTCTTTTATTTGGATTTAGACGGGATAGATATCAAAGATTAATTTTGCTTCGCAAGTGAGTGGTGAAATTTATGTTTGTAGAAAAGAATTAAGAGCCAAGAACCAAGAATCAAGATGCTAGATATCAGATGTATCAGATGTATCAGATGATAACTTGTTAACTTAACTACCAAGAACCAGCAACCAGCAACTGACAACACTTCTCAACTCATTTACTCTAAAAACTCTAGGACTCACAACCCTATTACTCTCAAACTCTCTCATTTAAAACATAACTAAAAGTTATCCACTATAATAAAATACGATTTATTTTGTAATACTATATTCCGGAATTTTGGAGTCTGATTTCAAAACTTATTTTATGAAAGACTTTTTCCAAAATGAAAGAATACGAAAAGCTGTTTTTATTCTGCTTGCCGTTATATGCCTTACTCCACTAATTTCTTCTCCCATAGCTCTGGCCTTAGGCTTTGGTATTGCTATTTTTATAGGGAATCCGTTTGAGCAGCATCTGCACAAATACATTCATCTGCTTCTTCAGATTTCCATTGTTGGACTGGGTTTCGGACTTAAGCTGGATGAAGCGCTTCAGGCAGGAAAAACAGGATTCTTTTTGACGGTTGTGAGCATTCTCACGGTGATGATTCTTGGATATGTTCTGGGAAAAGCATTCAAGCTTGAGAAAAAACTTTCCTACCTGATCTCTGCAGGAACAGCCATTTGTGGCGGAAGTGCCATTGCAGCTGTTTCTCCTATCATAAAGCCCAGCACAAAAGAAATTTCTTTGGGACTTGCCATTATTTTTACATTGAATTCAGTGGCTTTATTTATTTATCCTGCAATTGGGCATCTGCTGCAACTTTCGCAGGAACAGTTCGGACTCTGGTGCGCCATAGGGATCCATGATACCAGCTCTGTGGTAGGAGCCGCCGGAAAGTATGGAAATGAAGCTTTAAAAATCGCGACAACGGTAAAGCTGGCACGTGCTTTATGGATCATCCCGGTTTCAGTAATTACGATGTTTATTTTTAAAAACAAAGAATCAAAGGTAAAAATACCGTGGTTTATAGGCTGGTTCATTCTTGCTATACTATTGAATACTTATTTTCCGGTTTTTGATCTTTTCAGTGGTTCTGTAACTGCTGTGGCAAAATCTGGACTGAATCTTACTTTATTCTTTATCGGTTCTACTCTGTCGATCCGGACTTTAAAAACAATAGGGATTAAGCCGTTGGCTACAGCTGTTATCTTATGGATTGTTATAAGTGTGGGAAGCTTGCTTTACATTATCAGCTGATTTTTTTAGTTCTTTTTTGGGTTTATTATTTTTAACCACGGATTTCACAGATGTTTATGAGTATTATTAAGCGTGAAAAACTTTAATATCTTAACTGATAGAAATTGTTGTAGTTTTTCCGTTTTGAAACAAATGCATAAAAGTTCAGAGTGGAACTTTCACTAAAATTAATTGTTTCTGAGTCATATTCACCTAATTTTTAAATAACAAAAACCTTTTGGAAGGTCCAAAAGGCTTTTGCGTATTAAATGTGGAAATGTTTATTTCTTACTGAAATAAGTCTTAAACTGGCTTAATCAAGACAGTTATAAACCTGCGGGCATCCTATATACTGTACACAGTACCAAGGCCCGGTTACAGAACCTGAGCAGCTGCATCCGCAAAGTGATAAATCAGGGTTTCCACTGATTCCTCCAATAATGTTCTTTAGATCTGCTTTTTTTAATTTCTTAGCATTTTTCATAGTGTCGAATGATTTGATTTGGGATTAAACGATATAGTTTAGTTACTTTCCAAAGTTAAACAAATATTAATTATTCGCAACATAATTTAATTAAAATTTTAATAATGCGTTGATTTCATTAGTTTTATTACGTTATAAGCGGAATAATACCGGTTACCATTTATTAAACAATTTATTATCCGGTTCTTTCAACCTGCCATAAAACTGTTCAAGAGAATGACAACAGAACTTTTGTTTTGGGAATTCTTAAACGTTATAAATAAAACCTTTCAATTGCTCGAAAGGTTTTACTGAAATGTTTTATTAACAGGTGATTACCTGCAGACATTTTTTATACTTTACACAATAAGACGGACCTGTCACTGCACCTGTACAGCTACAGCCACATTGTGAAAGATCCGGAGTGATTACTCCACCAACTCCGCCCATAATGTTTTTAAGGTCATCTTTTCTTAACTTTTTTGCTTTTTTAAAAATTTCGTGTGACATGATGTTTGATTTTAATTAAACAATAGAATTAAATTCCTTTACTTTCAAAAGTAAACAATTAATGATTATTTAAAACACAATAAAATGTTAATTTATTTATTTCATTGCACTTAAAAAAAGACAATTTTTGTTAAAACTGTTATATTATTCAATAAATTCCAGGTCTTTATCATGCGTTTCTGATATGGTCAGCGAGGAATAAAAAGCCAGTCCGAATACAAAAATTCCTACAATTGCAGCACTTATAATGACAGTAAAATTATTTTTCAGCAGATCAAATGCCAAGATCATTACGGGCACCAGACCTCTTACCATATTGGGAACAGTAGTGGTTGCCGTATTCCTGATATTGGTCCCGAACTGTTCTGCGGCAAGGGTCACAAACATAGCCCAATATCCCGTACCCAGCCCCAGCCAGACACAGAACATATAGTATTTTGTTTCTGTATTGGTATTTCCAAACAACATGATCGCCACTCCTATTATGGTAAACAACAGCATATAAAAAATAGCCATTTTCCGGGATTTCAATGCATGGGAAATAAAACCGCTCATCAGATCACCAACAGAAATACCTACATAGGCCCACATAATGGCTTTTCCCGGGTTCAGATCCTTTATTCCTAATTCAGGGGCAAACTGATTGGCTAAAACTGCCAGAATGCCTATACAATACCATGTAGGCAGACCTACTGCTATGCATTTGAGATATCTGGTCAAACGCTCTTTATTGGTAAAGAAGGAAAGAAAATTTCCTTTGGAGACGCTTTTATGCTCTATATTTTTATAAATTCCTGACTCTGAAACACTTACTCTTAAAATCAACAACATGATGCCCATAATTCCGCCAATAATGTATGAAATATTCCATCCTCCGGCCAGTTCTACAGTAAGCTGAGCCACTACAGCTCCCATTAATCCGAAACCGGCTACTACTGAAGTCCCTATCGCCCGCAGACTCTTTGGCAGGCTTTCAGAAACCAGGGTAATTCCGGCTCCAAGCTCTCCTGCCAGCCCTATTCCCGCAATAAATCTTAAACCCGCATATTGGTATACCAGATGCTCTTTGGGAAAATAAGGCAAAAATCCACATGCGATATTGGCAAGAGAGTATACTAAGATAGACCCGAAAAGTACAGACAGTCTTCCTTTTTTATCTCCAAAAATTCCCCAGAAAACCCCACCGATAAGAAGTCCTACCATCTGGCAGTTCAGTATAAAGGTTCCGTCGGCATCGGGATTCAGGCCTAAAGCTTTTAAACTCGGAATTCTTACGATACCGAATAACAGCAAATCATAGATATCTACAAAATAGCCTAAGGCTGAAATAATAACGGGGATTGAAAAGATGTACTTCAATTTTGAAGACAGAGACAGTTCTTGCATTTTTAAGTTTTGATAAAAATAAAAAACCTTTCAATCTCTTGAAAGGTTTTTATTAAATATCTTGATCCTGCTATTATCTTGCAATATTCACAGCTCTTGTTTCTCTGATTACCGTTACTTTTACCTGTCCCGGATACGTCAGTTCATTCTGGATCTTTTCAGAGATGTCATAAGATAGCTGATTGGCTACTTCATCACTTACTTTTCCGCTTTCTACCATTACTCTCAGTTCTCTACCAGCCTGGATCGCGTAAGCGCTTGATACGCCATCGAAGCTAAGTGCTGCAGATTCAAGATCTTTCAGTCTCTGAATATAAGATTCAAGTACCTGTCTTCTTGCTCCCGGTCTTGCTCCTGAGATGGCATCGGCCACCTGGATGATCGGTGATAACAGTGACTTCATTTCAATTTCGTCGTGGTGAGCTCCGATTGCGTTAACCACTTCTGCATTTTCACCATATTTTTCAGCCCACTGCATTCCTAATAAAGCGTGAGGAAGTTCAGACTCCTGCTCAGGCACTTTACCAATATCGTGTAAAAGACCTGCTCTTTTGGCTAATTTTACGTTTAATCCTAATTCTGCAGCCATTGTTGCAGCAATATTTGCTACTTCTCTTGAGTGCTGTAAAAGGTTTTGTCCGTAAGAAGAACGGTATTTCATTCTACCTACAATCTTGATCAGTTCCGGGTGCAATCCATGGATTCCAAGATCAATGATTGTTCTTTTTCCTACTTCAATAATTTCTTCTTCGATCTGCTTTCTTGTCTTTTCTACTACTTCTTCGATTCTTGCCGGGTGAATTCTTCCATCCGTTACCAATCTGTGAAGGGACAGTCTTGCAATTTCTCTTCTTACCGGGTCAAAGCATGAAAGAAGAATAGCTTCCGGAGTATCATCAACGATAATTTCAACCCCCGTCACAGCTTCTAAGGCACGGATGTTTCTACCTTCTCTACCAATGATTCTTCCTTTTACTTCATCTGATTCAATATTGAAAACTGATACTGAATTTTCGATTGCCTGCTCGGTTCCGATTCTCTGGATCGTCTGGATAACAATTTTTCTGGCTTCGTTCTTAGCATTTAATTGTGCTTCTTCCATGATGCCCTGAACGTGTGCCTGAGCTCTTGTTTTAGCTTCTGCCTTCATGGTTTCCACCAATTCTGCTTTAGCTTCTTCTGCCGTATAATTGGCGATTTTTTCAAGAATCTCTACTTTCTTAGTAGTAGCCACATCCAGTTCCTGCTGTTTTCTGTCTAAGATCTCATTTTTCTTAGCGTAATCTGCAATTTGCTTGTCCAGGTCCTTTTCAAGTTTTCCGGTCTTGCTAAGCTCATCATTAAGCTTGTGCTCCTTGTCTTTAATTCTCTTTTCAATCTCCTGCATTTTTTTCTCGCGGGATTGGATATCCGCATCATGCTGGGATTTCAGTTCCAAAAATTTTTCTTTGGCCTGTAGATTCTTTTCTTTCTTTATGGATTCAGCTTGAACATTTGCTTTTTCTATAAGGTTTTCGGCATTTTTCTTTGCATCATCTACAATAAATTTTGCTTTGGTATTCAGCGAGCTCTTAGAGAAAAGAATCCCTATCACTGCTCCTACAACTAAGCAAATAACGCCTACTATAATGGTGGCTGTTGTCATAATATATATTGAGTTTTAATTGTCTTACACTTATTAAATAAAAAAAACCTACAACAATTCAGGGATTGAGAGTAAACTCCTAATCAACACGATTTGAACTGATTTCCTCTGTCTGTAATCCGGGAGACCCGGCACGCCATTCAGCGGACATTTGCTCGGTAATTGTTTAGCGTTGAGTTTACCTTAAATGTGTTAGAATTATTGTAGGCAGTCTGATGGGAAAAAAATCTATTTCCCAATTTCATTCAACGACTGATTAATCTGCACTAATCTTTCGTTGGTAGAATTTATATTTTTTTCGTAGTTAAGAGAAACTACTTCAGCGTTGGTTCCCAGTTTCAGGGCACACATAGCCAAAGCATCCTGTTTATCTCTTACATCGAAGTTCTGTTCAAAATCTTTAATCATACTTTCAATCTGCTTTCCTACTTTACGCAGAGTTTCTTCCTCTGCGGCCGGTACGTTCAGCGGATACACCCTTCCTGCAATGTTGATGGTTATTCTTCTTACATCCATTATAATCCACTGTTTTGAAGCTGCGCAATACAGAAATCAATTTCTTTTACCAATCTGTTGATATGGTTTTTCATTAATCTGTTGTGTTCAGGATTTCCTGATATTGCTGAATAAAGTTTTATATTTTTTTGTTCTTCTGCTAATACCTGATTTCTTCTTCTTTCCTCATCATATTTCGTTTTCAGCTCTTCATGCTCAACAGTTAATTCAGATAGTCTTTCAGTAAGATTTTTATAGTTCTTTTGTAAAAGCAAAATCTTTTTCTCTAATTCTGAAAAATTATTTTCTAAATCTTGAAGCATTTCAGGTTTTCTATATTCTAACTAATAGCAAAAGTAAAAAAATAATAACAGTAACAAAAATAAAAGTCTCTATATTTTGATTGGACACGAAAAAAAGGAGATGCACCAGCACCTCCTTTGTATTTATAATGTATATTTTCTTATTCGAATTTCAGAACAAACATTACAGCTCTTGTCTGAAGTGTAGACATTGCAGTTGCCCAGTATGGAGGCGTTGTTGCATTATCTGCCACTTTCTCGTTATTCATGAAGAATGTTCCTCTGATAGCCGGAGTCAGTTTAAATTTGTTGAAATAAAACTGGATTCCCATTTCTGCAGACCACGCAAAGTTATGCGTTGTAGATCTGAAAACCTGCTGCATGTTGTCATCTTCAGAATCCGAATTGGACTGAAGATTCACCACATAGTTCACCCCTGCTGCAATATAGGGTCTGGAATTGTACCATCTGTTGCCGTGAAGTTCCAATAGTACAGGAACGTCTACCAATGTAGATTTAATCTCTCTTACTTTGTCTTTTTCTGTTAAAGGAATTGGAGTAAAAGGTGGATTCGTTAATGTTCCAGCAGCATACTGGTCATTGGACTGGGTATTGAAAGTCAACTGCCTTTGAGCAAATTGCAAGCCTGGTTCCAATCTTAAATCCAGATAATCATTCAGTCTCCATTTGGCGATCAAACCGGCCCCGAAACTGTAGCTTTCTTTAGATTTAACAAGATTCTGATTACCTTCCGCACCATATCTTGGATGTAGGACGATACGGTAGTCTAGCCTGTTGCCGTTCAAATAAAAACCCCAACTGAATTTCTGCTCGTCAAAGTCTTCCAACTTATCCATTCTGTTTCGGGTTCTGAATTGCGCATCTGCAAAAACTGCAATATTAACTGAGGCTAAAACCAGTGCTCTTAATAGAAATTTATTCATAGGTTACTTTGTTGCTTTATAAATTGTGGCTATACCTAAACTTAATTTTTTATATTCTACTTTCTTAAATCCTGTATCTAAAAGAATTTGTTTCATCTTTTCCCCGAAAGGAAAAGCATTTACAGAATCCGGAAGGTATGTATATGCCCTATTATCTTTGGAAACCAGTCTGCCAATGGCAGGTAATATATTTTTGAAATAAAACATATAAAATGGCCCTAAGAACCCCTCAACCTTTGAAAACTCCAGTATATAAACACTTTTGTTATCTTTAACTACTCTTCTTAATTCTGCCAAACCTTTGGTAAGGTTTTCAAAATTCCTCACTCCAAATGCAACGGAAACAGCATCGAATCTATTGTCCTCGAAAGGTAAATTTTCTGCATCTCCTTTTTGCATGGAAATTTTGCCGTCTAATTTAAGTTTTTTTATTTTAATAACGCCAACATTCAGCATTTGTTGTGATAAATCCAAACCAATTACTTTTGCATCGGTTCCTTTTTCAATCGTAATTGCTAAATCTCCCGTTCCTGTAGCCACATCCAGCACTTCTTTCGGATTGTCTTTTTTCATCATTTTCACCAATGTATTTCTCCATATGATATCAATTTTCATTGATAAAACACGATTCAGAAGGTCATACTTCGGTGCAATATTGTCGAACATATCCTCTACCTGGCTTTTCTTGGTAGCCTCAGAATTGTAGGGAGTAACTTTGGTAATATCTTTTGTCAAAACTTTAAAACTTGTAATATTCTTTGTAATAATTTAGGAAATCCTGCTTTCTGAAGATCTTTGATCTCGATTCCACCTTTTGGATGTTTTTGATTACCTTATCGTAATCTTCGTCTACATTGTAATAAAAATCTTCAGTATAAAGCTTATTGAAGTGCCTTGCTCCTCCGAAATAAGCTTTTCCGTCAATTGTGATTTTGTCCAGGGCCAAAAGTAATGAATCTTTTTTAAGATTGTACCCATAATATTGATCATTAATATAATAATCCTGATGAGCAATATTGATCAGTCCACGGATTTTATTTACTTCAAATGCAGAATCATACAGCATTTTCCTGTTCTGGTCGAAAACTTTGATAGAATTTTTTCCTTTTTTTATGTCCACATGTACATACTGACCCGCAGAAATAACCCCTTCGGAACCGTTATTGATCTTAAAATAGTAGGTATTGGGTGTAGGGTTGTCTACTACAAAATAATTTTTCTTGGCTAAAAAAAAGAAGTAGACCCCAAAGGCAACGATAAACACCACAGCTGCAATAAGTAAGCCTTTTAAGGACGAGTTGTTTTTCATACGATTGTAAAGTACAATTTTTGCAAATTTAATAATATTTTTAATTCTCCGTTATTAATATTAATTATTAACTTTGCATCTTTAAAAAATCATATAAACGAATGCCGAATACGATCATTATTGGTTCCGGATCCTATATTCCTAACAGAGTTATTGGTAGAGATTATTTCATGGATTCTGAGTTCTACACTGAAGACGGAGTTAAGATTGAAAAACCTGCAGAAGAAACCATCGCAAAGTTTGTAGAAATCACAGAAATAGAAAACAGAAGATTTATTGAAGACGATCTTTCCAACTCGCAGATCGGCTCTGAGGCTGCCAAAGCTGCCCTTGAGGATGCTAAAGTAGATGGCGAACAACTGGACTACATTATTTACGCGAGCAACTTCGGAGAAGTTACTGTAGACGGATATGTGAATTTTATGCCCAATATGGCAGCAAGAGTAAAAAATAAGCTAGGCATTAAAAACAGAAAATGCATTACTTATGATATGATCTTCGGATGTCCGGGATGGGTGGAAGCCATGATCCTTGCAGACAATCTTATCAAAGCAAAAGCAGCTAAAACCATTCTTGTAATTGGTGCAGAAACGCTAAGCCGTGTTACTGATCCGCATGACAGAAACAGAATGATCTTTGCTGACGGAGCCGGAGCAGTGGTAGTACAGGCTACCGATCAGGAAAACGTAGGAATCATTTCTCACAACACAATCTGCGACAACGGTCCGGAACTGTGCTATCTTGAGAATGCACCTTCCATTAACGCCAATGTAGACCAAAGACGTCTTTATGTAAGAATGCAGGGAAGAAAGATCTATGAATATGCCCTTAAAAATGTGCCTTCAGCCATCAAAGAAACTATTGAAGATGCAGAACTTTCCATTGAGGATATCGATAAAATCCTGATCCATCAGGCGAATGCAAAAATGGATTATGCTATGATCGAAAGACTCCACAAACTGTATGACGTGAAGGATTACGACCATTCGATCTCTCCTATGACAATCCAGAACCTTGGAAATACGTCTGTAGCAACCATTCCTACGATGTATGATTTAATAATTAAAGGAAAAATGGAGGGTCAAACGTTTAAAGATAAAGGTAACATTGTGATGACTTCGGTAGGTGCCGGAATGAACATCAATGCTATCGTTTACAGATTTCCTTAAAATATTTAATTAACAAAAAAATATAAAGCACAGGGAAACGTATTCTTTGTGCTTTTTTAGATTTATTATGCAAAGAAATTTTTTGATCATTGCTGCCATCTTCCTGCTCCTTGAGGTATATATATACCAGGCTATCAAAACATTAACCGATAATTTCTGGATAAGACTGGGTTATTGGGTAGTTTCTTTAGCTGTATACGGGATATTCGCTTATGAAGTCACCCATTTCCAAAGATCTGACAGAAGTACGGTCAGGGCGCAGATTATGATCTCATTATTCCTGATCTTTATTCTGCCGAAAATTTTCGTGGTATTATTTCTATTAATCGATGACATCTTCAGAACTGGAGGATATTTAATAGGATTAACACAGCCTAAAGAGAACTTTTTCCCTGAAAGAAGAAAGTTCTTGAGTATGGTAGGGTTAGGTCTCGGAGGTGTTCTTTCTGCTCTTTTTATTGACGGAATTACATTCGGAAAATACAGACATATGGTAAGAAAAATAAAAGTAAAAATACCCGGGCTTTCCAAAAGTTTCGAAGGCTATAAAGTGATCCAGATCTCTGATGTTCACAGTGGCAGCTTTTCTGATCCGGACAAACTACAACATGCCATTGACTTAATTAATGAGCAAAATCCTGATCTTGTTCTATTTACAGGAGACATGGTCAATAATGTTGCGGATGAATTCAAACCTTTTATTCCGCTATTTTCCAAGATCAAAGCAAAAGACGGAAAATTTGCAGTGCTGGGAAACCATGATTACGGCGATTATGTATCATGGACGTCTAATGATGCCAAGAAAAAGAATCTTGACACGCTTATTGAATATGAAAAACAGGCCGGCTTTGATATGCTGAGAAATGAAAACAGGGTCATTGACAGAAATGGAGAAAAGCTATACATCCTCGGTGTCGAAAACTGGGGACTGAAGCCATTCCCTCAATTTGGAAAGATTGATGACGCTTTGAAAAACGTCCCGGAATCCGCTCCGAAAATATTAATGAGCCATGACCCTACCCATTTCGATTATGTCGTAAAAAAACACCCCGGAAATATTCATCTGACACTTTCAGGACACACCCACGGGATGCAGTTTGGTTTGGATCTTAAAAATATAAAATGGTCTCCGGTACAGTACCGTTACCCAAAATGGGCCGATCTGTATGAAAGTGAAGGGAAAATGCTGTATGTTAACAGAGGGTTTGGAGTTCTGGGCTACCCAGGGAGAGTTGGGGTCTTGCCGGAAATAACGCTTTTTGAGCTGTCTTAAATAGTCTCCCGCAGATTTAGCAAATGTTTATGGATATTATGATCTATAGCCAAAGATAAGCAGGTTTAATAATGCCCTTATATCTTAACAATGTACGATCCAATTACAACGCAAACATCTGCTAAATCTGCGGGAGCATAAAAATCCTCGAGAAAGAAATTTAAAAAATATAATCCTTCATACGGGAAGTGGCAAGTTCCTTCTCGTTAATCCAGGTAAGGAGGGCATCCAGTTTGTCCTCCATTTTTTTGCCCGAAAACAGGCTTCTGTAAAACGGAATATCAAATCTGTATTTTTTAAAATCGGTGAACTGCCAGGAATTGAGATAAATCAGTACAAAATCATCATTTTTGAGGGTTTCAAAAACCATATTCTGATAATAATTCATCGGCAGGACCTGAAAAACAAAATCATTATAGGGTAGCTGGCTGTATGGTGAGATACTTTCAGGGACAATACTCAGTCCGTCTTCTTCATTGATTTCTGTATCTCTTTTCAGCCTTTTGAACGGAAAAAGGATATCTGCATTATCAATATTGGAAACATAATTAAACTCCAGGGATTTTAGATCCTGTAGAGGAAGCTTGAAATCTTTCTGCCTGATTCCTCTAACCTGTTTTTCCAAAAGGTCTTGAATATTCTTCTTACCATTTTCAATTTCCTGAAGATTGGAATTCAAATTATAAAAAGCAATTTCATGCCCTTTGGATGAAATTGCTTTTATTAAATTCTGCAGTTTTTCTGCGATAGAAATCTCTACAAAAAAACTTGCTTTTATATCATGAATATCTAAAATCCGAAGAATAGCTTTTGTATTATCTTCTGTGATTTTTAGTCTTTCCCCATCAGAAATTTCTGCAACGTTTTTCGCTTCAGCTTCAATATTCAGGATGTTAAAAGTCAATAAAATCATTTAAATTAAGTTTTAGATAATATTTATAATTAATTAAAAATCAGATGTTAAAATAACTTTTATTTAAACAATAGATTTAAGTAATTAGTTTTTATTCAATTTTACTTTAAGATTCTTAATCATATCTTTCGTCATTTCAGAAATTCCGAAATCATAAGTCAGCCCCCAGTCTTTTTTCGCTACGGAATCATTAATGGAAGCCGGCCACGAATCTGCAATTGCCTGTCTGAAATCCGGCTGATAATCGATAGAAAAATCAGGGATTTCTTTCTTGATTTCTTCTGCTAATTCTTTTGGTGTAAATGACATTCCACCTAAATTATAGGAAGAACGAACGGTAAGACTTTCCTTCGGAGCTTCCATTAATTTCAATGTTGCGTTGATCGCATCATCCATATATAACATCGGCATTCCTGTATCTTCGGAAATGAAACTGGTATATTTTCCTTCTTCTATAGCTTCGTAAAAAATCTCAACGGCATAGTCTGTTGTACCACCTCCAGCCGGAGTCTTCCACGAAATAAGTCCCGGATATCTTATACTTCTTATATCTACTCCATGCTTGTCGAAATAATATTCACACCACTTCTCTCCTGCCATTTTGGAGATTCCATAAACTGTTGTAGGATTCAGAACCACATCCTGCCCTACATCATGTTTTGGGATTCCTTTCCCGAATACCGCAATTGAGCTTGGCCAGAAGATCTTTTTAAGAAGGCCTTCCTTTGCCATTTCACAAAAATGAAGCAGAGGCTCAAGATTCAGTTTCCATGCGAAAATTGGCTGTTTTTCTGAAGTTCCTGACAAAAGCGATGCTAAATGATACACTGTTGTGATTTCGTAGTCTTTAACGACTTGCCTTACCAGCTGTGTATTGGTAACATCCATTCTTTCATAATGTCCGGCAGCAGTAATTCCTTTTTGCCATCTGTCCAGTCCCGATGCTACTACATTATCAGCTCCGTGAATTTCAACAAGCCTGTTTGTCAGTTCGGTGCCGATCTGTCCCAGAGCACCCGTAATTAGTATTCTTTCCGTATAGGATTCCATTTTACATATTTTTTTAGAATTCTACAAAAGTAAAAAAATCATACCAACCAAAATAAAAAAGGTATGCATAAACATACCTTTTTCATAATATCTAAAAAGAAGCTGTTAAAAGCTCAGATTAACTCTTGCAAAAAGAAATCTTCCATTCATTCCAAACTGGGATGTATTTCTGGAATAAACGAACTGATTCTGATTGGTAAGGTCTATAGGAGCAGCATTAACGTAAGTCAAATTACCGGAAGCATCCAGGGCAGGCACTTTTACCGCAGTTGGTCCGTAATTTTTATCCGGATAAATATCAAATAAGTTATTAGCCCCAATGGTCAGCCTGAAACTGTCACTGAATTTATATCCTACGGATAAATCTGTAATTACCTTGCCACCCCAAACAGGATGCTCTGTAGCAACAGCCTGTCCATTAATGATTTCGCCATTTACAATACCATCTCCATTAGCATCCATTGTATTCGGGTCGGTAACTTTTCCGAAATACACATTTCTCAAAAGCACATTAAATTTACTAATTTCCAAGGCATTATTCAAAGAAGCTTTAAATCTTGGCACAGCTTCTTCAAGATAAATCCTGCTGGATTCCGAGTAATAACGATTGACCTGTCCTGCTTTAATCAAGGCATCAGAACCATGAATATCTCCTACCCTGTTGGTTTTGGATACTGTCACTGCCAAATCAGAATTTAACGAAAATTTCTCGGAAAACCTCCCTCTGTGAGAAATCACTCCTTCTACTCCTTTAGTCTGGGTATCAATAGCATTAGCAAAAAATGTAGCCGCATTGGCATTGGCCTTATCAAAAAGGGCCTGCAGATTTTTTTCCGGGCTTCCGTCAGCATAGGTTCCGGCCGGTCTTGAGAACTGATCGGTAAGAACCACCCTGTTTTTGATCTTAATATAATAACCGTCAACAGTAAAAGTAAGGTTAGCTTGTGGAATTTTTGCCGTAAAACCTACAGAATAACTCGCTGACTCCTCCTGTTTTAACTGGGGAATACCGAGGAGCCTAGCTGCTTCTGAATCATTTGAAAATGTACCTACCTCAAATGCTACCCCTCCTACAAACTGAGTTGCGGTAGCATTGAAATAAATCTGCTGTAAAGATGGAGCTCTGAATCCTGTAGAATGAGCTGCTCTTAAATTGATCTGATTTGTCAGCTTATACCGGGTTGCTATTTTATAATTGAACGTAGATCCAAAATCAGAATAATTTTCATACCGCAAAGCAGCACTTAACAGCCATTTGTCTGTAATATCCAGTTCTGTATCCACATAAGCCGCTACAGACTGCCTTCCTTTATTCAGAGCGTTTTCAGGTCTAAAACCCGGGAATACCTGTGATCCACCCGGCCTGGTAGCCCCTAAAAAATCAGTTGGCTTCAAAGAAGCAACAGTTGATGGAGTCTGGATTTTCCCATTGATATCATAAAGCGCCCACGATGCCTCTTCTCCGTTTTCTATCTTATACCGTTCAAACCTCGCTTCTCCTCCGAAAGCTACATTAAAGCCTTTCAGCCAGTCAATCTTTGTGTCGAAATCAGCATTGATCGTATTTTGCATAAAGCTCAATCCACCTGCATCAAATTCTGTTTTACCAGGGTAGGCCATAGATGCGTTGGCCGTATTTTTAATGGTATAGTCAAAAGTATTCTGTCCAAAGGTATTACTGATATCATAGTTGACATTTCCTAGTTTTCCTTTAAATCCGCCCGCAAAAGAAAGATCAATAACATCTGAGGCTATTTCAGGCAAAAAGCCATTAGGATATATTGAAGTGGAAGTTCTGTTTTGGTTGGGTCTTCTGAAAAAGCCTGCTGCATTACCATCTCTGTAAGAAATGCCTCCAAAAGCATATCCTTTCACAGATGATGAAAGATCAAATTCAGAATTCATAAAAAACTGGCCGGATGTCAGTTTCGACTGCCCTACCCGCATATTAAAATCATCCCTTGTTAATTTCCTGTAAGCCAGTTCATTTTCAGTTACATTAACTTTCAACAGGTTCTGCAATTGCGTAATAGTGCTCGCAGATTGAATATCAGCCTGCTGCTGTGCCGTAAAATAACCGACCTGCGGGGCATACTGATGGATATAGTTTATGATTTGCTGTGTATTTGGAGTATTGCTAATATTACCAAAAAGTGAAGAAATATTCACCCCGTTTTCCAACGCTCTCTGTTCAATTGCATTATAGGCATTAAAAATATCTCCACTTGCCGCCATAGCTCTTCTGGTACCGTCTCTGCTTAATAAACTTGCTGTGAAATTGATAAATCCATTGGTCCCGATTTTAGTCCCGTAATTAAGATCTACCTGGTATTTTCCACCATCCCATCCTCCATGATGGTCATTAGATCCTTTTGAATTGAAAGCTCCCGCTGTAATGGCGGCTGCAAAAGCATTGGTGTTTTTCTTCATGATGACATTAATCACTCCTGCAATAGCATCAGATCCATATTGTGCAGAGGCTCCGTCTCTCAGCACTTCCAGCCTCTCAATAGCAAATGCAGGAATCGCATTGAGATCAGTACCTACCGATCCTCTCCCCGGCGAACCGTTGATATTAACCAAAGAAGAAGTATGTCTTCTTTTTCCGTTAAGCAGGACCAATACCTGGTCAGGCCCGAGTCCTCTTAACTGGGCAGGATCAACATGGTCCGTTCCATCTGCTACAGTTGTTGAGTTAGATGTAAAAGAAGGTGCTGCGTAATTCAGAATCTGATTAAGGTCCATCTGAGGACTTAAAACTGACTGAGAACCAATATTAATAACATCTACCGGCACCGGAGTATCAGTAGCAACCCTTGCCTTATTACGTGAACCAATGGTGATCTTTACTTCATCCACCTGGTTGGTCTTTATTGAATCCTTAGTTTGCGCATTGGCATTTGCTGAAATAAAAAACAATACTCCAAGCAAAGCAATTTTTTGGTAATTTTTATTCATATGTATTTTTTTAAGTGGCAATTGATCTTATAAAAATACATTAAAAACAACAAAATAAAGATTACTTTAAAAAATAATTACAAAAATAACAATATTTAAATAAATATTATCAATACTATTGATTTTTTACATATCAAATACACAATTCAATAAATAGTTTACTTACTTTTCGGCTGATCTCGTGATAAACACCCATTAAAGAAAGGTCAGTTTCTTTAAAATTATCTACTTTTGTCTTAAAAACATAATCTTATGAAGCGAATATTTCTTGCTGCCTTATTTATGGCATTTAATTTTTCATCTGCTCAGTTTACTGATTTCAATATTATAAAGGAGGTAAAAGTAAAGAATAAAGGTGTGGTGGTTTCTGCTCATCCCCTTGCCAGCGAAGCAGGAGCCGAAGTGATGAAGATGGGTGGAAATGCCTACGATGCTGTTGTAGCAACACAATATGCTCTTGCCGTAGTTTATCCGCAGGCAGGAAACATCGGTGGTGGCGGCTTTTTGGTAGGCGTTAAAAATAATGGTGAAAAATTTACTCTCGATTATAGAGAAACAGCTCCGAAAAAAGCGTCTAAGGATATGTACGTTGATAAAAACGGAAAGGCGGATACAGATCTTTCCCAATACGGAAGACTGGCGGTAGGTGTACCGGGAAGTATCTCCGGATTTTTTTCGACCTTAAAGTACTGTAAGCTTCCGATGGATAAAATCATTCAGCCTGCTATTGATCTTGCGGAAAAAGGGTTTACCATTACCGAAATGGAAGCCAATATGCTGAATACACACAAAGAAAATTTCTTAAAACATAACAAATCCTCTATTGCTTTTGTAAAAGATACTCCCTGGAAGGCCGGTGATCTTTTAGTTCAGAAAGAACTGGCTGCAACATTGAGATTGATCCAGAAACTGGGAGCAAAAGGATTCTATGAAGGAAAAACTGCTGAGCTTATGGTTTCGGAAATGAAGAAAGGCAATGGCATCATTACTTTGGAGGATCTTAAAAGCTATAAAACGGCAGAAAGAAAACCTTTGGAATTCGATTATAAGGGAAATCGTGTGGTCACTATGCCTCTTCCGTCCAGTGGTGGTGTACTGCTTGCCCAAATGCTGACGATGGCCGGATACGAAAACCTGGAAAAATATCAGCAAAATTCAACAGAGGCTGTGCAGATCATGACGGAGGCAGAAAGAAGAGCTTTTGCAGACAGGGCAGAATATATGGGCGATCCGGATTTTATTGAGGACAAAACTACCTTTCTTACTTCGGATTCGTATTTAAAGAATAGATGGAAAAGCTTCAGCTTCAGTAAAGCAACACCAAGTTCAGAAGTTGGAAAAATCATCAGCCAGCCAAAAGAATCTACCCAGACCACCCATATTTCTGTTATAGATAAAGAAGGAAATGCAGCGTCTGTAACAACTACACTTAATGGATATTACGGAAGTAAAGTTGTGGTTTCCGGAGCAGGGTTCTTTTTAAATAATGAAATGGATGACTTCTCAATTAAGCCCGGAGTTCCGAATATGTTCGGAGCCGTAGGCGGAGAGGCCAATTCTATACAGCCTAATAAGAGAATGCTTTCTTCTATGACTCCTACTATCCTGCTTAAAAATGGAAAGCCATATATGGTGGTCGGAACACCAGGCGGAACAACGATTCCTACTTCGGTTTATCAGTCTATCGTTAATGTGGTAGATTTTAAACTGAATGCCAACATCTCTGTGAACGCCCCGAAATTTCATCATCAATGGCTTCCTGAGAAAATTACGGTAGAAAATAATTTCCCTGAAAGTACGATCACGGCTCTCAAAAGTAAAAACTATGTGATTGAAAAAATAAAATATATCGGAAAAACAGAACTGATCCTGATGGACGACAACGGAAACATTCATGCTGTGGCAGACGGCCGCGGAGATGATTCTGTAGCAGTGGAATAAGCAAAATCCGGGGTTCTATTTATACATGCTTCGACTCCGCTCAGCATGACACAGTTTACATCAACGTGGTCATGCTGAGCGGAGTCGAAGCATTATTTTATCCACTACTCTTATTATCCTAAACTTCCAGAATTTCCAGCACCTCCATCTCCCATCTCCTTTCTTCATCATCAGTTTTAACTGACTTTCGTCATGTTTTAAAATAAAAATTCTTAATTTTCCGCTTTCAAAATCTAAAAAAGAATCCTTTGAAGGCTAAAAAATTCTATCAGCAGCTTTATTTTCAAGTTATTATTGCCATAGCAGCAGGTATACTTCTCGGAAGGTTCTATCCCGAGCTGGGCGAAAAAATGAAGCCACTCGGTGATGGATTTATCAAACTGGTAAAAATGATCATCGCTCCGGTGATCTTCATTACCCTTACTTTAGGAATCGCCCATATGACTGACCTTAAAAAAGTCGGACGTATTGCGGTAAAAGCAATGATTTATTTCTTTACATTTTCCACCTTAGCCCTGATTATCGGATTAATTGTAGGAAATATTTTACAGCCGGGACATGGTTTAAATATTGATCCTGCTACCCTGTCAGGCGATGTTTCGCAATATCAGCAAAAGGCTCACGACACGACCCTGACGGGCTTTATCATGAATATTATTCCTGAAACACTTTTCAGTCCGCTGGTAGGTGAAAATATACTCCAGGTTCTTTTGGTGGCTATTCTCATGGGGGTTGCCCTGGTTCTGACTAAAGAAAAAAGCCAGAAAGTAACGGATTTCTTACAGGATCTTTCTACCCCTATTTTTAAAATTGTCCATATGCTGATGAAGCTGGCTCCAATCGGAGCTTTTGGCGCAATGGCATTTACGATTGGGAAATATGGTCTTCATTCTGTATTGAACCTAATATTTTTAGTAGGAACATTCTATATCACTTCCATTCTTTTCGTTATCATTGTTTTGGGAGCGGTTGCATGGTATAATGGATTCAGTATTTTAAAACTGATGTTTTACCTGAAAGAGGAACTTCTATTGGTTTTAGGAACCAGCTCTTCTGAATCAGCGCTTCCGGGAATTATGGAAAAGCTGGAAAAGGCAGGCTGTTCAAGAGCGATCGTGGGGCTTGTGGTTCCTACAGGATATTCTTTTAACCTGGACGGAACAAACATTTATATGACCCTGGCTTCACTGTTTATTGCCCAGGCCCTGAATATTCATCTTCCGCTGGAAAAACAGCTGATGCTGCTTTTGGTAGCCATGCTAAGCTCAAAAGGCGCTGCGGGTGTTACGGGAGCAGGCTTTGTAACATTAGCCGCAACACTGGCTGTTGTTCCTGAAATTCCAATAGCAGGAATGACTCTTATTCTGGGAATCGATAAATTCATGAGCGAATGCAGGGCTTTAACGAACGTGATTGGAAACTCGGTGGCTACAGTAGTTGTAGCCAACTGGGAGAAGCAACTGGATAAAACCCAACTGCAATATTGCCTGGATCATCCGAATGAAATTGAGAAAAAATTAGAAATTTAGAACTTTTGAAACGGACAAAATACCTGATCATTAAAATATTAATTCAATGGAAATAACACTCCAACCTATAGCAACAGTCAAGAATTCCCGGACGGAACCAATAGATGATCACTGGGAAACCATCATTGCCGAGATTGAACTGGCTGACCATATTCCAACAGAAGCTTTCAGCAATATTTCAAAATTCTCACATCTTGAAATCATTTATTATTTTGATAAGGTAAAAAAGGAAGATATTGTTTTTTCAGGACATCCGAGAGGGAATCCAGATTATCCTATGACAGGTATTTTTGGCCAGCGTAAAAAAGACAGGCCTAACACAATAGGACTTTCAACCGTTGAATTACTGGAACATAACGGCAGAACGCTTAAAGTTAAGTTTCTTGATGCTATTGACGGAACACCGGTACTGGATATCAAACCTGTATTTAAGGAATTTCAGCCCAAAGCTGCGATCAAACAGCCCGACTGGATTGCCGATCTGATGAAAAATTACTGGAAATAATTCAGAAACAGTTATACCAAAATATTCAGGCTGGCTGGTAAAACTTTCACATGAACCGGTGATTTTATTTTATTGAATTCACCGTCAAGATGCCAGTTTTTGGTCGTTACTTTAAATGAAATTTCCGAAACGGGCAGATACGTTACGTATTCATCATCTTTCAGTCTTTTGGTAAACATTCTGAAGGCAAAAAGAGCTGAGTAGGTCAGCGGGAATTTTTTTACCAGCACCATATCTACCAACCCGTCACTTTTACTTGCGTTGGGAGCGATATAAGCATTGTTTCCGAACTGGCGTGTATTGGCTATATTCAGCATCAGGTATTTTCCATTGTACTGCTGATAGGCTTCATCAAAAAATTTAACTTTGATAGGCTTATAGTTAAAGAATGTTTTCAGGGATACTTTGATATAGTTTTTGAACCCACGGTTGGTTTTTTCGAATTCTTTCACCACTTTTCCGTCAAATCCGGTTCCTGAAACATTAATGGAAAGTCTTTCATTAACAGTAAAGGTATCGATCTTTCTGGATGCTCTGGTTTTAATTTTTTCTAAAAGTTCATCCAAGTTTTTGCTGAATTTAGTCTCATTGGAAAATCCATTGCCTGATCCGGCCGGAAAAATCGCCAGAATTTTGTCCGTATTAATAAGATTTCTTGCCACGGTGGAAATAGTTCCGTCCCCTCCTATAGCTACAAAAATATCAATATGATCAAAATTTGTCCTGATAAAATCATCTGTCGCCGGAATAGATTCGGAGATATAATATAAGGGATTGTCAACCTTTTTTTGAAGTTCATCAAGAAACGGCTGATAATTTTTTTTGGCCGAAAAGGGATTAATGATAAAAGCTACTTTTTCCATTACCGCAAAAATAGAAAATGCTTCCAGATCCGGAAGCATTAATTTACTTTATTTTCATTCTTTCTTTGAATTCTGCATTCAGTGTTCCTTTCAGTTCTTCCCAGGATACAGGAATAACAATATCTCCGGCTGCAAAGGCGGTAATTTCATAAGGGCTGTAATGGAAATAGAGGTTTTTCTGATCAAAGTAGAAATTATCCGTTGCAGGAATGACTTCTACCAGCAGCATGTCTGAATTCTTTACTTCTCCTTTATTATCTGTTGTACCGCTATGTACTTTATTAATATTCTTCATTAATATAGCTTCAAGTTGACCTTTCGGCATTGAAGTAATAGCTTTAAGTTCCAGTTTTTTATTGTTTTTAAGGTCGAAAACTCTTTCTGAAAACCCATAATTATCATGAGCACCGCCTTCATAGGAACTCCATACATATCCAATATGCATATAATCGTTATCAGTTGAAACCAGGTTCATATGGGTATTTGTATACCATTTCTGTGCATAGGAAATATCTGAAAGCCAGTCTTTACTGTCACTTTTTACAGAATTAAAATATTTGTTTTTCTCATTATCCAGAAAAGCCTGCAGTCCTTTTTTAGAGAAATCTTTGATTCCCTTATTTTGAAAATAAATACTGTCCAGCAATTGTTTGTCTTTCAGCGTTGGAAAAACAAGCAGTTTGGAAGTGAAACCTATGGTTAATGAATCTGCAATCTTTGAAGAGTCACTCACTTTCACGGAATCCACTATGAATTTTTCAGTTTGAGAGGTTTCTGTTTTATCAGATAATGTTGTATTTTCTCCTTTTTTACAGGCTGAAAAAGCGAGAAGGGAAGAAACTGCCAGGACAGCAATAGTGTTTTTCATAATTATATATTTCTGGAAGTAATGCAAAAACCATTCAAAAATGAATGGTTTTGCAAAATTATTTTTATTTGATCTAATAATCGGTCTGAGGAAATTCTCTTCTATGATTTTTTGATCAGGCTTATCACCTGGTTCTCACTTTTTGAGGCGGTTCCCCAAATCTGTTTGAATGCAGGATAGTATTCTTTTGGATAATCCGGACTGGCAATTTTTGTGGTAGAGATTATTTCAAGCTTATTACCTTTCTGTTCAGCAATATAGCTGTATTCAATTTCTTTATCTTCGGTAACAATCTTTTTACTTTTAGGCATTGCTTCTATAACATAGCCTTCCGGTATTTCAAGGATTACTTTTTTTACTTTAGTAATTGAAGAGATAAAATCAATCGGATATTTTCTTTCATCAGTCTGGTCAAATTCATTGGAATTTTTGCTCAAAAAAAGCATTGGGTTGATGATCATTTTCTTTCCTATCTTATCGATCAGGTTGTCTGAGGAAAATTTCATTGTACTTTCGAAATCACCGTTTTCCAGAGCCTTGGTTTCAATTCCCGTAAAATCTATTGAGAAGTTTTCTTTATATTGTTTTTTATATTTTTCAGCATTCTCGTCATAGCTTTCCTTGGCAAACATCGCATATGAACCGGTATCCTTGTCGGAATATGTTCCGGAAATACTGCCATCTTCATTGATTTTTGCTTCTGTAGTAAGATAATTGAAACTTGTAGTGGTATTTCCCATCTGCATCAGCAGTGCTTTATCTTTAGCCATGAGTACACCATACTCATTCCAGTCTCTTGGGGGAAGATTATTCATTGATGACTGTTTTGAAGTGGCATCATAGAGATTAAGGCTGTCTTTTATCTTAACCGTTGCAATAACAAAATTCATCCCGACTATGCTGGGAGATGTCAGGTTGATCAAGCCGTTGTCTACAGTGGAAATAACAAGAGGATCTGCTTTCAGTCCTGCTTCTCTAAGCATCATGACAAGCAAAAGGTTTATTTCTGCAGCATTTCCGGTTTTGGTTTCTATCAGTTTCTTTATTCCGTCTTCTGTATAAATTCCTCTGTCTTTGTTCCAGGTGAATGTATTTTTTACATAATTGAAAATGGCATCAGCTTTTTCTGCATCGGAATTGAGGCCTGAAATAATTGAGGATACATTTTCTTTAACGAGTTTCGTTTTTTTCAGCTCTTCACCAAAATCTTCGTCTTTATACAGCTTCTCTTTGATTTCTTCCCAGGAAGAGGAATGCATTTTAAGCTCTCTAAAATTAGTGGAATGAAGCTCTGCACTTACTTTTGTGCGGTAATTTCTGTCATTTTTAACAAACTTTTCAGTTTTGAATCCTTTCAGATTTTCATACCCGAATCTATAGGTTTTAAATGGCATTCCGTACATTGTCTTTTCTTCCACCATCCTGTACTTTGGAGTTAGTGAGCCTGTATAATTCACATTATAAGCTACATGCGAAGGGCTGTCCAGAATATATTCCGTGTACAGAGAAGGCGCATCAGACTCGATTACGATCTGCGGAACTGAATATAAAAACGGAGACAAAACTTCATACTGGTATTCTATAACCGATCCGTTCTTTACATTGGGAAAAGCAAATTTGGTAATGGTTATATATTTACTTTCCTTGCTCTTGTATTTTGAACTCTTATCTACTTTTGTAGCGGTGGCGGCTCCGTTTTCGAGGTTATATACAAAAGCTTTCATTTTATTTAGCAGCTCTTCATTGCCACCAGTACTTTTGTATAACGGGATTTCAAGGTTCAGCCAGTCTTCTGCTTTATCTTTATCATAGATTTTGACTCTGTAAAACACCTTTTTTCTAAGGTTCCCTGTAGAGGTATCAACATCAAAATGTACTGATTTATATAAAATTTCCACCGGCGCATTTTCATCCAGCGTTGATTTCGCTTTGGAAAGATCAGCATTGTCAAATTTCGGAGGATCAAGAAACTCATGCTTCTGGCCGTTTATATGGATCAAAGTTCCGAAGCAGAACGCTGTTAGTATTATTTTTTTCATGGTTAGATTTTTGTCAGTAAGATTTTGGAATTATCAATATTCAGGGTCTTTTTTCGGAAACTCACGTAATCGTTGTATTTTTCTTTCGGAAATATCCCTTTGTTAATTTTAATGAAGCGTGTGACTTTCAACGATTCGCCATTTTTTACTATGTTCAGTTTATAGGTCCCGAATTCTGAATTGATGGTCATATTTTCCGGGACTTCATCAATTTTATAATTTTTTGGAATGATAAAATCAATCTCATATTCATCCTGGAAAGACTGCCCTATCTCAAATGGAAGCTCTCTGTTTTCATCTGATTTATAGTAATTATTCGTAAAAATAGGCACTGCTCTGAAAATTAAGTTCGTTCCTGTATTTTTAGAGTAATTGTTGGCTTTAAAATCCACATTGAATTTTATCACTGCATTGTCCTTATCATTCACAAAGTCTTTCATTTCAACTTTCTCAAAATTCAGAACATCAAATCTTGCTTTCATAGCCTCAATTCTTTCTTTTGGCGATAAATAAGCATAAGGCAAATTATTATCATACTGACTTCCGGTATAAGCAAACTGGATTTCTCCGTTGATGCTGTTGTCTTCTGTAAGATTAATTTTAAATATCTGCTTTTCTCTGTTCTGTTCGGCTGTATAGGTAGGTGTATTGATAAGTTCGATCCCTTTTTTGGTTACAGCAAGAACATTTCTGTCGGTAGTGCTGTAGCTTAAATGGTTAAAAGCAATCTGCTGGGAGGTGTTTTCCAGCCAGATGTTTCCTTTTTCCGTAGGCACCATCAGAATCGCATGGTTTCCACCCATGGATGGAAAATCCGGATCGAAAGAGACCTGTGATGAGCCGGAATTGATCACGCAGTAATGAGAAGGAATTCCTGCTTCATTCAATAAGGTTTTCATGTAATTGGTAAGCCCTTTACAGTCTCCATACCCTTTCTTCTGAACTTCGTCCGGAAGCATTGGCAACCATCCCCCGATTCCCAACCCAACAAAGATATACCTGGTTTTCGACTGCATATGCTGATAAATCTTTTTCACTTTCTCCTCCGTTGTGCCTTCCAGTTTCAAAGCAGCCACTTCAGCTTTAATGGCCGGAGTAGATGCAGAAACAGGCTCTACCAGGTTAGTATAATACCAGGTACCAAAATCTGTCCAGCTGCTCAATATTCCCTGCTTGCCTTCCAGGTTGAATTTGGCAAGAGCAAAACTTACCTTAGGCAAGATCTTTTCAGGCTGAGGCAGCATCAAGGCATCATCTATTGCCGGAATACTTTTATAGGAATAGGTCTTTTCATTGCCATTATCAGCTACGGACACGGAAGCATAGCTATATTTTGAAGGATAGGTTTTCGTTTTAAGGTCAATCCCGGACTTATTAATAACTTTAAATCCAGCTTCTTCTAAAGATATATTGGGAGAAGAAAACGGTATAAAATCAGGAATAAAAACCGTATTCTCATCGGTAATCTGATACGAAAAATCAATTGTATAGGGATAATAAGCAGAAGTATACGGTAATGCTAGGATCCTGCTATCCGAATAAAATACACCTTGTGTATTGTTGGCAAAGTCACCAAAATCTGATTTTGAAAAGCTCTTTACTTTCTTTCCGGATTCATCATATACGGTAACTTTAACATCAGAAATATTGTCTCCTTTTTGATAGGGAATATAAACCTGCGCTTTAGAATCGCCATCTTTGTTTAAAACTGTGATTACTGTATGATGCTGATACTTTATTTCATCAATTTTATTAATCTGCGCCGTTGTAAAATCCTTCCTGATCACAACATTGGCATTTTTCTTCAGGTTTTCAGGAATGGCAGAAACAGGATAGGTCTGTGCAAAATATAAAGAGGCTGTAGATAAGGCCCCAATAATTATAATTTTCATCATGGTTATTAAAGTTGGGGCAAAAATAATAAAATCTTAATAGATGTTAAATTTTTATTTTAATATAAAGAACAATACTAATAGAAAAGGCTTCATTATCAAAGCCCTTTCATATTATAATTTTAACAGTTTATATCTCTAATTGAGGATGTTTTTATCATTTTTTCGTGAAATTCTTTTTTTCAACATTATATTTAAAATTTTTCCACTTTTAAATAAAGACATAAAAAAAGACTCCATTTCTGAAGTCTTCCAATATCTTTTTAATTATCAATCATTGATCATTGGGAATTCTGTTGCTGTCATATTTATCGCTGCTGAAAGCCAGAACTGGCACGAAAATAAATCCAAAGAAAAACAAAAGAATGGTATAAACCGGGGTTTCCTTACCAAAAGCTTTCGCCAATCTGTCATTGACCACCCATGATGCATAGAGATTAGCAAAAGGAATAAAGAACAAAATGATCCACCAAATTGGTTTCTTTACAATATCCAGCAGTACAATTATATTATAGACCGGTACAAAAGCTGCCCACGCATCTTCCCTGCCAGCTTTCTGAAATATTTTATACATACAGTATCCATAAAATATATAAATAAGCAATCCGAAGATCATAGTGCCCATTCCCAGTCCTGCAGCTACTGCACCCGACATTGCATCGGACCCATCATAAGGGTCTGTTTGTAAAAGAGTTAACATAGTATTATTTTTTATTGGTTTGCACCAAATATAAAAAAAGCTTCTAATAAATAGAAGCTTTTCTTAATATATTTTTAATAACAATTATGCGTCGATCTTAGCATATTTTGCATTTTTCTCGATAAATTCTCTTCTTGGCGGAACCTCATCTCCCATCAACATTGAGAATATGTTGTCAGCCTCTACTGCATTATCAATCGTTACCTGCTTTAAAATTCTGTGCTCAGGGTTAAGAGTTGTTTCCCAAAGCTGTTCAGGGTTCATTTCCCCAAGACCTTTATAACGCTGAACTTCTACACCTTTTCCGTCCGGAGCCATTTCTAAAGTAAATTCTTCACGCTCTTTCTCGTTGTAGGCATATACTTTTTTGTTTCCTTTCTTTAATAAATATAAAGGTGGCTGAGCAATATAAATATATCCGTTCTCAATAAGTTCCTTCATAAATCTGAAGAAGAAGGTAAGAATCAGAGTGGAGATGTGAGAACCGTCAATATCGGCATCGGTCATAATCACTACTTTATGATATCTCAGTTTAGCCATATTTAAGGCTTTGCTGTCTTCTTCTGTACCTACAGAAACTCCAAGAGCGGTATAGATATTCTTAATTTCCTCGTTATCATATACTTTGTGAAGCATAGATTTTTCAACGTTCAGGATTTTACCTCTTAATGGTAAAATAGCCTGGAAATGTCTGTCTCTACCTTGTTTCGCAGTTCCACCTGCGGAATCTCCCTCTACTAAGAATAGTTCAGATTCTGCCGGATCTTTGGATGAACAGTCAGATAATTTCCCCGGAAGTCCTGAGCCTCCCATCGGAGATTTTCTCTGAACCATTTCACGGGCCTTCTTAGCAGCTTGTCTTGCTTTTGCAGCTAAAACCACTTTCTGAACGATAATTTTCGCTTCATTAGGGTTTTCTTCTAAGAAATTAGTAAGCATTTCCCCTACTATTTTATCTACAGCACCTGAAACTTCGGAGTTTCCCAGTTTTGTTTTGGTCTGTCCTTCAAACTGAGGTTCCATTACTTTTACAGAAATTACAGCGGTCAGCCCTTCACGGAAATCATCTCCTGTAATTTCTACTTTTTCTTTTTGTGGGATTCCTAAATCATCAGCATACTTCTTCAACGTTCTTGTCAAAGCACGTCTGAAGCCAGCAAGGTGAGTTCCCCCTTCATGGGTATTGATATTATTTACATAAGAGTGGAGATTTTCGCTGAATGACGTGTTATAACGCATAGCAACTTCTACAGGAATATCATCTCTTTCCGCTTCCATGAAAATTACATTCTCCATGATAGATTCCCTGTTTCCGTCGATAAATTCAACGAATTCCTTTAAACCTCCTTCTGAATGGAAAACTTCCATCGCGAAAGATCCGTCTTCGTTCTCTGCTCTTTCATCAACAAGCGTTATTGTAATTCCTTTGTTAAGAAAAGCCAGTTCACGTAACCTTGTTGCAAGGGTATCATAGTTGTAAACTGTTTCCTGAAAGATCGTAGCATCTGGCTGGAAGAAAACTTCTGTTCCTCTTTCAGTGGTAGTTCCTATTTCAGCAACATCTGCAAGGGCTTTACCCTCTGAATATTTCTGTTGATATAATTTCCCGTTAAGGCTTACTGTAGCCACCAATAAAGTAGAAAGTGCATTCACACAAGATACTCCCACTCCGTGAAGACCTCCGGATACTTTGTAAGAATCTTTATCAAATTTTCCACCTGCTCCAATTTTAGTCATGACAACCTCTAAAGCAGATTTTTGTTCTTTTTCGTGAAAATCTACAGGAATTCCTCTACCGTTATCTTTTACAGAGATACTCTCCCCTTTGTGGATGGTTACCAAAATGGTATCGCAATACCCTGCCAAAGCCTCGTCAATAGAGTTATCTACTACTTCATAAACCAAATGATGAAGACCTCTTACTCCTACATCTCCAATGTACATTGATGGTCTTAGTCGAACGTGTTCCATACCCTCTAAGGCCTGGATACTGCTAGCTGTATATTGTTTTTGACTCATATAAAATTAATAAATTTTGCCTAATGCAAAGACCTACAAATATCGTGATTTTTTTCGACTTATGAAAGTTAAAATATGTCAAAAAAGATGAGAGTTTTTATTAAAACCAAGAGTACTGTTTTATCTAAAAAAGCTTAAAGTTATTACCTATTTCTCAAATATCATCTGTATAAAATCATATTATACATCCGTATTTTATGCTTAAATTTATTTACTCAAAAGTTGATTATATGGATGATTTTATTGCTGCCCGCGCGCAGATGGCTCTCTCACTGGGCTTTCATATCATTTTCGCCTGTGTGGGAATGGTAATGCCTTTTCTGATGGCCTTCGCTCACTGGAAATATCTTAAAACCAATAATGAAGTATATAAAGGCCTTACAAAAGCCTGGAGCAAGGGAGTTGCCATTCTTTTTGCAACCGGTGCCGTTTCGGGGACCATGCTTTCTTTTGAGCTTGGCCTTCTGTGGCCGGGATTCATGAAACATGCCGGACCGATTTTCGGAATGCCGTTTTCTCTTGAAGGGACTGCATTTTTTATTGAGGCTATTGCTATAGGATTCTTTCTTTATGGATGGGAAAAATTCAACAAATGGTTCCATTGGTTCTGTGGATTTCTGGTAGGATTAAGCGGACTCGCTTCCGGAATTCTGGTTGTGGCAGCTAATGCCTGGATGAATTCGCCGACAGGTTTTGATTATATCAATGGGCAATATACCAATATAGATCCTATAAAGGCTATGTTCAATGATGCATGGTTTCCTCAGGCTCTTCATATGACAGTTGCTGCATTCTGTGCGACAGGATTTGCCGTTGCAGGGGTTCATGCTTTTTTAATTATGAAGAAAAAGAATGTGGAATTCCATACGAAAGCATTCAGAATTGCTGCAGGATTTGCATTAATTGGGGCATTTGGAGCGCCTTTAAGCGGTGATGTAGCGGCTAAATCCGTTGCGGAAAGACAACCTATTAAACTTGCCGCAATGGAGGCTCACTTTGAAACTGAAAAAGGAGCACCTTTCGTTATTGGCGGAATTCCTGATGAAGAAAAAGGAGAAGTGAAATATGCAGTAAAAATTCCAAAAGTTTTAAGCTTCCTGGTAAGCAATGATTTCAACCATGAAGTAAAAGGGTTAAATGATTTTCCGCGTGATGAATGGCCTCCGGTAGCTGTTGTGCATTACGCTTTCCAAATTATGATCTTCTTCGGTGTGGTCATGATTATCATCGGAAGTATTTATCTGTATGCCTTCTTCTTTAAAAAGGAATGGCTGACTAAAAACTGGCTTTTAAAAACATTCCTGTTCGCAACACCTTTCGGATATATCGCTTTGGAGGCAGGATGGACAGTAACAGAGGTCGGAAGACAACCATGGATCATTTATGGAATTATGAAAACAGCAGATGCTGTAACGCCTATGCCGGGAATACAGTATTCATTTTACTTTTTTACGGCTATTTTTGTGTCATTATCCCTGATTATTATCTTTCTTTTAAGAAGACAGATCCAGATGGTACCGAAACTTTATGACCCTACAGACGCTCAGTTTAACGATAAAAACAAAAAATCATGATCTACGTTGTTATAGGATTTCTGTGGCTTTCTATCTGCCTTTATATCATTTTGGGCGGTGCTGATTTCGGCGCCGGGATTGTTGAGCTTTTTACCCATAAAAAAGCACGTCATAAAACAGAGGAGATCATGTACCAATCCATCGCACCCGTTTGGGAAGCCAATCATATGTGGCTGATCATTGCGATCGTTATTCTTTTTGTAGGATTTCCTGAGATTTACACCACCATGTCGACCTATCTTCATATTCCTCTGGTTCTGATGCTTTTGGGAATTATTGCAAGGGGAACAGCTTTTACTTTCAGACACTATGATGCTGTAAAAGATAACTGGCAGATTTTATATACCCAAATCTTTTACTACGCAAGTCTGTTAACTCCATTTTTCTTAGGACTGATTGCAGCGGCTACCGTTTCACATTCCATTAATCCGGATGCGGTTGGATTTCTGGACTTATATATTTTCAGCTGGCTGAACTGGTTCGGTGTTTCCGTAGGTTTGTTTACCGTATCATTATGTGCATATCTGGCTTCTATCTTTTCATTAAGAGAAACCCGTGATAAGGCTGATCTTACATTGATGATCAAAAAATCTAAACAAACTATGGTCTTTGTCGTAATCACAGGTATGCTGGTGTTTTTAACAGCCTATATTTCCGATATTCCTTTGGTGATGTGGGTATTTTCAAAACCATTGGGCGTTATGGCAATTTCCTTTGCTACAGTAGCTTTAGCATTGATCCTCCGTGCCCTGCATCACCGGAAACTGCTTCCTGTACGTGCACTGGCAGGGTTCCAGATGGTAATGATCTTGGTTGCAGCCACTTACCAGCATAATCCCGATATCATATTGCTCGGAAACGGACAACATCTTTCATTACTTGAACACATGGCTCCTCCAAAAACTATTAATGCTCTGGGTTGGGCATTGATGCTCGGCTCTTTGTTTATTCTTCCGTTTTTATTTTACCTGATGGCTTCATTCAGTAAGCAGAGAAAGTAAGATATGATTCAGTATAAAGACAAAACCGAACTTATAGAAGCTATAAAAGAGAATTATCTGCTTTATGATAAAGAGTTTAATGACATTCCCGAGAACGAAAAAGATCTTCTGAAACCGGGAGTTGATAAAAGCCCTTCACAGAATATATCCTATCAACTGGGGTGGACCAGTCTTTTATTGCAATGGGAATCGGATGAAAAGAAAGGAATAACGGTACAGACTCCCGCACCGGGGTATAAGTGGAATAATCTAGGTGGTTTATATGAAACTTTTTATAAAGAATACAGAGATTTAAGCCTTCATCAGCAAAGAGAGATTCTGAAGAATCAGGTCAATGAGATTGTAGAATGGATTGAAACCCTTGATTATGAAACATTATTTGTTCCTGAACAGAGAAAGTGGGCTACAACACCCGCAAAATGGCCTGTCTGGAAATGGATACATATCAATACCGTAGCACCGTTTAAGAATTTCAGGACTCAGCTGCGTAAATGGAAAAAAGAAACCGGTACAGAGTGATTCTGTACCGGTTTATATTTATTTCATATTCTAGATTATATCAGTTTCATCAAAAGCTGATCATCAATCTTATCTACTTTCACAAGATTATTCTTAGTCAAAGTTTTAGAAGCTTTATCCCACTTTTTACCGGATAACTGGCTTCTTTCTTTCACTTCAGCTAGTGTAAACGGTTCTTCCTGAGAATTAAGGATTTCAAGGATCACTTTTTCATCTTCACCTAATTCAATCTGAGGAACTGTTTTTTCCGGTCTCATCTGAGGGAAGAATAATACTTCCTGGATAGATGCGTTGTTCGTTAAGAACATGATTAATCTGTCCATACCGATTCCTAATCCGGAAGTTGGAGGCATACCGTATTCCAGTGCTCTTAAGAAATCTTGGTCAATGAACATCGCTTCATCATCTCCTCTTTCTGATAAGGCCATCTGGGATTCAAAACGCTCTCTTTGATCGATTGGATCATTAAGCTCTGAATAAGCGTTTGCAATTTCTTTTCCACAAACCATTAATTCAAAACGCTCTGTTAAGCCTTCTTTGCTTCTGTGTTTCTTTGTCAAAGGAGACATTTCAATCGGGTAATCCGTGATAAACGTCGGCTGGATGAAGTTTCCTTCACATTTTTCACCGAAGATTTCATCAATTAATTTTCCTTTACCCATCGTTTCATTCACATCAATTCCGATAGATTTGGCAAAATCAAACAATTCCTGTTCAGTTTTTCCAGTGATATCGAAACCTGTATATTTTTGGATCGCTTCCGTCATAGAAACTCTTGGATAAGGCGCCTTCCAGTTAATGGTATGCTCTCCGAAAGTAGATTCCGCACTTCCATTCACCTGAACTGCACAGAATTCCAGAAGTTTTTCTGTGAAATCCATCATCCAGTTGTAGTCTTTGTAAGCTACATAGATCTCCATAGCTGTAAATTCAGGATTGTGCGTTCTGTCCATTCCTTCATTTCTGAAGTTTTTAGAGAACTCATAAACCCCGTCGAAACCTCCTACGATAAGTCTTTTCAGATATAATTCGTTGGCAATTCTTAAATATAACGGAATATCTAAAGCATTGTGATGCGTGATAAACGGTTTTGCTGCCGCTCCTCCAGGAATCGACTGCAGGATAGGTGTTTCTACCTCAAAATATCCGGCATCGTTAAAGAAAGTTCTCATTGCATTGAACATTTTTGTTCTCTTTACAAAGATTTCTTTTACCTGTGGATTAACCGTTAAATCTACATAACGCTGTCTGTATCTCAATTCAGGATCTGTAAATCCGTCGTGCACTACTCCATTTTCATCAGTTTTAGCCTGAGGAAGCGGACGTAAAGCTTTGGTAAGAAGCGTAAAGTTTTTTACCAAAATTGTCATTTCTCCTACCTGAGTAGTGAATAAGGTTCCTTCAATACCGATAATATCACCGATATCCAAAAGGTGCTTATACACTTCATTATAAAGCTCTTTATCTTCACCCGGACAGATCTCGTCTCTGTTAAAATAAACCTGGATCTTACCTTTAGAGTCCTGCAATTCAGCAAAAGAAGCCTTCCCCTGAATTCTGCGGGACATCAATCTACCAGCGATCTTCACCTGTTTATTTTCAGAAAAATCCTGTTTTATAGATTCTGTAGTATCTGTAATGGTATACTCCTCCGCAGGGAATGCATTAATTCCCATTTCAGTAAGCTTATTCAGCTTTTCTCTTCTAATGATTTCTTGTTCTGATAATTGCATTTCTTATTTTTCTAAAAGCGTACAAATTTAGGCATTTTTAGTGATTTGTCAATTACGAATTGTGAATTTGCTTGTCAACGGAGATTATCATTGACTATTAGCTGCTTAAGCGTGAATTGTCAGTAGGAAATCCCGCTTCACAGTGAGTTTTTTGGTAGGATTATCATTGACATTTGACTTGCGCAGCAAAATTGACCAGTGACTTCAATTGTAAAAGTGAATTGTCAATAGTGAATCTGCTTTGCAGTGAATTATTAGTGAAGGTTACCATTAACCTTTCACTTGCGCAGCAAAATTGACTATTGACTTTAATTGTGAAAAGTGAACT